>JBPYFL010000058.1:0-30971 GCA_051986485.1 Streptosporangiaceae bacterium | reverse complement strand
GCTGGCGATGTTGAAGGTTACGTTTCCGGCGGCTCGCGCTGGGTCGGTGTGCCACTCATTCCAGGCGACGAGGCCCTTGCCGAAGTTCTCTAGGGCCGGCGGCGATTCCGGGTCGGGGATGCCGAGGAACGGGGCAACGAGGTGAGACAAGCCCTGCAGTGACTGGGACGCTGACGGGTCGCCCCATAGCCACCGGCCGAGGCCCCCATCGGGACCCGGAACCAGGTCATCGAGTCCGCGCACCATCCCGGTGAACCCGTCGACGATGCCCTCGGCGAAGTGCGCCTCCTGGCCCATCGTCAGCAGCCCACCGGCCCGCTTCTTCTCTGCGTCACCCCAAGCTGCGGCCAGCCCGGTCCGCCGGGCGAAATCCTTGACGTCCCCCTGCAGCGTGCCGAACAGCCGGGTGAACACCGGGACCCGGCCCGGTGCCAGCCCTCCTGCCCACGCGCCGACCTCGGACGCGGTCAGCGGCGGTCCGATCTCCGGCACCCGGATCCCCGCGAGCTTGGACCGCGCCGCGGCTCGTGCCTGGTCGGCGGCGGCGGTGGCCTGGCGGAGAATCTGCTGAGCGCGCTGCTCGCTCACTGGGTCGCCGAAGCGTGCTGCGGCAACCCCACCAGTGGCCTGCTGCGCGGCCGCCGCGCCTTGTCCCGCGGCGTCAAGTTCACCGGCCAGCTCGATCAAGACCTGGCCGACATGCATGCAGATGGCCGCCAGTTGCCCGGCCCGGTCCGCTTTGCGGTTCCAGTCCGCGCTGAACGCCTCGGATGCGTCGCCGGACCAACCGGCCGGCACCACCGATCCGACGTGCCCGGACAGCTCGCTGCTTATGCTGCCTGCGCCCCGGCCTGCCGTCAGCAGTGCCTCTCCCAGACGCCGCACGCCTTCCGCGTCGCCAAAGCTCCCGGTCATCACGCCACCCGGACCGCCGCACTCCGGCCGCTGCCCACCGGCTCCTCCCCTGGCGATCGAAAACCGCACGGCCCTGGCGCACCCGCCCGCCATCGTTGCAGGCGAGCTTTCCGGATCATAGATGCGCCCGAGGGCAGGCGCATCCCGAGAACCCGTCGCGCAGCCCGTCGCAGGGGAATACCGATGCACCGCTGGCAACCGCCGCGAGCGTATTGCGGCCACGGGCGGGAGCCCAGACCTGGCGTAGTGCGAGGCTGAAGCTGGCAACGAACGGGAAGGTTGGATGCCAATGACGCGGCCGGTCTCGATTGCCGTGCTGGGCACGGGCTCGCGGGGGAACGTGTTCGCCAGCTACGCCAAGCGGTATCCGGAGCGGGCGCAAGTAGTGGGGGTCGCAGATCCACGGATGACTCGGCGCGATGCCGTGGCGGACACGCACGACGTTCCGCTCGACCGGCGGTTCTCGGACTGGCGGGAGCTGGCCGAGCGCCCTCGGCTGGCCGATGCGGTGGTGATCACGACTCCCGACCGCGAACACGTCGGCCCGGCGCGGCGGTTCGCCGGGCTTGGATACCACGTGCTGCTGGAGAAACCGCTAGCTCCGACTGCGGCCGAATGCGCCGAACTGGTCGAGGCGGTGGAGAAGACCGGCGTGATGCTGGCCGTCGGGCATGTGATGCGATACACGGCCTACACCGACGCGGTCCGGAGGGCGCTAGCCGGCGGGCGGGTCGGCCAGATCACCGGCATCGACCACGTCGAGCCGGTCGGGTGGTGGCATTTCGCCCACTCCTACGTTCGCGGGAACTGGCGGCGCGCCGATCAGGCCGGACCGTCGATCCTGACCAAGTGCTGCCATGACCTGGACTGGCTGCGGTACGTCGTCGGCCGCCCAGCCGTCCGGGTGGCGAGTGCCGGAGGGCTGCGGCATTTCACGGCGGCCAACCGCCCGCCGGGTGCGGCGGACCGGTGCCTGGATTGCACGGTGGAGCCGGAGTGCCCGTATTCGGCGGTGCGCCTCTACGTCGGGTGCCTGGGCGATCCGAAGCGGGAACGGTGGCCGCTGTCGGTTGTCACCACCGACCTGACCGAGGACGGTGTGCGGGACGCGCTGCGCGAAGGGCCGTACGGGCGGTGCGTTTACGCCTGCGACAACGACGTGGCTGATCACCAGGTGACGACCATCGAATTCGATGGCGGCGTGACGGCGACGCTGACGATGAGCGCGTTCACCCCGCCGGCCCGGCGGATGACGAGGATCATGGGCACCCGCGGCTACCTGGACGGGGATGGCACCAACGCCACGGTGACGGACTTCGTGACCGGCCGCTGCGAGCCACTGGCGATCCCACACGTCAGCGAGGACGTAGCTGGTGGGCACAGCGGTGGCGACTACGGGCTGATGCGGGCGTTCGTTGAAGCGATCGCCACCGGGGATCGGTCGGCGATCCTGTCCAGCCCGCGGGAATCGCTGGAAAGCCATCTGATGGCCTTCGCCGCCGAGGAGAGCCGGGTCAGCGGCCAGCCGGTGGCGATGACTGGCGGCTGATGTCCTTGACGAACCAGTGGTGGGCGTAGGGCTCGTCGTTGAATGGCGCCACCTCGCGGTAACCCGCGGCCCGGTACATGCTGATCGCCTCGCTGAGGACCCGGTTGGTTTCCAGCCGAGTGGCGCTGTGGCCGCGCTCGGCTGCGCGCCCCTCCAGTTCGGCGAGGAGCCGTTTGCCAAGGCCCAGCCCCCGCGCGGACGACGCGACCCACATCCGCTTGATGTAGGCGGGCTCACCGCCGTGGAACTTGAGGCCGCCGCAGCCCACGGGTTCGCCGTGCAGCGTTGCGACCAGGAACACCCCGGCCGGCGGGCTCATCTCGCCGTCTTCGGCCGCGGGGACCCCCGTGGCCGGATCGAAGCCGCCGTCGAAGCGCTCGGCAAGCTCACGGAAGTACGCGCGCAGGCAGAAACGGGCGTCCGGGTCGCGGGGGTCGCGCTCGGCGATCTCGACCGCCGAGGCCACCAGGAGGCGCTCCACTTCGGCCATTGCCGTCACTAGCCGGGTGCGCTGGCCCGCGCTGAGCGGCTCCAGGATCGAGGAGGCTGCATCGTCGGAAAGCGCGTCCAGCGTTTCCCGCTCGGCAAGACCGCGCTCGGTCAGGCGCGCCGTGCGGACACGCCCGTCGGTCCCGCTGCGCTCGACCGCGACCAGGCCGTCCTTCTCCAGCGACCGCAGCAGCCGGCTCGCATAACCGGAATCCAGGTCGAGCCGCGACCGCAGCGACCGGACGTCGGCGCCGTCCGGGCCGATCTCCCACAGCAGCCGCGCCTCTCCCAGCGGGCGGCCGCGGTCGAGGTACGCGTCGTTGAGCGCGCCGACCCGTTGCGTGACGGTCCGGTTGAACCTCCGCACGTGGCCGACCATGGTCGCATCCATTCTCTGACTATAGTCAGAGAATCGCCCGGCCGGGGGGCGCCTAGAGGGGCTCGGTGACCCATTGCCAGCCGTTTGCCTCGTCCACGACCGGGCGGACCAGGGTGGGCTCCTTCGAGTCGGATTGCGTCACGATGACCTGGAGCAGGCGGCGGTGGAAGCCCTCCGGGGTGTGCGGTCCGCCATGCGGGCCCGGCGCGACGAGTGTCACAGTGGCGCCGCGGGCACCGGCCAGGTGCGCGGTGATGTTGCCGTTGTAGTCCTGGCTTATCCCCGCGACCTGGTCCGCGCGGATGAGGTCGCTGCCGTCGTACCTGGCGAGCCAGACGTCCTCGGCAGCCATGGGCTTCGCCTCCCGCTTCGCTTCTCGCGACCCCTTTCCACAGTGACACAGGTCACGGGGTCACGCCTCCGTCACTTTCACCCCGGACGCGGTCGGGCGCAGGGGCTCAGCGGGAGTCGATCGCGTGACGGATACCCGATGCCAGCGGATCAGTACTCGAGCTCGGGGCGCAGGCCACCCACCGCGTCGAGGTGCCGCAGGACCTGGGCGTAGGAGGACAGCAGGTCCGTCTCGCAGTACGGGATCCCGTGCCGCGCGCAGAACGCGACGACCAGCTCCCGCGCGTGCCGCAGGTTCGGCCTCGGCATGTTGGGGAACAGGTGGTGCTCGATCTGGTAGTTCAGGCCGCCGAGGGCGAAGTCGGTGACGCGGCCGCCGCGGATGTTGCGCGACGACAGCACCTGGCGGCGCAGGTAATCCACCTGGTCGCCGGCCCGGAACATTGTCATCCCCTTGTGGTTGGGTGCGAACGACGACCCCAGGTAGATGCCGAACAGCCCCTGATGCACGAGGACGAAGACCAGTGCCTGCACCGGCGACAGCACATACAGCAGCGCGGTCACGTACCCCACTACGTGCACCGCCAGCAGCAGAACCTCGGCCGGCCACCCCCGGATGCCGCGGCGACTGGCCAGGGCCCGCACCGCGGCGGCGTGCAGGTGCCAGCCCTCCAGCAGCAGCATCGGGAAGAACAGCCACGCCTGCCACCGCGCCAGCCAGATCCCGGCGCCGTGGCGCGCCCGGCTGTGCTCCGGTGCGAACGCGATCGCGTTGCCCGCGACATCGGGGTCGCGGCCGACCTCGTTCGGGTACGCGTGGTGGCGGTTGTGCTTGGTGATCCACCAGCCGTGGCTGAGCCCGATCAGCAGGTTGCCGTGGATCCGGCCGAGCAGGTCGTCGGTGCGCCGGTGGCCGCTGATCTGCCGGTGCCCCGCATCGTGCCCGATGAACCCGGTCTGGCCGAACATCACCGCCAGGAACACCGCGGTCAACAGCTGCCACCACGACCGGCCGATCAGCGCGAAGGCGGTCCACCCGGCGGCCATCAGGCACAGGTTCCCGGCGATCTTGGTGCGGTACCAGCCGGGCCGCCGCCGCAGCAGGCCCGCACTCCGCACAGTGCGCGACAGTGCCGCGTAATCGCTGCCGGCGAGCGCGTCAGTGGTCACGCCGCCAGGGTGACATACGGTCTCTGGACAGCGGCCGGCGCGCAGGCGACCAGGTGACTGCCAGCCGATGCCCAGTTACAAAACGGCGTGGCGGAGGGGCCGGCTCTCGCGCCGGCCCCGGTGGTCGCGAAAAGCCCCGCAGTCCGGGGGTATCGCGGGACGGAACGAGCGCGCGGCAGGCCCGCTCCCGTGACGGACCCGCGCTCACTGCGCTGGAGTCCGGCGGTCGCGGAACTGCCGCGCGCTCGGTACACAGAATCCGGGGCCTGGGTCAGGCCCCGAGCTTGATCAAAGGGCCCGGACGCTGTCGGCCTGCAGGCCCTTCGTCCCCTGGCTGGCGGTGTACTCCACCTTCTGGTTCTCTTCCAGGGTGCGGAAGCCAGTGGCTTCGATGGCGGAGTGGTGGACGAAGATGTCGGCGGAGCCGTCATCCGGGGCGATGAAGCCATACCCCTTCTCGGAGTTGAACCACTTCACGGTTCCTTGAGCCATCAGTGTCTCCTTTTGAGACGAGCTGGATGATCCACGCGGTTGCGCGGATCAGGTGCAGGGCCCGCCGTCAGAGGAAACGCCGTAACTCCGACAACAAGACGCCCACTGCCAAATCTGCGGGCGTTTTCGCGTTCGCAAACTTCGACAACAACGAAGACGATAACGCATCCGAGCACAGGTGTTTGCGGACCTGGGGCCGGGACGCGCTCAGAGTGGCCGGATGTTCATCCGCTCTTGCCCCTCCGGCGGGGCCACGCTACCGGGCGGAGTCGGCGCGGCGAGGGTCTTCCAGCCGCGTTCGCCGAAGGCGCGCAGCGCGGCGGGCGGGCAGCCCGGGTCGGTGACAATGCCGGTACCCGGCGGCATCACCGCCCAGAACCGGAACGGCTCGGCGGCCAGCTTCCAGTGGTCGGCGACCACCCACGCCTCCCGGGACGTCGCGGCCATCAGCTCCTTCAGGCTGGCCTGCTCGACGGTCGGGCAATTCAGGCCGTGGTGGGGCTCGATCCCGTCGGCGCCGAGGAACGCCAGGTCGGGGCGGAACCGGCGAAGCGCGCGTTCGGCGTCCGGGCCGAGAAACGCCTCGTTCGGGCGGCGCAGCCGCCCGCCGAGCAGGATCACCTCGACGCCCGGCGCGTCGGCGAGCGCCAGCAGGGCGGACATCCCGTTGGTCACCACGGTGATCCCGTCACGCTGCCGCAGATGCCACGCGACCCGGCCCGCGGTGGTGCCGGCGTCCAGCAGCACCACGTCCCCGGCGGCGGCCATCGCGGCCGCCGTCGCGGCGATCGCGTCCTTCTCCGCCCAGTGGGTGCGCTCCTTCGCATCCAGCGTCGGCTCGCGGCCATGCCCGGGCTCGACCGCGCCGCCGTAGGTGCGCATCACCCGGCCGTCGGATGCCAGAGCTGCCAGGTCGCGGCGGATGGTAGACGGCGAGACGGCGAATTTCGCGGCGAGCTCGTCGATATTGGCGCCCCCGGAGCGGAGGTGGGTCACCAGCAGGTCGCGCCGCCGCCGGGTGCCCGTCCTCGCCGCGCGGGCGCCCCGCCCGTGGCCGTTTTGCCGCTCCGGGCTCACCGGCAGGGTCACCCGCCGCCGTAGGCAGAACGGATGTTATCGGCGTACCGCGAGAACTCAGCCGCAGCCAGCGCCGCGGCGGCCATCGTGCGGTGCGAGGCGCGCCCGGTGCCGGCGATGTCGAACGCGGTCCCGTGGTCGACCGACGTGCGCAGGATCGGCAGCCCCACGGTCACCGAGACGGTGCCGTCGAAGTCCACCGTCTTCGCCGCGATGTGGCCCTGGTCGTGGAACTGGGCCAGCACCCCGTCATAACGGCCTTGCAGCGCCTGGTAGAAGACCGAATCGGCGGGCACCGGCCCGGTCACGTCGGCTCCGGCGGACCGGGCCGCCTCGACGGCGGGCGCGATCTCGTCGATCTCCTCGCGGCCGAAGTTGCCCCCCTCGCCGCCATGCGGGTTCACCGCGGCCACCGCCAGCCGGGGCCGCGGGTGGCCGAAGACCCGCAGCGCCGTCAGCGACGACTCGATGGCCGCCCCGACCCGGTCCCGGGTGATCTGGCCGACCGCTTTCAGCAGCGACGTGTGCCGGGTGGTGAAGAAAATCTTCAGGTCGCGCACCACGAACATGGTGGTGGACTCCTTGGCGCCGGTCAGCTCGCCCAGCATCTCGGTGTGACCCAGGTGCTGAGAGCCGGCCGCCCAGATGGCCTCCTTGTTGATCGGGGCCGTGACGACCGCATCCACCCTGCGGTCCAGGGCGAGCCGGGTGGCGGTCTCAACGGCGGTGACCGCGCTGCGGCCGGCCAGCGCGCTGACCCGGCCCGGGACGATCTCGCCGGCCGGAGCGATGCCGATGTCGAGCACGTCGATGCTGCCGGCCTCCTGGCTGGCCGCGGCCGGGTCGTCGATGGCGCGCACCGGGGCGTCCAGATCGCACAGCTTGGCGGCGCGGCGGACGATGTCGGCGTCGCCGACGAGCAGGACGCGGGCCCGCGACCGGACGTCGTCGTCCACCGCTGCCCGGACGGCGATCTCCGGGCCGATCCCGGCGGGGTCGCCGACGGTGACTGCGAGCAGCGTGGTCATGGGCAGCGTGGTCATGGATTGAGAACCTCCCGTGCCTCGGTCGTGCCGACCAGTGCGTCGTGCATCCCGTGCAGGTGGCCGATCGAGGCGGCGATGGCGTTGTCGTCTCCCACCAGGCCGCCCTTGGTGACGATGGGGAGCCGGTCCCATGGGCCGCCGATGACCCGGCCGGCGACGACCAGCGGCTGTACCTCGGTCACCACATCCAGCCCGCGCGCCTCCAGCGCGTCGAGGACGGCGGCGGCGACCTCGCCGCCGCTGGCGAGCAGCCCGGCGACCGGCCGCTCGGACAGCACCTGGCGGGTCGCGGCGGCCAGCCACACCGGGATCTGCTCGGCCCAGGCCCGGTCCACCTGCCCGGCCGGTGACGGGACGTGCCAGCCGGTCACCGGAAAGCGCCGGTCGATCGCGTTGATCACGGACCCGGCCAGGTCATCTTGTGTCAGGTGCTCGGCCACGAGATGCAGGCGGGTTCCTCCGCCGCGCTTCGCCATCTCCAGCTGGCGCCCGGTCGTCTCGGCGGGGCTGCCGACGACGACCAGGACGGGGCTTCTCGGGGTCCCGGCGGTGATGCCGAGGGCGTCGCAGTAGGCGGCCGCGAACGGGCCGGAATCCACCACGACGATGTCGGCGAACAGCTGGCGGACGCGCGCCGCGGCAGCGGCGAGCCGGTCCAGGTCCGCGTCGGTCGCGGCGTCCGCGACGGTGACGTCCGCCTCAGCCAGCGAAGCCCCGAGGGCCTCGGCAAGCGAAACGTCGTCGCCGTCCAGGGCATCCAGGTGCAGCTCCGCGACGGTCAGGCTGGTGCCCTCGGACAGCAGGTCGCCGGCCCGGGAGACGCGCACCGGGTTGGCCGGGTCGGTGGCGGCCGCGCTGCGGGCCAGCGGCGTGCCGTCCAGCAGGTGGATGCCGCCCACCGTGGTCCGCCCGGCGGCCGGGTAGGCGGGCACCGCCAGTGCCGCGACCCGCCCGGGCCGTTGCGCGCGGCGCCAGCCGAGCATCGTGGCCAGCTCTGCGCCGATCGGACCACGCAGCGTGGTGTCCACCCGCTTGACCAGCAGCTGGGGATCATGACCGCCGAGCGACGTCAGCACGCTGCCGATCCTGCTCGCGGCCGCCTCCGGTGCCAGCCGGCGCGAACCCGTGGTCACCACGGTCACGTCGGCCCCGATCCCGGGATCACCCGTCCCGGCCGCGGCCAGCCCCGGACCTGCGAGCCCCGGACCCGCGAGCCCCGGACCCGCGAGCGCCGGACCCGCGAGCCCCGGATCCGCGAGCGCCGGATCGGCGAGCGCCGGTCCAGCGGCGAGCGTGCGGGTGCGCAGGCCCAGCCGCGCGAACAGGGCGGCGGTGGCATTGGCGCCGGTGAGGTCATCGGCAACCACGAGCACCGAGCGCACCGGCCCACCCTCTCCGCTCGCCGATCGGAATGCGCACAGTGAGCATCTAACCGGAGCCGACGGCGGCGTCCGCCCGCGACGGCCACCGGCGCTGCCGCCTGCGCATATCACGACCGTACGGCATTGCCCGGCTATTGACTAGTACGTCCCAGCCGCCAGAAGATGCATATACCGAGCAGCTTGACCTGACTGAAAATTTCATCTCGGGGAGGTCCTATGCCGGACCCTGCCAGCCCGCCGAGACCAGCGGCACGCCAGCGCGCCTCTGCGGCCGCCGACGGCCAGCCGGACGCCCCACACGACGGCCGGCGCCTGGTGGACCTGACGCTGCTGGTGGCCGAAGACCTGCCGTGCTGGTGGTCCAGCCACATGCCGTTCCAGCACAAGACCTTCAACTACTTCGACGACCGCGAGGACACGCCGGTCCCGCTGCTGTGCCGTTCTGGCCCTTACCAGACCCGCTGGATGCTGATGGATGAGCACACCGGCACCCACGTCGACGCGCCGGCGCATTTCATCCCGCCTCCCGGATCGGGCCTGCCGCACGCGGGCGAGCAGGGGCGCGTCACCGTGGACCAGGTGCCGCTGGAGCAGATGGCCGGCCCGGTGGCGGTCATCGACGTTCCGGACGACCCTCCCGGCGCAGCGCCCGGGATCAGCCCGGTCATCGGGCCGGAGCTGCTGCACGAGCACGAGCGGCGGCATGGCGCGATCACGTCGGACATGGTGGTGCTGCTGCGCACCCGCTGGGACCGCTACTACCTGCCCGGACATGAAGGTCACCGGTACTGCTTCGACGCGCTGATGACGCGTTCGGGGCCGGGTTGGCCGGCGCCGGAGGTCCCGCTGATGAACGAGCTGCTCGACCGCGGCGTCCGCTGCGTCGGCACCGACGCGCCGAGCATGGGGTCGTCGCACGACGGCGGCCCGGTTCACGTGGCCGGGCTGTCCAGGGGCGCGGTGTTCGTGGAGGCGCTCACCGGGCTGGTTCAGCTGCCCGCGCGGGGCGCGTTCTTCCAGTTCGTCCCGGTGAAGGTGGCGCACGGCACCGGAGCGCCCGGGCGGGCGATGGCCTGGCTGCCGGGAACGGCCCATTCCCGGCCGGGCCCGCAGGCAACCCAGGCGGCGCCGTCATGAGGGCCCGGACCTACCACGACGCCGACGCGGACCTGACGGTCCTGGACGGCAAGACGGTCGCCGTCATCGGCTACGGGAACCAGGGGCACGCACAGGCGCAGAACCTCCGCGACAGCGGCGTCGCCGTCATCGTCGGCAACCGCGACGACGAATACCAGGCCAGGGCCATCGAGGACGGCTTCGACGTCTGCCCGATCGCCGAGGCCGCCCGCCGCGGCGACGTGCTGCTGCTGCTCATTCCCGACGAGGTCCAGCCCGCGGTGATGGCGGCGGAGATCGCCCCCGGCCTGGGCCGGCCGGCGGCGCTGGTGGTGGCCTCCGGGTACAACGTGGCGTTCGACTTGCTGACCGTTCCGGACGGCGTGGACATCGTGATGGTGGCGCCCCGGATGATCGGGGTCGGGGTGCGCGGCCGGTTCCGGGACCGCAAGCCCTATCCGTGTTTCGTGTCGGTGGAGCGGGACGCCTCGGGCGGGGCGCTGGCCACCGCCCTGGCGGTCGCCCGCGGGATCGGCGCGACCGCCGCCGGCGCGGTGGCGTCCAGCGCACGGGAGGAGGCGGCGCTGGACCTGTTCAGCGAGCAGGCCATCTGGCCGACCCTCCTCGCCGTGCTGCACGCCGCGTACGAGGTGCTCGGCGCCGCCGGCTTCTCCGACGACGCCATCCTCGACGAGATGTACCTCTCCGGCGAGCCCGCCGAGATCTTCGCCCGGGCGTCGCAGATGGGCCTGGTGGGCCAGCTCCCGACGCACTCCCGCACCAGCCAGTACGGGCAGCTGTCCCGGCTGGGCCGTTCCGCCGATCTGGTGGCGGCGCTGCGGGACCGCTTCGGCGCCGTTCTGCGGGACGAGATCCTCTCCGGCTCGTTCGCGCGGGAGTGGTCCGACCTGCTGCCGGACGCCGACGAGGCGCTGCGCACACTGCGGGAGCAAGCCGCGGCGCGGCCGCTCATCGCCGCCGAGACCCTGGTGCGCGGCAACCCGCCCGGGACGTAGCCGCCCCGCCGCACGCCGGTCGGCACCGTGTCACCGCCGGCTGCCAGGATCGCCGGATGGCCGGTGGTAGAGAGGAAAGATGCGGCGGGACGGACTGATGCGGCACGGACCGTTGGCGGTTCCCCGGCGGGCGGCGTTCTGGCTGCTGGCGTTCGCCTTCGGCGCCACGATGCTCGGCACCACGCTGCCGACCCCGCTGTACGTGCTCTACCAGGGCCAGTGGCATTTCTCCCAGGCCATCACGACGGTGATCTTCGCGGTATACGCCGCCGCGGTGATGGCCGCGCTGCTGCTGGCCGGGCGGTCCTCCGACGATGCGGGGCGCAAGCCAGTCCTGGCCGTGGCCCTCGTCACCGGCGCGCTCAGCACCGTCGTGTTCATCCTCGCCACCGGGGTGGGAATCCTTTTCCTCGGCCGGATCCTGTCCGGGCTGTCCGCGGGCCTGATGACCGGCACCGCGACCGCCGCGCTCACCGAACTGGCGCCAGTCTCGGCTGGCCGCCGGGCGTCGCTGGTCGCCACGGCCACCAACATCGGCGGGCTGGCGCTCGGCCCGCTGATCGCCGGGCTGTTCGCCGAGTACGGGCCCCGTCCCACCGTCCTGGTTTTTGTTGTGTACCTGGGGCTGCTGCTGGTCGCCGGAGCCTGCGTGCTGCTCATCCCCGAGACGGTGAGCCACCGCCAGCGGCCCACGCTCCGCGCCGTCGGCCTCGCAATCCCCGGGCACGGCCGCGGGGAGTTCGCCGCCGCCGCGCTCGCCGGGTTCGCCGCATTCTCGGTGCTCGGGCTGTACAGCGCGCTGGCGCCCGCGTTCCTCGGGAACGTGCTGCACGCCCGCAGCCACCTTCTCGAGGGCTTCGTCGTGTTCCTGCTGTTCGGGGTGGGCGCGGCGACGCAGATCGTGGTGTTCAAGCTGCCCGGCCGCCCGGTCGTGCTGTCCGGCCTGGGCCTGTTCCTCGCCGCGCTGGCGCTGCTGCTGACCGCCCTGGCGGTCGCCAGCCTGGCCGTGTTCCTGGTGGCGACCGTCGTCGGCGGGGTCGGCGTGGGTGCCGTGTTCCTCGGCAGCCTGGCCACGGCCAACCGGCTCGCCCCGGCGGAGCGGCGCGGCCAGGTCGTCTCGACGTACTTCGTGGTGTGCTACTGCGGACTGATCATCCCGGTGATCGGTGTCGGGGTGGCGTCCGGGTACATCGGGGACTTCGCGTCGGTGCTCGCGTTCTCGATCCTGCTCGCCGCCGTGTCCCTGTTCTCCTTCGCCGTCATCGGCCGGTCCCTGACGCCGGCCAGGCAGCACCCGGACGGGCCTGTGAGCGCGCCGAATACCATGGAAGGCGGTTCCCGCCCCTAGACGAAGGGTTGCCGAGTGCCCGCGTCCCGCCCCGAACATCCCGCAACCGCCGCCGATCCCGGCCGCCAGCTCAACGTGCTGCTGCTGGAGAGCGTCCACGCCGACGGGCGGGAACGCCTGTCCGCGGCCGGTCATCACGTCGAGGCGCTGTCCGGCGCGCTCGACGAGGCGCAGCTGATCGAGCGGATGCCGGCCGTGGACATCCTCGGGATCCGCTCCAAGACCCAGGTGACCAAGGCGGTCGTGGACGCCGCGCCGAACCTGATGGCGGTCGGCGCGTTCTGCATCGGGACGAACCAGATCGACCTGACGGCCTGCACCCGGCGCGGCATCCCGGTGTTCAACGCCCCGTTCTCCAACACCCGCAGCGTGGTCGAGCTGGCGCTCGCCGAGATCATCTCGCTGACCCGCCGGCTGACCGAGAAGAACGCCGCGCTGCACGCCGGCGTGTGGGACAAATCGGCGGCCGGGAGCCACGAGGTGCGCGGCCGCCGGCTCGGCATCGTCGGTTACGGCAACATCGGCGCGCAGCTGTCGGTGCTGGCCGAGGACCTCGGGATGACGGTCTACTTCTACGACATCGCCGACAAGCTCGCCCTCGGCAACGCCCGCTCCTGCGGCTCCCTGGACGAACTGCTGGAGAACTCCGACGTCGTCACGCTGCACGTGGACGGGCGGCCGGGCAACAGCGGGCTGTTCGGCGAGGCGCAGATCGCCCGGATGCCGGCCGGGAGCCTGCTGCTGAACCTGTCCCGCGGCTTCACCGTGGACCACGCCGCGCTGCGCAGCCACCTGGAATCCGGGCACCTGGCCGGCGCCGCGATCGACGTGTTCCCGGACGAGCCGAACCGCCGCGGCGAGGAGTTCCGCAGCGAACTGCGCGGCCTGCCCAACGTGATCCTCACCCCGCACATCGGCGGCTCGACCGAGGAGGCGCAGGCCGACATCGGCCAGTTCGTCGCCGCCAAGCTGGTCGACTACGCCGCCGCCGGCGCCACGTCGATGAGCGTGAACTACCCGGGCGTCGCCCTGCCCGAGCGCGAGGGGATGCACCGGCTCGTTCACCTGCACGTCAACACGCCCGGCGTGCTCGCCACCATCAACGGGATGCTGGCCGACCACCGGGTCAACATCGAGGGCCAGATGCTGGAGACCCGCGGCGACGTCGGTTACGTGATCACCGACATCGGCACCGACTACACGGCCGACGTGATCGCGAAGCTGAAAGAGCTGCCGGAAACGATCCGGCTGAGGCTTCTTTCCTGAGCAAAACGGCTGCCTGCGCCGCACCGCCGGCCAACCGGCACCCGCCGGAGAGCGCACCCGGCGGCGAGCGCGCCGGTCAGGCCTGCTGGCGCGGGACGACCATCGCGTCGGCCATCGTGGCATCGCCCGGCAGCCGCAGCGCGTCGGCGATAATCTTCGCCACGGTCTCCGGCCGGAGGTAGTCGTCGGGCCGGTAGTCCCCGCGCTCGAAGGCCCGCAGCTGCCGCTGCATGTCGGTCGCCACCCGCCCGGGAAAGACGGTCGTCACCCGGACCTCCGGTTCCTCCATGCGGAGCGCATCAGCGACCGCCACCAGGGCGAACTTGCTTGCCGAGTACGCCCCGCTGCCGGGACCGGCCACCCGCCGCCCGGATCCCGAGTTCACGAAGACCAGCGTTCCGCGCGCTTTGCGCAGCGCGGGCAGCGCCAGGCGGGTGAGCTCCGCGATCGCGGTCACGTTGACGGCGAACAGCTCGGTCCAGGCCGCCGGCTCGAGGTCCGCTAGACGTCCCAGGTGGTTGATCCCGGCGGAGTGGACGATCCCGTCCAGCCGGTCCGGCAGGCCTGCCCGGCGCACCGCGTCGGCCAGGGCCTCCGGCTGCGCCAGGTCGACCCGCATCGGCCGCGCCGAGCGCAGCGACTTGCACACGGTTTCCAGCGCCTCGCCGTCACGGGCGGCGAGGATCAGGTCATCGTCAGCCAATTCGTCGGCCACGGCCCGGCCGATGCCGCGGGTGGCGCCGGTGATCAGGTAGGTGCTCATGCCCCGATCCTTCCCGGCCGCCACGCTCTAACCGGACGAACCCGCATAACCGGACGAAGCTAAAACCGGATTGAGCTGAGATCGAGCCGCGTGAGGCGTTGCGGATCGCTGAGGATGTCCACCGCGACGATCTTCGCGCCGCGGATGGTGAAGGCCGCGACCGAGACCGGCTGGCCATTCTCCAGCGCGATGAACCCGGCGCCCCCGTTCACCACGGCCGGCACGTGCACCACGCCGGCCCGTTGGTAGCTGGCGGCGCCCCGTGCCACCGCCGCCGCGCCGCGGACCACGGTCACTGGCGCCACGGCGCTGCTGTCGGCGCGGAGGACCACGTCCGGGTCGAGGACGGTGAGCAGGCCATCGAAGTCGCCGCCGCGTGCGGCCGCGAGGAACGCGTCCACCAGTGCGCGCTGCCGGCTGCGATCGGCGCGGCCGGCCGGGGCGGCGTGCTGCACCCGGCTGCGGGCGCGGCTGGCGAGCATCTTGGTGGCCTCCGGCGAGCGGCCGACGATCGCCGCGATGTCGGCGAAGGGCACGGCGAACATGTCGTGCAGCACGAACGCGACCCGTTCCGGCGGCGTCAGGGTGTCCAGCACGACCAGCAGCGCGATGCCGACGGAGTCCGCCAGCACCGCTTCCTGCTCGGGTCCGCTCGCGTCGGCGCTGGCCACGACGGGATCCGGGAGGTGGCCATCGAGCGGCTCCTCCCGGCGCACAGCCCGGGAGCGCAGCATGTCCAGGCACACCCGGCTTACCACGGTCGTCAGCCAGCCGCCCAGGTTCTGCACCCGGGCGTCACCGTTGCGGCTCAACCGCAGCCACGATTCCTGCACCGCGTCGTCGGCTTCGCTCAGCGAGCCGAGGATCCGGAACGCCACCGCCCGCAGCCGGGTCCGGTGCGATTCGAACCGCTCGGCCAGCCCGTCCTGTCCGCTCACCGTTACCTTCCTCCGCCGCCGGCCGTCATCTCGGTGACGGACCACATCCCGCCGGTGTGACAAGCACCGGCACGACAACCCTCCGGAGGAGAAAATGCAGGCACGGATCACCAACCTCCCGGCGCTCGTACCGGACGCAGTGAAGCGGCTGGTCGCCTTTTCCAGGACCGCGCAGAACGCGGGTGTGCCCGAGACGACAGCCAACCTCATCCACCTGCGCGCGAGCCAGATCAACGGCTGCAGCGTCTGCACCGAGATGCACGCCCAGGACATGAAGAAGGCGGGCGAAAGCGACGAGCGGGTTTTCGGCGTGGCCGCCTGGCGCGACGCGCCGTACTTCACCGGCCCCGAGCGGGCCGCGCTGGCGCTGACCGAGGCCGCGACCCGGCTCGCCGACCGGCCCGACCCGGTGCCCGACGAGGTCTGGGACGCGGCGGCCAAGCACTACGACGAGCGGGCGCTGTCGGCGCTTGTCATCGAGATCGCGGCGATCAACGCGTGGAACCGCCTCAACGTCACCACGAGGCAGCCGTCTGGCCAGCAGTGAGTGCCCGGCCCGGCAGTGCTGCGGCCCGGGCCCGGCAGTTCAGGTCTCGTCGAGTCCTACCAGCCGGTTTACGGGGGACGGCTGGTAGGACCGCAGCGCCGGCAGCAGGTCCGCGACCTCGCTCACGTTGCGGATCAGCCGCAGGTTCTTCGGCTTGATCAGGCCGTGGTCGGCGGCCTTGGACAGGAAGTCGTGGAAGTCCTGCCAGTAGCCGAGGACGTCGAGGGTCGCGATCGGCTTCTGGTGCAGGCCGAGCTGGCTCCAGGTCGCCGTCTCGGTGAGTTCTTCCAGCGTCCCCAGCCCGCCGGGCAGCGCCACGAACGCGTCGGCCAGCTCGAACATCCGCTGCTTGCGCTCGTGCATCGAGCCGACCTCGACCAGTTTGGTCAGTCCCGGGTGCGGCACCTCGCGGCTGAACAGGTTCCGCGGGATCACCCCGATCACCTCGCCACCGGCGGCCAGGGCGGCATCTGCCAGAACGCCCATCAGGCCGACCGCCCCGCCGCCGTAGACCAGGGTGATGCCGTTGTCGGCCAGCAGCTCGCCCACCGACCGCGCGGCATCGGTGAACTCGGGCACCGTCCCGCGCGACGAGCCGCAGTACACGCACACTCGCGCCAGTTCCACCCGCGACATGCTATGCGCGCCCGCCGCCCCGCCGCCGTGGGCGCCCGGCCCCGATCATCGCCCACCGCCCTCGTGCAAAAGCCGCATAGGTACTAGCGTTCGTTCATAACGGCCGTTCGGCAGGGGGGATCCGGTCGTCTGCCACCGTCACCGCTTAGGGGAGGATCGCCATGGAAGTGCCGCTCACTCCGCTGGAGTTCGCCCGCCGCACCCGCCGGCTGCATGGCGGCCGCGAGGCCGTCGTCGACGGTGATCTCCGGCTGACGTACGAGCAGTTCTTCGACCGTTGCGATCGGTGGTCGTCCGCTCTCCAGGGCCTCGGGGTGCGCAAGGGGGACCGGGTGGCCTACATCGCCCCCAACACGCACGCGCAGCTGGAGTCCTTCTACGCGGTGCCGCAGACCGGCGCGGTGCTGGTGCCGATCAACTACCGGCTGACCCCGGACGACTTCGTCTACATCATCAACCACTCCGGTTCCACCGTCGTCTGCGCGCACAGCGACTACCTGGAGGCGCTGGACGGGGTCCGGGACCAGATGCCGGACGTGCGGCACTTCGTCGCGCTGGAGGGCAGCCGGGACGGCTGGCTGGATTACGAGCAGGCGGTCGCCGGCGCTTCCCCGGACTACGACCGGCCAGAGATCGCCGAGAGCGACCTGCTCACCATCAACTACACCAGCGGCACCACCGCCCGTCCCAAGGGCGTGATGATCACCCACCGGAACGCTTGGGTGAACGTCGTCGGGACGCTGCTGCACATGCCGATGAGGGTGGGCGAGCGGTACCTGTGGACGCTGCCGATGTTCCACGCCAACGGCTGGACCTACACGTGGAACGTAACGGCCGCCGGGGCCGCCCACGTCTGCCTGCGCAAGGTGGACCCGGGGCTGGTCTTCCAGTTGATCCGCGAGGAGAACATCACTGCCCTGTGCGCGGCGCCGACGGTGCTGATCTCGCTGGCCAACGCCTCCCCGGAGGTGCGCGGCGAGGTGCGCCCAGGGGTGCACGTGACCACCGCCGGTGCGCCGCCGGCCGCCGCCACCATCGAGCGGCTCGAAGGCGAATTCGGCTGGGAGGTCACGCACGTGTACGGGCTGACCGAGACCGCGCCGTTCATCACCGTCTGCGAGATCCTGCCGGAACACCAGAACCTGGGGACCGCCGATCTGGCCGACGTCAAGTCACGGCAGGGCGTCGAGCTGATCTCCTCGGGAGAACTGCGGGTCGTGGACGACAAGGGCCGCGAGGTTCCGCCCGACGGGGAGACCCTGGGCGAGATCACCGTCCAGGGGAACGTGGTGATGGCCGGGTACTACAACGACCCGGAGGCAACCGAGAAGGCAATGGGCGACGGCTGGTTCCACTCCGGCGACGCGGCGGTGGTCAACCCGGACGGCTACGTGGAGATCCGGGACCGGATCAAGGACGTGATCATCTCCGGCGGGGAGAACATCTCCACGATCGAGGTGGAGCATGCGCTGCTGCGGCACCCCGCCGTCGAGGAGGTCGCGATCGTCGGCCTGCCGGATGAGAAGTGGGGCGAGACGCCGCATGCCTTCGTCGTGCTCCTCGACGGCGAGAAGGCGGGAGAGGACGAGATCATCGCCTTTGCCCGTGACCACCTGGCGCACTTCAAGGCACCGCGGGGCGTGACGTTCGTCGATCAGCTTCCGAAGACGGCGACCGGCAAGATCCAGAAGTTCGTCCTCCGCTCCGGGGCCCCGAACCTGGCCCGTCAGTAACCGGCGCGGTACGGGCCTGCTACCAGGTGACCGGCAGGGACTCGAGACCGTACACGGGCGAGGACGTCCGGAACTGCACCTCCTCGATGGGCACGGCCAGACTCAGCGACGGGAAACGGCGCAGCAAAGCGGGAAACGCGGTCCGCATCTCCATCCGGGCCACGTGCGCTCCGATGCAGTAATGGACCCCGTGGCCGAACGCCAGGTGCGGCACCGGATCTCGGCTCAGGTCCAGCCGGTCCATGTCGTCGCCGAAGTCGCCGCTGCGGTTCGCCACCGGGACAGAGCACAGCACCCGGTCACCGGCGCTGATCAGCTGGCCGCCGATAACAACGTCGGTCTTCGCGGTGCGCGGAACCGGGGTGTGGATGATCGACACGTAACGCAGCAGTTCTTCCACGGCGCGGTCCGCTACGGAGGGGCCGTCTCGCAGCAGGGCGAGCTGATCGGGGTTGACCAGCAGCAGCGCGGTGCCCAGGCCGAGCATGCTGGCGGTCGTTTCGTGCCCCGCGCCCAGCATCAGGTCACCGATCGCTACCAGTTCCCGGTCGGTTAGCTCATCGCCGTGATCACGCACCAGCATGCCGAGCACGTCATCGCCCGGATCGGCCCGCTGCAGCTTGACGAGCTTAAACATGTAACGCAGCGACTGGGCGCCGAACGCCGCCCGCTCCTCCGGTGACCGGGACATGTCCATCCGAAGCTCGCTGCGGCGCTGGAACCCAGCGCGGTCCGCATAGGGGACTCCCAGGAGTTCGCAGATCACCAGCGACGGGATGGGCAGCGCGAATGACTGCATCAGGTCGGCCGGCGGCCCGGCCCGCTCCATGTCGTCCAAGAGCCCGGTCACGATCGCATCGATGCGTGGCTGCAGCCGCCGCATCTGCCTAACGGTGAACTCACCGGTCAGCATCCGGCGCACGCGCGTGTGGTCGGGGGGATCCATTCCGAGCAGGAACCCCTGCGCTTCGCCCGGGCCGCCATCGTCCCGGCTCCGTCCCTCCGGCTTGCCACCGTCCGGCGCGTTCAGGAAGTGGGCGGCGTCGCCCAGGACCTGCCGTGCCTCCTCGTATCCGGTCACCAGCCAGGTGGTTCCGGCATCCTCCCGGAAGAAGAGCTCGATCCGGGTGACCGGGGCTCCGCTCCGCAGCTTCGCCAGATCCGGACTGGGATCGAACTGATCGCGCCGCATGTGCAGCGGCATGACCGGTGTTTCCGTCATCTGGCTTCCCTTCGCCACATCCGGCTACGGCATTTCCGGGATGCGCGGCGATGCGGGCGGCGTCCCGCCGGAAGCTGAGATCAGATCCGGTTTACCTCAAGCCGTATTATGCGCTGTCCTGCACCGGAGCATGGCGTTTTGTCCGCCGTCCGCTCGGCGGCCGCCTCTTAGCACTCCCGCGCCGCGCACGCCTGTCCTTAGTCTTCAGCGCCGAGCGCGGGGATTTTCCGCCTGATGTTGACAGCGTCTACTTCGGCGCGTAGCGTGCCGTCATGTAGTCACTGTCAACATATCGGGACCCGCCATGAGATCCGTGCTAGCCCGGCCGCAAGCGCCGCCGAACGTCTCCAAGGGCCTGGCCCTGCTCGCCCTTGTCGTCGCCGCGTTCGCCATCAACCTGGACACCACCATCGTCAACGTCGCGTTGCCGGCGCTGGTCCGCCAGCTGCACGCGACGGACACCCAGCTTCAGTGGGTCGTCGACGCCTACAACCTGGTTTTCGCCGCCCTGATCCTCACCGCCGGCAGCCTCTCGGACCGGCTCGGCCGCAAGGGGATGCTGCTGTCCGGGCTCGCCGTGTTCGGGCTCGCCAGCATCGTCGGCGGGCTGGTGAGCAGCCCGGGTGCGCTTATCGCCGCCCGCGCGGTGATGGGCCTCGGCGCCGCGATGATCTTCCCGGCAACCTTGTCGCTGATCACCAACATTTTCACCGGACGCGCCGAACGCGCCCGCGCGATCGGAATCTGGGGCGCCACCGCCGGTGCGGCCATCGCCCTCGGCCCGATCGTGGGCGGATGGCTGCTGGAGCATTTCTCCTGGACCGCCATCTTCTTCGCGCTGGCTCCGGTCGCCGCCGTGGCCGGTGCGCTGGTCGCCCGCTTCGTACCGACATCCCGCGATGCCAAGGCCGGGACGGTGGACTGGGCTGGTTTCGTCATGTCGACGGCCGCCATGGGCATTCTCGTCTACACGATCATCGAAGCGCCCCGCGCCGGCTGGGGATCCGTCCGGTCCGTCGGCGGCTTCGCCGCTGCGCTTGCGCTGTTCGCCGTTTTCGTCGCCTGGGAGCGCCGCATCCGGAGCCCGATGCTGGACGTCAGCCTGTTCCGGAACCCCCGGTTCAGCGCCGCCTCCGCTTCGGTCACCGTGTCGTTCTTTACCCTCTTCGGGTTCATCTACGTGATGACCCAGTACTTCCAGTTCATCCGGGCCTACTCCCCGCTGGTCACCGGGGTGCGGCTGCTGCCGGTGGCGGTGTCGGTCGGGGTCGCGTCGGTGCTGGGCACCCGGCTTGCCGTCCGCCTGGGCACCAAGCAGGTGGTCACCGCCGGGCTGCTGTTCGTCGCCGGCTTCTACGCCTGGGTGGCGCTGTCGATCAGTCCCACGATCAGCTACGGCACCATCGCCGCCCAGATGGTGCTCTACGGTGTCGGGCTCGGCCTGACCAGCGCGCCCGCGACTGAGTCGATCATGGGCGCGGTCGGGGCGCGCCGGGCCGGGGTCGGTTCCGCGGTCAACGACGCCACCCGGCTGCTCGGCGGGACGCTCGGAGTCGCGGTGCTGGGCAGCATCTACGTCTCGCTGTACGGCACCCGGCTCACCGCGAAGCTCCCCGGCGGCCTGCCGGGCCAGCTGCAGGCAGTCGCGCACCAGTCAGTCGGGGCCGCGTTCGCGGTGAGCCGCGGCCTCGCCGCGGCGGGGAACCCGCACGCGGCCGGGATCGTGCATTCCGCCGCAGTGAATGCCTCGATACACGGCATCACGATCGCGTGCGTCGTCGCGGGCGCCGTGGCCGCGGCCGGAGCGATTGCCGCCGCGGTGCTGCTTCCGGCCCAGCCGGGCCAGCCGCAAGGCCAGGCCACCGGCGAGCCCGAAGTCCAGGCCACCGCTCAGCCCGCGAGCCAGGAGTCCGTCCAGCCGGCGAGCGAGCCGACCGCTCAGCCCGCGACCCAGGCGACCGCTCAGCCCGCGACCCAGGCGACCGTCCAGCCCGCGAGCCAGGCGACCGCTCAGCCCGCGAGCCGGGCCCCCAGGCGGGCTCCCGGCCCGGGGGAAGCGATCATTAGCCCATGAGCGAGGTCCGCACACGGGACACCTACCATCACGGCCGCCTCCGGGAAGCGCTGATCGACGCGGGTGTACAGCTTGCGCGCGATGGCGGCCCGGAGGCGGTCGTGCTGCGCGAGGTGAACCGCGCCGCCGGGGTGTCGCACAGCGCCGCCTACCGGCACTTCCCCGACCGCGACGCGCTGCTGCGCGCGGTCTGCGAGCGCTGCATGAGCGCGCTCGCCCGCCTGATGGAACGGCGGATGGCCGAACTCCCGCAGGGGGACGACCCCAGGGACCATGCGTGGGATGCGCTGACGGCGACCGGCCGGGCCTACGTGGAGTTCGCGATCACCGAGCCCGGGTGGTTCCGGACGGCGTTCGCCGTCCCCCGGGAACTCGGGCACATCGCGCCCGGCGAGGGGTGCGGCGACTCCGGCCGCAACCCGTACCAGCTGCTCGGCGGCTGCCTGGACGAGCTTGTTGCGAGCGGCGCGCTGCCGGCCTCCCGGCGCGCGGGGGCGGAGATCGGCCCGTGGTCAGCGGTGCACGGCCTCGCCACGTTGTTCACCGCGGGCCCGCTTCGCGAGCTGCCCGCCTCGGAGCTCTCCACTGCGCTCGACATGGTCACGGCGATGGTGCGGCGCGGGCTGTGAGCCGGACGGCGATGTTGCCAGCAGCGGGCGTCGCGCCGTCAGCGGCTGTCCGCTCGGCGCCGCACACCCGATAAGAGAACGCTTAATCGATCGTCGCCGGTGCTGGCGCCGGCGAACTACTCTCGTTTGCAGGAACGTGACCGCCTGGCGAGGAAGACGCGCGCATGAGTAACGGTGAAGCCATCCGGGTGCTGCGCAGCATCTGGAGTGCCCAGGGTCAGGGCAGCGCGGACCTGGACGACCTGCAGGGCCACGGCGCGCACTGCAAGCGGATGGAAGGCGTCGGCTTCGACGGCTTCGACGGCTCGGAAGAGGAGCTGCGGGCCGCGTGGCGGGCACGGCTGGAGCGCGAGGGTAAGCGCAACGGTGACGGCGGCACCGTCAAGGACCTCGTGCTCGGCCCCGAGCCGACGCGCTGACCCGTGGCTGCCCCCGGCGAACAGGGCGGGACGCCGCGTCCGGGCAGCGTTGCCGACCTGGCCGAGATCCTGCGACAGGGTGGCTACCTGGCCGACCGGGGGCTGGCGACGGCCTTGTTCGTCGCCGAGTCACTGGACCGGCCGATCCTGCTCGAAGGCGAAGTCGGAGTGGGCAAGACCGAGGCCGCCAAGGCGATGGCGTCGGTGTCCGGCCGCGAGCTGATCCGGCTGCAGTGCTACGAGGGCATCGACACCAGCCAGGCGCTGTACGAGTGGGACTACGCCCGGCAGCTGCTGTACATCCGGGCCCTGTCGGAGCGGCAACTCGCCGACGACGACGCGGTGGACAAGCTGTTCGGGCCGCGTTTCCTGGTGGAACGGCCGCTGCTCGCCGCGATCCGGGCCGGCGACCGGGCGGTACTGCTGATCGACGAGGTGGACCGCGCCGACGACGAGTTCGAGGCCTTCCTGCTCGAGCTTCTCTCCGACTTCCAGATCAGCATCCCCGAGGTCGGGACCATCGCCGCCGAGCGCCCGCCGCTGGTCGTCCTGACCTCGAACCGCACCCGCGAGCTGCACGACGCGCTGAAACGGCGCTGCCTCTACCACTGGATCGGCTATCCGTCCCCCGAGCGGGAGCTGGAGATCGTGCTGGTGCGCGAGCCGAAAGTCTCGCAGGCGCTCGCCCGCAAGGTTGTCGCCGCCGTCCACCGGCTCCGCGAACTCGATCTCGCCAAACCGCCCGGTGTCGCCGAGACCATCGACTGGGCGCGCACCCTCGACTTCCTCGGCGAGGCCGATCTCGACGAGCGGACCGCGGACGAAACGCTCGGCGCGGTGGTGAAGGAACGTGACGACCTCGACCTGGTGCGGGCAAGCCTGACGGAGATCACATCCGGTGCCTGACGGCGAGCCGTTCGTCGGCGTCCTGGTCGGGTTCGCGGACGCCCTGCGCGGTGCCGGGCTCGCCGTCGGCTCCGGTGGCCTGCTGACCTACTGCTCGGCGATGGCCCGGCTGGACCCGGCGGACCTGCTCGACCTGTACTGGGCGGGACGCGCGACGCTGGTCATCCGGGCCGGCGACATCCCCGTCTACGACCGGGTGTTCCGCGCGTACTTCCTCGCCGCCGGCGACCCGGCCCGGGAGGCGGTGATGATCAGGGCGCAGCTGACGGCCGAAGCCGAGGGCGCGGTGCTGGACATCCCGGCCGTCGAGCCGGGGCCCGATTCCGGCGACGAGGAGGAGGCGCAGCTCGGCTGGATGGCCTCGGACGCGGAGGCCCTGCGGCACAAGTCCTTCGCCGAATGCACCCCGGAGGAGCTCGCGGCACTGCGCCGCATCATGGCCAGGATCCGGCTGACCCCGCCGCGGCGGCGCACCCGCCGGACCCGGCCCGCGCGCGCCGGGCGCGCGCCGGACCTGCGGCGCACCGTGCGGCAGTCGATCCGAGTCGGCGGCGAGCCCGCCGAGCTGCGGTGGCGGCGGCGAACCGTCAAGCTACGGCCGCTGATCCTGATCCTGGACATCTCCGGCTCGATGGCCGACTATTCGCGGCACCTGCTGCAGTTCGCCTACTCGGCGAAACGCGCCTCGGCGAAGGTCGAGGTGTTCTGCTTCGGCACCCGGCTGACGCGCATCACCCGGCCGCTCGGCCGGCGGCGGATCGACGAGGCCTTGGAGATGGCCGGCAAGGCCGCGCTGGACTGGGACGGCGGAACCAGGATCGGCGACAGCCTGCACACCTTCGTCCGGGAATGGGGCCGGCGGGGGATGTGCCGCAGCGGCGTCGTGGTGATCTGCTCGGACGGCCTGGACCGGGGCAGCCCGGAGGTCCTCGCCACCGCGATGGAGCGGCTTTCCCGGCAGTGCCACCGGCTGGTGTGGATGAATCCGCACGGCGGCAGGGACGGTGCCGCCTTCCGGCCGGTCACGCTCGGCATGATGGCCGCCGCGCCCTACGTCGACCGGATGCTGTCCGGGCACGATCTCAGTAGCCTGGAAGAACTCGCGGCGCTGCTGCCCGCTCTGGGCTAGGGAGGCCCGGATCATGAAACGGAACATCCGGTGAGATGGAGCGTGGGTATCGAGGCTGAGGGCGACCGGGTGCTGGCCCATGAGGAGATCGTCCAACTCGCCGACGCTGTCGCCGCGAGCTCCGGGATCGCGACCGGCATCGGCACCAACCGGTACGGAGCGCAGCTTGTCGTCCGGGCCGCCAGCCGGGACGAGGCGATCCGGAAGGCCACCGGCGAGTTCGAGCTGGCGGTGGCGAAGGCGGGGCTGCCGGTCTATCCGGTGGTGCGGGTCGAGGCCGTGAGCGAGGACGACGAGTGATCCGGCTCGGCTCCCTCGGCGGGTACCCGTTCGAGGGCCCGCGCGTGCTCGGCGGCTGGACGCCCCCGAGCGTCCCGGCGGTCTACGCCATCGCCTACAAACCCGAACCGGAGGCCAGGGCGCAGCGGTACGCCGTCATCTACATCGGGCACAGCGACGACCTCGCGAGCGAGCGCTTCCCGTTCCAGCACCCGCGCGCCCACTGCTGGGTCCAGCGCGCGGGCTCCCGGTGGAACGTCTACATCTGCACCTACGTGGTGCCCGGCGGCGGCCGGGGGCACCGGGAGCAGATCGCCCGCGAGCTCACCGCCATCTACCGTCCGCGCTGCAATCCGCAGCAGTACGACAGGGCGTGGAAGGACGAGTGGATCGGCGGCTACAGCGCGCCGACGACCGGGCCGCTGGCCTCGCGCGGCCCGGATGACCGCGGCGGTCAGCGGCCGGGCCGGTAGCCGACCGCGTCGCCCAGCCGTGACCGGCGCTGGCCGGAGGCGGGCCGGGCTACCTCCGGCGGAGCCTGCGGGTCCGGCGCTGCAGCCGGCCAGGTTGCCCCGACGACGATCTGATCGGCCATCCCGTACAGCAGCGGGAGGGCGCCGGCGACGACGCGGCCGGTCTCGTTGATGTGCTCCAGGTTCGGCTTGATCACCTTGGCGTTGTCCGTGATCGCGCCGACCACACCCGAGGAAGCCTCCAGGTTCGTGGCGACCCGGTTCAGCAGCGTGCCGGCCCAGATCAGGTAGAACGCGAGCCCGGCGATCAGCAGGCCGATGGCAACTACGGTCAGAACGACAAGGACAGTCATGACTTGACCTTCCCGAGGACGCGGCCAAGGAACAGGTGGTGCTGCAGGCCCTCCGCCAGGACCGCGTCGAGGCCGCCGCCGACGGTGGACAGCAGCGCCGTGTCGTCGGTGTTGGCGGCCGCGGCCGTCAGGGTCTGCCGGATCTCCACGACCCGGCGGTCGATGATCCGGATGAGATAGATCAGCAGGCTCAGCAGGACCGCGACGGCGGCCACCACGACGAAGCCGACGATGACCCCGGTCAACCAGAGCGTGTGCTGAGTGCCGGTCAGTGCTAGCTCGTGCATGCCTAGCCTCCCAGCTTGGTCCGGCCGCGGTGCAGCCCCGCGATGATGAGCGTGGCGTGCTCGATCGTCGTGTTCAGGCCCTTGAGCCCTGCCGTGTTCCGCTCCGCCGTGGACAGCTCGTCGTTGATCTGCGGCGCGGCCTGGCCGATCGAGCGGGCCAGCAGCAAGATGGGCGTCACCAGCGCCACGACGGCGACCACGACCGCGATCCCGATCCCGTAGCCGATCCACCAGCCCGTGTAGCTCATTGCGTCATCCCCCTCAGATCGAGTCGGCGAAGTCGCGGACGGGCTTCAGGCTCGCGTTCACCGAGTCCACCACCTGCGGAACGGTGCTGGTCTGCTCGGCGATGACCGCCGAGCCGCCGAGAACCTGGCCGAGCGTCGCGCGGATGGCGCGCAGATGGAAGATCACCCGCAGCAGGCCGACGGCGATGAATGCGACGATCACCGCCGAGACCGCCACCGTGAACCAGGCGACCGCTGGCATCTCACTGCTCCTTTCCCGCTGCGGCGAGCAGCGTGCTCACCGGGCCGGCATAGCGCACCGCCCCGGCGGCGACCTCCTTGACGGTGCGGTCCGTCGTCGCGAGCGCTTCGGGCACACCGTTGAGTTCCCCGATCAGGCCGGCGGCTCGGGTGAGGATGTCGTCGCTGGCGGCGCGGATCCGCTCCAGCGCGGCGAGCACCCGATTGAGCAGCGCGATGACCACGGGGAGCACCACGACCAGCAAAACGGCGTTGCCAATCCACCAAAGGACCATTGCTGACTCCCCTCAGCTCGGGCAGGGCTGGCACATAACGCTGGATCCCCTCAGCTCGCGGTGGGCTGGTACGGGGCGAAGAACCGCCGGAACACCCGCCGCAGGGCCATCATCGCCGCCCGGATGCCGAGTCCCAGGGCGCTGGCCTCGCCGGCCGGCCGGGCCGCCCCGCCCGCGACGGCCTCGCCGCGCTCCACCCGGGTGATCGCGTCCTGCAGGTTGACCGCGAAGTCCCGCATCAGCACCGACGAGACGTCCGAGATCATCCCCCGGCCGTACTGCGCGGCGGCGCCGGCGAGCTGGAGGTCCTGGGCGACGCCGACCCTGGTGCCGCGGCCGGCCTGGGTCAGTTTCGCGGTGACGTTCATCGCGGCCTGGCCCCGGCCCCGCTCGTCCGCGCCGGCCGCGTCCACCACGATGCGCTTGGCGTCGTTGTCGCGCTCGGTGATGTCGGCCGTGCCGTTGAACCGCAGCCGCACCGGGCCCATCCGGATGCTCACCCGGCCCTTGTACCGGTCGTTGCCGAGATCCTCGGTCAGTTCGGCGCCGGGCAGGCAGGAGGCCACGTCCGGGATGTTGTCGAAGAACCGCCAGACCTTGTCGATCGGCTGGGCGACCTCGAACTCGTTCGTGATCAGCATCGGGTCTCTTTCCTGGCGTAGGCCGCGGGGTCGTCCCGGAACCGCTGGCGGCAGTGACCGCCGCAGAAGTAGTAGGTGGTGCCGTCGTGCTCCAGCGAGAGCGCTGACGGGCCGATGGTGACGGTCATCCCGCACACCGGGTCCACCGCCTCGGCCGGTGCGCTGACGGCCGCGGCGGGCGCTGCCGCCGGGAGCTCGCCGGATGCGCGGAGCTTGACCAGCTCGGCCAGGATTGAGACCGCGATCTCCCGGTGCGGCGTGTGTCCCAGGTTCAGGCCGGCCGGCACCCGGACCCGGTCGAGCCGGTCCTTGGGCAGCCCCCGGTCGGCGAGGTACCCGAGCACGGCGGCGCCGCGGCGCGCGGAGCCGACCAGGCCCAGGTAGGCGGGCCCGGCCGCGACGGCCTCGGCCAGGGCTTCCTCGTCGTTGTGGCCCTGGGTGGCGACCACCACCATCGACGTCGCGCCGGCCTGGGCAGCGGTGAAATCCTCGCCGGGGATCAGGTCGGCGCGCCAGCCGAGCGAACGGGCCAGCTCGGCGAGGGTCTGGGCCATCGGCGTGCCGCCGACGACCACCAGGTGCGGTGACGGCGTGGCCGGCTCGATGTAGACCTCCAGTGAGCCCTCGCTCTGGCAGGAGATCGGCGAGACGATCATGCCGTCCGGGACCGGCCCGGCGAACTGCCCGGGGGGGCCGAGCAGCAGCAGCCGCGGCACGCCCTCGGCGATCACCTGCTGGGCCTCCCGGATGACGGCGGGCTCGGCGCAGGCGCCGCCGATCCAGCCGTGCACCTCGCCGACGGCGGTGATGATCGCCCGGCAGCCCTCCTTGCCCGATGACGGGGCCTGCCGCCACACGACGGTGGCGAGTGCGAACGACTCGCCGCGGCGGGCCAGTTCGGCGGCCTGCTCGAGGAATCCCCAGCTGTCCATGTCAGCCCGCCTATCCGCCCGGGACCGGTGGCTCGGCGGATGCGCCCGGGCCGGCCGGGGAGGTGGAAGCACCGGCGGCCGCGGCAGCGCCGCCCGCGTCATCGGTGCGGACCGGCGGTGCGCCGGAGACGTCGCGCCGCTGCGTGATCGCCTCCCACACCCGGTCCGGCAGCAGCGGCATGTCGATGTTGCGGACGCCGGTGTCGGCCAGCGCGTTCATCACCGCGTTGACGAACGCCGCCGGCCCGCCCACGGCGGCGCACTCGCCGATCCCCTTGGCGCCGATCGGGTGGTGCGGGCTCGGGGTCACGACTTCGCTGTGCAGCTCGAAGCCGGGGGTCTCCCAGGCGGTCGGCAGCAGGTAGTCCATGTAGTTCGACCCGACGCAGTTGCCGTCGGCGTCGAACGTGATGAACTGCATGTTCGACATCGCGTAGGCCTCGGCGAGGCCGCCCATGATCTGACCCTCGACGATCATCGGGTTGATCCGGACGCCGCAGTCGTCCACCGCCACCATGTTCAGCACGTCCCACACCCCGGTGGCGGGGTCCACCTCGACGGTCACGATGTAACAGGCGAACGGCCAGGTCAGGTTGGGCGGGTCGTAGTAGGCGTTGTTCTCCAGCCCGGGCTCCATGCCGTCCGGCATGTTGCTGTAGGCCGCCATCGCGCATTCCTGGATGGTCACCCCGCGCTCCGGGGCGCCGCGCACGTAGAACCGGCCCAGCTCCCATTCGACGTCCTCTTCGGACACCTCCAGCAGGTGCGCCGCGAGCCGGCGGGCCTTGGCACGGACCTTGCGGGCGACCATCGCAATCGCCGCCCCCGCGACCGGGGTGCTGCGGGATGCGTAGGTTCCCATCCCGAACGGCGCGGTGTCGGTGTCGCCCTCTTCGACGGTGACGTCGTCGGCTGGTATGCCCAGCTCGTGCGCGACGATCTGGGCCCAGGTCGTCTCGTGGCCCTGCCCCTGGGCCCGGGTCCCGGCCCGCAGCAGCGCCTTGCCGGTCATGTGCACCCGGAGCTCGGCCGAGTCGAACATCTTGATGCCGAGGATGTCGTACTCCCGGCTGTTGCCGGCCCCCAGTGGCTCGCTCATCGTCGATATCCCGATGCCGAGCATCCTGCCGTTTCTCCTGGCTTCCTCCTGCTGCCGGAGGAAGTCCGGATAGCCGACCGCCCGCAGGCCGACGTCCAGGCACCGCACGTACTGGCCGGAGTCCAGCAGGAAGCCGAACGGGGTGCGGTGCGGGAACTGCTCGTCGCGCACCAGGTTCATCCGGCGGAACTCGGCCGGGTCCATGCCCAGGTCGTTCGCCGCCGCGTGCATCATCCGCTCCTGGAAGAACATCGCCTCGGTGACGCGGAACGAGCAGCGGTAGGCGACCCCGCCGGGCGCCTTGTTCGTGTACAGGCCCCGGGCGGTCAGGTGCGCGACCGGGATGTCGTAACAGGCGAAGGTCGAGTGGATCAGCCCCTGCTTGAACTTGCTCGGCTGCGCGTCGGAGAAGAACGCGCCGTGGTCGGCGTCGGTGCGCATCCGCACGGCGAGGATCTTGCCGTCGCGGCGCAGCGCCATCTCGCCGTCCAGGTAGATGTCGCGCGCGAAACCGGTGGAGATCAGGTTGCCGGTCTTGTCCTCGATCCACTTCACCGGCCGCTCCAGCAGGATGCTGGCCAGGATCGAGGCCACATATCCGGGGTAGACCGGCACTTTGTTGCCGAACCCGCCGCCGATGTCCGGCGAGATGATCCGGATCATGTGCTCGGGAAGCTCGGCCACCAGCGCCACCGCGGCGCGGATGATGTGCGGCGCCTGGGTGGTCATGTAGACGGTGAGCTTCTCCGTCGCCCGGTTGAAATCGGCGATGGACCCGCAGCACTCAATCGGGCTCGGGTGCGAGCGCGGGTAGTGCAGCCGGAGCCTGGAGATGCGGTCCGCCTGCGCGAACGCGCGGTCGGTTCCCCCGGCGTCGCCCACTTCCCAGGTGTAGATGAGGTTGTCGTGCTGATTTTCCTTGTCGTCGCGGATGACCGGCGCCCTCGGGGCCGTGGCCTGCGCCGGGCTGACCACCACCGGCAGCGGCTCGTAGTCGACCTCGATCGCCTCGCACGCGTCCTTGGCGATGTAGGGGTCGTCGGCGATCACGCACGCGACTTCCTGGCCCTGGAACCGGACCTTGTCGGTGGCCAGCACCGCCTGGGTGTCATACGACAGCGTCGGCATCCAGGCCAGGTTGCGGGTCGCCATCATCTCGCCGGTCAGCACCAGGTGCACGCCGGGAATCTCCCACGCCCTGCTGGTGTCGATCGACACGATCCGGGCGTGCGCCACGGGGCTGCGCAGGATCTCCATGTGCAGCATGCCGGGCAGCACGATGTCGTCGACGTAGTTGCCCTTGCCCCGGATGAAGCGGTGGTCCTCGACGCGCTTGCGCCGCGCGCCCATCCCGCCGATCTTGATCTCGTCGAGTGCCTGCGTCACTGCGCCGCTCCCCCCTCGGTTGCGGCCTGCGGCCGGAGCTTCTCGGCGGCCCACAGCACCGACTTGACGATGTTCTGGTAGCCGGTGCAGCGGCAGAGGTTGCCGGACAGCGCCCAGCGAATCTCCTCCTCCGACGGGTCGGGGTTGGAGTCGAGGAGCGCCTTGG
>JBPYFL010000057.1:0-73158 GCA_051986485.1 Streptosporangiaceae bacterium | reverse complement strand
ACCGATGGTCAGCCGGGCGACGGTCAGCCAGGCGACGGCGGGGACGCGCGGTCAGCGGGCGATGCCCGAGGCGACGCCGCCGGAAACGAGCCGGGCGAAGAAGCTGCGGCTTCCCGCCGGCAGGCCCGGGTCCCGGTACAGCGGAAGCCAGGAACGCGGACGCATCGCCGGGCTGGCGTACCGGAGGGCACCACACCGGCGAAGGAACCGTCCCTTACCTGACACGTTTGGCGGACGCCGGGTTCCGCTAGCACGGGGGACCCGGCGGTCCGCGGTCAGGCCCAGGCGAGGGCCCGCTCGGAAGCGTTCTCCTCCCCTCGCGAGCGCCGTTTCCGTCGCTGGCGCCGTTTCCGTCGCTGGCGCCGTTCCCGCCGCTGGCGGATCGCTCGCCGGAGCCTGGCAGGCCAGGAAGATGTCGTGGCCGAATGCAAGTTAACCCTGCTCAGGGACCCTGTACCCACATATTGCAACTAAGCTGTTACCCAATGTGATACAGCTCAGCGCGGCAGGAGCGGACAGAGATGCCGACAGCCGACCAAGCGACGGTCCCGACCGCGGTGGCACCCGCCGCCGCCAAGGGCCGCTGGCCGTGGTCGTTGCCGCTGATGTCGCAGCCGCCGGCGCTGATCACGTACGTGATCGCGGTAACGGCTTGTGCGCTGGCCCTCCTCGGCTGGGAGGCCACGCGCACCGCCATACGTCCCGGTCAGCTGCTCGTATTCGGTGCGCTGCTGGCGTGCGGGGCCGCCTGCATCGAGGGGACGCGACGGCTGGGGATGCCCGCCGGTGTCTCGCGTGACCTGCTGTTGGCATGGTGGCTGCCGGTGGCACTACTGCTCCCGCCGCTCTATGCCCTGGTGGCGCCCATCCCGCTGACGGTCTTGCTCCAGCTCAGGGTGCGGCATGCGGTCCTGTTCCGCCGGATATTCAGCGCGGCGGCGCTGGGTCTCGCGGGCGCCGGCGCGTCGGCGACGTTCCGGTTGGCAAGTGGCAGGACGGGCGCGTCGCTGACCGAGCCGCGGGTGTGGGTCGATCACCCGGCGATCGTGCTGGCCGCGGTCGCGGCGGCGATTCTGTTCAGCTTCCTGAACGGCACGCTGGTCGAAATCGCGTCGTACCTGGCGTACCCGGGCACCCGGTGGCGCGAGGTGCTCTGGGACCGGGAACGCTTCCTGCTCGACGTCGTCGAGCTCTGCCTGGGCGTGCTGATCACGATCGTGTGCCTGGTCAGCCTGGTGCTGTTGCTGGTCGCGCTTCCGCCGGTGATGGTTTTGCAGCGCAGCCTGCTGCACAAGCAACTCCGCGCTGCGGCACGCACCGACGCCAAGACGGGGCTGCTCAACGCCGGGGCCTGGCAGCGGGAGGCCGATGCGGAGGTGAGCAGGGCACTGCGAGCTGGTCATCCGCTGGCCTTGCTGGTGATTGATGTCGATCACTTCAAGCGCGTCAACGATGCGCACGGTCATCTCGTCGGTGACGAGGTCCTGGTCGGCTTGGCGGTGGCGCTGCACCAGGCGCTCCGCGACCGCGACCTGGTTGGCAGGTTCGGTGGCGAGGAGTTCGTCGCGCTCCTCCCGCGCGCGGGAGCCGCCGAGGCGTACCGGATCGCGGAGCGATTGCGCATCCGGGTCAGCCGGATGACGGTCCCGGTCCTCGCAGCCGGGAACGACGCCGAGACCGGTCCCGCGGGCAGCGCTGCGGGCGGACACGGCACCGACCGCGTCCCGGGCGACGCCGCCATGGGACCCACGGTCGGGGTGACGATCTCCATCGGCGTCTCGGTGCTGGGAATGCACGGATGCGACATGTTCGAGCTTCTCGCGGCGGCCGACCTCGCGCTTTACCAGGCGAAGGAATCGGGACGCGATCGGGTATGCCTGTTCGCTCACGGCGATGACCACCCGGGCAATCCGTGGCAACAGCCCGCCCGGGCGGGTGCTCCTGGTAGCTGAGCCGGACTGGCCGCGGGGATCCTCCGGCGGGTGCCAGAGCCCACCCGGTGAGCACCTAGGCTTGGCTATATGCCCGAGTTCATCTACCAGATGCGCGCTGTCCGCAAGGCTCACGGCGACAAGGTGATCCTTGACGACGTCACCCTGTCCTTCCTCCCCGGAGCCAAGATCGGTGTCGTCGGCCCGAACGGCACCGGCAAATCAACGCTGCTGAAGATGATGGCGGGGATCGACCACCCGTCCAACGGCGATGCGCGGCTGATGCCGGGCTACACCGTCGGCATCCTCGAGCAGGAACCGCCGCTCGACGAGAGCAAGACCGTCCTCGGCAACGTCGAGGAGGGGGTCGCCGACACCAAGGCGATGCTCGAGCGCTTCAACGAGATCGCCGAGCAGATGGCAACCGACTACTCCGATGAGCTGCTCGAGGAAATGGGGCGGCTGCAGGAGCAGCTGGACCACCGGGACGCCTGGGACCTCGACAGCCAGCTGGAACAGGCGATGGACGCGCTGCGCTGCCCGCCCCCGGACGCCGACGTCACGAGGCTCTCCGGCGGTGAGCGACGCCGCGTCGCGCTGTGCAAGCTGCTGCTGTCGCAGCCGGACCTGCTGCTGCTCGATGAGCCGACCAACCACCTGGACGCGGAGAGCGTGCTATGGCTGGAGCAGCACCTGGAGAAGTACGCGGGCACGGTCGTCGCGGTCACGCACGACCGGTACTTCCTGGACAACGCGGCCGGCTGGATCCTGGAGATGGACCGGGGCCGCTGCTACCCGTACGAGGGCAACTACTCCACCTACCTGGAGACCAAGGCGGCACGGCTGAAGGTGGAGGGCGCCAAGGACGCGAAGCGGCAGAAGCGGCTGCAGGATGAGCTCGAGTGGGTCCGCTCCTCGCCGCGGGCCCGCCAGGCGAAGAGCCGCGCGCGGCTGCAGCGCTACGAGGAGATGGCGGCCGAGGCGGACAAGCGCAAGAAGCTGGACTTCGAGGAGATCCAGATCCCGCCGGGACCCCGGCTCGGCACCAAGGTCGTCGATGCGGACGGCCTGACCAAGGGGTTCGGCGACGTGACCCTGATCAAGGACCTGAGCTTCTCGCTCCCGCCGAACGGCATCGTCGGCGTGATCGGGCCGAACGGCGTCGGAAAGACGACTCTGTTCAAGATGATTGCGGGCGAGGAGAAGCCCGATGCCGGGAGCCTCGAGATCGGCGACACCGTCCGCGTCTCCTATGTCGACCAGCTGCGCTCGGGGATAGCCCCGGACAAGAACGTCTGGGAGGCCGTCTCCAGCGGAGAGACCTACATCCGGGTCGGCAACACCGAGATCCCGAGCCGCGCTTATGTCGCGGCGTTCGGGTTCAAGGGCGCCGACCAGCAGAAGCCAGCCCGGCTCTTCTCCGGCGGCGAGCGGAACCGGGTGAATCTGGCGCTCACCCTGAAACAGGGCGGGAACCTCCTGCTCCTCGACGAGCCCACCAACGACCTCGACGTGGAGACCCTGTCGTCGCTGGAGAACGCGCTGCTCGACTTTCCGGGCTGCGCCGTGATCACCGCGCACGACCGGTGGTTCCTGGACCGGATCGCGACCCACATCCTGGCGTGGGAGGGCGACGCCAACTGGTTCTGGTTCGAGGGGAACTTCGAGGCGTACGAGAAGAACAAGATCGACCGGCTCGGAGCGGAGGCCGCCCGGCCGCACCGGGTCACCTACCGCAAGCTCACCCGCGGCTGAACCGACGGCGCTGGCTCCCGCAGCACGGCGGGAGGCAGGCCGATCAGGGTGCGATGGTCAGTCCATGATGGCCATCGGGCGGCTCCGATGGCTGGTTGACCAGGCTGTGCGCCGCCATCACGAGGTAGTTCCACAGCTGGCGGTCGAGTGTCTCCGGCAGCGCGATCTCGTCCAGCGCCGCGCGCATGTGGCCCAGCCACGCATCCCGCTCGGCCTCGCCGACGTGGAACCGGGCGTGCCGCATTCGCAGCCGCGGGTGGCCACGCCGCTGGCTGTAGGCGTCCGGCCCGCCCCAGTACTGGATGAGGAACATCCGCAGATGATCCTCGGCGGGCTGCAGGTCCTTGCTCGGGTAGACGCGCCGGAGTTCCGGATCGCCGGCGACGCGGCGGTAGAAGTCGTGAACAAGCCGGTGGAACGTCTCTTCGCCGCCCGCGGCCTCGTAGAAGGTCTGCTGGGTGCCGCCGGTCTCTGACCCCGCCGGCGGGGGCGCCGGCTGTTCCCCGGCCGGATGCGTACCTGGGTGTGCGTGGGCGCTGTCATCCATCACTGGACTCAAGCGTACGTGCTCTTCCCGTCCGGTCCCGAAGCGCTGCTCCCGTCCGGCGCGATCGGGCTCCCGGAACTGTCGTGCACGCCGACCTTCACGCCCTGTTCCGCGAGTGCCGTGGTCACCCGGCCCCGCAGCTCGCGGGTGGTGTCCCACTGGCTGAGCGACGTGGTCTTGGCGACAAGGCGCAGCACCTGCATATTGCTCCAGTACGCCTGGACGCCCCAGACCTCGGGTGCCTCCAGGATGGCGTTGCGCCACTTGGGCTCTTCCCACATCGCGGCCGCGGCCTCCTTCATGATCTTGCGGGCGGCCGCCAGGTCCTGGTCATACCCCAGCGGCACATCGACCACGGCACGGGCCCAGCCCTGCGACTTGTTCCCGACCCGCTCGATCGTGCCGTTGCGGACGTGCCAGATCACGCCGCTGATGTCCCGCACCCGCGTTGTCCGCAGCCCGACCGCCTCGACGATCCCGGAGGCGGACCCGGTGTCGATGAAATCCCCGACGCCGTACTGATCCTCGAGCAGCATGAAGATGCCGGAGATGAAGTCCTTGACGATGGTCTGCGCCCCGAAACCGATGGCGACCCCGGCCACGCCGGCGCTGGCGAGCAGGGGTGCCAGGTTGATTCCGAGGTCGCCGAGGATGGTGATCGCCGCGATACCGAAGATCACAACGGAGAAGGTGCTGCGCAGGATCGAGCCCAGAGCGTGGGCACGCTGCCGCCGTCGCTCGCTGAACAGGCTCGGGCTGGCCTCCAGCACGGCGACCGCCCTGACCTTCAGCCGGGTGGGAAGCCGTGCCCGCAGCGACTTGGGCAGCACCGACTTGGCCTTGCGCACGGCGACACCGGCGGGCCGGCCGGCGCTGCTCCGCCCGGTGACGCGGTCGATGAACCGGTGCGCGAGCCATCGGGCGACCAGCGCCAGGACGACGACGAACGCGATTCGCAGCCCCGCGGTGAGCGGATGAGCGATAAATGAGCCAAACAGCCTGGCCACCGAGGCGTTGTGCGAGACATCCCACACGAGCCGGCACGCGATGCCGGGGTTGCTGCCGCAGACCTGCGTCAGCGTCTCGTGCGTGGCTCCGAAGCTGGCGGTCGTGTTGTTGACGCCGGTGGCGGCGCCGAAGATGAAGGGGGTCACTGCGCGAGTCCCTCCAAGTGAAAGCGCACCCAACCCCACATAGTGTCCGATTCGCCCCCGGTCCGGCAGGTCAATCGGCCGGATGGCGCGCCACACTGGCGCGACGGCAAACGATGTCTTCCCCGCCGGTCACCCATTCATCGGGAACGCAGGTGATCGAACAGCGCCCGAACCGCGGGTGTCTGCTTCCGGAAATCTTGCGGGCCGGAGGTCGCAGGCCTGGTGATCACGGCCGGCGCCAGCGCCGCCGCACCATTTGGGGTGGCGGATATTCCGATCACCGGAGACACTGGATCTCGGGCGCGGCCTGCTCGGCAGGCGCCAGGTCCGGCCCGCGCCCGGGTGGAGGTCCTGGTGCGACGGGTGCTGTTGCTCAACGCGACGTACGAGCCGTTGACCACACTCTGCCTGCGCCGCGCGGTGTGCCTCGTGCTTGGCGGCAAGGCGGACGTGGTGCACGACGACGCCGGCGGCGCGGTGCTGCACGGCGCCTCGTTGTCGCTGGCCGTCCCCTCGGTGATCCGGCTTCGCCGGTATGTCCGGGTGCCGCGCCGGTACCGGGTCCCGCTCACCCGGGCCGCCCTGATGCGCCGCGACGACTACCGTTGCGCCTACTGCGGGCACCGCGCGGAAACGATCGACCATGTGATCCCGCGCAGCCGCGGCGGCCTGCACACCTGGGAGAACTGCGTCGCGTCGTGCATGGTGTGCAATCACCGCAAAGCGGACCGGCTGCTGGACGAGCTCGGCTGGAAGCTCCGCTCGCTCCCCGCCGTCCCGCGCGGCACCCACTGGCGGCTGATCGGGGCTCACCACGAGGGCGATCCGCAGTGGGCTCCCTACCTTCCGGCTCCGCACGCGGCGTAACGGCCCGGCGGCCGCCGGGAAGCCGTTTCCCGGCCCCGTGACCGCACCTGGCAGTATCGGTGCATGGCGGATCAGCACTCGCAGCACGAGACAGGCCCGGACGTGACGGGCCTTTCCATTGGCATCCTCGGCGGCACCGGAGCCGAGGGCCGCGGCCTGGCATGCCGCTTCGCGCAGGCCGGCCACCCGGTGATCATCGGTTCGCGCAGCGCGGAGCGCGCGTCGGCGGCCGCCGCTGTTCTCGCCGCGGCCGGCTTCGCCACCGAGGCCGGCGTCACCGGGCTGGAGAACGCCGAGGCGGCCCGCCAGTCCGACGTCGTGATCGTCGCGGTTCCGTGGGACGGGCACCGTGACCTCCTCGCCGCGCTCGCGCCGGAACTGGACGGCAAGATCGTCATCGACTGCGTGAACCCGCTCGGTTTCGACAAGCGAGGGGCGTACCCGCTGCCGGTCGCCGAGGGAAGTGCCGCCGAGCAGGCCGCGGCGGTTCTCCCCGGCAGCCGCGTGGTCGGCGCGTTCCATCACGTCTCGTCGGTGATCTTGCAGGACCCGGAGGTCAAGACCATCGACCTGGACGTGCTGGTGCTCGGCGACGACCGCGAGGCCACCGATGCCGTCCAGGCCCTGGCGTCGCGGATTCCCGGCGTGCGCGGGATCTACGCGGGACGGCTGCGCAACTGCGGCCAGGTCGAGGCCCTGACCGCCAACCTGGTCTCGATCAACCGCCGCTACAAGGCGCACGCCGGGTTCCGCGTCACCGACGTGTGACGGTCGGGCCCGGCAGGCCCGCAGCACCTTCAGCGGTAGGACTGATCAGGGGTGGGGAACGCACCGGAAACCACGTCGTCGGCGTACGCCGTGGCCGCATCCCGCAGCACGCCCGCCACGTCGGCGTACCGGCGCACGAACTTCGCCGTCTCCGGCGACAGGCCCGCCATGTCCTGCCACACCAGCACCTGGGCGTCGCAGTCCGGGCCGGCGCCGATCCCGATCGTGGGTATCGACAGTGACGCGGTGACCCGGGCGGCCAGGTCGGCGGGCACGCATTCGAGCACGACCGAGAACGCGCCGGCCGCCTCCATCGACTTGGCGTCGGACACCAGCCGCTCGCCGTCCTCGCCGCGCCCCTGCACCCGGTAGCCGCCGAACGCGTTGACCGACTGCGGGGTCAGCCCGAGGTGCGCCATCACCGGGATCCCGGCCGCGACGAGGTCCTCTACCTGCCCGAGGACTCGGCGCCCGCCCTCCAGTTTCACCGCATGCGCGCCGGTTTCCTTCAGGAACCTAGTCGCGCTGGTGAGCGCCGCCTCGGAGGACGCCTGATAGGAGCCGAACGGCAAGTCTGCGACGATCATCGCCCGGCTGGTGCCGCGGACCACGGCGGCGGTGAGCGGGATCAGGTCATCCACGGTGACCGGGATGGTGGAGTCGTGGCCGAAGACGACCATCCCGGCCGAGTCGCCGACCAGCAGCACCGGGATACCGGCGTCGTCGAAAACCCGGGCGGTAAGGGCGTCGTACGCGGTCAGCATCGGCCATCTCTCGCCGCGCGCTTTCGCCGCCGCGATGTCGCGGACGGTGACGCGGCGCCCGGTGCGGCCCCCATACAGGGGCGAGGGCTGAGCAGCGGGGCTGGCGGGAGCCGTGCCGGCGGGAGCGGGGCGGGACGTGCGCGCGGAAGCGGACCCAGCGGGAGCAGACATCGGTTACCTCCTGTCTCGTGGCGCCCTTGTGGCGTCCCCGGACTGTTTCGAGGATGCCATGTCCGCGTCGGCACGGGGAAGCGTCGACGACGAAATCACGCCATATCCTCGGCAGTTTCCCGGCCGGCGCGGTCCCGATCAGGCGCGGTCGCGCTCTGCGGGCTCAGCCGCCCGGGCGCTGCTCTCGCCAGCGGCTGGTGATCGGCAGGCGCCGGTCCCGGCCGAAGTTCTTCGGCGTGATCTTGGGGCCGGGCGGGTACTGGCGGCGCTTGTATTCCGCGCGGTCCACCATCCGGATCACCGACTCGATCAGCTGCGGATCGTGGCCGGCCTCGGCCAGCTCGGCGGCGCCCATGTCTTCCACCACGTAGTCGTCCAGCAGGCGGTCCAGCATGGCGTAGTCGGGGAGCCGGTCGCTGTCCAACTGCCCGGGCGCCAGTTCCGCGCTCGGTGGCTTGGTGATCGAGTTCTCCGGGATCGGCGCCGTCTCGCCGCGGCGGGCGGCCTCGGCGTTGCGCCACCGGGCCAGCGCCCACACCAGGGTCTTGGACACGTCCTTGATTGGCCCGAACCCGCCGGCCGAATCGCCGTACAGCGTCGAGTAGCCGGTTGCGATCTCGCTCTTGTTCCCGGTGGTCAGCACCAGGTGGCCGTGCTCGTTCGACAGCGCCATCAAGATCGTGCCGCGGATGCGGGCCTGCAGGTTCTCCGCCGCCAGCCCGTGCAGACCCAGGTCCGCCTCGAAAGCGTCCACGATTCCGCGGATCGCAACGATCGCCGAGCGCAGCCCCTGGCGCTTGACCAGCTCCTCGGCATCGGAGACCGAGTGATCGGTCGAGTACCGGCTCGGCATCAGCGCGACGTGCACCGCCTCCGGCCCGAGCGCGTCCGCGGCGATCGTCGCGGTCAGCGCCGAGTCAATGCCGCCGGAAAGGCCGAGGATCACCGAGCTGAAGCCGTTTTTCCGCACGTAGTCGCGCGTTCCGGTCACCAGCGCCGTGTAGATCTCCTCGTCATCGGAGAGCCGGCGCCAGGTGGCGGGAGGCAGCGCCGGCCGCGGGTGGATGCTGCCCGGCGGGGGCAGCCGCAGCCGGCTGATCGTCATGCTGGTGCCGTCGCAGGCGTCCGCCTGTTCGGTACCCGGCACCGGCGCGGGCGTGGCCGGAGGCAGTTCCACGTCCGCGAGGACGAGCGCGTCGGCGAACTGCGGGCCCCGCACGAGCTGGCGGCCGGAGGCGTCCACGATGATTGAGTCACCGTCGAAGACCAGCTCATCCTGGCCGCCGGTCATGTTGACGTACGCGAGCGCGGCACCGGCCTCGCGGGCGCGCCGGGCGCACAGCTCCAGCCGCACGTCCTCCTTGCCGTGCTCGTACGGCGAGGCGTTCGGCACCACCAGCAGCCCGGCCCGGGCCTGACGGGCCAGCGCGACCGGGCCGCCGTCCTGCCACAGGTCTTCGCAGACCGCGATCGCGACGTCCACTTCACCGTCCGGGCCTGCCGCGCCCTGCGGTCCAGCCGTCCCGGTCATCCGGAATACCGGCGTGGTGTCGCCGGGCAGGAAATACCGGTACTCGTCGAACACGCCGTAATTGGGCAGGTGATGCTTGGCGGTCCGGGCCGCGACCTCGCCGCGGTAGACCAGCGCCGCCGCGTCCAGCGGTGCCCCGGCGGGCAGCCCGGTTCGCGGCGCGACCCCATCGCGGCGGTCGAGGTAACCGGTGACGACCGCTAGGTCGCCCAATCCCTGCGCGGCCAGCCGCTGCGCGGTGGCGTGCAGGGTGGCGATCGAGGCATCCCGGAACGACGCCCGAAGCGCGAGGTCTTCCACCGGATACCCGGTGAGCATCATCTCCGGGAAGAGGACTAGGTCCGCACCGGCCGACGCCGCCTTGCGGGACCATTCGACGATCAGATCGGCGTTGCCCTCCAGGTCCCCAACGGTCGGGTTCACCTGGGCGAGGGCGATCCGCAGCCACGGCATGCCCCCAGCGTATTCGCCGGTAACCTGGCGGAAACAAGCCACAGGCAGACTGGGAACAGGCCACAGGCAGGCTGACAGCGCCCCCGGGCCAGGGGGTGACCGCACAAGATGCAGCGGCCCGGACGTGCCCAGCGCAGTCCGGTCGAGGGTGAGGGCCGTGGACAGGCAGGAAGAGTTCGTTCTGCGCACGCTCGAGGAGCGGGAGATCCGTTTCGTCCGGCTCTGGTTCACCGACGTGCTCGGCTACCTGAAGTCGGTCGCGGTGGCGCCCGCTGAGCTGGAGGGCGCCTTCGCGGAGGGCATCGGGTTCGACGGGTCGGCCATCGAGGGCTTCGCCCGTGTCTACGAGGCCGACATGATCGCCAAGCCGGATCCCTCCACCTTCCAGCTGCTGCCGTGGCGCGGCGAGTCGCCGGGGGTCGGCCGGATGTTCTGCGACATCATGATGCCGGACGGCTCGCCGTCTTACGCGGACCCGCGGTGGGTCCTCAAGCGCACGCTCAGCCGTGCCTCGGAGAAGGGCTTCACCTTCTACACCCACCCGGAGATCGAGTTCTTCCTGCTCAAGGAGAAGCCGCAGCCGGGGGTCAAGCCCGTTCCGGTGGACTCCCAGGGCTACTTCGACCACGTGCCGCACACGATCGCGCATGACTTCCGGCGCAACGCGATCATGATGCTGGAGCAGATGGGGATCTCGGTCGAATACAGCCACCACGAGGCCGCGCCGGGCCAGCAGGAGATCGACCTGCGCTACGCGGACGCGCTGACCACCGCCGACAACGTGATGACGTTCCGGCTGGTGATGAAGGAAGTCGCGCTGGAGCAGGGGGTGTACGCGACCTTCATGCCCAAGCCGCTCACCGACCATCCGGGCTCCGGGATGCACACCCACATGTCGCTGTTCGAGGGGGACGGCAACGTCTTCTTCGAGCCGGGCGCGGAGTACCAGCTTTCCAAGATCGGCCGGCAGTTCATCGCCGGGCTGCTGCGCCACGGCGCCGAGATCACCGCCGTCTGCAACCAGTGGGTCAACTCCTACAAGCGGCTGTGGGGGGAGGCAGAGCGGACCGCCGGCGCCGGCGGAGAGGCGCCCGCCTATGTGTGCTGGGGGCACAACAACCGCTCCGCGCTGGTCCGGGTCCCGATGTACAAGCCGCACAAGGGCAACTCGACCCGGGTGGAGTTCCGGTCGCTGGACTCGGCGTGCAACCCGTACCTGGCGTTCGCGCTGCTGCTGTCCGCCGGGCTGAAGGGCATCGAGGAGGGCTACGAGCTCCCGCCGGACGCGGAGGACGATGTCTGGGCGCTCACCCGCGCCGAGCGCCGGGCGCTGGGCATCAAGCCGCTGCCGCAGAGCCTGGACGAGGCGATCGCCGCGATGGAGAACAGCGAGCTGGTCGCCGAGACGCTCGGGGAGCACGTGTTCGACTTCTTCCTGCGGAACAAGCGTGACGAGTGGCACGAGTACCGCCGCCAGGTCACCGAATATGAGCTGAGCCGCTACCTCCCGGTGCTCTGATCGCGCCGGAATTTGTCGGACCTCCGCGATAAATTTCCGGCACGGCGATGAGTTTCCGGCCGGGCAGCGGTCGGAACTCTCAGGTGGCTGGCGGCGCGTCGGCCCGGTGGAGAGGAGCGCCGATGAGCGGGGTTCGGGTACTAGTTGGCACCCGCAAGGGTGCATTCATCCTCACCTCGGACGGGAAACGCGAGAAGTGGGACGTCAGCGGTCCCGAGTTCGGCGGGTGGGAGGTCTACCACGTCAAGGGGTCTCCGGCCGACCCGGACCGGCTGTATGCGGCACCGTCGCTGGGCTGGTTCGGGCAGCAGATCCACCGCTCCGACAACGGCGGCAAGACCTGGGAACCTGTCGGCCACGAGTTCCGCTACGAGGGCGATCCGGGCACCCACCAGTGGTACGACGGGACGCTGCGCCCGTTCGAGTTCGCTCGGGTCTGGCACCTCGAGCCGTCCCCGGCCGATCCCGACACCGTCTACGCCGGGATCCAGGACGCCGCGCTGTTCCGCTCCGGCGACGGCGGCGAGTCCTGGCAGGAACTGCCAGGCTTGCGGCGCCACGCGTCGGCGCCGAAGTGGCAGCCGGGCGCGGGCGGGATGTGCCTGCACACAGTGATCCTGGACCCCTCATCGCCGGGGCGGATCTTCACCGCCATCTCGGCGGCGGGCGCCTTCCGCAGCGACGACCACGGCGAGACGTGGCAGCCGGTCAACCGCGGGCTGCAGTCCGGCACGATCCCGGACCCCGACGCCGACGTCGGCCACTGTGTGCACCGCATCGCGATGCACCCGTCGCGCCCGGATGTGCTGTTCATGCAGAAGCACTGGGACGTCCTGCGCACCGACGACGCCGGCGGGTCGTGGCGGGAGGTCAGCGGCAACCTCCCCAGCGACTTCGGCTTCCCGATCGACGTGCACGCGCACGAGCCAGACACGGTCTACGTCGTCCCGATCAAGAGCGACAGCGAGCACTTCCCGCCCGACGGCCGGCTCCGGGTCTACCGCAGCCGCACCGGCGGGAACGAGTGGGAGTCGCTCACCAACGGCCTGCCGCAGCGTGACTGCTACGTCAACGTGCTGCGGGACGCGATGGCCGTTGACTCCCTCGATGACTGCGGCGTGTACTTCGGCACCACCGGCGGGCAGGTGTACGCCTCGCCCGACGCGGGTGATACCTGGGCGCCGATCGTCCGGGATCTCCCGTCGGTGCTGTCAGTCGAAGTGCAGACGCTGCCCTGACGCCATGGACTCCAGTGACGCATCGGTGCGGGTGGTGCTCCCGTCCCATCTGCGCAGGCTCGCCCGCGTCGACGGCGAGGTGAAAGTGGCCATAACGGGCAAGCCGACGCAGCGCCTAGTCCTGGATGCGCTCGAGGACCATTATCCGGTGCTGCGCGGGGCGATCCGAGACCAGGCCACGGGGCGGCGGCGGGCGTTCATCCGGTTCTTCGCCTGCGAGCAGGACCTGTCCCACGAGGCGGCGGACACCCCGCTGCCGGACGCGGTCGCCGCGGGAGCCGAGCCGTTCATGGTCGTCGGCGCCATCGCCGGCGGATGAGCGCCGCCGCCGGGCCGCGCGTCATCGTCGTCACCGGCGGGGCCAACGGCCTTGGTGCCGCCATGGTCCGGCACTTCGCGGCTGCGGGCCACCGCGTGGCGGCCGCTGACGTAGACGAGGAGGCGGGCAGCCGCCTGGCCGACACGACAGGATGCCTGTTCATTCCCGCCGACGTCGCCGTCCTCGCCGATAACCAGGCGGCCCTCGCTCAGGCGGCTGAGCGGTTCGGCGGCATCGACGCGATATGCCTCAACGCGGGAATCGGCGGCGGAACGTCGGTCGGTGACGGTTTCGATCCCGACCGGTACCGCCGCTGCATGCAGGTCAACCTGGACGGCCCGGTGTTCGGCGCCAACGCGGCGGTGCCGCACCTGCGGGCCCGTGGGGCCGGCAGCATCCTCATCACCTCCAGCATCGCCGGCTTCACGCCGTCGCCGGACCTGTACTACTCGACGGCCAAACACGCCCTCATCGGCCTGGCACGCTCACTGGCGCTCGTGCTGTACCAGGACAAGATCAGCGTGAACGCGCTCTGCCCCGGCTTCATCGACACCAGGATCATCGCGCCCGCCCGCGACGCGCTGATCTCCCACGGGATCGCGCTCGCCAGGCCAGAGGAGGTGGCCGCCGCGGCGGCGGAAATCCTGGACTCACCCGCCACCGGCCAGGCCTGGGAAGTCCAGGCCGGCCGGCCGCCCACCCGGGTTGAACTGCCGAAGATCACCCTCAGCCGGGAAGCGGGGGCACCGGCCACCCCCGCGCCACCCGGTGACCCGGACCAGGCCGGGCGCTGACTCCGAGACCGTGACGGCGGTGCAATGACGGCCGCGGCGATGTAATGACGGGCATGGCCGACAGGCATCCGGTGCGGCTCGGGGCCGCTCAAGAGACGCTTTTCATCCCGCTGGCTGCCCGCGCCAGGGAGACCCGCAAGCGACGGCCGGTGCTGCGCGATCCGAAGGCGGCGCAGATGATCGATTTGATCGACTACGACGCTGCCAAATACGGCCGATCAGCGGGCGGGTCCGTCACCGTGCTCCGCACCGCGATCTTCGATACCTGGGTGCGCGCCTTCCTGGGGCAGCACCCCGCCGGCACCGTCGTGGAGCTCGGTACCGGGCTGAACACCCGGTTCGAGCGGGTGGACAACGGCCAGATTCACTGGTTCGACCTGGACCTGCCCGACACCATCGAGTTGCGCCGGAAGTTCTTTGCCGACTCCGGGCGCCGCCGGATGCTCGCAGCGTCGGTCCTGGACGATGACTGGCTGGACGCCGTCGCTGCCAGCCCCGGACCGCACTTCTTCGTCGCCGATGGCGTACTCGCCTACCTGCCGGAACACAGCGTGGCCGAGGCGCTGGCCCGCATCGCCCGGCGGTTCCCCGGCGGGCGAATCGCCTTCGACACCTACCCAGAACAGATGCTCGACCGGCAGCACAAGATGGCCGCCAAACGCGACATCGCGCGGTGGGCATGGGCGTGTGACGATCCCCGTTCGCTCGAACGGCTTGGCCTGCGGATAGTCGAGACCGCCACCATCTCGCGCCCTCCGCGACCGCTGCGCGCCCAGCTTCCGGCCAGGTACCGCTACCTGCTCCCGCTCGCCGATCCGCTTCTGCGCCAGGCCGTTCACATCACCCTGTTCGAAGCGGATCCCGAATCACGGTGACACTGAAGCCGTTCGTGCCCCGGAAACCCTGTTGGGTCCGGCCGCATCGTTGCTCACCAGGGGGCCGCGGAGCTTCCTCGCGGGCTCCGTCTGGGGTTGCCCTCCGGGCGGTCAGCGCTGTTGGCGGGGGATGAGCCGGGCGAGGTTCACCGAGTAGCCGACGCCGAAGGCGTGCGGGGTGAACAGCGCATCGTTGTCTGGGTCCCAGTAGGTGCGGCGGATCTTGTCGAGCGTGGGCCGGCGGAAGTCGTACGGTACGCCGAGCGCCCGCCCGTGCCCGGTGCGTTCCTCTGGGGGTTTGCGGAGTTCGGTCGTGACCGCCGCGGCCAGGAGCACTCCGGCTGCGGCACAGGCGGCCCAGTTCAGACGCTTGCGCATGCCCGCCATGCTAGTGATGCGGGCCGGCTTCGCGGTGAGGGAGGGACGCACGCGAGTCGCCGTCGCTGACGGTGGCCTTTGCCGGATAATGGCCTGAACCTCTGGCCTCGATACCGTTTAGGTATGAGCGGCTCGCGAAGGACGACGCTGGCTGGTCGGCTGGCGCGGATGGGCTTCGCGGATGGCGACCGCGCACAGCAGACGCTGGAGGAACTCGGGCTGGACGTCGGGGACGAGGCCCGGGACGGGGGTGGCCGGGGCGCGGCCCCGTCGGGCGGAATCCCCGGGAACACGGCGGACATCCTCGTTCTGGACGCGCTGGCCGGTGCGGCGGATCCTGATCTCGCGCTCACGGCCCTGGCGCGGCTTTCCGACCGGGCCGGTGAGCAGGACGCGGCCGAAATGCGGGCCGCGCTGCGCGCCGAGCCCGGATTCCGCAAACGCCTTGCCGCGGTGCTCGGCGCGAGCGCTGCGCTAGGCGATCACCTGGTCAGGCATCCGCGGGACTGGCTGCTGCTGCGCGGCCCGGACGCGCTGCGGCGCCCGTCCGCCAGCGAGTTCCGTGCCTCGCTGCTGAATTCGGTGGGCGCCAAGCCCTACGACGCCGAGCCGTCTGCCGCCGGGACCAACCGGGCTGCGGGTGACGAGCTTGCGGGCGGGGCCGCAGACCCGGTGACCGCCCTCCGGGTCGCCTACCGGCGGCGCCTGCTGCAGCTTGCGGCGCGGGACCTGAGCGGCGCCTCGCCGGTCGAGGACGTGGCGGCCGAGCTAGCTGATCTTGCCGCGGCCGCGCTGGAGGCTGCACTGGCGATCGCGCGCGGCCGGCTTCCCGCGGGCAGCGCGCGCTGCCGGCTCGCGGTCATCGGAATGGGCAAGATCGGCGGCCGCGAGCTCAACTACGCCAGCGACGTCGACGTGATCTTCGTCGCCGAGCCGCCCGCCGGGCATGAGGCCGAACGCGACGCTCTGGCGACGGCCAGCAAGCTGGCGAGCACGATGATGCAGGTGTGCTCGCAGAGCACGCCGGAGGGGTCGCTCTGGCAGGTGGACGCCAACCTGCGCCCCGAGGGCCGCAGCGGCCCACTGGTCCGCACCCTCGCCAGCCACCGTGCCTACTACGAGCGCTGGGCGAAGACCTGGGAGTTCCAGGCGCTGCTGAAGGCCCGGCCGGTCGCCGGCGACCTCGAGCTCGGCCGTGCGTACGTGGACGCACTGTCGCCGTTGGTCTGGCATGCGGCACAGCGGGACAACTTCGTCACCGACGTCCAGGCGATGCGGCGGCGGGTGCTGGAGCACGTTCCCGCGGATCAGGTAAGCCGCCAGATCAAGCTGGGGCCCGGCGGGCTGCGGGACATCGAGTTCGCGGTTCAGTTGCTCCAGCTCGTGCACGGCCGGGGGGACGAGAACCTGCGCAGCCCCGCCACCCTGCCCGCCCTCGCCGCGTTGTCGGCGGCCGGTTACGTGGGCCGCGACGACGCGGCCGACCTCGGCGCCGCATACCGGTTCCTGCGCCGGGTCGAGCACCTGCTTCAGATCCAGCACCTTCGCCGGACTCACCTTGTGCCGGCTCCGGGTGACGAGCATGCCCTGCGCCGGCTCGGCCGCGCGCTGGAGACGGCGGATGCCGGCGGGGCAGCCGGTGAGCACGCCAAGCGGGGTCCGGCCGAGCAGGGGACGGCTGAGCAGGCAATGGCTGAGCAGGGAACGGCCGAGCAGGGTCCGGGCGACCGGGGTCCGGACCAGCGGGGTCCAGCCGACCGGATTTCAGCCAACCGGGGCCCAGCCCAGCGGGCCCCGGCCCTTCGCAATCCAGTCCAGCAGGGTCCGGGCCAGCGGGTTGCAGCAGACGGGAACCCGGCCGAGTACTTCACCGCCCGCTGGCGGCAGCATTCGCTTCAGGTCCGGCGGCTGCACGAGAAGCTCTTCTACCGGCCGCTGCTGAACGCGGTTGCCCGGCTTCCCGGCGAGGTAACGCGGCTGACCCCATCGGCCGCCGCTGAGCGGCTGGAGGCGCTGGGGTACGAGGACCCGGCCGGTGCGCTCCGGCACATCGAGGCGCTCACCGCCGGGGTGTCCCGGAGGGCTGCCATCCAGCGCGCGCTGCTGCCGGTGATGCTCGGATGGTTCGCCGACGCCGCCGAACCCGACGCGGGCCTGCTCGCTTTCCGGCAGGTCAGCGACGCGCTGGGGGAGACGCCCTGGTACCTGAGGCTGCTGCGGGACGAGACCGCGGTCGCCGAGCGGATGGCCTTCGTCCTCGCCTCCAGCAGGTACGCGACCGGGCTGCTGCTGCGCGCCCCGGAGGCGGTGGCGATGCTGGGCGACGACGCCGAACTGATGCCGCGCGGCCGTGCGGCGCTGCAAGACGAGGCGCTCGCGACGATCCGGCGGCACAGCGACGCGGAGGCCACGGTCGCGGCGGTGCGGGCGCTGCGCCGCCGCGAGCTGCTGCGGATCGCCGTGGCCAATCTGCTCGGCCTGATCGGCGTGGAGGAAACCGGCGAAGCCCTCACCGATGTGGCCGCGGTGACGATCACGTCGGCGCTGGAGGCGGCCATCAGGATGGTCGAGCTGGAGATGCGCTCCCCGCTGCCAACCCGGATGTGCGTGGTCGCGATGGGCCGGTTCGGCGGCCACGAGCTTGGCTACGCGAGCGACGCCGACGTGATGTTCGTGCACGACCCGCTTCGCGGCGATAACGGCCGCGACGAGGGGGAATCGGCGGCGACCCGGTCCGCGCACGCCGTGGCAGAGGAGATGCGGCGGCTGCTCGCCCGTCCCGCACCCGACCCGCCGCTGGGGATCGACCCGGACCTGCGCCCGGAAGGCCGGCAGGGCCCGCTGGTGCGCACCCTCGCCTCGTACGAGGCGTATTACCGGCGCTGGTCATCCCCCTGGGAGGCACAGGCGCTGCTGCGTGCCGACCCGGTCGCTGGCGACGCGGCGCTGGGCGAGCGGTTCCGTGACCTCGCCGACGAGCTGCGGTACCCGCGCGGCGGCATCGGTTCCGCAGCCCTCCGGGAAATCCGCCGGATAAAGGCGAGGATGGAAGCAGAACGGCTTCCGCGCGGGGCCGACCCCACCGCGCACCTGAAGCTCGGCCGCGGCGGCCTTTCCGACGTCGAATGGGTGGTCCAGCTGCTTCAGCTTCGGCACGCCCACGAGGTGCCCGGGCTGCGGACGACCGAGACGCTCACCGCCCTCGCCGCCGCGGCGGACGCAGGACTGGTGGCCGCAGAGGACCGTGCGGTGCTGGCGGACGCGTGGCGGATGGCGACCCGGATCAGGGACGCGGTGATGCTGGTCCGGGGGCGCCCCAGCGACACCCTGCCGGCTGGCGCCCGGCAGCTTGCCGCCGTGGCGCGGGTGCTCGGCTACCCGCCAGGTGACAGTGGGCGGCTCATCGACGATCAGCGACGTCTCGCCCGCCGCGCCCGCACCGTGATGGAGCGCCTCTTCTACGGCTGACGGCCGCTGATGACCGGATCGGGGGGCCGGTCGGCGGGGCCGGCCGGAATTTTGGCGATTGCCTGGTGAACCCGGGATGAACCAGGGCGTCCGATTCTGTTAAAGATGATGCGAGATGGAAGCTGCGGGTGGGGGGCCCGGAGTCAGCTTCCAGGGACGCGTTCCCCACGGGGGCGGCAGCATGAGTTTTCGCGGCGTGCTGAGTTTCGAGTTGACGTGGCAGGTTGCGGCAATTACCGCAGCGTGCCTGATGGTCCTGGCGGCGTTCATGCGGCTGCCGCGGTTCCCCCGGATCGTGCCGTCCCCGCGGCTCGTCCGATTCGGCTGGCTGGCGCGAGTCCCCTTGCTGGCGAGCCGTTCGCGTTCGCCGGCGTCCGGCCGCCGTCCACGGGTCCTGGCCGCCGCGGCGATCGCCCAGGAGCTCGGAACGCTCACCGCCCTGTTCGCCCTGTGGCGGCTGGCCGGGCAGTACTCGGTGCTGAGCCTGAACGACGCGCTGTCCCGGGGCCAGTGGCTCTGGCACGCCGAACGGGTCGTTCACCTGCCGAACGAAACATCGGTGCAGGCAGTGTTCCTCCCGCACCCGATCATCGTCGAGGGATTCAACTTTTTCTACGCGGCCCTGCACTTCACCGCCCTGGTGATCTGGCTGGTCTGGCTGTTCTTCCGGCACCGGGACAGCTACCGGAGATGGCGCACCACGCTGGTGCTGCTCACCTTCGGCTCCCTGCTCGTCCAGCTCATCCCCGTCGCGCCACCGCGGATGCTGCCCGGCACCGGCCTGGTGGACACGGCGCTGCGGTACGGGCAGTCGGTGTACGGATCGGATGCCGGGTTCAGCCCGGACCAGTTGTCGGCGATGCCGTCCGTCCACGTTGGCTGGGCGCTGCTGATCGCGCTGACCGTTGTCTGCGTCTCCCGGAGCAGGTGGCGGTGGCTCATCCTGGTGTACCCGGCACTGACCACGCTCGCGGTCGTCGTAACCGCCAACCACTACTGGCTGGACGGGATCGCGGCGGCCGGTCTGCTCGCCCTGGGGCTGGTGGTGCAGTGGGCCGGGCGGGCTTCGCTGCGGACACTCGCCGCCGCCGGGCGGATCCCCGGCTGGGCCGCCCGGTCAGCGGTGCTGAAGCCCGCGGTCCAGGCGGCGCTGCCCGCAGCGGACCGGCATCCAGCCGCAGTTCCGGCAGCCGCCAAGCCGGCAGCCACCGCCAAGCCGGCAGCCACCGCCAAGCCGGCAGCCCCGGCAGCGCCGGCAGCTTCGGCAGCGTCGGCCGTCCCGGCGGCCCCTCCGGCAGGTGCCGCATCCGGCGTGAACGGGCGCCGCGCGGATGGCCAATGGGTCCGCGGGCACGGTCCGCTTCGGCCAGCATCCCCAGGCGCCGCGGGGGAGGGCAGGCCCGGGGCGGCTGCACGGCGCGACACGGCATACCCACGTGACCAATTAACGCGGGTATGCCTGCGCAACCTCCCGATCCCGTACGTCGCCCGCTGGAGAACGCCACCTGTCCACCCAGGCGCGCAATCCATGACCTGCGTTTGCTCGTTCCGGGAACACCGCCACACAGGGAACGGCCATCGCCCGGCGGGACTCGTCGGCCCAGAGCGCCTGAGGCCGTTGACGACCGGAGCGCCCTGAGGCCCGGCACGGCCAGAACGTTTGGGGCCGGGTGCAAGCGGTGAGACCGGTGAGACCGGTGCGAGCCAACGGGACCCGAGAAAAGGACAGCAGCTGCCGTGACGCGGATCGATCAGATAAGAACGACTGCCATTGAAGTTGTTCGCGTGAGAAGTGATGCCACGTTGGGCCGCGACGACAATCCCCGCATCCGCAATCTCAGGGTTTAGCCGCGATCGTACTGGTAAAGTACCGATCAGTAACGGATTGTGGACGGGGCCAAAATCAAATAGGTGCATGGTGGAGCGGGTTTCCCGGTCGGCGGGCTGACGTCGGCTAACGATCATGGTTCGCGCGAGCCGGGGCGATCAACGCGTTTCCCGCGGCGGCTTATTCCAGCCGCAATCACCGGGGGCATGCCGACGAGAGGGTGATTCTCATCGTCCCCCGGAAAAAACGCAAGGCCGTCGTCCGGAGGAAGCGTAGCGCCGCGCGCCAGCCGGGTCGCCACGCCGCCGTCGCCCACACTTCGCCCCAGCAGCGCTGGGTGAGGGCCATCGGCGCTGGCACGCTCGTGCTGTCTCCGATCTGCGCGGCCGTGGGCTGGCCCACAGCCTCGGATGTGGCCGCGGCCCCCGCAGCCTTCAGTCGGCCGGACCCCCAATACAGTTTCGGGTTCCTGGAGGGGCGTCCGCCCGCCGGGATCGGCGCAACCGGCCAGAAGGCGCGCACCAACAGCCCATCGCCCGTCGTAGTTCGACGCGCGGGCAGCCTGGCGAACCACAGCAGCCAGCCCGGGCTGCCGCTCGGCAAACTCGGAATCCCCGGCGTGGTGCTGCAGGCTTACATGCGCGCGCAGCAGATCCTCCAGGGCCAGCAGCCCGGCTGCCACATGCCGTGGTGGCTGGTGGCTGGCATCGGGAAGGTCGAGTCGGATCACGCGGACAACGGCGCCGTCGACCGCCAGGGCAACACCCTCATGCCGATCCTCGGGCCGGCGCTGAACGGCTCGGGCGACTTCGCCGCCATTTCGGCGCCCGGCGGCGGGTGGACCCGCGCCGAGGGCCCGATGCAGTTCCTCCCGTCCACCTGGCAGGAGTGGGGCGGCGACGGCAACCCCAACAACGTCAACGACGCCGCGCTGGCGGCGGGCCGCTATCTGTGTGCCGGGGGCCGGGACCTGTCGCAAGGCGGCCAGCAGGCGGCCGCCGTCTTCAGCTACAACCCGTCTGACAGCTACGTTCAAATGGTGCTGACCTGGGCGTATGCGTACTCATCCGGCGTCGTCCCGGTGTCGTCGGCCACGCTGCCCTCTGGGCTGGGCATGGGGTCGGGCGGGGCTTCGCCCGCCGGCGGGAATAGTGCGAAAAGCTCGGGCGGTTCGGGTTCCGGCAGCCAGAGCAGCGGCGGCTCGGGTTCCGGCGGATCGGCCTCGTCGGGTTCCGGCGGATCGGGTTCCTCCGGGTCCGGCTCCGGCGGCGGGTCCACGTCGCCAGTGGGCACCAGTCCGGTTCCGCCGCCGTCCGCGCCAAACCCGGTGCCGGCGCCGCCGGCCGGAGTGCCAACGGTTCCGGTCTCGGGAGTCACCGGCAAGGTTCCACTGCCGTGACCTTCGCCCACGACTGAGCCGTCCATCGCTGAGCTGTCCATTGCTGATTCGGCGGCGCCGGGGGCGGCTGCGGAACGCCCGCAGGAACCTCCCCCTTTAATCACCGGTGGTCCGTGGCCACCGCCCGCAGCCGCAGGCGGCGGCCTTGCCTAGTCATGCCGGTGACCCTCCGGGAGGGACCCCTCTCTTGTTTTACCCAAGTGACTAGTTAAAATGGGTACAAGGGTATGTAGAGGGAGGGGTGAGATGACCTACGTGATCGGGCAGCCGTGCGTGGATGTGCTCGACCGGGCGTGCGTCGACGAGTGCCCGGTGGACTGCATCTATGAGGGCGAGCGGATGTTGTACATCCACCCGGACGAGTGCGTGGATTGCGGCGCGTGCGAGCCGGTGTGCCCGGTGGAGGCGATCTACTACGAAGATGACCTGCCGGAGCAGTGGCAGGTCTACGCCGGTGAGAACGAGCGGTTCTTCGCTGAGACACTGCCGGGCCGGGACGAGCCGCTTGGTTCGCCGGGTGGTGCCGGCAAGCTCGGCGTGGTGGGGGCCGACACGAAGCTGGTAGCCGACCTTCCCCCGCAGGCCTGATAACGCAGCCGACCGGCGGTCGCCGCCGCGCGGATCCGGCCCGGCCGGGCAGGGTCCGGCGGCCCGGCTAAGGGGAGAGCGTGGCCGGCGGGTGCGCCGCAGGAGCCGTTCGGCATCTCAACAGGAGGTCAGGATGGACGTGATCATCTACGGGGATTTCAACTGCCCGTACTCGTACCTGGCCAGCCAGCGGGCGGACCGGCTGGTGCAGGCGGGCATCGCAACCGTCCAGTGGCGGGCCGTCGAGCACGACAGGACGCTCCCGCTCACCGGCACCCGCTGCGACGCGGATCGGGAGGCCTGGGACCAGGAGCTGGCCGAGGTCTCTGCTCTCGGCTTGCCGGGTGAGCGGCCGGCCGCGCAACCGCCGCCGGTGCTGAGCAACACGAGGGCCGCGGTGGCTGCCTACGCCGAGGCGGTCACCCACGGCATGCAGGACGTGCTGCGGCGCCGGCTGTTCCGCGCCATCTGGGTCGAGGGACGGCACCTCAGCAGCGCCTACGATGTGCGGCGCATCGTCACGGACCTGATATGGCTGCCGCCGCTGCCCGCACCGGCGAGCCCGGACCTCGCCGGACCGCTGCTGCACGACCCGGACCTGGCGCAGAGCGTGCGGCGCGCGGGCGGGACAATCGCCTCTGACGGCGCGCCCCTGATGAGCGTTGCCTACCTGCGGATCGGGCAGTGGCGCCAGGAGTGGCTGGCGCTGCCACAGCAGGTCGTCCCCGTCGTCATCGGCCCGGACGGCGCCCTCCACCTCGGGACCGATGGTCTTCGCTGGCTCGCCGACCTGGCCGCCGCCGGCCCAGTGCGAGCGGCCGGCGCCAGCGGCCGTCGCCCGCGCGCCGCGGCAGCGGGGTTACGGCCCTCCACGGCACGGGCGGCTGGCATTCGACTGAGCATCCGCAGATTATTACAACGATACTAGTATCAATTGTGGTCAGGAGGGCCACGAGCGGGGCGTAAGTGCCCAGAGAGAAGACGTCATGGCTGCAATGAGCACGGAAGCGGTTTGCCCGCACCTACCGGAATCCGGACCGCGGCGCGGAAGACCGCTGACGCTGACCGATGAGCACACGCTGCTCCTGGCACAGGTCACGGCGCGCGCCTGGGACCTGGTTGAGGCCGCCGGGGGCGATCGCTGGCCCGCCGCCGAACTGGCGGCCCTGGCCGGGTACGCCCGGGCGGAGGTGCTGCGGCAGACCGCTGATGAGGAGATGCTGCTGTTCCCGGCAGCGGCGTCCCCGGCCGCTGGGCGGATGGCCCGGGATCACGCCACGCTCCGGGCCGGCACCGAGTTCCTGGAACGGGCCGCCACCGGGGAGCAGTCCGTGTCAGCGAGCCAGCTGGCCGCCGCCGTCCGCGATTTCGTCCTCCATCTCGAGCGTCATATGGCCGCCGAGGAGCAGGTGCTGGCAGCACAGGACGCGTGCGCGAGCGTGCCAGCAACGGTGACGCTCGGCAGGCACCCACACGAGTGGTACCCGCTGACCGAGGGGCCGGTGGTCGACCTCGATGCGCTTGCCCCGGGCGAGGCCGTCGCCGCGACCGTCGACCGCCTGCTACGGCTGCGCCGCGGCGAGCAGGTGGAGGTGGAGTCCGGCGCTGACCTCAGCCCCGTCTGGCAGGAGATGAACGACCTCCTCCCGGGCGGCTACGGCTTCGTCGGCCTGCAGGACGGCCCGGACCGGTGGCGGATGCGCGTCACGAGGCGCGTAGCAGAAGCGTGACCTCTTTCGACAGCGACGGCCACCTCTAGACCGGCCGATGGGCCGGACCAGGGTGGCCGTCGGATGCCGCGTGCAAACCTCGTGCGGACAGCTGCGGACCGGGCGATCACATGATGGCACCGCCGCAGGTCAGCGCCGCAGAGGCCATCAGCAGTCGAAGTACAGCTCGAACTCGGCCGGGTGCGGCCGCAGCCGGATCGGGTCGAGCTCGGCGGACCGCTTGAGCTCGATCCAGGTCTCGATCAGGTCCGGGGTGAACACGCCGCCCTCGAGCAGGTACTCGTGGTCGTTCTCCAGGGTGTCGAGCACCTTGTCCAGCGCGCCCGGAACCTGCTGGACGGCCTTGGCCTCGTCCGGCGGGAGCTCGTACAGGTCCTTGTCGATCGGCTCCGGCGGCTCCACCTTGTTCCGGATCCCGTCCAGCCCGGCCAGCAGCATCGCGGAGAACGCCAGGTACGGGTTGCACGACGGGTCCGGTACCCGGAACTCAACGCGCTTGGCCTTGGGGTTGCTGCCGGTGATCGGGATCCGGGCGCAGGCCGAGCGGTTGCGCTGCGAGTACACCAGGTTGACCGGGGCCTCGAAGCCGGGCACCAGCCGGTGGTAGGAGTTCACCGTGGGGTTGGTGAACGCGAGCAGCGATGGCGCGTGCTTGAGCAGCCCGCCGATGTAGTAGCGGCCGGTGTCCGAGAGGCCGGCGTAGCCCACCTCGTCGTAGAACAGCGGTGAGCCGTCCTTCCAGATGCTCTGGTGGCAGTGCATGCCCGACCCGTTGTCGCCGAAGATCGGCTTGGGCATGAACGTCACGGTCTTGCCGTGCTCGTTCGCCACGCCCTTGAGGATGTACTTGTAGAGCATCAGGTTGTCGGCCATCTGCAGCAGCGGGGCGAAGCGCATGTTGATCTCCGCCTGGCCGGCCGTGCCCACCTCGTGGTGGTGCATCTCCACCATGATGCCGGAGTCGATCAGCGTCCGGACCATGTCGGAGCGCAGGTCGGCGAGGTGGTCGGTCGGTGGCACCGGGAAGTACCCGCCCTTGTACCGCGGCTTGTGGCCGAGGTTGTGGCCGCCCTCTTCGGCGCCGGTGTTCCAGGCGCCCTCGACCGAGTCGAGGTAGTAGTAGGCCTTGTCCGGCGCGGTCTCGAAACGGGCCGAGTCGAAGATGTAGAACTCCGCCTCCGGGCCAACGAACATCGTGTCGCCGATCCCGCTGCCACGCAGGTAATCCTGTGCCTTGCGGGCGATGTTCCGCGGGTCCCGGCTGTACGGTTCGCCGGTCAGCGGGTCGTGGACGAAGAAGTTGAGGTTCAGCGTCTTCCGCCTGCGGAATGGATCAACCCGTGCCGTCGTGACGTCAGGCAGCAGCTGCATGTCCGACTCGTGGATCTCCTGGAACCCGCGGATCGAGGATCCGTCGAACATCAGGCCGTCGGTGAAGACGTCTTCCTTGAATGCCTCGGCCGGCACGCTGAAGTGCTGCATCGTCCCCGGCAGGTCACAGAACCTGACGTCGATGAACTGCACATTCTCCGCTGATACGAAGCTCAGTAGCTCTTCGCCGCTGGTGAACATCCGCCCTCCCTGGGACTTGCTGCTTCTGCGGGTGCCTGTTCAGCCTGCCACACGCGTGCCCGCATCGCGGCACATGACTGCTGGCTCACTTCCGCCAGACGTTAAGCGGCGGGAGTTTCGACGCCGTGTCCCGGTTGTTTCGCCCGTGTTACGCCGGGTACCCGGGCGACCCGGGGCGCCACGAGCCAACCTGAGGCGCTCCCCGCGGGCCGCCGGGGCGGGGGCGATACCGTTGGCACGTGGCGGGAACACAACGGACCGGCGCCCAGCGGGCCGGGAACCCCTCACCGGATGTCAACCGGTACCCGGGGGAGAAGTTCGGGCTGCCGGCCGACGGTCCCGGGTCCGTCGCCAGGTGGGGCCGCCGGCTCGCCGCGCTCATCATCGACTGGGTGCTGAGCAGCCTCGTCGCCGCGTTGCTGCTGCGTTTCGCCCATGGCGCCGCGTCACCGGCCACCCGCGGCATCTACGACCTGGCGGTCTTCGCCGTTGAGGTCTACCTGCTGACCGCGCTGACCGGGCAGAGCGCCGGGAAGCGCCTGATGGGGTTGCGGGTGGTGCGGCCGGACGGCGGGCGCGCCGGTTTCGGCTGGATCGCGGTCCGCACCCTGCTGCTGCTCGCCGTGGTACCCCCGGTGGTATACGACCGGGACCTGCGCGGCCTGCACGACCGCGCCGCCAACACGATCGTCGTCCGCACCTAGCGCGGGCGCACCTAGCGCGGGGCGGACCTCCGCGCCGGGCACGCCCCGGCAGCGATTGCCCGCCCGGGTCAGCGCATCTTGGGCCGCGGGCCGCGCGGGGGCCGGGCGCTCTTCGGCATCGGCCCCTTGGGCGCCTGCAGCGTCTGCGGGAGCGCCTTGAGCCGGTAGTTCAGGTCGGAGACCTGGGGCCGCTTCAGGTTCCGCGGCAGTTTCATCACCTGGTGGTGCAGCCGGCGAATCGGCAGCTGGCCCTTGGCCATGCCGACCTGGAGGTCATAGATCGGCACGTCATACGCGACGCGGGCGGTCCGCTTCTTCTCCGCGGCGAGCAGGCTGGCGAGACCCGTCGGGTTTCCCTCGCCCACCAGCACGACGCCGGGCCGGCCGACCACCCGGTGCACCACATCCATGTTCCGGTTGCCGGTGACGGCGGGGGTAACGGTCCAGTCCCCGCGCATGCTCTGCAAAACCGCCGCGGCCGCCCCTGGCTGCCCCTCGATCTGCTTGTACTGCGCAGACTGGGCATAACGGCTGAACACAACCATCGATGCCGACAGTGCGGCGAGAACCCCGATCGGGATGAAGAAGGCAACCTGCCCGGTCAGCAGGCCGATCACGACGAAAATCCCGATGATGGCGAGCGCGCCCAGCGCGATCAGCGGGATGGCTCGGGGATTCTGGCGGTGCACGAGCGCGAAGACCATGCGCAGCTGTGCGATGCGCCCGGGCGTCGCCTCGGCGCCGTCGCCGCGTGCCGGGTTGTCAGCCTGCTTTCTTGCCATGCACGGAAGGATACGAGCCCTGGCCGGCCCGCGGAACCGGGGCCGGTCAGGCTTGGCCCGTCAGGCTGGGCCCGTCAGGCTGGTCCGGTCAGGCTGGGCCCGTCAGGCCGGTCCGGTCAGGAGCCTGCCTGGACCGGCGCGCCGTGCCGCCGGGCCATCGCTTCCCGGTAGAGCCGGCCCGCGCGGTAGGACGAGCGGACCAGCGGCCCGGACATCACGCCGGCGAAGCCCATCCCCAGCGCCTCGTCTCCCAGCTCGGTGAACTCCTCCGGCCGGACCCAGCGCTCGACCGGGTGATGCCGCGGGGATGGCCGCAGGTACTGGGTGATGGTCAGCAGCTCGCAGCCGGCGTCGAGCAGGTCTGCCATCGCCTGGGAGACCTCGTCCCGTTCCTCGCCAAGCCCGAGGATCAGGTTGGACTTGGTCACCAGGCCCGCCTCCCGCGCCGCGGTCAGCACGTCGAGCGACCGCTGGAACCGGAAGCCCGGGCGGATCCGCTTGAAGATGCGCGGCACCGTCTCGATGTTGTGCGCGAGCACCTCCGGGCGGCTGGAGAACACGTGCGCGAGCCGCTCGGGTTCGGCATTGAAGTCCGGGATGAGCAGCTCCACGCCGCATCCGGGAACAACCGCGTGAATCTGCCGGGAGGTCTCCGCGTACAGCCACGCCCCGCCGTCGTCCAGGTCGTCGCGCGCCACACCGGTCACGGTCGCGTACCGCAGCCGCATCGACGACACCGATTCCGCCACCCGGAGCGGCTCGCCGGTGTCCAGCGCCGCTGGGCGGCCGGTGTCGATCTGGCAGAAGTCACACCGGCGGGTGCACTGGTCCCCGCCGATCAGGAACGTCGCCTCCCGGTCCTCCCAGCATTCGAAGATGTTCGGGCAGCCGGCTTCCTCGCACACCGTGTGCAGGCCCTCGCGGCGGACGAGGTTCTTTAGCGCGGTGTACTCGGGGCCGGTGCGCAGCCGGGTCTTGATCCACGGGGGTTTGCGCTCGATCGGGATCTGGCTGTTTCGCGCTTCGAGCCGGAGCATCCGGCGTCCTTCGGGTGCCACTACCACGTTTTCAGGCTATAGCCGTCAGCGGCTGGCCATGGCCGGCCACCCGCCAGCCGCTGGCGCCGAGAGCGCCGGCCAGGCGGCGCTGCACCGGGCCGATCACGTCCGGCACCGTCACCGGCCGGCCCGCCTCGGCGGACAGGCTGGTCATCACCGCATCCGGGATGCCGCACGGCACGATACGGCCGAACCAGGCCAGGTCGCAGTCACAGTTCAGGGCGAAGCCGTGCATGGTGACGCCCCGCGCCACGCGGATCCCGATGGAGGCGATCTTTCGGTCGGGGCCGGTTCCGTCGCCGCTCACCCACACGCCGCTGCGGCCCTGCACCCGGCCGGCCCGCACGCCGAAGTCCGCGCAGACACCGATCAGCGCCTCCTCCAGCGTCCGGACATACGCCACCACGTCCACTGGATCGGGCAGCTTGACGACCGGGTATCCGGTCAGCTGGCCCGGCCCGTGCCAGGTGATCTTCCCGCCGCGGTCCACGTCGATGACCGGGGCGCCGGGGTCGGCCACCGGCCGCTCCAGCGCGCCGGTGCGCTTGCCGGCGGTGTAGACGGGTTCGTGCTCGAGCAGCAGGCAGGTATCCGGGATTGCGCCGCGGACACGCTGCTCGTGCACCTGCCGTTGCAGGTCCCAGCCCCGCTCGTAGGGCACCGCGGCAGCGCCGAGGCCCACGTGGTCGAACACCAGCTCCGATGCCGTTCTCACCCGGCCAGGGTAACCCGGCGGGTACGCCGCGGTGCCGTTGTGCCGTGTGGTAAGGGATCGTGGTGGTCGCGTCGAGGACCGGGGGAGCCGCTTCAGCGGTGCTGACCGGACCGCGGAGGAGGGAGGCCTACGGTGGCACACAGTGGTGCGGAACGGGAGGCCGCCGTAGTGATTGACGAGGCCGAGCTGAGGCAGATGAGCCCGGAGGAGCGCGCCAGGCTGCTCCGCGCGATCGCCGCGATCGACGAGCCGCACCTGCTCGACGACCCGCGGCTGCTGAGGTGGCGCTGGCTGGCGATCCGGATCACCGCCGGGGTGTGCATCGTCCTGGCTGGATGGACGGCGCTGCTCGCCGCGACGCTGCCGTCGAGGTACACGACGGCGCACTGGGGGCCGGCCTGGGTCGGGTTCGACGTAGCCCTGCTCGCCGCGTTCGCGGTGACCGGCTGGGCCCTGTGGCACCGGCGGCAGGTGGTGATCGGGTGCCTGATCGTCACCGCGACGCTGCTGTGCTGCGACGCCTGGTTCGACGTGATGCTGGACTGGGGTTCCAGCGGCTTCTGGTTGAGCCTGGCGTCCGCGCTGCTGGCGGAGCTGCCCGTGGCGGCCATCTTGGTGCTGCGCGCCCGCTGGCTGATGCGGATGACGATGCGCATGGTGATGGCGCACACCGGCCACGTGGGACCGGTGCCGCCGCTGTGGCGGATCCCGATGTTCGACACCGAGCCCGGAGAGCCGGTGGTCATCGACGTTCGATCCCGCCGCGACGGGCCGCCGTCCTGAGCTGAGCCCGCCAACGGGGCCGGGCGCTGACAGTCAACGCGCGGCCGGCCGGACGGCAACTGGCGCACCGCAGGTGCGCTCGGTTAGCGTCAGGTAACAGGAGGTGAGGCCCATGGCCACTCAGACCCGCGCTGCGGAGGATGTCGCCCGCCGCCTGTTCGAGGCCGTCGGCGGCCACAATCTGGACAAGGTGAAGGAACTCGTGACACCGGAGACGGTGGACGACTTCGTGCCGATCGGCGAATTCCGCGGGCCGGATGCGATCGGCGGGCTCTTCGCCGAGATCTACGCCGCTTTCCCGGACTTCACCACCATCGTCGACCGGGTCGTCTCCGCCGGATCCACGGCGGTGGTCCAGTGGCACGTATCCGGCACCTTCACCGGGGGCACGTTCCAGGGCATCAACCCGACCGGACGCCGGGTGGAACTGCGGGGCGTGGATGTGATGGACATCAACGGCGGCAAGGTCCAGCACAACACGATCTACTACGACGGCGCGGCTTTCGCCCGTGGCGTCGGGATGCTGCCGCAGAAGGATTCCCCCGCCGACCGGGCGTTCCTGGCCGCGTTCAACGCCAGGACACGGGTCGCGGCGCAGGCGAAAACGATGCGCGAGCGGCGGCGCAAGCAAGGCTGACCGGGCCGCGCCGACCTCGGCGTGTCCGGCCGGGAGCCCGTTCTTCTACCCTTGGCTGGTGTGGATGGGACGCCGGATCACACCGACACCGCCCCGGCCGGGCGCGCGGGGGACGCCGCGCACGCGGGGGACACGGCCGCGGCCGCCGCGCCGGCGCTGCAGCAGCCGGATTGGCCCGACCCGCAGCGGCTGCGCTCGGTCGTCAGCAAGCTGCAGACGCTCCCGCCGCTGGTGTTCGCGGGCGAGTGCGACCAGCTCAGGGAGCGCATCGCCGCGGTAGCCCGCGGGGAGGCGTTCCTGCTGCAGGGCGGCGACTGCGCCGAGACGTTCGCGGGCGCGACCGCCGACGCGGTCCGCGCCAAGCTCCGCACCCTGCTGCAGATGGCCGTCGTGCTCACCTACGCCGCGAGCGTCCCGGTGGTGAAGGTCGGCCGGATGGCCGGGCAGTTCGCGAAGCCCCGCACATCGCCGACCGAGGACCGCGACGGCACCGAGCTTCCGGTGTACCGGGGCGACGCCGTCAACGGCTATGAGTTCACCGCCGGGGCGCGGGCACCCGACCCCGGGCGGCTGCTCGACGCCTACCACTACTCGGCGGTGACGCTGAACCTATGCCGCGCGTTCGCCAGCGGCGGATACGCTGACCTGCGGCAGGTACACGCGTGGAACCAGGACTTCGTCTCGACCAGCCCGTCCGGACAGCGGTACGAGCGGATCGCCGGGGAGATCGACCGGGCGATCGCGTTCATGCACGCCTGCGGGGCGGACCCGGAGGAGTTCCACTCGGTTGAGCTCTACTCCAGCCACGAGGCGCTGCTGCTCGACTACGAGCGCGCGCTCACCCGGATCGACTCCCGCACCGGCCAGCCTTATGACGTGTCGGCCCACCTCCCGTGGATCGGCGAGCGCACCCGTGCGCTGAATGGCGCCCACGTCGCCTTCGCCCGGGAGATCCGTAACCCCCTGGGCGTGAAGATCGGCCCGGGCGCCAGCGCGGCAGAGGTGCTGGAGCTGATCGACGCCCTGGACCCCGGCCACGAGCCCGGCCGTCTCACGCTGATCACCCGGATGGGAGCGTCCCGGGTCCGCACCGCGCTGCCGCCGCTGGTGGAGAAGGTCGCCGCGAGCGGAGCGCAGGTGGCGTGGGTGTGCGACCCGATGCACGGCAACACGTTCGAGGCGCCGAGCGGCCACAAAACTCGGCGCTTCGATGACGTGATCGACGAGGTCACCGGGTTCTTCGAGGTGCACCGCCGGCTCGGCACCCACCCGGGTGGGATCCACATCGAGTTCACCGGCGACGACGTCACCGAATGTGTCGGCGGCGGGCATCCGGTGGTCGAGACGGACCTGCACCAGCGCTACGAGACCGTTTGCGACCCGCGGCTCAACCGCGGCCAGTCGCTGGACCTCGCGTTCCTGGTCGCCGAGATGTACCGGGAAACCCGGTAGGCCGGCCGCCGGTGACCGCCCCAGTTAGCGGCGCAGGTCAGCGACAGTTAGCGGCGCAGGTCAGCGGCGCGGGTCAGCGGCGCAATTCGGCGGCCAGGGCGGCGTCGATGGCCGGGTACTGGAACTCGTAGCCGGCGTCCAGCAGCCGGTGCGGTACCGCCCGCACGTCGGACAGGATGTCCTCGGCCAGCTCACCGGCCGCGAGGCGCAGCACCGGCTCCGGGACGCTCAGCAGCGCGGGGCGCCTCACCGCCCGGGCCAGCGCGGCGGTATACCCGGCGTTCGTCACCGTTTGCGGCGCGGTCAGGTTGAACGGGCCGGACAGGCCGTCGGACGCCAGCAGGAACCGGATCGCGCCGACCTCATCGGTCAGCGAGATCCAGCTCATGTACTGCGCGCCGGTGCCCATCCGCGCGCCCAGGCCGAGCCGGAACAACGACAGCGTGGTGCCGAGCAGCCCGCCGCGCTTCGCCAGCACCAGGCCGCTGCGCAGGTGGACGACGCGGATCCCCGCTTCGCGGGCGGGCTCCGCGGCCGCCTCCCAGTCACGGACCACCCCGGCGAGGAACCCGGAACCGGCGGGCGCGGTCTCATCCACCTCGCGGCCCGCCGTCCGGCCGTACCAGCCGACGGCCGATGCGCAGATCAGGACGGCGGGACGGTCGGTACGCCCGGCGAGCGCGGTGGCCAGGTTCCGGGTGCCGTCCACCCGGCTGGACCGGATCTCGGCCTTGTAGGCGGCGGTCCAGCGGCGGGCGACCGGGGCGCCGGCGAGGTGCAGGACCGCGTCGGTCCCCTGCAGTGCGTCCGGGTCGAGCCCCGCCCCGGGAGCGCGGGGATCCCAGCGGACCTGGTCGGGCGCCGTGGGTGCCCGCCGCGCCAGCCGGATCACCTGGTGGCCGCTGGACCGGAGGTCAGCGGCCACCGCGGAACCGATCAGACCGGACGCGCCGGTCATCGCCACCTTCACAGCGTCACCGAGTCGCCGGCCACCGAACCCGGGGCGCCCGTCACAGGCCGAGGTCGGCCGCGAACGCGCCCTCTTCCAGCCGCTGCTTCACCGTCGCCAGGAACCGGGCCGCGTCGGCGCCGTCGATGAGCCGGTGATCGTAGGTGAGCGCGAGGTACGACATCGAGTGCACCCCGATGACCTCGCCCAGCGCCGGGTCCTCGACCACGACCGGCCGTTTCACCACGGCCCCGGTCCCGAGGATCCCCACCTGGGGCTGGTTGATGATCGGCGTGTCGAACAGTGCGCCGCGGCTGCCTGTGTTGGTCAGCGTGAAGGTGCCCCCGGAGAGCTCGTCCGGCCCGACCTGGCCGGAACGGGTGCGCTCGGCGAGATCGGCGATCTGCCGGGCGAGCCCCGCCAGGTTCAGGTCGCCAGCTTTGTGGATCACCGGGACCATCAGGCCGCGCTCGGTGTCCACGGCGATCCCGAGATGCTCGGCGTCGTGATACGTGACCTGGTTGTTCTGCGTGTCGAGCACCGCGTTGAGCTTGGGGTGCACCTTCAGCGCCTCGAGCGTGGCGCGGGCGAAGAACGGCAGGAACGACAGCTTGACGCCCTCGCGGGCCTCGAAGCTGGCTTTCGCGCGGTCACGCAGCCGGGCGATCCGCGTCATGTCGGCCTCGACCACGGTGGTGAGCTGAGCCGACGTCTGCAGGGACTCGACCATCCGCTGGGCGATCACCTGCCGTGGACGGCTCAGCTTCTCGGTCCTGCCGCGCAGCGGCGATTCCGGGGCGGCGGTGCTCCCGGCGGGCGCCGCGGGCTGCACCGCAGCCGCCGGCTGGGCGGCCGCCGGAGCTTGCGGGGCCGGAGCTTGCGGGGCCGGAGCCTGCTGGGGCGGGGCCGTGCTCGGTGCGGCGGCGGGCTGCTCGGCCGGCGGCGCGGCAGCCGCCGGGGGGCTCTGCGCGCGAGCTGCCTCGAGCACGTCTTGCTTGCGGATGCGGCCGCCGACGCCGGTCCCGGTCACGGAGCCGAGATCGACGCCGTGCTCGGCGGCGAGCTTGCGTACCAGCGGCGTGACGTACGTTCCGGAGTCCGGTCCGCCCGGCGCGGAGGGCGGCGCCTGCTGGCCGCGGGCAGCGGCGGCGGGCGCTTCATAACGCCCGGACGGCGCCACCTGAGCCGGAACCTCGCCATCCTGGGACGGCGCTCCCGCCGACGGCGCCTGCGCCGCCGCGGGCTGCGCTGCCGCGGGCTGCGGTGCAGGGGCGGGCTCGGCCGGTGGTGGCGGGGGAGCCGGCGGCGCCTCCTGGGCGGGAGCCGCAGGAGCCGGCTCGGGCTCGGGCGCCGGAGAGGCGGCGGGCGCCTCGGCTGGCTCGGCCGCCTGGGAGGCGGCCGGCCCGGCCGATTCGCTGGGCGCCCCGGCCTCAGCGCCTTGCTCGTCGATCACCGCGAGTTCGGCGCCGACCTCGACGGTCTCCTCCTCGTCGACCACGATCCCGCGCAGCACCCCGGCGGCCGGCGAGGGGATCTCGGTGTCCACCTTGTCGGTCGACACTTCGAGCAATGGCTCGTCCTGGTCCACCCGCTCGCCCTCTTTCTTGAGCCAGCGGGTGACGGTCCCCTCGGTTACGCTCTCCCCAAGCTGCGGCATTTTCACGGACACGGACATAGCTTCAGCGGCTCCTCTGGGTCTAGGAGTGCACGTGCAGCGGCTTGCCCGCCAAGGCCAGGTGGGCCTCGCCGAGCGCTTCGGACTGGGTCGGGTGGGGGTGGATGAGCTGGGCCACCTCGGCGGGCAGCGCCTCCCAGTTGTAGATCAGCTGGCCTTCGGCGATCAGCTCGCCGACCCGGGAGCCGATCAGGTGGACGCCGAGCACCGGCCCAGCCTGGTCGCCGTCCGCCGCTGCGATGACCTTCGCCTGCCCCTGGGTCTGCAGGATCAGGCTCCGGCCGTTCGCGCCCAGGTTGTAGGTCACCTCCTTGACCGGGATCCCGCGTTCAGCGGCGGTCGCGGAGCTGATTCCCACCGACGCGACCTCCGGGTTGGAGTAGGTGACCCGGGGTACGCCGTCGTAGTCAATCGGCGCCGGCTTCAGGCCGGCCAGCCGCTCGGCGACCATGATCCCCTCGCCGAACCCCGCGTGCGCCAGCTGCGGGCCCGGGATCAGGTCGCCGACCGCACTGATGGTGGGGACGTTCGTCTGGCCGAGCGGGTCCACCTTGACGAAGCCGCGCTCCATCTCCACCCCGGCATGCTCGTACCCGAGCCCGGCGGACACCGGCCCGCGGCCCACCGCGACCAGCAGCAGCTCCGCGTCAATCGTCTTGCCGCCCTCCAGGCTCACCGTCACCCCGGTCTCGGTGGTCTTGACGGCCTGGAAGCGCGCGCCGAGCTCGAATTTGATGCCGCGGCGCCGGAACGCCCGCTCCAGCACCTTCGAGCTGGATTCGTCCTCCGTCGGAACCAGGTGCGGCAGCATCTCGACGATCGTCACGTCGGCGCCGAACGACCGCCAGACGCTGGCGAACTCGACGCCGATCACCCCGCCGCCGAGGATGACGGCGGAGCGCGGCACCCGGTCCAGGGTCAGCGCGTCGTCGCTGGAGATCACCCGTTCGCCGTCGAAGTCGAGCCCGGGCAGCGTCTTCGACTGGGAGCCGGTGGCGAGGACGACGTGCGCCCCTTCGTAGACGGTGTCGCCCACCTGGACCTCGGTGGGGGAGATCAGCCGGCCGTCGCCCTGGACCACTTCGATCCCGTGGCTGCCGATCAGGCCCTGGAGGCCCTTCCACAGCCGGTTGACGACCTTGTCCTTGTAGGACTGCACGGCCGGCACGTCGATGCCCTCGAACGTCGCCTTGACCCCGACGGCGGCGCTCTCCCGTGTCTCGTCTGCGACCTCCGCGGCATGCAGCAGCGCCTTGGTCGGGATGCATCCCCGGTGCAGGCAGGTGCCGCCGACCTTGTCCTTCTCGATCATCACGACGCGCTTGCCGAGCTCCGCCGCGCGGATGGCACACGCGTAACCGCCGCTGCCACCGCCCAGGACGACGAGGTCATATGGGCCTGTGCTGTCCGCCACAGATACTCCTTAGCTCTCGGGGCCGGTCACGGCGCACAAGCGGGCACGGCTGAACCTCGGCGGGATCGCCGTGCCGGCGGCAGAATGCGCCGTCAATTGTGCCTTCACAGCCGGCCGTCCGCCACGTCCTCCGCGATCTGCACGAGCGTGCGGGTCGCCGCACCGGTGGCGCCCTTGGGCGTATACCCGAAAGGCTCGCCTTCATTGAAGGAGGGGCCCGCGATGTCGAGGTGAGCCCAGCGCGTGCCGTTCGGGATGAATTCGCGCAGGAAGGTTCCGGCCACGAGCATGCCCGCGTTGCGGTCCGGCGCGATGTTGGCGATGTCGGCGACCGAGGAGTCCAGTCCCTTGCGCAGTTCCTCCGGCAGCGGCATCGGCCACATCGCCTCACCGGCGCGGCCGGCCGCGTCGACCACCGCGTTGCGGACCGCGTCGTCGCTGGCCATCACGCCGCTGACCCGGCTGCCGAGCGCGACGATCTGCGCGCCGGTCAGGGTGGCGACGTCGACGATCAGCGCCGGCTCGTCCTCGGCGGCGCGGACGAGCACGTCCGCGAGCACCAGCCGCCCCTCGGCGTCGGTGTTGAGCACCTCGACGGTCTTCCCGCCGTAGATCGTCAGCACGTCCGACGGCCGCTGCGCGGTACCGCTCGGCATGTTCTCGGCCAGCGGCAGGTAGCCGACGACGTTCACGGCCGGCCGGAGCGCGGCGATCGCCTGCAGGGCGCCGAGTACCGCCGCTGCCCCGCCCATGTCCGACTTCATCGTCTGCATCGCGGCGGACGGCTTGAGCGACAGGCCGCCGGAGTCGAATGTGATGCCCTTGCCGGCCAGCACCAGGGTCTGGCTCGCGTCCGGGTGCCGGTACGCCAGCCGGACCAGCCGGGGCCCGCGGACGGAGCCCTGGCCGACGCCGAGGATGCCGCCGTACCCCTGCTCGGTGAGTTCCTTCTCGCCCAGGACCTCGCAGCCGAGGCCGCACCGCCCGGCGACCCGCTCCGCCTCGGCGGCCAGGTCCTCGGGCGCGAGATCCGATGGCGGCACGTTCACCAGGTCGCGCACCAGCGCCACCGCGCCGGCGACCAGCCGTGCCCGCTCGGCGCCCGCTCCCGGTGTCTCCGCGGCGCTCCCCCCGCCGGACGACGGGATCAGCAGGGTCAGCTGTGGCTCGGGCCCGCCGCCGCTGGTCCGGTACCGGTCGAAGACGTACCCGCCGAGGATTGCGCCGAGCGCCACGGCCCCGGCTTCTGCCGCGTTCGTCGCCGGCATCGCCAGGGCGATGGTGCGCGTTCGTTTCTCCTTAACGGCGTTGCTCGGTTCCCCGGTCACCGCGCGCACCGCGGCACCGGCGGCCCGCCGCAGGGCCTCACCGGCGGGAGGCTGCTGATCACCGAGGCCGGCCGCGACGAGCAGCGGGGCCCCCAGCCGGCCGAGGGCCGGGATCTTGGTGATCTCCTCGGCCCTGCCGGTCGCGCCGAGAGCGGCGAGTACGGCCGGCAGTTCGCCGTCGAAGGCTTCCTCGATCTCCTGCGCGCCGGCCGCCGGACGCGGTCCGTCGGGTCCGGGGGCCACACCGATGACGACGACGTCGGCGTCGATGGAGCGGGGGGAGGCATGGCTGGTCTGCAGGGTGGGGCTCACCCTGCCGATGCTAATGCCTGCCCGCGCTGCCGGTGCCTGGCGTGCGCCCGGGTGGTGCCTGGCACCCACGGCCTCAGCGGGCTGCGGCCACCACGAGGCAGGCGGCGGCCGCGGTCTCCGCGATCGCGCCGAGCACGTCGCCGGTGATCCCGCCGAGCCGCCGCCGGGCATGCCGCTCCAGCGCCAGCGCGGTGCCCAGCCCGGCGGCCGCCGCGGCGGGCAGCAGCCAGCCACCGGTCCGGCCCGGCAGCAGCCAGGCGGCCAGCGCCGCCAGGCCGAGCAGAACCGCGGTGAGAGCGGCCGGGACGAGCGGCGGCAGCGTGCCCGCGACCATCGCGCCAAGCCCCCCGGGCCGGGCGGCCGGAACGCCCCGGCGGCACGCCCAGGTGATCGCCAGCCGCCCGGCCGCCGCCGCCGCGATCAGGGCCGCGGGTCCGTGGCCGTGCGACTGTGCCTGCGCCAGTCCCGCGACCTGCGCGAGCAGTGTCAGGACGAGGGTCACGACGCCGAACGGCCCGATGTCGGAGCGCCTCATCACCTCCAGCGCTCCCGCGGCCGGCTTGCCGCTGCCCAGCCCGTCGGCCAGGTCGGCGAGCCCATCCAGGTGCATGCCGCGGGTGAGCAGCGCGAGGGACGCGACCGCGAGCGTGGCGGCGACCAGCGGTGCGGCGAGAAGCCGGTCCGCCGCCTCCAGGACCACCGCCGCGATCGCGCCCAGCAGCAGGCCCACGGCCGGCGCCCAGGCCATCGCGGCGGCCACGGTCCGCCGTCCGGGTGCGGCCGGTTCCGCGCGCCGCCCGCTCACCGGGATCACCGTGAGTAGCGAGACCGCCAGCCGCAGCCCTGCGAGCACCATGGCTGACGAGGTTATGCGCCCGGCTGAGGCATTCGCGGCTGGCGGTGGGGACGGTGCAGGATGGAGGAATGACGGATACCCAAGCCACGGTCGAGGGCCTGCGGTCGGCGATCGAGCGCACCGGCTACTATCCCGGCCTGGTAACCGATGCTGTCGCGTCGGCACTCGGCTCCGAGCCCGTGGTGTCATACGTCGTCCACCATGACGCGATCTTCGATCCAGCGATGGAGGTGCGCCGCCACATCACCGTGCTCGTGCTCACCCAGACCAGGCTGATCTACAGCCACACCGATGAGCACCCCGGGTCCGAGCCGGAGGAGGTGCCGAGCGCGGAGACCAGTACCGAGGCGGTCCGTTTTTCCCGGATCCAGTCCGTGGCGCTCACCCGGGTGGTGCCCGATCCCGCGTCGTATGTCCCGGGGGTCACGACGCCGAGCGAGGTGATGCTCACCATCGGCTGGAACGTCCTGTCACACGTCGAACTGGAGCCCGCCCACTGCGGGGACGAGAACTGTGACGCCGATCACGGCTACAGCGGCACGATCACGACAGACGACCTGACCTTGCGGGTGAGCGAGGCGGCTGACGGGCGTGACGGGATCACCCAGGTGCTCGACTTCGCCGAAGCCCTGGCGGCGGCGACGGCACACCTGGGCGCGTGACCGGCGCCCGCGGGTGCCGGCGTTCCCGCGGCCCGGGCCGTCACCTGGTCCGGCCGGCTTCGGCGGGGGGCCGCCTATGTCCTGCCCGCCGGGCGAGTGAAACGATGATCGCGCCGAGGCACGGGAGGACCGCGCATGACGACCGAGCCGATACCGCCGCTGAACCCGCCGCCCTACGGCAGCGGGACGCTGCCGGACCTGGCCTGCTCGCTGCTGGCCTCCCTCGGGGTACGCGGTGAGCCCAATCCGCTCGGTCTTCCCGCCGCGGTCCGGGTCTGCCTGCTGGTGGTGGACGGGCTCGGCTGGGAGCTGCTGCGCGATCACCGCGCTGCCGCGCCGTTCCTGTCCGAACTGGCCGACCGGGGTGGGCCGATCGCGTCCGGCTTCCCATCGACGACGGTCACCAGCCTGGGCTCGCTGGGCACCGGACGGACGCCGGGCGAGCACGGGATGCTCGGCTACCAGGTCGCGATTCCCGGCCAGGGCAAGCTGCTGAACGGGCTGCGCTGGGACGCCGACGTCGACCCGGCCGAGTGGCAGCCCGCGCGCACCATCTACCAGCGGGCCGCCGCCGCGGGGGTCCGCGCCTGCCATGTCGCCTCCAGCCGTTTCCGCGGTACCGGCCTGACTACGGCCTTCGCCCGCGGTGCGGAGTACATCGGCGCCGACACCCTCGGCGCGATCGCGGCTGAGGCCCAGCACGCGCTGGCCGGCGGGGACCCGGTGCTGGCGACCGCCTACCACGGCGACCTGGACGCCACCGGGCACACGCACGGCGTCTCCTCGGCCGCGTGGCGGTACCACCTGGTGCACGTCGACAAGCTCGCCGAGCAGCTGGCGACCGGCATGCCCGACGGCTCCCTCCTGTACGTGACCGCCGACCACGGGATGATCGATGTCGGTCCGGACGAGCGGATCGACGTCGACGACACGCCGGCGCTGCGGGACGGCGTCGCGCTGCTCGGCGGTGAGCCGCGGGCGCGGCATGTGTACACGGAGCCGGGTGCCGCCGCCGATGTCCTCGCCGCCTGGCGGGAAGTCCTGGGGGAACGGGCGGCCGTGCGGTCCCGGGACGAAGCGGTCGCCGAGGGCTGGTTCGGCGAGGTACGGCCGGATCTCGAGCCGCGGATCGGGGATGTGGTCGCGGCTCCGGCCGGAACGACCGCGATCGTCGCGACCAAGGCCGAGCCGCGGGAGTCGGCGCTGGTCGGCATGCACGGCTCGCTGACCCAGGATGAGCAGCTGGTCCCGCTGCTGATGCACGGCGCGATCTGACCGCGCGATCTGACCGCGCGATCTGACCGGAGCGAACGTCGCGCCGTCAGCCGCGCTCTGCCGCCAGATGCCGGGGGAGCAGTTGCGCCCCGAAGTCCGCACCCGGCTTGCGCAGCACGGTGTGGGCGTGGTTGGCGCTGCGCTGGGTGTTGTCGTATTCGATCAGCAGCCCGTCGGCCTGCAACCGGTAGTAGTGGCCCTCCCCGGGGCGCACGCCTCCCGCCCAGGCGAACGTGAGCGACGCGATGTCCAGGCCGGCGGACTCGTGCTCCGCCAGTGCCGGGGTGAGCCGGCCGAGGTAGCGGTCCACCAGCCGCCGCAGAAGCTCGCTGGACGCCCGGTCCAGGCGCGCGGCCGGTATCCCGGCGGGCTCCAGCCGCTCCGGGGCCTGGTCGCTGGTCCCGGTGACGATGTCCCGCGGGGCCGCATCGGCGATGATCGCCTGCCGGCGCAGGGCTGCGGGCATGCCGGTGATGATCGCGCGCCCCCACTGCTCCTCCAGCCACACCGGGCCGAGCACGGTCTCGCCCGCGTGCTCGACGCGGGCGGGGTTGGAACCGAGGAACAGCGGCGCCACCACGGCCCGGTCGGCCGAGACGGTGGCGGTGACGGAGACATGGTGGCCCTCGAACCTCCAGGCCCACGTCTGCCCGCCGGGATCGCCCAAGATGAGCACGTAATAGTCATCGCTGTGGCGCCCGAGCCGGCCGTGCTCGTCGAGGTCGAGAACCTCCTCGAACGCCATGATCGTCACGGCCTGGGCGAACGCCTGCCGGGACAGCGCGGTGGCCAGCAGCCGGTGTGCCGCCTTGCGGGCTCCGCGGTCCAACCGCAGCAGGCTGACCCCCGGCCGCGGAAGCGGCATGTACGTCCATCGCGTCCGTGCCATGTCGGCAAACGGGAGAACCGCGGCCGCACGCTGCTCGCCGGTGAGGCTGGCGGTGAAGGTCGCGGCGGCAGCCCTCATCGCCGCTGCAACGCCATTTGCCGGGGCCGACATGGTAGATCCATGGTAGGCAGGCCTCCATGACGGAGGCCATGACGGAAGGCCATGACGGAAGGCCATGAGGGATGGCCATGACGGACGGCGTGACCGCGGGGATAACGGAGGGGATGACTGCGGTGTATCCGCTGATCGACGCATCATCGCTGGCCCGGGCGCTGGGTTCGCTTCCGCCCGGGTCCGGACCAGCGCTGAGGCAGGCGCCGTCGGCGGGCCGCGCGGAGGCGGGAACCCCGGTCGTCCTGGACGTTCGCTGGCGGCTCGGGGGGCCGCCCGGCATCGACAGCTACCGGGAGGGCCACATTCCCGGCGCGGTGTTCCTCGATCTCGACGGCGAACTCTGCGGTGCGCCGGGGGCCGGCGGACGGCATCCGCTGCCCGCGGCCGGTGAGTTCGAGCGGGTGATGCGCCGGGCCGGCGTGCGCACCGGCCAGCCGGTGGTTGTCTACGACGATGCCGATTCGACCGCGGCCGCTCGCGCCTGGTGGACGTTGCGCTACTTCGGTCACGACCAGGTCCAGGTGCTGGACGGCGGCTTCGGGGCGTGGACGGCGGCCGGGTTGCCGGCTGAACCAGGTGCGCCCGGGGCTCCGGCCGGCCCGCCGGGAGATTTCACCGCCCGTCCCGGCGGCATGCCGGTGCTCGACGCGGCCGCCGCCGGCCGTTTCGCCCGTACCGGGGTGCTGCTGGATGCCCGGGCCGGGGAGCGGTACCGCGGCGAGGTGGAGCCGGTGGACCCGGTGGCGGGGCACATCCCCGGCGCCGTGAGCGCGCCGACGGCCGAGAACGTGCGCGGCGACGGGGTTTTCCGCGGCCCGGATGAGCTGCGCGCGCGGTTCGCGGAACTGAGGCTGGCACCGGGGAGCGCGAGGCGCGAGGCGGCCGCTTACTGCGGTTCCGGGATCACCGCCTCGCACGAGGTCCTCGCGCTCGCGCTGGCGGGGATCCCGGCCGCCCTGTACGCCGGATCATGGTCGGACTGGATCGGTGACCCGTCCCGTCCGGTCGCGACCGGCCCGCAGCGCGGCTGATCAGGCGTGCGGGCCGCCCGAGCCGCCGTCGGGTGCGGCCCGCCGATCGCCCGCGGGCTCAGCCGCTTGCCGCCATTTTCCGCCGGCGCCACCCAGAATGCCGCGTCCCCGACGCCCAGTTGGGCGACGATGTCGTCGCCGTCGCCGACCCGGTGCAGGATGGTCGCGCCGAACGCCGTCTGGTAGAAGGCGACGGCGGCGGCGGCGCCCTGGACCCACAGCTCGGGCTGGATATCGTTCACGCTTGATCATCGCATCCGGGTCCGGCCGCTGGCCCCGCTGAGACCGGCGGCGCTGGACGTGATGGGATCGTTTCGGCGGTGCATTGACCAGCGGGGGAGCGCGGGCGGACGAGGAGGAGGTCACAGTGGGCGATTCGGCCCTCGCTGGAATCCGGGTCCTGGACCTGACGCAGGTGATGGCAGGCCCGTTCTGCACGATGGTGCTCGCGGACCTGGGCGCGGACGTGATCAAGGTGGAGGTCCCCGGGGCGGGCGACCAGACCCGGAGGTCGTGGGGCCGGCCCGGGCCGGGAGGCGACAGTCCCGGCTTCTACGCGCTAAACCGCAACAAGCGCAGCGTCGAACTCGATCTGCGCTCCGAGGACGGGCTGAACACATTCCTCCGCCTGGTGGACTCCGCCGACGTCGTGATCGAGAGCTTCCGGCCGGGAGTCGCCGAACGGCTCGGCATCGGCTACCCGGCGCTGTCGGCCCGCAAGCCGGAACTGGTCTACGCCAGCATCTCCGGATTCGGCCAGTCCGGCCCGTACTCGCAGCGACCCGGCTACGACCTGATCGCCCAGGCGATGGCGGGCGCCATCAGCGTCACCGGGGAACCGGACGGCGCCCCGGTCAAGTGCGGCCTGCCGATCGGCGATCTGGGAGCCGGGCTGCTGTGCGGGATCGGCATCCTCAGCGCCTATCTGCACCGGCTGTCGACCGGGGAGGGCCAGCACGTGGAGACGTCGCTGTACGAGGCGGTGCTGGCGATGTCGGTGTGGGAATCCGCGGAGCACTGGAGCACCGGGAACGTGCCGCAGCGCCTCGGCTCGGCGCACCGGATGTCGGCGCCCTACCAGGTGCTGCGCAGCAGCGACGGCTACCTCGCGATCGGCGCGAACAACCAGCGGCTGTGGGCGAGGCTCTGTGACGCCATCGGCCGGCCCGAGCTGACCGACGACCCGCGCTTCGCCGCCAACGCCGACCGGATGGACAACCGGCCCGCGCTGATCGCCGAGCTGGAGCCCATCTTCCGCGCCCGGGGGACGGACGAGTGGGTCGAGCTGCTGCTCGGCGCGGGGGTTCCCGCCGGACCGGTGCTGGACTACGGGCAGATCCTCGGCGGCGACCCGCATGCGCTCGCACGCGGCATGATCCAGCAGATCGCTCACCGGGAAGCCGGGACGCTGAACCTGGTCGGATCGCCGCTGAAGCTCAGCAGGACACCCGCCAGCATCCGGCGGCCGCCGCCGGTGCTGGGCGAGCACAACGCGGAGATTGCCGGATTTCACGACATAACGGCCGACGGCGCGGCCGGCCCCGGAAGGCGGGCGGATGACTGAGCAGCAGGTGAACCTGGAGATCGACGGACCGGTCGCGCGGATCGTTCTGGCCAATCCCCGCAAGCTCAACGCACTGACCTACGTCATGTTCGACCAGCTGATAGCCGCCTGCGGTGAGGTGACCAGCGCCGCCGGGTCGGGTCAAGTCCGTGTCGCGGTGCTGCAGGGCGCCGGCGGGCGGGCCTTCGCGGCCGGGACCGACATCGCGGAGTTCAGCGACTTCCGCGCCGACGGGCCGGGCGGCGGCGCCGACGGGGTCGAGTACGAGCACCACACCGCCGCGATGCTGGGCGCGGTCGCCGCGCTCCCGGTCCCGGCGATCGCGGCGGTGGAGGGACCGGCGGTCGGCAACGGCCTGGCCCTCGCGCTGTGCTGCGACATCGTCATCGCGCGCGACGACGCCACCTTCGGTGCGCCGGTGGCGCGGACACTCGGCAACTGCCTGTCGCCCGCCGTCATCGGGCGGTTGTACGCGGCGATCGGCCGCTCCCGTGCGCTCGCGCTGCTGATGACCGCGTCCCTCATCGATGCCCCGGCAGCGGCGGCGGCCGGGCTGGTGAGCGAGGTCGTGCCGCGCGAGGCGTTCGGCCGGCATGTCGAGGACACCGCCGCCCGCATCGCCGCGCTGGCGCCGCGCACCCTGGCGGCGTTCAAAGAGGCCGACCGGCGGGTGCTGCGGGCGCTCGACTCGATACCCGCCGACGACATCTTCGCCAGCTGTTACGGCAGCGACGACTTCCGCGAGGGCGTCGCCGCCTTCCTGGCCAAGCGCCCCGCGAAGTGGACCGGCCGCTGAGGTACCGTGCGGGCCATGAACGGGCTTGAGCTGTACATGCTGGGGCGGCAGCTGATGAGCATCGGCGGCGAGGCGCTGCCCGGGGACTCCAAGCTGCGCCGGATCTCGCCCAGCGAATGGCTGGTGCTCACCGACCTTTTTGAGAACTTCGGTACGTCCGCTGTCGCGATCGCGGAACGGACCGGGCTCCCGGCGGAGAGCGTGTCCGCATCGGTGTTGCGGCTGGCCGATGACGGCCTGGTCGAGATGACGGGCGACCCCGCGGACCCCGGGCGGAGCCGCATCCAGCCGCTGCCGGGCCAGTTCCTGCGCGAGGCCGGCGAGCCGGTGAACGGGGCAATCGCGGGGGCGCTCGGGATGCCGGAACCGCGCGACGCCGATCACGTCGTCGGCACGCTGGAAGACCTGGCCCGCCGGCTGGGCGAGCGCGCCGCGACCCGGGGCCCCGCGGACTTCGACGCGATGTACTCCGGCACTCCGCCGTGGGACATCGGCCGGCCGCAGGCCGCGTTCCTCGCACTCGCCGAGGACGGCACCATCCGGGGCCGCGTGCTGGACGCCGGATGCGGGACGGGCGAGCACGTGCTGATGGCCGCGCGTCTCGGACTGACCGTGCTCGGCGTGGACGCGGCGCCGGCCGCCATCGAGATCGCGCGCCGGAAGGCACGGGAGGCCGGCGTCGAGGCCCGTTTCGCCGTTCAGGACGCGCTGCGGCTCGCCGAACTCGGGGAGCAGTTCGACACCGTGCTCGACTGCGGGCTGTTCCACGTCTTCGACGACGACAACCGCGCGGCGTACGTCGAGAGCCTGCGCTCCGTCGTCCCGCCCGGCGGCCGCTACTTCATGCTCTGCTTCAGCGACCGGCAGCCACCGGGCTACGGGCCGCGGCGGGTCACCCAGGACGAGATCCGGGCGAGCTTCGCCGACGGCTGGCGGGTGGACGCGATCGACGCCGCCACCCTCGAGGTCAACATCGATCCCGAGGGCGTCCGGGCATGGCGCTCGGCGATCACCCGCACCTGAGCCCCACACGTGAGCGGGCCACCAACTCAGGAAGGAGCACGGTTTGTCCCTGCCCACCAGGCCGCTCGGCACGAGTGGCATGCGGATCACCACCGTCGGCTTCGGCGCCTGGGCGATCGGCGGCGGTGACTGGCAGTTCGGCTGGGGCCCCCAGGACGACGAGCAGTCGGTCGCCGCGATCCGGCACGCCGTCGAGTCCGGCGTCAACTGGATCGACACCGCGGCCGCGTACGGCCTCGGCCACTCCGAGGAGGTCGTCGCCCGGGCGCTGGACGTCGTCGGGGAGCCGGACCGGCCGTTTATCTTCACCAAGGCGGGGGTGACCTGGGACCCCGCCGACCCGTCCGGGCCGACCCGGCACGAGATCAACGCGGCGAGCGTCCGGCGCGAGGCCGAGGCTTCGCTGCGCCGGCTGCGCACCGATCGGATCGACCTGTACCAGGTGCACTGGCCGTCCGATGACGGCACGCCGGTCGGCGACTACTGGCAGGCGATGGCCGATCTCAAGGCCGAGGGCAAGGTCGCCGCGATCGGGCTGTCCAATCACTCGGTGGCCCAGCTGGAGGAGGCCGAGAAGATCGCCCATGTGGACTCGCTGCAGCCGCCGTTCTCCGCGATCAGCCGCCGCAGCGCTGACGAGATCCGCTGGGCCGCCGAGCATGGCACCGGCGTGATCGTCTACTCCCCGATGCAGTCCGGGCTGCTCACCGGGGCGTTCTCCCGCGAGCGCGCGGAGAACCTGCCCGACGGCGACTGGCGGCGCCGCAGCGCGGAGTTCACCACCAGGCTGGACGCGAACCTGGCGCTGGCCGATGCGCTGCAGCCCGTCGCCGAGCGGCACGGTGTGCCGGTCGCCGCGGTGGCCGTCGCCTGGACGCTCGCGTGGCCGGGCGTGACCGGCGCGATCGTCGGCGCGCGGGGCCCCGGTCAGGTGGACGGCTGGCTGCCGGCCGCGTCGCTGCCGCTGACCGACACCGACCTCGGCGAGATCGCGGACGCGATCACCCGGACCGGCGCCGGAGAGGGCCCGGTCAAGCCGTGAGCGGGACCCCCCGGACGGCGCGGGTGGCGGTGTTCACCCTCGGCGGGACCATCGCCATGACCTCGCCGGGGGGCGGCGCCAGCGGCGTACGGCCGTCGCTGACCGGCGAGCAGCTGCTCGCCGCCGTGCCGGGGCTCGCCGAGACCGGCGCCGACATCCAGATCTGTCCCGTCCGGCAGGTGCCCGGCGCCGGCCTGACGCTCGCGGACATCGTCGCGCTCGCGGCTCAGATCGCCGATGCCGAGAGCGGCGCGGACGGCATCGACGGTGCGGTCGTCATCCAGGGGACCGACACGATCGAGGAGACCTCCTACGGGCTGGACCTGCTGCACGCGGGCGACATCCCGGTGGTGGTGACCGGTGCGATGCGCAATGCCGCCATGGCCGGGGCGGACGGGCCCGCCAACATTCTCGCCGCGGTCCAGGTCGCCGCCAGCCAGGCCGCCCGCCAGGCCGGCTGCCTGGTGGTGTTCGCCGACGAGATCCACGCCGCGCGCAACGTCCGCAAGGTGCATGCGACGAGCATCACCGCGTTCGCCTCGCCCGGAACCGGGCCGGTCGGCCATGTGGTCGAGGGCCGGGTGCGGATGCACGCACACCCGGCGAGGCCGGCCACCGTGACCGGCGCGCGGGCCGACCGCATCCCGCCGGTCGCCCTGGTCAGCATCGGCCTCGGCGACGGGGGCGAACTGCTGAGCGCGATCGACGGCCGGTTCGGCGCCGCGGTGATCGCCGCCTTCGGCGCCGGGCACGTGCCGCCCGGCCTGGTGCCCGTGCTGGAGGGCCTCGCGGCCCGGATGCCGGTGGTGCTGACCACCCGGACCGGAGCCGGCTCGGTGCTGGCCCGCAGCTACGGATTCGACGGATCGGAGAGCGACCTGCTGGCGCGCGGCCTGATCAGCGGCGGGTCGCTGGACCCGTTCAAGGCGCGCGTCCTGCTGCAGTTGCTGCTGTCCGCGGGAACGCAACGGTCCCGGGTGGCCGCCGCGGTCGCGGACGCCGGCGGGCTGGGCGCCGGGCCGGATCAGCCGGACGCGGGCCGCCGTGCCCGGGGGAGCGCCGCGACGACGAGGTCGTAGGAATCCTCGATCATGTCGCGGACGGTCGCGTCGGGCAGCGAGCCGTCCAGCGTGATCGTGTTCCAGTGCCGCTTGTTGAGGTGGTAACCAGGCCGGATGCTGGCGTGCGCGGTGCGCAGCTGCGCGGCCAGCTCGGGGTCGCACTTGACGCTGACTTCCAGCGGCTCGGCGTCCAATGCGGTGAGCGCGAACATCTTCCCGCCCACTTTGAATACCGAAGTTTCCGGGTTGAAAGGGAACTCCTCGCTGGCCCCGGCCAGCGCCAGGCACGCCGTCCTCAGTTCCTCCGCGGTCATGGTCACATTGTGGGGCGGCTGCGGTGGCCCGCGGTGGCCGCGATGAGTTTTCCCGGGCCGCCGGGTCTGTATCGTCGCCGCCGCAAACGGCGGCGCGACGTCCGCACGCCCGGAGGAACCCATGATCGATCTTGAGCCGCCAGTACGGGAGCTCACCCGGATCGTCGGCGGGGTGACCGACGACCAGCTCGCCGGGCGCACACCGTGCGAGGGAACCAGCGTCAGCGGCCTGCTGGCCCATATCGAGCAGTTGTCGGTCGCCTTCCGCGACGCGGCGGACAAGGCCGGATCGCCCATTCAGGACGGGCCGGCGCCGCCGCTGCCCGAACTCGACGGCAACTGGCGCGAGCTGATCCCGGCGCGCCTCGCCGCGCTGGCCGCCGCCTGGCGCGAGCCGGATGCGTGGGAGGGCACCACGAAGGTGGGCGGGATGGTCCTGCCGGGCGCAGCCGCCGGCCAGATCGCCGTGAACGAGGTGGTCATCCACGGCTGGGACCTCGCGCGGTCCACCCGGCAGCCCTTCGCCTCCGACCCGGCCAGCATGGCGGTGTCGCTGGACTTCGTGACGCAAGCTCAGCAGTGGGAGCAGTCGGGGCTGTTCGCCCCGCCCGTCGATGTCCCGGCGGACGCACCGATGATCGACCGGGTTATCGGCCTCAGCGGCCGTGACCCCTCCTGGACGCCATGACCCGATCAGAGGCGGCCCGCCACCGGGACCGAACAGGGGCCGGTCCCGAACCAGCGGTTGCGCCAGCACCCCGGCGGTTAACCGGGCGCAGCGCTGACGAGCCACCGGCAGTACAAACACCGGGTCAAGGCTGGTCGGGTTACCGTAGCCGGTAAGCCGAGTTCCGTCCTCCCGCCCGGCACGGAGCGGAGCATCATAAAGCAGGCGGGGATCATCAGGAGGTCCCAGTGACCAGTTACGCAGTGGTCGTCGAGAAGGCCAGCGACGGCGGATACGGCGTTTGGTCCCCTGACCTACCTGGATGCGTTGCCCTTGGAGATACCGAATCCGAGGCGCTTGACGAGATGCGGCGGGCGATCGAGTTCCACCTTGAGGGCCTCCGCAGCGACGGTAAGCCCATTCCGCACCCGTCGACGGTGGCAGCTACCGTCATCACGCTTGACGCGGCCTGACGGCAGCGAGTCCGGGCTAGCCGGGGCCGGGCGGGGCGAGGTCGCTGCGGACTGTGAGAGCGAACCAGGTCACGGCGCCGGCGATCAGCGCCAGCGCGGACGGCGCGAAGCCGATGAGGGCGACCGGGACCGCGCCGGCCGCGGCGGCGATCGCGGCACGGATCGCGAGCACCCCCGGGCGTCCGTGCCGTACCCGCCACAGGAGGCGGTTCGCCGCTGCGTAGGCGGGGCGGCTCGTTGCGGCCCGGGCAGCGGTGTCGGGCGCGGCGGACAGGTCGGGCGAGGTGGAGAGGTCGGGGGCTTCGGACCCGTCGGGGACGGTGAACGGTTCTGGCCTCGCGGAGTGAGCGCGGCCAGCAGCGGCGGTGGCAGCGGGAGCGGCGGCCGGCGGAGCGGGGCCCGGTCCCGGGGCTGCGGTGGTGACCCGGTGGCCGGCCAGGTCGGCAAGTGCCTCGCCGCGGGCGTAACGGGTGCGCAGCGCGGTGTAGGCGGCGGACGCGAGCGCGAACCGTTCGGGGTCCCCGCCATCGAGGCGGTCCGGGTGGGTGGCCGTCGCGATCCGCCGCCAGGCGGCGCGGACGTCATCGTCGCTCAGGTCGCGGCTCGCCGGGAGGCCGAGGACCCGGAACGGGCTGCCAGGGCGGCGCCCAGGCCCGAGCCGCGTCATGACCGGTCCCCCTCACCGCCGGTGCGGCCCAGCACCTCGTCGAGAAACGGTTTCGCGTCGGGCAGCGGCCGGCGGCCGTCCCGGTGGGCCGTCCGTTCCTCCTCCGCTGCCGGCTGCTCCCCGGGTGCCGGACCGGGAGGAACCGGCGCCGGTACCGGCGCCGGCAGCCCGGCGGGCCCGGCGACCACGCGTTTCACCTGCACGTAGGTGACGCCGCCGCGGGAGATGTAGGCCGCCTGGCCGACGTCGAGCGACCGGACGATGTCGGCATTGACCACCTTCGTGTACTGCGCCCGGCTATGACCCTCGGCGCTCCACAGCCCGCCGCCGAGCAGCCGCCGGGTGCTGTCCACCAGCCGCCGCTCGCCGGCCAGTTCCACCACCGGTTCCGGGTACGGGGTGCGCAGCAGCCAGACGCCACCGTCCGCCGTGGCCGCGATCCGGTACCGTTCGTCGTCGTCGGCCGCCAGTCCCTGCCACGATTGCGCGGACACCTGGACCGCGAGCCCGAGAGAGCGGGCGCGCTCGTACAGCGTCCAGATCGGCAGGCGCCGGCTGACGGCGCTGAACTCGTCCACGGCGAGCAGGATCTCGCTGCCTGCCCCCGGAGCCGCCGCGTGTGACGCGAGGATGTCCACCAGCGCCCGGGCCTGGGCCTCGGCCACCGCCGTCTCCGCGGTGCCCTCGAGGATGCAGTACCAAGCGTCGGCATCGGCGAACCGTCCCGGGCCGTCCAGCCCGTCGCCCAGCCGCCGCATCAGCGAGCGGAATCGCAGCGCCACATCGGTCACCTGCCGCGCCGCGGTCTTGATCGTCGCCAGGGTCGCCGGCACGTCCGCGTCGCCCGCGGCGGCGTAGGCGGTCATCAGCCAATCGGCGTCCAGCCGGGACAGGAAGTCCGCGGAACCGGCCGGCGGCCCGCACGGGGCGCGAACGGCCAGCGAAACCACGGCTTCCATCACGTCCCGGTAGTACGCCGCCGCCCCGGTGCCGTGCTCGATCAAGTCCAGGAGGGTGGTGGTGAGCTGCCCGGCCGGCAGGTCCCACACCGACAGCCGCGCCTCGTCCGGCCAGACCGCGACCGACCGGGCGCCGGCGGCGCGCAGCACCCGGCGCACCCGGTCGGCGACCCGGCGGGAGTCCGCGCCGCCCTTGCAGTCCAGCACCACCAGCAGCGGCCGCCCGCCGCGGCCGGACGCGTGCCGGCGCCACGACTCCGCGATGAAACCCGACCACAGCCGCAGCAGCAGCGTGGTCTTCCCGGTCCCGGTGGTGCCGATCACCACCTGGTGCGACCGCAGGCTGGCATAGGGCACGGCCGCCGTTGCGCGCGCCGGGTGCTGCACCGTCCTGATGGTGGCGCCGACCAGGATGCTGCCGTCCGGGCCGGTCAGCGGGACGGCGCCGGGCGCGGCGATGCGGGCCCGCGCGGTCCGCACCTGATGCCGCCACTGCCGGATGTCGAAGGCGACTGGTGCGGCCGGCGACCGGCCGCCGGTGCCGGCCGCCATCGTGAAGACCCGGTGGGACCAGGCGAGGCCGCCGACCAGCAGCCCCGCCGGGATCGCCACCGGTGCGGCCGTCACCAGCCCCGCCAGGATCGGGCCACCGCGGCCGGTGCCCATCAGCCGCCACATGCCCGCGAACACACTTAACGGCTCAAGCAGCGTGTCCGCCCACGACCCGGTGACCGCCGCCTCGGCGGCCAGCAGCACCGCGAGCATCGGGAGGCACCAGGCGGCGGCTCGCAGCAGCCGGCGCGGCGGCCAGCCGAGCAGCCACGCGATCGCGTACGCCCAGGCGGCGGTGAGCACCACCGGCGCGGCCACGGCGCACGCGCCGACCGCCACGCAGACCTGCACCGCGCGGCGCAGCAGCCGGCCCAGCGCGCGCAGTGTCAGCCAGGCGAGATAGTCGCGGATCACAGTGCAACGCCGTCGGGTAGCGCCGCCGTGTCCGGCAGGGCGGTGATCTCGATCCGTTCCGCGTCCGGGGCGGGGAGGCTGTCGCGTGCCCGGATAACGGCTGACCGGGCGGCGCGGGAGCACAGGTAAACCGCCCGGGTATGCCGCGGTGGTGTGCCCGGGACCCGGCGCTCCGCCGCCGGGCAGCCGTAGTCCCCGGTGCGCGTCAGCAGTTCCCGCATGATCGAGGCGGTGCGGGTCACGGTCTTCGCCGTGAGTTCGGCCTCGATCGCCCAGCATTCGCCCGGATACCCCACCCCGGGCCCGTCGGGCCAGTGCACCTCCGCGTCGGGAATGTGCTCGCGAAGGCCGACCCGCCCGATCCTGGCGCGGAGCCGGCGTTCACCACGCCAGTACGCTCCGGCCGTTATGTAGGTGGGGGCTGACTCGAAGGCAAGCCGTACGGCCGTGACCGCGCGCAGGTGCGCCAGGCGGGAAAGCGGGGGAGGAACGGCCGTGTATGGCAGGCCGCAGGCGGTCAGCCCGTCCCGGGTGAGCCAGACCCAGGCCGGGCCGGGACCGAGGCGTGCGGAACCGGCTTGGCCGTTGCCGCGCCACCGGCCGCAGATCGCGCGGGCCCTGGTGGCGCTGACCCCGAGCACCGCAGCCAGATGATCGGACTGCAGCGCGTACATCTCGGCGGTGAACACCAGCCCGCGGATGTCGCGGTCGGTCAGTGTGACCGGATCACGCGGCCTGGCCGGGGTGCTCATTGTGTGGCGAAGCGTAGAACGGGGGATCCCGCGCTGTGAAGCCAGGTGTGTGCCATCCTTAGGCGGCATGGAAATCAGCAAGCAGCGTGCCGACACCGGGCAGGGGCCGGCTGACTGGTTCACCGGCACGGTCTGGATGGACCAGATCGCGGCGGCCGCACCGCCGTCGCGGGTCCGCGCGGCGAGCGTTCACTTCGCGCCGGGCGCCCGCACGGCGTGGCACGCACACCCATTCGGCCAGATCCTGCATGTCACCGAGGGGGCCGGCCGGGTGCAGAGCCGCGGCGGCCCGGTCGAGGAGGTCAGCGGCGGCGACACCGTGGTGATCGGCCCGGGCGAATGGCACTGGCACGGTGCCACGCCGGGCACGTTCATGACCCACCTCGCGATCCACGAGGCGGACGACACGGGCTCCAGCGCCGAGTGGGGCGACCATGTCGGCGACGACGAGTACCGGAGCTAGGCGATGGGTGATCCGTGGGGGCGGCCGCCAGGGCCGCCGTACCAGCAGGGATGGGGTTCGCCGTCCGGGCCGCCGGAGCGGCCGGACCACACGTTCCGCAACATCATCCTGGTCATCATCGCGATCGTGGTGATCGTCATCGTGGCGGTCCTGGTCGCGAAGGCGCGGAAGACAGGGTCCACGACCCCGTCGCCGTCGGCGCCGGCGACCTCGACGGTTACCGCGACGCCCAGCTCGGCGCCGCCGACCAGCGCGCCCCCGACCAGCGCGCCGCCGTCGCCGTCAGCGCCGCACGGGTCGCCGTCGCCGTAGCCGGCATCCGGGGTTGTCAGTCCCCGGCACCGCACCCGCAGCGCCGGGGTCCGGGTCCGGGTCCGGCGGGCGCCGGATCATCCCTGCGCTAATGCTGCTTCCTGGGGAATGTCCGGTCCGGGGTCTTCGAGCTTGCCGCCCAGGTAGCCGCACAGGCGGCATTCGATCCAAGCCCTGCCGAGCATCGAGATGCCCGCCAGGATGTCACCGCTGCGGCCACAGGATGGGCAGAGGTGGTGCTTGATCTCCCAGAAGCGCATCTTGTAGAAATCGTCCATTATGCGTCGTGTTGGTCCCAGAGGTAGGTCAACCGGGGCCTCTCCAGGAGCCGAGCTTGCCAGAGCTTCCCGCGATTGGTGCCCGGATCGCCGATTTAGGGGCGGGTGGGGTTTCTGCGACGAATGGTCAGGGCGTGAGATCGGTCCGCGGCTGAGTTGGCAGGATCACCGGCGTTCTCGGCTGCTGGCCGAAGTCGAAGTCCGAGGTGAGGTTGCCGAGGATGCTCGCGTTCTCGCGCACGTCCGGGCGCGGATCGGGCCGGCCGTCCGACTGCGGGTCGATGCGCTGGCCGTTCAGGAAATCGTCCTCGATGAACTTGTCGTAGGCATCGAACGAGAGCACCTGGTGGTCGATGTACCCCTGCCGCGCGTAGGGGCTGATCACGATGCCCGGAACCCGCAGGCCGTAGCCGTTCTCGTCCACCGAGGGCGGACGCACCCCGTCGTAGAAGCCGCCCCAGTCGTCCCAGGCGAGGAAGATCGCCGTCGAGGACCAGTCGGGGCTCTTCATCACCGCGTTGACCAGGCCGGTGACGTAACTCTGCCCCGCGCTCACCAGCCCGGGAGGATGCTCGCTGACCGACCCGGACGGGGCGATCCAGGAAACCGCCGGCAGCGTGCCGTTCTTCGCAGCCTGGTAGAAGCGCGACAGGTCCTGGATGTTTCCCTGCTGGTGGTCGGAGCGGACCGTGTCGAAATAGGGCAGCGGGTTCCAGATCCCCGGTGTCTTGGCGTTCTGCTTCACCGGGGCGCAGGCTATTGCCGAGTCGTCCGCGCAGTCGGGCTGGGTGCCCTTCATCACGTAATACGCCCAGGAGACGCTGTCCTTGTGCAGCAGGTAGGTGAGGTCCGTCCACGCGTATATCGGCCCCCTCCGGGGCGGCTGCCCGGCGGCGGAACGCTGGGCGGCCTTCTTTCCGGCCGACGGGCTGCCGGGGTTCTGCAGCGCGTTGTGACAGCTGGACGGGTTGTCGTGCTGGGTGCAGTGCGCGGACCATTCCGACACCATGAACAGGTGCGACGGAAGGCTCCAGGATGCGTTCGGCTCGAACATGTGGTCCTGCAGCACGAAATCCTTGGCGTAGGCCCAGTAGTTCGGGATCTCCGCGCCGGTGTGGTAGCCCATCACGTCCGGCGGGCCACTGCCGCCGGTGCACGCCGGGTTGGTGCTGTTCGCGCAGCCAGCCTTGGCGCGCTCGGCCTGGCCGACGAAGCCGTCCAAGCTGCCGCCGTTGATGTCGGCGGCCGCGTTGGCCGCGCCGTGCGGGCCGCCCCGGTTCAGGTCCGCCGTGTCGTGGAACGGCCGGTCACATCCCCCGTGCTGCGGGTCGGGAACGCACACCGTCGGAACGCCGTTTTTCATCGGTATTCCGTCCGCACCCGGGTATGTGCCGAAATATGTGTCGAACGACCTGTTCTCCTGCATAACCACGATGACGTGCTTGATCTTGTGGATGCCCTGCTGGCCGGCGGACGCGGCCCCGGATGTGGCGCCATTCGCCGTACCGGACGTGGCTCCGGAAGTGCCCGCACCGCTGCCGCCCTGGCAGGCGGCGGCGAACAACAGGGAGGCGCCGGCCAGGATGGCCAGGGCGCGCCGCGGACCGAAGCCGCGGCTGACACGGGTGATCGGCATAGCGCTAGTCAAGACGCCACTGCTGGGCAGCAGGATGGCGGGTATTGAGAAATGCCTGGGAGGAGGCTGAAGATCTGCTCGTGAAATCGATACAGCATTGGATCGGCGGCGAGGTCCGCCCGGGCCGCTCCGGCCGAACCGGACCCGTCTTCAACCCGGCCACCGGTGAGCAGGCCGGCGCCGTGGACCTGGCAGGAGCGGGGGAGGTCGGCGACGCGGTCCGGGCCGCGCGCGAGGCGTTCCCGGGCTGGCGGGCGATGTCGCTCGCCCGCCGCGCAGAACTGTTCTTCGCGGTCCGGCGGCTGGTCAGCGAGAGGCGGGAAGAGATCGCCCGGCTGATCACCGCTGAGCACGGCAAGGTGCTCTCGGACGCCCTTGGTGAGGTGGCGCGCGGGCTCGACGTGATCGACTACTGCTGCGGCATCCCCGAACTGCTCAAGGGCAGCTTCTCGGAGCAGGTCTCGGCCGGGGTCGACGCGTTCTCGATCCGCCAGCCACTCGGCGTGGCCGCCGGGATCACGCCGTTCAACTTCCCCGCGATGGTCCCGATGTGGATGTGGGCTCCGGCCCTGGCATGCGGCAACACATACGTGCTCAAGCCGTCGGAGAAGGACCCGTCGGCCTCGCTGCTCGTCGCCCGGCTGCTGCAGGAGGCCGGCGTGCCGGACGGGGTGTTCAACGTCGTCCAGGGCGATCGGCCCGCGGTGGAGGAGATCCTCGCCCATCCCGGCATCGACGCGGTCTCATTCGTCGGCTCGACCCCGGTGGCCCGCTCCGTCTACGAGGCCGGCACCCGGCATGGCAAACGGGTGCAGGCGCTCGGCGGAGCGAAGAACCACATGGTCGTGCTCCCGGACGCCGATATCCCGATGGCCGCCGACGCCGCGGTGTCCGCCGCCTACGGCTCGGCGGGGGAGCGGTGCATGGCGGTTTCGCAGGTCGTCGCGGTCGGCGAGGCCGCCGCGCCGCTGGTGGACGCGATCGCGCAGCGGCTGCCGTCGATCAAGGTCGGCGATGGCCTGGATCCCGGGGTGCAGATGGGCCCGCTGATCACCCGCGAGCACCGGGACCGGGTGGCCTCCTACATCGATCGGGCGGCCGGTCAGGGGGCCACCGTGGTCGCGGACGGGCGGGCGACCGCACCGGCCGGTGAGGGCTTCTGGCTCGGTCCGAGCCTGCTCGACGACGTCGCCGTGGGCACCGACGCGTACCGGGACGAGATCTTCGGCCCGGTGCTCGGGATCACCCGCGTGGCCAGCTACGACGAGGCCGTGCAACTCGTCAACGACAACGCGTACGGCAACGGCGCGGCGATCTTCACCCGCGACGGCGGCGCCGCCCGCGCGTTCCAGTTCGACGTGCAGGCCGGGATGGTCGGCATCAACGTCCCGATCCCGGTCCCGGTCGGTTACTACTCGTTCGGCGGCTGGAAGGACAGCCTGTTCGGCGACCGGCACATCTATGGGCCGGAGGGAATCGGCTTCTTCACCCGCGGCAAGGTGGTCACCAGTCGCTGGCCCGACCCGGCCACCAGCGCCATCGACCTCGGGTTTCCGCGGACGAAGTGACGGGCGTGGTCCCGGGCGCGCCATTCCCGGATGGCGCGTTCTCGGATGGGGCGTTTCCGGGCGCCCCGTTCCCGGTTGGCGCGTTGCCGGTTGGCGTGGTCTCGGGTGCCCCGTTCCCGGTTGGCGCGTTCCCGGGCGCCCCGTTTCCGGATCGCGTGGTCTCCGGCAGCGACGGCCCGGATTGTCCGTCCGGCTGCCCCGTCCCAGGCTGAGGGGTCCCCGGCCGAGCGGTCCGGTCCGGAGCGGTCCCGGCCAGCGGCGCGCGGGCTTCCGGCCGCGGCGGCGGCACGCCGGGCTGCGGTCCCGGCCGGGCGAAGACGCGGCGATCCCACGGCATCGCCGCGATGATCGCCGGGACGACCAGCACGCTCGCCCCCAGGAGCATCACGTTGGCCGTGTATTTCAGGCTTGTGGGCAACCCCCACTCCGCGACGGAGATGATCGTCCAGGCGCAGACGCCGGTGTGGTAATACCAGGCCCGCTTCGTCGGGCGGGCGAGCAGGAAGGGGACCGGCCACAGCAGATATTGCGCGCCGAACGAGGCGGTGGCGACTATCAGGGCGCACAACGTCACGATGGCCATGTCCAGCGGGTGGGCACGGCGCCACCACCACACCGCGGCCACCACCGCCACCAGGGTGAACACCGAGCCAACCCTGCCGATCGTGAACGACACCGCATTGAACCAGTGCAGCCGGTAGAAGTCGGCCACGATCGCGCTCCACCCGAATTGGCCGATCGAGCCGTGATACGTGAGGATCGTGCGGGCGTCGTGGTACAGGTAGTTGACGGGAGTCCCGACGGTCAGCGGCATCGTCACGAATAGCGCGCCCACCACCCCGGCCACGCCGGCCGTCGCCTGAAGCCGGGTTCGAATCGAGGGCAGCGCGATCCACAGCCCGGGCAGCAGCAGGATGGGCCAGGAGTTGACCCCCACGGCAAGGCCCAGCAGCACCCCCGCGCCCACGGCACGGCGCGTGCTGACCACCGAGCGCTGGCGCAGCACCAGCGCGAACGCGCCCAGCGCCAGCGCGAGGCAGGTGACGTCCATCCTCCCGGCCGCATACAGCAGGGCGAGCGGGTAACAGGCGTACTGGAACCGGCGCAGCGCGGCGTTGCGGCGGCCGGCCACGACGCCGACCATGACGATGACGGCGAGATCGGCCAGCAGGGAGAACGACCGGACGGCCCATATCCACGAGAGGTGCAGGGTCTGCTGCAGCGCGACCTCACCCGCCAGCACGAAGCCGTACAGCGGCAGGAAGCTCCAGCCGGACGGCCGGATGTGCAGGATCGGGTCCTGGTGGTGCAGCACCGCCAGGCCGGCGGCGTGGTAGTCGTAGTAGATGTCGTACGGCCTGATGTCGTGGGTCTGCCACATCAGTTGCAGCCGCAGCGCGAGCCCCACCACGAGCGCTACCCACAGCGGCGGCTGCCATCGCCGCCGTTCCGCGACGTAGGCGAGCACACCTCCTGCGGCGAGCAGTTCCACCAGTGCGGCGGCGTTACTTATCGTGAACGGCACTTGCAAAACGGCCCCCCGTAAGCCGCATACCGGCGCATCGCCGGTCACGTAACGTAGTCCACTGTCACGTGGCGTTGACTATATGCCCACGACCAGGCACATCGATGCTGCTGGTCGCGTGAACGCGTCCGGCGGGTGAGAATCAAAGTGTGACGGTGCGGCGGCGGAGAGTGGACGGGCTGCGGGGGAGCATGGCCCACCCGGTGCGCTACGCGGTGCTGCTCAGCGGCGGGCTGGTGGTGCTGGCCTTCCCCGCGACGAACCTGGAATGGCTGGCGTGGGTCGCGCTGGTGCCGGGGCTGGTGCTGATCCAGCGCTCGCCGTCAGCCCGCGAGGCCCTGATCCGGGGCGGCTGGTTCGGCGCGGGCTACCTGCTCGCCGCGCTGTGGTGGCTGACGCCGGAGATCGGCCCGGGGCTGCTGCTGATCGCCATCGTGCTCGGCCCGCTGTGGTCCGGGGTGGGGCTGGCCACCTGGGCACTGCTGCGCCCGCCGGTGACCGTCCGCCGCGCGCTCGCGGCGCTGGTGGTGGTGCCCAGCGCGTGGCTGGTGATCGAGCTGATCAGGTCCTGGCAGGCGCTCGGCGGCCCGTGGGCCATTCTCGGCGCCAGCCAGTGGCAGCACCCCACCATTCTGGCGCTGGCCTCGGTCGGCGGCGTGTGGCTGATCAGCGCGGTCCTGGTGGCCGCGAACACCGGGCTGGCCATCGCGGTAACCGCGAGAAAAACGGCTGTCCGCGTACTGGGCGCCGCCGCCGCTGCCGCGTGTGCCGTGGCGGGGCCGGCGGCATACCTGCTCACCAACGTGCCCGCACCCGCCCGGACGGTGACGCTGGCCCTCGTGCAGCCCGGCATCGTGCAGAACCCGAAGGTCCGGGTGGACGCGAGCCAGCGGCTCACCGGATCATTCATCGGCAACCAGAAGTCCTCGTCGCACCCGGACCTGATCGTCTGGGGGGAGAGCAGCGTCGGCTACAACCTGAAGACCCATCCGTTCCTGCTCGGCGAGCTCCGGTCGCTGTCCGCCAGGGCCGGCGCGGAGCTGCTGGTGAACCAGGACGCTCCGCGCGGCGGCGGGCACATCTCGAAGGTGGCGACCCTGGTCAGCCCAGCGGGGATCGTGGGCAGGTACGTCAAGACCAGGCTGGTTCCGTTCGGCGAGTACATCCCGTTCCGGTCGGTGCTGGGCTGGCTGACGGACGTGAGCCGGGCCGCTGCATCGAACCGGGTGCCCGGCAGCGGGGTACGCCTGCTGCACGTGACCACTCCGGCCGGTCAGCCGCTTCCGATCGGTGTGCTGATCTGCTTCGAGTCCGCCTTCCCGGACATGTCGCGCACCGCCACCGACAAGGGAGCGCAGCTGATCGTCTACCAGTCGGCCACCTCCACGTTCCAGGACACCTGGGCGCCGGAGCAGCACGCGTCGCTGTCCGCGCTGCGGGCGGCCGAGACCGGCCGCCCGGTAGCCCAGGCGGCCCTGACCGGCGTATCCGTCGCGTTCGACGCCCGCGGCCGGCAGCTGGCGTGGCTGGGTACCTCGGAGCACGGAGCCGTGGTCGTCAAGATGGCGCTGCCGCCGGCGTCCTATCGCACCGTCTACGACCGCCTCGGCGAGTACGTGCCGTTCACCGCGGTGGGGGTGTCGCTGATCGCCGCCGCGTTCGGGCTCGCCCGCCTCCGCCGGAACTCGCGGGCCCCCACGCCCCCAGCTGGCGGCCCATCAACGTATGTCCAGGTCAGCGATGAGGCGGTCAGCCACGCCGATCGCCTCATCGCGGGCCGGCTGAGCGTCCGTCCCGCCAGTCGCCCGCACCGACAGGGCGCCGCACGCCGCGCCCAGCGCCACCGCATCCGGGATGTCGCAGCCCCACAGGGTCGCGGCGAGGAATCCGGCGTCGAATGAGGCGCCTGACAAGCCCGGCCGGACGACCCGGTCGGCGGTTACTCCAGCCCCGGCGGCGCCGAGTCAAGCGCCGCGTTGATCGCGCCCACCAGTGCCCGCGCCGAGTCCGCGGTCAGCTCGACCGCGACCCGGGCGGACGGGCCCTGGCTGGGATTGAGGAAATCGATGTTCAGCGTGTGCCCCGCTGGGGCGTGCACCGGGTGGTCGAAGTAGACGGTGGCGTCGCTGAGCCGGAACCACCCGGCCGCGCCCTTCCCGCTGCCCGCCAGCTCGATCTTCTCGGTGAGGTAGGTGCACATCTGTGGGCCTCTCCTCTCAGGCGGCCAGGTAGCGGCCGAACCAGTCCCAGATCCGCCGCCAGCCGTCCACGGCCGCCTCCGGCCGGTAGCTGGGCCGGTTAACGGCGAAGAACGCGTGGCCGGCGCCGTCGTAGCTGGTGAACTCGAAGGTCTTCCCGTGCCGCTTCAGTTCCTGCTCCAGCTCGGCGACCTCTTCCGGCGACGGGTGCTTGTCCTCGGCGCCGAACAGCCCGAGCAGCGGGCAGGCCAGGTCCTTGGTCTTGTCGACGATCGGCACCATCGTCACCGGCATGCCCTCGGGCGGCGTGCCCGTGACGAACGCCCCATAGCAGTCCACCGCGGCGTCGAGCGGCAGGCTGCACGCCGCCAGGAACGCCTGCCGGCCGCCCGAGCAGTAGCCGATCACCCCGGCCTTCCCGTTGGCGCCGTCCAGCGACTTCAGGTACTGGACCGCGGCGTCCACGTCGCCGACCAGCCGGTCGTCGGGGACGCCGCCGGCCGCCCGGTTCGCCGCGGCCGCGTCATCGGGGCTGGCGCCGGGCGCCTCCCGGTGGTGCAGGTTGGGGCAGATCGCCTGATAACCATGCGCCGCGAAATTCCGGGCGATCTCCTTGGTCTCCTCGTCGTAGCCGGGCATGTGGTGGATGACAACCACTCCGCCGTAGGAACCCGGGCCTGTCGGCCGTGCGAGGTACGCATCGATCTCGTCGCCGCCGTGTCCGCGGATCTGGATGGTCTCGGCCGTCATTGCGTCGCTCATGGTCACCTTCCCCTGCTTCCATCTGCTGCCCGGGCGGTAGATCACCCGTCAAGGCCGCTCCGAGAAGAGGTTATCGGCGGGGCAGGGCTCCGCGCCGGTGCCCCTGCCCGGCGGCAGGCAACGGTAAATTAACCGCCGATCCGCGCCGCGGTTCTGGTACAGCGCGTGATCGTGGGGCACAATGTAACGCGGGCAACCGGGCTAATGGCTGCCAGGACGAGGCCGTAGGGGAAGACGCGCCTCGTCTGCAGCCAGGAGGTCCGGTGTCCAAAACATGTGGCGTTTTGTACGTCCATTCGGCGCCCCCAGCGCTGTGCCCGCATATTGAATGGGCCATCGCGGGGGTTATCGGTGTGCCTGTCAACCTGACCTGGGTCGGCCAGGGCGCGGCCCCCGGCATGATGCGGGCCGAGGCGACCTGGCACGCGGGACCGGGAACGGCGGGCGCGATCACCTCCGCCCTCGCCGGGTGGAACCGGCTGCGATTCGAGGTGACCGAGGAGGAAAGTCCCGGCTGCGACGCGGTCCGCTACAGCTACACGCCGGACCTCGGGACCTTCAGCGCGGTGATGGCGGCGAACGGGGACATCCTGGTGCCGGAGAACCGGCTGCGCGCCGCCGTCCTGCTGGCCGCCGACGGCAAGATCAAGCTCGAGGACGAGATCGGCAACCTCATCGGGCAGCCGTGGGACAACGAGCTGGAGCCGTTCCGTTGCGCCGGCGACGGCGCGCCGGTCCGCTGGCTGAACGCGACCGGCTGAAGCCCGCGCCCGACGGGGCGCGTTGGCAGCACGCGGGCAAACGGCCGCGGCTGGGAATCCCAGCCCCGGCCGTTTATGCCCGTGATGCCCGCTACAGCGGGATGTTCCCGTGCGAGCCGCGGACGGGAGCGGCCTCGGCGATCGCCCGGGCCAGCGCCTGCCGCGTCTCAGCCGGTTCGATCACGTCGTCCACCACGCCGAGGTCCCGCGCCCGCTGCAGGCCGCCGGAGACCTTCTCGTGCTCGGCCGCCAATTCGGCCTCCACCTCCTGGCGGTGCGCCTCCGGCACCTCGGCCAGCCGGCGCCGGTGCAGGATCCGGACCGCGGCCACCGCGCCCATCACCGCGACCTCCGCCGTCGGCCACGCGAAGACCTTCGTCGCGCCGAGCGACCGCGAGTTCATCGCGATGTAGGCACCGCCGTAGGCCTTCCGGGTCAGCAGCGTGACCCGCGGCACCCGCGCCTCGGCGAAAGCGTGCAGCAGCTTGGCGCCGCGGCGGACCACCCCGTCCCACTCCTGGCCGACCCCGGGCAGATAGCCGGGCGTGTCCACGACGACCACCAGCGGGACGCCGAAGGCGTCGCACATCCGCACGAACCGGGCGGCCTTCTCGGCCGACCCGCTGTCCAGGCAGCCGCCGAGGCGCAGCGGGTTGTTGGCAATCACCCCGATGGTGCGCCCGCCGAGCCGGCCCAGCGTGGTCACGATGTTCGGCGACCACTTCTGGTGCAGTTCGACCCCCGGCTCGTCCAGGATCCCGTTCAGCAGCGGGTGCACGTCGTATGCGCGCCGCGGCGAGTCGGGGAGTGCCTTGGCGAGATCGGTGTCCCGGCCGGCGTCCGCCTCCGCGACCGCCGCGGCCGCGCCGGCCGGAGCGCCCGGAGCGCCGGGGGTGCCGCCCTGCGCGCCCAGCAGCGACGCGAGGCGGCGCGCCTCGGCGAACGCGCGGGTGTCGGTGTCGGTCACCAGGTGCACCACGCCGGACCGGCGGCCGTGCGGCTCCGGCCCGCCCAGCCGGGCCATGTCCACGTCCTCGCCGGTCACCGACCGGACCACGTCCGGGCCGGTGACGAAGATCCGCCCCTGCCCGGAAAGGATCACGATGTCGGTGAGCGCCGGGCCGTAGGCAGCGCCGCCGGCGGCGGGGCCGAGTACCACGGAGATCTGCGGGACGACGCCGGATGCCCTGGTCATCGCCGCGAAGACGGTGCCGACCGCATGCAGGCTCTCCGCCCCCTCCGCGAGCCGCGCGCCGCCACAGTGCCACAGGCCGATGATCGGCGCCCGCTCCGCGACCGCAATGTCGTAGCTCTGGGTGATCGCGGCGCAGCCGGCGGCGCCCATCGCGCCGCCCTGGTAACGGGGGTCGCTGGCGAACGCCACCACCGTGGTTCCGTCCACCTCGCCCATTCCGGCCAGCATGCCGCTGTCATCCTCGGCCGTGATCAGCCGGAGCGTTCCCGGGTCGAACAGCGCCTCCAGGCGGGCCCGCGGGTCGCGGGGCGCCCAGTCATCGCCCGGCGCCGGGGACTGTGCCGGGATTTTCTTTGCAAGAGTCATGTCGAGCGTCACGAGCCGGCCTGCCTTTCGCTGGCGATGAACGCGAGTGCGACGTTGTGACCGCCGAAGCCGAAAGAGTTGTTCAGCCCGGCGGCCGTCTTGCCGCTCGCACTGCCGTGCCCCTTAGCCGGCAGCGACCGGGGGCGCGTGGCGACATCGACCCCCGATTGGGCGACCTCATCGTCGAGATCGTCCAGATTGATCGTCGGTGGTACGGTCCGGTCACGCAGGGCGCAGATCACCGCCACCGACTCCAGTGCCCCCGCCCCGCCGAGCAGGTGCCCGGTCATCGATTTGGTGGAGGACACGACCACATCGCGGGCCGCGTCACCCAGGGCCGTCCTGATCGCCGACGCCTCCACCCCGTCGCCGACCGGTGTCGCGGTGGCGTGCGCATTGACGTGCACGACCTGTTCCGGCGCGATGTCCGCGTCGGCGAGCGCCCGGCGCAGCGCGGCGACGGCGCCGGTACCGTCCGGATCGGTCTGGGCGATGTGATGGGCGTCGGCCGAATAGCCGACCCCGGCGGCGGTGGCGTATACCGCCGCGCCCCGCCGCGCGGCATGCTCGGCGGATTCGAGCACCAGGATGGCCGCCCCCTCGCCGAGGACGAACCCGTCGCGGCCCTTGTCGAACGGGCGGGAGGCCCGCTCCGGCTCGTCGTTGCGGGTGGACAGCGCCCCCATCCGGGCGAACGCCCCGATGTTCAGGGGGTGGATCGCCGCCTCCGTCCCGCCGGCCACCACGATGTCGGCCCGGCCGGAGCGGATCATCTCCATCCCGTACCCGATCGCTTCGGCTCCGGACGCGCACGCGCTGACCGTCGTGTGCGCCCCGGCGCGGGCGCCCAGTTCGATGCTGATCCACCCCGCCGCGCCGTTTGGCATCAGCATCGGGACGGTGAACGGGGACAGGCGCTGCCAGCCCTTCTCCTTCAGCGTGTCGTACGCGTCCAGCAGGGTGACCACGCCGCCGATGCCGCTCGACACGCAGACTCCCAGCCGCTCCGGGTTCACCTCCGGCGCGCCCGCGTGCTGCCACGCCTCCCGGGCCGCGACCAGCGCAAGCTGCTCGCAGCGGTCCAGTTTGCGTGCCTGCACCCGGCCGACCACGGCGGCCGGGTCGACCGCCGCCGGCGCGGCGATCCGCGCCGGCAGCTCGTCAGCCCAGCTCGCCGTCAGCCGCTCGGCACCGGACCGGCCCTCGAGCAGCGCCGACCAGGTCGATGCGACGTCGCCGCCGACCGGTGATGTCGCGCCGAGCCCGGTCACCACCACGCCCGTACGGCCCGGGGCGGGATCGGTCCGCTGGCGGTCGTCTGCCGCAGTGCCGCTCACAGTGCTCCAACGCTCCCCTCAGGTCCCCTCAGATCGCCTCACCAGTGCTCAGGCCGACACGCCCGAGCGCTGCACGTAGTTGACGACGTCCTTCACCGTCTTCAGGTTCTTCAGCTGGTCGTCGGGGATCTCCACGCCGAACTTGTCCTGAGCGGCGACCGCGATCTCCACCATCGACAGCGAATCGATGTCCAGGTCGTTGACGAAGTTCTTCTCGGGGGTGACCTGGTCGGCCGGCACGCCGGCGATCTCGTCGATGATCTCGCCGAGCCCCGTCAGGATTTCCTGCTCGGTCATAGCCATGTGGATGCTCTCCGTTCTTGTTGTCAGTTACTTGCTGCGGTATTGCTGGCGGGCCGCGGGCCTCACGGCACGGTGATGACCTGCGCGGCGTAGCTGAGGCCGGCGCCGAAGCCGAGCAGCAGCACGGCCTCGCCGGGCCGCAGCCTGCCCTGCTCAATCATGCGGGACAGCGCAAGCGGGATCGAGGCCGAGGAGGTGTTACCCGCCTCGACGATGTCGTCGGCCACGATCGCCTGCGGCGCACCCAGCTGGCGCGCGATCGCCTCGACGATGCGCAGGTTCGCCTGGTGCGGGACGAACGCGGCAAGCTCGGACGGGGAGACTCCCGCGCGCTCGCACGCCCCGAGCGCGACGCGCTTCAGCGCCGTCGTCGCCCAGCGGAACACCGTCTGCCCCTCCTGAACCAGGAACGCGTTCCGGTCCCGGATGTAGATCTTGTCGGCGTGCTCACCCGCGCTGCCCCAGACAACCGGCCCGATACCCGGCCCCGCCGCCCGGGCGGCCGCCGCGCCTGCCCCGCCACCTGCCGTGTCTGCGTCCGTGCTCCCGGCCGTGCTCCCGGCCGGGACGACCACCGCCGCGCCCGCGCCGTCAGCGAAGATGATGCAGGTCGACCGGTCCGTCCAGTCCACCCACTGGGACAATTTCTCCGCGCCGATCACCAGTGCGCGCCCGGCCGAGCCCGCCCGGATCGCGTCGCTGGCGGCGGCCAGCGCGTAGCAGAACCCGGCGCAGGCGGCGTTCAGGTCGTAGGCGCCCGGGGCCGAGATGCCCAGGCGGTGCGCCACGCTCGCGGCAACGTTCGGTATCGGCGCCTCGGGCGTGCAGGTGGCGACGATCACCAGGTCCACATCGCCGGGCTCCAGACCGCTGCTGGCCAGCGCCTTGCCGCCCGCCGCCACCGCCATGTCGGTGACGCTCTCGTCCGGGCCGGCGATCCGGCGGCTGGCGATGCCCACCCGGCTGCGGATCCATTCGTCGTTGGTGTCGAGCGTGGCGGCCAGGTCATCGTTGCTGACGACCTTCGCCGGCTGGTAGCCGCCGAACGAGATGATCCGGGCGCCCGGCGCCCCGGCTGGCAGCTGCATGGGGGGTCCTCCCGTCTGGCTGGTCATTCCGCGGCCGCCCCCTCCGGCTCCAGCCGGACCAGCGGCTGACCCGCGCTGACCGGGTCGCCGTCCTCGGCCAGCCATTCGATCACGTCGCCCGCGCACGGTGCCATCACCGGGTGGCTGCCGCCGCGGGTGATCACATGGCCCAGCTCCGTCCCGGCCGGGAATGACTCCTTCGCCACGCCGTCCGCCGCCGGGCGGAACATCCCGGCCATCGGCGCCACCAGCAGCCGCCATTCGGGGGTCCGGGCGGCCGTTGCCACCGCGTGCGCGGCGACCAGGGCGCGTGCCCGGTCGAGGTCGTCGGGTGTCTTGAGAGCGAGCAGGTCCACGCCCGGCATCGCGCGCCGGGCCAGCCCGGTGAGGGTTCCGGCGGGCGGCAGTTCGATGATCGCGCTGGCCCCGAGCTCAGTCAGGCTGCGCATGCACGCGTCCCACCGGACCGGCGCGCTGACCTGGTTGATGATCCGCTCCACCCAGTCGGAGCCGGCCGTCACCTCGGCGCCGTCGAAGTTGGACACCACCCGGGTGCGCGGGTCGGAGACCGTGACGCCGTCGGCGGCCGCCCGCAGTTCGGCGACCGCGGGGGCCATGTGCTCGGTGTGGAACGCCCCGGCGACCGACAGCGGGCGCAGCCGGGCGCCGGGCGGCGGGTCGTCGGCGAGCGCGGCGAGCTGGTCCGCGGTCCCGGCCGCGACGATCTGGCCGGCCCCGTTGACGTTGGCGGGCTGCAGCCCGTGCGCCTCCAGGGTGGCCAGCACCTTGCCCTCGTCACCCCCGAGAACGGCCGTCATGCCGGTCTTCGTGGCGGCCGCCGCGCGCGCCATCGCCTCGCCCCGGACCCGCACCAACCGCAGCGCGTCCTCGGCGGTGATCACCCCGGCCATCACGCCGGCCACCAGTTCACCCACGCTGTGCCCGGCGACCGCCCCGCACAGCCGCGGCGCGTCCTCGATGTGGCCGAACAGCTGCCCGGCGGCGGCGATCCCGGCGGCGACAAGCAGCGGTTGCGCGACCGCGGTGTCGCGGATCTCGTCCGCGTCCGCCGTCGTACCGCACCGGATGAGGTCGCATCCGGCCAGTTGAGACCAGCTGGCGAACTCCTCGCGAATGCCCGGCTCGGAAAGCCACGGGCTGAGGAACCCGGGGGTCTGCGCGCCCTGACCCGGCGCAACGATCACCAGCATGCTGTCACCATGCATTCACCATGCACTGTAGGACTCCACCACAAGAATGCCGAACGCCACGAAGTTTTCGGCAGAGGCTTTGTGAAAGTTCTACAACACCGGCGCGGCTGCGGTCCCGCCGAGCCGCCCCAGGGCGATCGCCACACGCAGCGCGAACGCACCCCGGCCGTGGGCCGGCAGATGGCCCGTAAGCTCCGAAACCCGCCTGAGCCGGTACCGAACGGTGTTTGGGTGGACGAAAAGCAGCCGTGCGGTCGCTTCCAGCGAACAGCCCTGTTCCAGGTAGGTGGCGAGGGTGTCCAGCAGGGGCGAGCCGCCGCCCAGCAGCGGTTCGTACACCTCGCGGACGAGTTCGTCCCGTGCCTCCTCGTCGCCGTCCAGCGCCCGCTCCGGCAGCAGGTCGCCGGCCCGCACCGGGCGGGGCGCGTCCGGCCAGGCCGGGGCGGCCCGCAGCCCGGACAGCGCGGCACGCGCCGACACGGTGGCCGACAGCAGGTCCGGGACGGTGGGCCCGACCACCACCGGGCCCTCGCCGAAGCGCCCGGCGAACTGGTTCGCCGCCGCCAGCGGGTCGTCCGTGCCGCCGATCAGCACGATCAGCCGGTGCCCCTGAACGCCCGCGAGCAGGTCCAGCCGGGACCGGCGGGCGAGGACGCGGAGCTCGTCGATGATCACCTCGGGCTCGCCGTCGAGCGCGGAGTCGGTCAGCCCGGCGATCGCGGCGACCGGAGTAGAGGACCAGCTCAGCGCGGACGCCCACGAATGCAGGCCCTCGTCCACCTCGCCGCGCAGCAGCGCGTCCACCACGAGCGCCTCGAGGCGGGCGTCCCAGGCGCCGCGGGCCTCGGCCACCCGGGCGTACACCTGGGCCGCGCCGAACGCCACCTCGCGGGTGTAGCGGAGCACGGCCTCACGCAGCTCGACCTCGCCGCCCGGCGCGGCCAGCTCTTCCACCCGGGTCTCGACGACGTCGATCACCACCCGGACCATCTCGACGGTCTGCTGGAGGCTGACGGCGCGGGTCAGCTCGCGGGGGGCGGTTCCGAAGACCTCGCCGGTGACGGCGGGCCGGTCACGCTCCGGATGCTTGACCCAGTCCACGAACGCGGCCACCCCGGCCTGGGCCACCAGGCCCACCCACGACCGGTTCTCCGCGGACATCGTGCGGAACCACGGCAGCCGCTGCTCCATCGACCCGACCGCCGCCGTGCCGAGAGATCCCATCGCCCGCTCGAGCCGGGCGACGGTCTCGGAGCGCACCCGGTCCCGGGCGGGCGAGGCCACCTCCCGGGCGGCCCTGCCCGCCGCGCGGATCTCGTCGGCTACGTCCGCCGCGCTGACCTCCCCTGCGCGCTCAGCCAAGTGCCTCACTGACCGGGAGGTTCAGGCGGTACTGCTCGATCGCCCTGGTCAGCGCCTCCGCCTTGACCTCGCCGCGCCGCGCGAGCTGGGTGAGCACGGCGAGGGTGATCGACTCGGCATCCACGTGGAAGAACCGCCGCGCCGCCGGGCGGGTGTCGGAGAATCCGAACCCGTCGGTGCCCAGCGACTCGAACGGGGCCGGTACCCAGCGCGCGATCTGGTCGGGCACGGCGCGGATCCAGTCGCTGACCGCGACGACCGGGCCGGGCTCCCCCTCCAGCTTCCGCGTGACATAGGGAACCCGCTGGTCGGCGTCGGGGTGCAGCAGGTTCCACTCGTCGCAGGCCAGGCCGTCGCGGCGCAGCTCGGTCCACGACGTCACCGACCAGACGTCGGCCGCGACGCCCCAGTCCTCGGCGAGCAGCCGCTGAGCCGCCAGCGCGGACCGGACCGCGACCCCGGAGGCGAGCACGTGCGCCCGCGGGGCGTCGGCCGGGAGCGAACCGGCCGCATCGCCGCCGCCGTTCCCGCCGGCGGGCGCCTCCTGGTACCGGTACATGCCGCGCAGGATGCCGTCCTCGAGGGCGGCCTTGCCGCCCGGGAAGCCTTCCGGCTCCGGCGGCTGCTGATACGGCTCGTTATAGACGGTGAGGTAGTAGAAGATGTTCTCGCCCTGCGGGTGCTCCGCGGTAGCGCCGTACATCCGCCGCAGCGCGTCCTTGGTGATGTAGGCGATCTCGTACGCCCACGCCGGGTCGTAGGACACGCACGCCTCGCTCACCGAGGCGAGCAGCACCGAGTGGCCGTCGTTGTGCTGCAGGCCCTCACCGGTCAGAGTGGTCCGTCCCGCCGTGGCGCCGAGCAGGAAGCCGCGGCCCAGCTGGTCGCCGAACGACCACATCTCATCGCCGGTGCGCTGCCAGCCGAACATCGAGTAGAAGACGTAGACCGGGATCATCGGCGTGCCGTGCGTCGCGTATGCCGTGCCGGCCGCGATCACCGAGCCCATCGCGCCCGCCTCGGTGATGCCCTCGTGCAGGATCTGCCCCTTCTCGGCCTCTTTGTAGGACAGCAGCAGGTTGCGGTCCACGGCCTCGTACGTCTGGCCGTGCGGCGAGTAGATCTTGGCGGTCGGGAACAGCGAGTCCATCCCGAACGTCCGCGCCTCGTCGGGGATGACCGGCACGAACCGGGCGCCGATGTTGTGGTCCTTCATCAGGTCCTTCAGCAGCCGCACGAACGCCATCGTGGTGGCGACCGCCTGCCGTCCGGAGCCCTTCTTCAGGTCCGCGTACGGCTCCTCGCCCGGCAGTTCCAGCGGCTTGCCGCGCACCACCCGCTTCGGCAGGTACCCGCCGAGGGCGGCGCGCCGCTCCTGCATGTACTGGATCTCCTCCGAGCCCTGGCCGGGGTGGTAGTAGGGCGGCAGGTCGCCCTCCAGCGCCGAGTCCGGGATATCGAGGTAGAGCCGGTCGCGGAACTCCTTGAGCTCCGCCTTGGTGAGCTTTTTCATCTGGTGGGTGGCGTTGCGGGCCTCGAAGTCCGGGCCCAGCGTCCACCCCTTGATCGTGTGGGTGAGGATCACCGTCGGCTGGCCGACGTGCTCGCGCGCGGACTTGAACGCCGCGTACACCTTGCGGTAGTCGTGCCCGCCGCGCGACAGGTGCCGCAGGTCGTCGTCGGACAGGTGGGAGACAATCTTCCGCAGCCGCGGGTCACCGCCGAAGAAGTCGTCACGGATGTAGGCGCCGGATTCCACCGAGTAGGTCTGGAACTGGCCGTCCGGCGTCGTGTTCATCTTGTTGACCAGCACGCCGTCCACGTCCTGGGCGAGCAGCGGGTCCCAGTCACGGCCCCAGATGACCTTGATGACGTTCCAGCCGGCGCCGCGGAAGAACGCCTCGAGCTCCTGGATGATCTTCCCGTTGCCGCGCACCGGCCCGTCCAGCCGCTGCAGGTTGCAGTTGATGACGAACGTGAGGTTGTCGAGCTCCTCGCGGGCGGCCACGCCGATCGCGCCGAGTGACTCGACCTCGTCCATCTCGCCGTCGCCGAGGAACGCCCAGACGTGCGAGTTGGACGTATCGGCGAGACCGCGGGCATCCAGGTAGCGGTTGAAGCGGGCCTGGTAGATCGCGCCGATCGGGCCGAGCCCCATCGACACGGTCGGGTACTCCCAGAACTCCGGCATCAGCCGCGGGTGCGGGTAGGACGACAACCCGAAGGGGGCGTGCGACTGCTCCTGCCGGAAACCGTCCAGATGCTGCTCGGTGAGCCGGCCCTCGAGGAACGCGCGGGCGTAGATGCCGGGCGCCGCGTGCCCCTGGAAGTAGATCTGGTCGCCCATCCCGCTGGCGAGATCCTTGCCGCGGAAGAAGTGGTTGTATCCCACCTCGTAGAGGGACGCCGCAGAGGCGTACGTGGCGATGTGGCCGCCCACCCCGACGGTCTTGTTGGCGCGAGACACCATGATCGCCGCGTTCCAGCGGATGTACGCGCGGATGCGGCGCTCGATGTGCTCGTCGCCTGGGAACCAGGGCTCCCGCTCCGGCGGGATGGTGTTGATGTAGTCGGTACTGCGCAGCCCTGGGACGCCCACTTGCCGCTCGCGGGCCCGTTCGAGCAGCTTGAGCATCAAGAAACGCGCTCGCTGGCGCCCGTCGGTATCTATGGCGGCGTCGAGCGACTGGAGCCACTCGCGGGTCTCGTCGCGATCGATGTCGGGCAGCTGGTTGGGCAGCCCGTCAGTGATGATGCTGAACCTGTCGCGGGTCACGCGCTCTCCTTACTATGCACGCTCGTGGCGTTAGCTCCATTGTCCAGTCAACACCTTCGTGAGCCGCTAGGGTGCCTACCAACGTGCCCTAGGGTCGGGCACGGAAGTTACCGCGCGGTATTGGAACCGTGCGCCGAGCGAGGAGGATTGCGGTCGTGAGCCCGACCCCCCCGGCCCGGACGGGGATCGCCGAGCGCTTGGGTCTCAAGCCCGGCATGATCGTGATGGAGTCCGGCTACGACGACGACGTCGACGAGGACCTTCGGGAGAGCATCATCGGCGTGATCGGCGACGACATGGTCGACGAGGACACTGACGAGGTGGTGGACGTCGTGCTGCTCTGGTACCGCGAAGGCGACGGCGACCTCGCCGATGTCCTGGTCGACGCCATCGCCCCGCTCGCCGACGACGGGTACATCTGGCTGCTGACACCCAAACGGGGGCGGGACAATTACGTCGAGCCGTCCGACGTCGCCGAGGCGGCGTCCATCGCTGGGCTGTCGCAGACCTCGATCGCGACCGTGGGCCACGAGTGGGCCGCGGCCCGGTTGGTCGGCCGCAAGTCGACCGGGGGACGCCGATGATTGAGCGACGCTTGCGGAGCGAGAAATGAACGCCGAGCGACGCTTGCGGAGCGAGAAATGATTGCCGAGCGACGCTTGCGGAGCGAGAAGTGATTCAGATCGGGCAGCCCGCGCCGGACTTCACGCTCCGGGATCAGAACAACGAGGAGTTCACGATGTCGTCGTTCCGCGGCGACAAGGCCGTCCTGGTCGTCTTCTATCCGCTGGCGTTCACCGGCATCTGCACGGGGGAGCTGTGCCGGGTGCGGGACGACCTCGCGACGTTCCAGAACGATGACGTCCAGGTGGTCTCGATCAGCGTGGACTCCACCTACGCCCACAAGGTCTTCAGCGAGCGCGAGGGCTACGAGTTCCCGCTGCTGTCCGATTTCTGGCCACATGGCGGGGTCGCCATGGCTTACGGGGTGTTCAACGAGAAGACCGGCTTCGCCAACCGCGGCACGTTCCTCGTCGACCGCGACGGGATCGTCCGGTTCGCCGAGATGAACATGCCGAGCGACGGCCGCGACCCGGCCGTATGGGCCGCGGCGATCAAGGCCCTCTAGTCGAGGGGGCGGACGGCGCGCAGCAGGGCGTCGATCGCCGGCCGGTCCGCGCCCTCGACCGGCCGTAGCGCCTCGACCGCCTTCAGCACGCGCAGCCCAGTGCCGTCGAGGTCGGCGGCGACGTCGCCGGCGGTGAACAGGACCTGCGGGTCCTGCGGCCCGCCGGTGCCGTCAGTGAGGTTGCGCGAGTCGTGCCCGACGACGAGCAACGTCCCGCCCGGCGCCAGCGCGGCGGCGGCCGCCCGGACCGCCGAGCGCCGGCCCGCGGCCTCCAGTTGCAGGTAGCAGAGCAGCGCGAGGTCGGCAGGCTGCGGTGCCG
>JBPYFL010000056.1:0-2370 GCA_051986485.1 Streptosporangiaceae bacterium | reverse complement strand
GGCGGGCCGCCCTGCTGCAGGTACTCGTGCAGGATGTCTGGCGTGTTGGCGAAGAAGTTCGGGCGCATGTAGGCGGCGGCCGGGCCGGACAGCTCCCGCATGTACTCGGTCAGCTCATCCTTGCCGTTTCGCCAGGTGAAATACGTATACGACTGCTGGAAGCCGATCTTCGCGAGGGTTTGCATCATCGCCGGCCGGGTGAACGCCTCGGCCAGGAACACCACATCCGGGTCGGTCTGCCGGATCGTCGCGAGCAGCCGTTCCCAGAACTTCAGCGGCTTCGTGTGCGGGTTGTCCACCCGGAAGATCCGCACGCCGTGGTCCATCCAGAGGCGGACGGTCCGCAGCACTTCCGCGTAGATGCCCTCCGGGTCGTTATCGAAGTTGAGCGGGTAGATGTCCTGGTATTTCTTCGGCGGGTTCTCCGCGTAGGCGATCAGCCCGTCGGCCCGCGTGGTGAACCACTCAGGGTGCTCCTTCACCCACGGGTGGTCCGGCGACGCCTGCAGCGCGAGGTCGATCGCCACCTCCAGCCCCAGGTCGGCCGCCCGGGACACGAACGCGTCGAAATCCGCGAAGGTGCCGAGATCCGGGTGGATCGCGTCGTGCCCGCCGTCGGCGGAGCCGATCGCCCAGGGCGAGCCCGGGTCGCCGGCCCTGGCCTCGAGCGTGTTGTTCCGCCCCTTGCGGAAGGTCGTCCCGATCGGGTGGACCGGCGGCAGGTAGACGACGTCGAACCCCATGTCGGCGATGTCCCTGAGCCGGCGCGTGGCCGTGCGCAGCGTCCCGGACACCGGTTCCCTGCGGCCCATGGGATCGAACTGCACCCCTTCGGATCGCGGGAAGAACTCATACCAGGAGCCGTACAGCGCCCGCTGCCGCTCCACGAGCACCGCCTGCCGGTCAGACCTGGTCACCAGGTCGCGGAGCGGGTAACGGGCGAGGATCTCCCTGATCACCGGCGTCTGCGCGGCCGTCAGCCGGTCCCACGGCGGCACGCCACGGTCCCGCAGCTTCCTGGCGAGGTCGTTCAGCGCACCGCGGGCCGCGGCCGGGCGGGCGGCGCCCGGCGGCTGCCTGATGGCCCGGGCGGCCCGCTCGAACAGCAGCGAGCCCTCGGTCAGCATCAGCTCGACGTCCTGGCCGAGCGGGACCTTGATTGCCGCGTCGTGGTGCCAGTGCGCGATGGGATCACTCCACGACTCGACGTGGAAATACCAGGTGCCCTCGCTCGTGACCGTGACCTCGGCGCCGTACCTGTCCGTCCCTGGCGCGAGCTCTCGCATCCGCACCAGCGGCCCGGGTCTTCCAGCCGGGTCGCGCAGCACCACGCCGGCGCCGAGCGAGCCATGACCCTCCCGGATCACGGTGGCGCTGACCGGGAAGGTCTCACCAGCGACCGCCTTGGCCGGCCGGCGGCCACAGTCCACCACCGGCTCGATGTCGAGGATGGGAATGCGTCCGATCACGCCGACACCGTACCCAGTCCAGATTCGGGCACGCCAGCTGACCCAGGGTGATGCGACGACCCTCCCCGACAATGAGTCAGCGCTACCCCTTTAGGCCCCCTATGATGACTCCCCGTGAGAGCCATCCGACGTTTCACCGTGCGCGTGACACTTCCGCAGCCGCTCGCGCCACTGCACGACTTGATGCTCAATCTGCGCTGGTCATGGCACCCGGCCGCGGTAGAACTCTTCGAGTCGATAGACCCCGCAGGGTGGGCCGCGTCCGGTGGCGATCCGGTGGCCATGCTCAGCTCGCTGCGCCCGAGCAGGCTCACCGGCCTGGCCGCCGATGAGGACTTCCTGCGCCGCATGGACGCCGCGGTGGCCGACTTGCGCGGCTACCAGACCGAACCCCGCTGGTACCAGTCCGGCGGGGCCGGCTCGGCAGGCGCGCTGCCCAAGGCGATCGCGTACTTCTCACCGGAGTACGGCATCACCGCCGTGCTTCCGCAGTATTCGGGCGGGCTCGGCATCCTGGCCGGAGACCACCTCAAGTCGGCCAGCGACCTCGGCGTCCCGGTGATCGGCGTTGGGCTGCTCTACCGGCACGGCTACTTCACCCAGTCGCTGTCCGCCGACGGATGGCAGACCGAGCGCTACCCGGCCGACGACCCCAACGGCCTTCCCCTCACCCTGCTCCGCCAGCCCGGCGAGGGCGACCCCGTCCAGGTCACCGTGACCCTCGCCGGCGGCAAGCTGCTGACCGCCCAGGTCTGGCTCGCCCAGGTCGGCCGCGTGCCGCTGCTGCTGCTCGACTCCTACGTCGAGCAGAACGAGCCCGCGCTGCACGAGGTCACCGACCGGCTGTACGGCGGCGGCAGCGAGCACCGGCTCCGCCAGGAGATGCTCCTCGGCATCGGCG
>JBPYFL010000055.1:0-2509 GCA_051986485.1 Streptosporangiaceae bacterium | reverse complement strand
ATCGCCGAGATCTTCGCCGACTACGCGGCGATAGCGGGCGAGGCCCTGGGAGACCGGGCACACCGGTGGATCACGCTGAACGAGCCGTGGGTGGTGGCGCACGTCGGCTACCGGGACGGCAGGCACGCGCCGGGCGAGACCGACCCGGCGAAGGCGGTGGCGGCCAACCACCACCTGCTGCTCGCGCACGGCCGGGCGGTCAGGGCGCTGCGCGCGGCGAGCCCGTCCCCGGCGCAGATCGGCATCACGCTCAACTTCGATGTGGCGCGGCCGGTCTCGCCGGCGGCCGCAGACATGGCGGCCGAGCTCGAAGCCCGGCTGAACGGGGCGTACCTCGACCCGCTGATGCGCGGCGCCTACCCGGAACGGCTGACCGCGGAATTCTCCCCCGCCAAGGTGCCCGGGCTGGTGCACGACGGCGACTTCGACGTGATCAGGGAGCCGATGGACTTCCTCGGCGTCAACTTCTACGCCCCGGTCTACGTCGGGATCCGCCCGGACGGCGAGCCGCGGCGCGGCGAGCAGCTCATCGGTCCCGACGTCGTTCTCGTGCAGCCGGAGGGGATGCCGGTCACCGCGATGAACTGGCTGGTCGAATCCAGTTCCATCTACGAGCTGATGACGCGGCTGCGTGATGCCACGGACGGGCTGCCGCTCTACATCACCGAGAACGGGTCGGCCTGGTATGACTACGTGACCCAGGACGGCACGGTCGAGGACTACGAGCGGCTCTCATACCTGCGGGACCACCTGGCGGCGCTGCACGCCGCCATCGCCGACGGGGTGAACCTGCGCGGGTATTTCGTCTGGTCGCTGCTGGACAACTTCGAGTGGGCCGAAGGGTACGCCAAGCGGTTCGGCCTGGTGTACGTGGACTTCGGCACGCAGAAGCGGATTCTCAAGCGCAGCGGCGAGTTCTACGCGCGCGTAGTGCAGGCCAACGCGCTGCCGCTGCCGCTGCCGCTTCCGTGACGGCCAGCCGGCTGGCTCCGCGCGCGTTACGTCGCTTCCCGGCCCCCGGCGGGTACCGTTGGTCTCCGACCTGGGAGGATCCGTGACCCTGGCTTCGTTCAACGCGTCGCCGCCCGCCGAAGCGAAAGCTCTGATGATGTCGTGCTGCGCGTCCCAGCGGTTCGCCAGTGCCATGGCGGATGGCCGGCCGTATCCGTCGCTACACGGCGTCGAGACCGCGATCTCGACCGTCTTCGCGTCGCTGACCTGGGATGACGTCCTTGAGGCGATGGCTAAGCACCCGCGCATCGGCGCCCGCGCCTCCGGCCGGTCCGCCGCGGAGCAATCCGCGGTCGCCGACTCGTCGCGGGCGGCGCTGGCCGCCGGGAACGCCGCCTACGAGGACCGCTTCGGTCATGTCTTCCTCATTTGCGCCACCGGGCTCAGCGGTGAGCAGATGCTGGCCGCTCTGCGGGAAAGACTTCAAAACGACGAGTCTTCCGAACGTAGGGTTGCGACTGCGGAGCTCCGCAAGATTACCGTCCTCCGCGCGCGGAAGGCGCTAGGCCCGTGACCGTTTCCACGCACGTGCTTGACGCGACCGCTGGCATGCCCGCGGCCGGTGTCGGTGTTTCGCTGTCGTTCCGTTCCGCCCGCGGGTGGCTGCCCGTCGAAACGGGCGAGACCGGCCCGGACGGCCGGCACCGGTTCGGGGCGGCGACCGAGCCCGGGGTGTACCGGCTGACGTTCGGTACGGGCCGGTATTTCGCGGCGCGCGGGGTGGCGACGTTCTATCCGGAGGTGGCGATCACCTTCACGGTCGCCAGCGGGCCCGGCCCGTCCGACCCCGACGGCGGCCACTACCACGTGCCGCTGCTGCTCTCCCCGTTCGGCTACTCCACCTACCGCGGCAGCTAACCGAAACCGTCCGGCGCCGTTGGGAGATGATGGATCGCATGGGATTCGAGCTAACCAAGCAGATCGAACGCCACCTCATCGGCGACCAGATCGCCTGGCTCACCACGGTCACGCCGTCCGGCCGGCCTGCGCCGCGGCCCGTGTGGTTCGTCTGGGACGGCGAGGCGATCACGATCTACAGCCTGAACAGCGGGGTCAAGCAGCGGCACATCGCGGTCAACGACAAGGTGTCGGTGCACTTCGACGCCGGACCGGGGGGCGGTGACATCGTGGTGATCTCCGGCCGCGCCGAACTCGTGCCCGGCGCGCCGCCGCCGTCGCGGTTCCCGGGGTTGCTCGACAAGTACCTGCCGACCATCGAGGCGATGGGCAACTCGGCGCGGTGGTACGACGACGAGTACGGGGTCGCGCTGCGCGTCATCCCGGAGCGTGCCTGGACCATCTAGCGCGCATCCCGTAGCGCGCAGCCGTAACGTGCGGCCGTAACGTGCAGCCGTAGCGCGCCGGCCAGGGGTCCGATTAGCCTGCCGAGGTGAGCACAACACACCTCACCAAGCACATCCGGGCCCCCCGCAGCCGCGTCTACCAGGCACTGCTCGACGCGGAGGCCGTCCGGCAGTGGATGGTCCCCGACTCGATG
>JBPYFL010000054.1:0-129296 GCA_051986485.1 Streptosporangiaceae bacterium | reverse complement strand
GCGATCATCGCGCTGGCGCGCCGCCGCGCCAGCGTCCTGTGGGCACTGCTGCGCGACAACCGCACCTGGGAGCCCAACCCGCCTGTCACAGCCGCAGCTGCTTGACAAGCTCATTGAGACTCCTCTCGTCGCGGTCCCGGCCGGTGCTCACGGGGCGGGGACCTCGATGACGGTGGCCGAGCCCATCCCGCCGCCGGCGCACATCGCGGCCACGCCGATGCCGCCGCCGCGGCGCCGCAGCTCATTCACCAGGGTCACCAGCATCCGGGCGCCGGTGGCGGCGACCGGATGTCCCAGCGAGCACCCCGAGCCGTTCACGTTCACCCGGTCCGGGTCCAGTTCGAGCTGGCGGATCGTCGCGACGCACATGGCGGCGAACGCCTCGTTGATCTCGAACAGGTCCACATCGCCGACCGTCAGCCCAGCCCGGGCCAGGGCCTTGGGGATCGCCTTGACCGGGGCCAGCCCGGTGAAGGCCGGGTCCACGCCGACCGAGGCCCAGGACCGGACCGTCGCGAGGGCGGGCAGCCCGAGCCGGTCGCTGGCGACGACCAGGGCCGCCGCGCCGTCGTTCGCGCCGCAGGCGTTGCCGGCGGTGATGGAGAACCCCTCGATCTCCGGGTGCAGCGGTTTGAGCGAGGCCAGCTTCTCCAGGCTGGTGTCACGCCGCGGGTGCTCGTCGACGCTGAACAGCCCATGTGGCGTGTCGATCGGGACGATCTCGTGGTTGAAGGCGCCCTCGTCGATGGAGCGCACCGCGTTGCGGTGCGAGCGCAGCGCCCAGGCGTCCATCTCCTCGCGGGTCACCCCGGCCTCGACCGCGGCATTCCAGCCCACGCTGATCGACATGTCCATGTTCGGCGCGTCCGGCCGGTCGGGGTGGGTCGGCGGGAACCAGTCCACCAATTCCCCGTCCACCTTCATCCGCGGCCGGGGGGTGGTGGACGCCGAGTTCACCCCGCCGGCGATGACCAGCTCATCCATCCCGGCGCGGATGCTGGCGGCCGCGCTCTGCACGGCGGCCTGTCCCGCGGCGCAGTGCCGGTTCTGCGCCAGCCCCGCCACCTGGGTCAACCCGGCGGTGATCGCGGCGTGCCGGGCGATCACCCCGCCGCCATACAGGCCCTCACCCAGGACCACGTCATCGACCTGATCCGGGTCCAGCCCCTCCGCCGCCGCGGTGACGACGTGGTGGGCCAGATCGAACGCGGAGGTCTCCCGCAGGGTTCCCTTGAACGCGGTCCCGATCGGCGTCCGCAGCCCGGACACGATCACGGCTTCAGGCATCGCAGTCTCCATAGTCCGGCAGCGGCTCGGCAGCGCGCGCGACAGTTTCGAGAGAGGTACTTTGCTTATTTGAGAATACTATTCTCAGCCCGCCGGAACCAGCCGCCGGCCCCGGACGGCACCCCGGCGGAACGTCTCGGTGCCCTGGTCCGGATCGGCCGGGTTCCCGCCCGCCGCCGGGGCCGGCACGGTCTCCCCTGCCGCCGGGGCCGGCACGGCCTCCCCCGCGGACCCGGGCGGGATAACCGGCAGGGCCGCCAGCGCCTGGGCCTTGAACGCCCGCGCCGCCACGCTGAGCCGCTGCCGCACCGGCCCGGCGCTGCCATCCAGGTCCTCCGGCGGCCCATCGCCCCACAGCCAGAACTCACCCGGTCCCGCCTCGAGAGTGGCAGCCACCATCGCCCTGAGCCGTGGCTCACGGTCATACAGGCCCGCCTGAACCGCGATCGCCCGCACGCACGGACCCCAGGCCGGTCTCGCCAGCGCGTACTCCAGGCCGCAGGCGCGGGAGCCGAGCACCCGGGCTGACCGGGGATCGGCATCGTCGGCGGTGAGGACCGTGGCATCCCAGCCGGCCATCACCTGGTCGAACAGCCAGCCGCCCGCGGAGCCCACCACGTCGGCCATCGATGGCCCGATCGCCACCAGCCTGGGCCGCAGGGAATGCCGGAGCAGGCTGGCATGCCGCCGCTGGTCAGGCACCCGGCTCCCTTCAACCGACCTAATGAACAAACATTAGGTTTCAATTTGGGAGCTGACAAGCGAATCGGCTGATGAGAGTTAAGTCCGCTGAAGTAGAGAACATCGCGTCGCTCAGCTGCCCGGACAAGGCAGTACGGACAAGGCAGTCAAGGCCGTGCAGGTGTCGTTCCCGCGAGCGGGACGGCCGCAGGAGCCGGTCAGGTGACCGCGCCCGCCTGCTTCAGCGCGGAGATGCGGTCCCAGTCCAGGCCGAGCTCCAGCAGGATCTCCTCGGTCTGGGCGGCGTGCGGCGGCGCCGGGCTGAGCTTCGGGGCGGTGACGTCGAACTGCACCGGGTTGGAGACCAGCTTCAGCTCCCCGGTGGACTGGATGTACTCGTTGGACAGGACCTGGGCATCGGCGGCCGCCTGCAGGGTGTCCTGCACCGGGGCCCACGGCCCGGCCAGGGTGGTGAACCGCTCGGTCCAGTCCGCGAGGGTGCGGGCGGCGATCACCTCGCTGAGGATCTTGACGGCTTCACCCGTGTTCGCGGCGAGCTGCTCGGCGGTCGCGAAGCGCGGATCGTCGGCCAGCTCGGGCCGGTCGATGTGCCGGCAGAAATCGGCCCAGTACTTGCCGGGCTGCAGCATCAGCAGCGCCATGTAGCGGCTGTCACTGGTGCGGTAGAAGCCCGTCAGCGGGTTGTTCGGCGCGCCGTGGGCGCCGTGCGGCGGCGCCATCCAAGGCTTGTCCAGGTGCATGGACACGGCGAGCGCGTGGCCCATCGTCCACAGGCCGCTGCCGAGCAGGGATACGTCCACGACCGACGGCTCCCCGGTGCGCTCGCGCTTGACCAGCGCGGCGGCGATGCCGCCGGCGAGGTTGGTGCCGGAGACCGTGTCGCCGTAGGCGGGCGGCGGGTAGATCAGGCCCTCGAGGTCGCACGGGGTGAGGCTGGCGGCGCTGGTGCCACGGCACCAGAAGGCCGTCATGTCGTACCCGCCCTTGTCGGCTTCGGCTCCGCGGGGGCCGAGTGCGCTGCCCCGCGCGTAAATGATCTCCGGATTTACCGCCCGGATGTCATCCACGTCGATCCCGAACTTGCTGCGTGCCGAGGGCAGGAAGCTGGTGAGGAACACGTCGGCCCGGCGCGCCATCGCGTGCAGGACCTCCTTAGCCTCGGGTGTCCCGATGTCCAGCCCGATGCTCCGCTTCCCCCGGTTCGCGTGCTCGATGTTGGGGTTCGGGTCGCCCTCGACGGTGAACATGCCGGTCTGCCGGAGCCCGCGCTGCGGGTCGCCGGTGACGGCGTGCTCCACCTTGATAACGTCCGCGCCCCAGTCCGCCAGCACGGCTCCCGCCGAGGGGACGAAGCCGTACATCGCCACTTCGAGGACGCGGATGCCCTCCATTGGCTTGCTCATGCTGCCACCGCCGCGTAGGTCTTGCGCTCCATGAATTCCTCCAGCCCGGCGACTCCCATCTCGCGGCCGACGCCCGACTGCTTGTAGCCGCCGAATGGCGCGTCCGGGAAGAAGTAGTTGCCGCCGTTGATGCTCATCGTCCCGGTGCGGATCCGGCGCGCCACGGCGAGGGCCCGCTCCTCGTCGGCGCTGTACACCGCGCCGGACAGGCCGTAGATCGAGTGATTGGCGATCCGTACGGCGTCGTCATCGCCGTCGTGGGCAATGAGCGCGAGCACGGGCCCGAACACCTCCTCCTGGGCGATCTCACTGTCGGGATCGACCCCGGCGAGCAGCGTCGGGGTATAGAAGAAGCCCGGATCCACCTTTGTGCCGCCGGTGACCAGCGTGGCGCCCGCCGCGACGGCGCGCTGGACCATCGCGTCCACCTTGTCGCGCTGCCGCTCGCTGATCAGCGGGCCCATGAACATCTTCGGCTCGCCCGGATCGCCGTAGGTCACCCGGCCCATCATCGCCGCGATCTGCTCGGCGATCATGTCTTGTTGCGCCCGTGGCACCAGCACCCGGCTGGTGAGCGCGCAGCCCTGGCCCGCGTGCGAGCAGATACTGAATCCGCCCATCATCGCGACGTTGGAGATATCGGCGTCATCGAGCGCCACTAGGGCGGACTTGCCGCCGAGCTCGAGGAAGGCGCGCTTCACCGTGCCGCTGGCCGATTGCATGATCTTCCGGCCGGTGGCGGTGGAGCCGGTGAAGGTGACCACGTCGACGCCGGGGTGAGCGGTGAGGGCCTCGCCGACTGCCACCTCGGAGGAGGCCAGGACGTTGACCACGCCGGGCGGGATGTCGGTGTGCCTGGCGATGAGCTCGCCCAGCGCCAGCGTGATCAGCGGCGTGTCCGGAGCGGCCTTGAGCACGACCGTGCAGCCGGCCGCCAGCGCGGGCGCCAGCTTGGCCAGGGCCAGCTGATTCGGGTAGTTGTAGGCGACGATGGCGGCGACCACCCCCGCTGCCTCCTTCTCCACCCAGCGGCGGTTGCGCTTGCCCCGGAACTCGGTGTCGGGGAGGTCCTCGGTCATCGGATAGCTCTTGAGCAGGTCGGCGTAATAGCGGACGATCTCCAGCGGCTCGTCGAGCTGGTTGGCGTGGGTGCTCATCCGGGTGGCGCCGGCGTCGGCGATGGTCAGCTCGCGCAGCTCCTCCTTGTGCGCGGTCAGGACCTGGTAGAGCTGATCCAGGCACCGGATCCGGAATTCGGTGTCTTCCGGCCAGCTCGTGTTGTCGAAGGCACGGCGCGCGGCCGCCACGGCTGCCTCCGCGTCGGGCACAGCGGCGTCCGGTGCGTGCCCGAGCACGGCGCCGGTCGCGGGGTTCAATGAGGCGAACGTCCGCCCGGTTCCGGTCAGCGCCCCGTCGATCAAGAGCTGCTGGTCCGCGGTCGCGGTCCCCGGCTGCCGATTACCGAGCCCGGTACCCGCTGCCGCCTCGCGCTGAGCTTGCATGCCGTCTCCTCCTCCGATGAGGAGGAAACTACATTCTCAGTCTACGGTAATCAAGCATCGTGTTTCAGAGAATACGCAGCGCAAGAGGCTGGTCCCGGGTTGTCAGCGCGATCCGGGTGTCCGCCCAGGTGCGGGGATCCAATCAAGGACTTCCCGAAGTGGTGGTCCGAGAGTACTGTTCTCATATCGGGAAGCCGTATTTTCACAACCGGCGGCTGCCGAATTGAGCCCCTCCGGTGGCGGAGCAACCGTTCCCCGGGGTCAGACGGCGTTGGCAAAGGCTGCGGGCCCCGCGCTCCAGGCCAGGAAGGACCATCACTCATGGGACGTGTGCAGGGGAAGGTCGCCTTCATCACGGGTGCCGCCCGCGGCCAGGGCCGCAGTCATGCGGTGCGGCTGGCGGAGGAGGGCGCGGACATCATCGCGGCCGACCTGTGCCACGACATCGAGACGATCGGCTACCCGATGGCGACGCCGGACGACATGAAGGAGACGGTTGCCCAGGTCGAGGCCCAGGGGCAGCGGATCGTGGCGGTCCAGGCCGACGTCCGGGAGCGGGCTGAGCTCGCCAAGGCGCTGGAGCAGGGGATGGCGGAGCTCGGGGGCCGGCTGGACATCGTGGTGGCCCAGGCCGGGGTCGTCGGGATGAAGGGGAAGGGCGAGGCGCAGCTTCAGGCCTGGACCGACGTGATGGACACCAACCTGCTGGGGACGATCAACGCGATCTCGGTGGCACTGCCGCACCTGAGTGAGGGCGCCTCGGTGATCGCGGCCGGATCGACGGCCGCGTATGTGCAGGCCCTGCCGATGATGGAGCTCGGGACCGACCCGGGCGGCATGGGGTACATGGTCTCCAAGCGGATGCTGGCGGAGTACATGCATGACCTGGCCCGCAACCTGACGCCGCGGAGTATCCGGGCCAACGTGATCCACCCGACCAACGTCGCGACCGACATGCTGTTCAGCAAGCCGATGTACGAGACGTTCCGCCCGGACCTCGAGCAGCCCACCCGCAAGGACGCCGAGGAAGTCTTCCCGGTACAGCAGGGCTTCCCGATCCCGTACATCGAGCCGAAGGACATCAGCAACGCGGTGCTCTTCCTGGCCTCGGACGAGGCGCGGTACATCACCGGAATGCAGCTGCGGGTGGACGCCGGCGGCTACCTCAAGTGGTACGACTTCCATCTGTAAGCCGATGCGGCACATCCGTGGCCCGGCCGCCCCGGACGGCCGGGAAGGCCGGGAAGGCCCGGTAGCGTGACCGCCGCGACGATGACGCCGGGCGGCCACGCAGAACGGGCGCCCGGCGCGCCGGCCATCATCATCGGTTCGCAGACCGTTACCTATGCGGAACTGGACGACCGGTCCATCCGGCTGGCCCGGGCGCTGCGCTCCCGCGGCATCGGCGGCGGCGACCACATCGCCATCCTGATGGAGAACAACCGGCCGTTCCTGGAGGCCGCCTGGGCCGCTCAGCGTTCCGGGCTGCACTACACGGCGATCAACTCCCACCTGCGCCCCGCTGAGGTGCAGTACGTCCTCGACGACTGCGGCGCGGTCGCGCTGGTGGCGTCCGGGAGCATGGCGGACGTCGTCGCCAGCCTGGACCTGTCGAGGGTCCCGGTGCGGATCTCCGCGGCCGGCGAACTGGCCGGCTTCGAGCGCTACGAGGAGGTGCTGGCCGGTCAGGCACCGGGTCCGCTCGCCGACGAGCGCGAGGGCAGGGAGATGCTGTACTCCTCGGGCACGACCGGACGGCCGAAGGGGGTCTGCAAGCCGTTGCCCGGGACCGCCTTCGGCGACCCGTCCGGGGCGCCGGTGCAGATCGCCCAGGCGATAGGCCTCCAGGGCTTCGGCCCGGACGCCGTGTACCTCTCCCCCGCCCCGCTGTACCACTCCGCGCCGCTGGTCTACTCGATGTGCATGCACCGGCTCGGCGGGACGGTGGTGGTCATGGACAAGTTCGACCCCCGCCAGTGTCTCGAGCTGATCGAACGGCACCGGGTGACGCACGCGCAGTTCGTGCCGACGATGTTCATCCGGATGCTCCGGCTGCCGGCGTCCGAGCGCGAGCGCTACGACCTCTCCAGCCTCAAGGTTGCCCTGCACGCGGCCGCGCCCTGCCCGGTCGCGGTGAAGCGGCAGATGATCGACTGGTGGGGCCCGATCGTCCACGAGTACTACGCCGGCACCGAAGACATCGGCAACACCTTCATCACCGCGCAGGAATGGCTCGCCCATCCCGGCTCGGTCGGGCGGCCCTCGCTGGAGTGCCATATCACCGGCAAGGACGGCGAGGACCTGCCGCCCGGCCAGCCCGGCGTGGTGTACTTCGCCGGTGGCCGGCCGTTCGAGTACCACAACGATCCGGGCAAGACCGCGTCCATCACCAACGACAAGGGATGGCGGACGCTCGGCGACATGGGCTACCTGGACGAGGACGGCTACCTCTACCTGACCGACCGCGCGGCCCACATGATCATCTCGGGCGGGGTGAACATCTATCCGCAGGAAGCGGAAAACGTGCTGGCCAGCCATCCCGCGGTCGCGGACGTCGCGGTGATCGGCGTGCCCGACGAGGAGATGGGCGAGGCCGTCAAAGCCGTCGTGGCGTGCATCGATCCCGCCGCCCCGGGGCCGGAGCTCGAGGCGGAACTGCTGGCTTACTGCCGCCGCGAGCTGGCGGGCTACAAGTGCCCGCGGACCATCGACTTCACCGAGGAACTGCCCCGGGACCCCAACGGCAAGCTCTACAAGCGCTTGCTGCGGGAGCGTTACTGGGCGGGGCACGGCACCCTGATCATCTGACCTGGAACATGAAGCCGAACGGGCGTCGGTGGCGATGAAATGGACTGAATCGCAGATCCCCGATCAGTCGGGATGCACGGTACTGATCACGGGAGCCAATTCCGGGCTTGGCCTGCGCAGCGCCCTCGTGCTCGCGCAAAAAGGCGCGAAGATCCTGCTCGCCTGCCGCAATCCGGAACGGGGCAAGGCCGCCGTTGCGCAGGTATCCGCCGCCGCGAGCAGCGAGCCCGAACTCGTCCTGCTGGATCTCGCCGACCTGCGCTGTGTTCGCGGGGCTGCCGCCGAGATACGGGAGCGGACCGGAGACAGGCTCGACGTGCTGATCAACAACGCCGGCGCCGTGGCGCTCGCCAAACAGCACACCCGCGACGGTTTCGAGGCTCAGATCGGCACCAATTACCTGGGCCATGCCGCGCTGACATGGCTCCTGCTGCCGGCTCTGCGCGGCGCCCGCGTCGTCACCGTGTCCAGCCTCGCCCATCGCCGCGGCAAGCTCGACCCCGGCGACCTGAACTTCAACCGCCGGCGGTACGGGGTGTTCGCCGCCTACGCTCAGTCAAAACTGGCGAACTTGCTGTTCGCGCTGCAGCTCGATCGCTTCGCGCGGCAGCACCGGCTTGACCTCGTCAGCGTCGCCGCGCATCCCGGTTTCACCGACACCGAGCTGCTGCCCAACATCGGTGTACCGCGGGTGTTCGTCAATATCCTTCGCGGGCTGACCCCGTCGGCGTTGGCCCAGACGGTTGATATGGGCGCACTTCCGCAGCTCTACGCCGCCACGGTGCCAGCCGTAACCGGTGGCCAGTACTACGGCCCGGACGGATTCGGCGGGATCCGCGGCTACCCGGCGCTCGCCCAGCCCGCCGCCACGGCCCGCGACCCCGAGCTCGCCCGGCGACTGTGGGATGCCACGGCCGAGCTGACGAAGGTCACGCCGCAGCTGGGATGACCGCGGCCGCAGTGACCGCGGCCGCAAACGCGGCCGCGGCCGGGCTACTCGTCGACGACGCTGAGCGCCTGCGTGGGGCAGGACGCGACGGCGCTGCGCACCGTCTCCCACCGGCTTGCCGCGGGACGTTCGTCCAGGATCGTCAGATCGTCGTCGTCGTCGAGTTCAAAGACATCCGGAGCCGTTGCCATGCATACCCCATGTGATTCGCAACGGCTCCGGTCTACGGCTACGCGCACTCGGTCCTCCAGTAGGCCAACGCAACTGGCCAGGGCATCTGGCCAGAGCTTGGTGTCGGTCACGGCATCGGCTGCCGCCGCCCCCGGCCTGCCTCAGCCGATCGGGGTGTATTCGAGGTGCAACTTGCTGATCCCGCGCAGGATGTAGGTCGGGTCATAGGGATAGCGGCGCGATCCTGCCGGGCCGTGCTCGGATTCGGAGATCTGGATGTCGCCCATCCGGTCCAGCAGCCGTTCGATGCTGACCCGGCCCTCGGTCCTGGCGAGCGGCCCGCCCGGGCAGGAATGGACGCCGCGCGCGAAGGCGATGTGCTCGCGCACGTTGGGCCGGTCGATACGGATCTCATCGGGCTGCTCGAACCGCTTGGGGTCATGGTTGGCCGCGCCGAGCATCAGCGTGATCGTGGTTCCGGCCGGGATGTCGACGCCGCCGAGTGTCGTCGACTTCCGGGCCAGCCGGTGGTCGCTCTTGACCGGGCTTTCCAGCCGGAGCATTTCCTCGATGAAGTTCGGGATGCTCGCCCGGTCCTCGCGCAGTTGCTGCTGCAGGTCGGGGCGCTCGGCGAGCGCCTTCAGCGCGAAGGTGAGCAGGCGCGTGGTGGTGTCCTGCCCGGCGGCGAACAGGAAGGTGGCGATCCGGACCACGTCGATGACATCCGGCAGGGATCCGTCCGGGAACGTCGCGGCGGCCAGCTGGGTCAGCACGTCGTCGCGGGGTTCCCGCCGCCGGTCCTCGATGTAGTCGGTGAAGCGCTCGTCCAGGAATCCCAGCGGATTGCCGGTCATCGCGTCTCCGCCGACGTCACCGGGCTGCTGACCCGCCAGGGTCTGCTGGAACGCCTGGTGAGCGTCCTCCGGCACCCCGAGCAGGTCCGCGATCACCAGCGTGGAGAACGGCTTGGCGTACTCGCTCATCAGCTCCACCCGGCCCCGCAGATGGAACTCGTCGATGAAGCGGTCCGAGAGCCGCCACATGAAGTCCTCGTTCTCCTTCAGGCGCCTCGGTGTCAGCAGCTTCCGCAGCAGCTCCCGGTGGGCGGTGTGCTTCGGCGGGTCCCACGTGATCATGTGCTCGCCCATCACGAAGTCGTCGCGGTGGCGCTCGATCAACTCCCCGATGTCGTCGCCCTCGGGCTCGAAGGGAAGCCCGGGGAACGGCCCGGCCGGCGAGTTGGCCGACGAGAACACCTCGTGATCGCGGTAAACAGCGACGGCCTCCTCGTACCCGGTCACCGCCACCACGCGGTCGTGGTGCGTGTCGTGCCGCACCGGGCATTGCGACCGCAGATAGTCGAAGTACGGATACGGGTCCTCGACGATCGACTGATCGGTGAAGTAGTCGACGTCATCAAAGCTGGTCATTACCGGCCTTCCTTGATCGGCAGAGGATGTCGGCTCCGGTTGCGAAACGAGGGGGTCACCGTGACCCGGCCGCCGGCCGGGTCACGGTGCGAAGGCATTCGTCCGTGACCGCCCGTGGTTCAGCTTGAGGAGGGCAGTTGGGAGGCGAGGGTCATCACCGTCACCGTCTCGGTTCCCTCCTTCTTCAGCCGGGCCGAGGACCGGTAGCCGAGATCGACGTCGGTGGCCTGGGCCCGCAGCGCGCCAACGGTCGCGTCCTGTTTCGGCACGTGCTTGAACGGGTCGAAGGAAAAGATCCGCAGCGCGTTCTCATGCGTGATCTTCGCTACCTCGTCCGCGGGCACGCCGTCGAGGTAGGCGCCGACGGTCTCCGGCGCGGCGGGCCAGGTGGAGTCGGAGTGCGGGTAGTCGCACTCCCAGGTGATCATGTCGGTGTTGAGCCTGTCCTTCGACGCGATGCCGAATTCGTCGTCGATGAAGCAGGTGACGATCCGGTCGAGGAAGACCTCGCTGGGCAGCTTGTCGCCGAAATCCTGGTGGGTCCAGGCCCGGTGCATCTTGTAGACGCGGTCCACCCGCTCGAGGAAGTACGGGATCCACCCGATGCCCCCCTCGCTGAGCGCGAAGGTGAGGTCCGGGAACTTCCGCAGCATCGGCGACCACAGCAGGTCGGCGGCGGCCTGCACGATGTTGATCGGCTGCAGCGTGATCATCACGTCGATGGGCGCCTCGATCGAGGTCACCACCACCTGGGAGGACGAGCCGATGTGCAGGCACACCACGGTGTTCGTGTCGCTGCACGCCTGCCAGAACGGGTCCCAGTGCTCGTTGTGCATCGAGGGGTAGCCGAGCTTCTCCGGGTTCTCCGAGAACGTGACGGCGTGGCAGCCCTTCTTCGCCACCCGGTGGACCTCCTGGGCCATCAGTTCCGGATCCCAGATCGGCGGGAGGGCGAGCGGGATCATCCGGCCCGGGTGCGTGCCGCACCACTCGTCGACGTGCCAGTCGTTGTAGGCCCGCAGGACGGCGAGGCCGAGATCCTTGTCCTGCGCCCGGGCGAAGTACTGGCCGCAGAACTGCGGGTAGGACGGGAAGTTCATCGAGGCGAGCAGGCCGTTGGCGTTCATGTCCCGGACCCGCTCGTTGATGTCGTAGCAGCCGGGGCGGATCTCGCTGAACTTGGTCGGCTCGACCCCGTACTCGTCCGGCGGCCGGCCAGCCACGGCGTTCAGTCCGACGTTCGTCGCCTCCTGGCCCTCGAACACCCAGGCGTCGGTGCCGTCGTCCTTGGTGATGACCTTGGGAGCCTGGTCGGCGTACTTGGCCGGAATGTGCCCCTTGAACATGTCGTGCGGCTCGACGACATGGTCGTCGACCGAGACGAGGATGAGATCGTCGATCTTCATGGTGTACTCCTCGGGGTGTGGACGGTGCGGGCCAGCTGGGAGCCGATTTCCCGGAGGTACCGGTCGGGGCCGCCGAGGAACGCGCTCCAGCTCAGCAGGCGCTTGAGATACAGGTGGGCGTCGTGTTCCCAGGTGTAGCCGATGCCGCCGAAGACCTGGATGGCGGATTCGCCGACACGCGCCAGGCGGCCGGCGAACGCCTTGGCCCGGACGGCCGCCAGGTGCCGCTCCTCGTCGCCGGCGGCGTCAGCGGCCCACAGCGCATGGATGACGCCGCTGCGGGCGAGTTCGACCGTCTCGTACATGTCGGCGCACAGGTGCTGGACCGCCTGGAAGGCGCCGATGGTCTGGCCGAACTGCGTGCGCGTCTTCGCGTAGCCGACAGCAAGCTCGAATACGGCCTGCGCCGCGCCGAGCGCGTCGGCCGCCCACGCGACCAGCACGTCGTCGACCAGTGCCTGGACGGCGTCGGCGGGCGCGTCACCGAGCCGCCGGGCCGGCGCGCCGTCGAGCGTCACGCGGGACTGCTTGCGGGTGCCGTCGATCGTGGGCTGCGGCGTGACTCGGCAACCCGGGGACACGGTGTCGACGGCGAACAGGGCGGCGCGGTCGCCGTCCGCCGCCAGCACCAGCACGACGCTCGCGGCGCCCGCGTCCGGCACCTCCGTGACCTCGCCGGTCAGTACCACGCCGTCGCCGCGCCGCACCGCGGCGGCGGTGGGCGCCATCGCGTCGCGCAGGCCGATCGTCGCGATCGTCGAGCCGTCGGCGATGCCGGTGAGCAGCTTGCCGGCACCGTCCCCGGCCACCTCCCCGGCGGCGTCCCCGGTTGCGTCCCCGGTTGCGTCCCCGGTTGCGTCCCCGCTGCCAAGCCTTGTCAGGGCCCGCGTCGCGGCGACCGCCGTCGACGGCCACGGGCCCGGGTGCAGCGCCCGGCCGAGCTCTTCGAGCACGATCCCGGCTTCCACCATCGTCGTCCCCGCCCCGCCGTGCTCCGCGGGCGCCAGCAGGCCGGTGACGCCGAGGTCGGCGAGGCCCCGCCACACCGCGTCGGTGCTGCCCGCGGGATCGTCGAGCATGGGCCGGACGTGCCCCGCGACCGGCGCCTGCTCTGCCAGGAACCGGCGCACCGAGTCACGCAGCGCCAGCTGCTCCGCGGTGAGTTCCAGGTTCATTTGCGCGGCAACCCCAGCACGTGCAGCGCGGTGATGTTCTTGTTCACCTGCGTGGTGCCGCCGGCGATGGTCAGGCCGCGCGTGGTCAGGCGGCGCTCCGCCCACCGTCCGCCGCCGCCATGCGGGCCGAGCACGTCGAATGCCAGCGCCGACACATCCTGTCCCAGCTCGCCCCACACGGTCTTGGCGAGGCTGGCGGACCCGAGCGCGTCTCCGCCGGCCAAGGCCGCGGAGATCGACCGCTTGCACAGCACCTCGAGGAACGTGCTCCGCACGGCCAGCTCCCCGAGACGATGCAGCGTCACGTCGTCGCCCAGCGCCGGACGGCCGTTAATCTCCGTCTCGGCGAGGTCGCCCACGAGCTCCCGCAAGCGGACCTGCGTCTCGGCGTAGAGCCGGGCGGCGTTGGCGCGCTCGTGGCTCAGCGTCGTCGTGGCGACCTGCCACCCCTGGTTGAGCTCCCCCAGCAGGGCATCGGACGGGACCCGCACCTCGTCGAAGAACACCTCGGCGAAGTGCGCCTCGCCGCTCAGCGTGACGAGCGGGCGGGCCCGGATACCGGGCAGGCTCATGTCGACGATCAGGCAGGAGATGCCCTTGCGCTTCGGGGCGTCGGGGTCGGTTCGCACGAACAGCTGGCACCGGTCGGCCTTGTCGCCGAGCGACGTCCAGATCTTCTGGCCGGTCACGACGAAGCTGTCGCCGTCGCGGACCGCCCGGGTGCGCAGTGAGGCGAGATCGGAGCCGACCTCGGGCTCCGACATCCCCTGGCACCAGATGTCGTCGGCCCGCATCATCCGGGGAAGCAGCGTGCGCTTCTGCTCCTCGGTCCCGTACTGCATGATCGCCGGGGCGATGTTGTTCAGGCCGATGATGTTGACCGGCATCGGAGCACCGGCACGGACGGTCTCCTCGACATGGATCAACTGCTCGAGCACCGTCGCGCCGCGGCCGCCGTACTCGGCGGGCCACGAGATGGCGGCCCACCCCGCATCGGCCATGGTGCGATTCCAGGCGCGGATGATCTCGTACGCCCGCCGATCGCCGCTGCCGCGCCGGCCGGCGGCCACGATGTCACCGGTCAGGTGTGCCGCCAGCCATGCGCGCAGCTCGCCGCGGAACGCCTCAGCGTCGGCCGGGAACGAGAAATCCACCATCGACAGCCGCTCCTGCCTACCCGAACAGCACGGGCAGCGAGGTGGGCGAGCGGAACACCTGGCCGCGGATGTGCGGGTCGTCGCCATCCGGGTCGAGACGCAGATTGGGCAGCCGGTCCAGCAGCAGGTTGAGCGCGAGTCGCATCTCGATCCGGGCCAGGTGCATGCCCAGGCAGATGTGCGGTCCCTGGCCCCATGACAGGTGCGGCCTGGCCGGGCGGGTGATGTCGAAGCGGTCGGGGTCCGGATAGCGGGCCTCGTCGCGGTTGGCGCCGGCGAGCATCACCATCACCGTCGACCCGGCGGGGATGTCCACCCCCGACAGCACGGTGTCCCGGGTGGCGATCCTGGTGATGTTGAGCAGCGGCGTCTCGTAGCGCACCGCTTCCTCGATCGCCTGCGGGACGAGGGACCGGTCCGCGCGCACCGCCTCGAGCTGATCCGGCCGCGAGAGCAGGGAGTACAGCAGGTTCCCGGTGGACCTGAAGGTGGTCTCCACTCCGGCGGGCAGCAGCAGCCGCAGGAACGAGAAGATCTCCTCGTCGCTCAGCCGCTCGCCGTCCAGCTCGGCCTGGGCGAGCTCGCTGATCAGGTCTTCGCGAGGTTCCCGGCGCCGCTGCGCGAGGATCCCGGCGAGGTATTCCTTCACCTCCTGGCCAGCCACGACGGCCTCGTCGTGCTTACTGAGGATGTTGAGGATCGCGATGGACCAGCGCTGGAACTGCCGGTAGTCCTCGCGGGGCAGGCCCAGCAGGCCGGCGATCACCTTGGTCGGGAACGGGAACGTGAACTCCCGGACCAGCTCGGCGTGTCCCCGCCCGGCGAAGGAGTCGATGAGCTCGTTGGCTATCGGCTCGATCCGGTCGTGCTCCCAGCGCGCCAGCGTCTTCTGCCGGAACGCGGTGGAAACCAGGGCGCGGTAACGGCGGTGCTCGTCGCCGTCCATCCCGAGCATGATGTGCTTGCCCATCACATCGCCCATGATCAGGTCGATGATGTGGCCGGATGAGTACGTCTCGCCGTCGCGCAGCACTTCGAAGACGTCTTCGTGACGGTAGACGAAGAAAACCGCCTGGCCCTCCTCGTGCGGCATGTTCGACATGTCGAGGCGCTGCACCGGGGTCGTGTTCCGCGCCTCGGCCAGCTCAGGGTACGGGTCCCGGGTGTCGCCGGCGACGGAGTCGTCGAAGACGTCGAAGTCGCTGTTGTCTCCGGCGGCGCGCTCCTGGTCGCCGGCGATGGCGTCTTCCGCCGTGGCCTGAACGGATGGTTCCACGTACCCTCCTGGAAACGCTAACCTAATATTCGTTCCAAGCCAGGGTAGGTGCCCCCGGCCTCGGCCGTCAATCGTCCGATCCGCTGGCGGACAGGGCGTGGCGGCTGACGCGGATGAACACGGCGGCGATGAGAATGGCGAATACCGCGACCCCGGCGGCCGCCTCGAACCCGACCGAAATGCCGGCGGTGAGCGCGTGCCGGAAGATGGCGGCCGGGATCTGGTGGCCGGCCGGGCCTGGGTGGCCGGCCGGGCCCGGGTGCCTGCCGCCGGCCCTGGCCGCCGCCGCGGCGGCCGCGGTCTGGGTGCGGATGCTGCCGGCCACCGCGCTCCAGGTGATGGTGCCGAGCGACGCCAGGCCGATCGACCCGCCGATCTGCTCGCAGGAGTTGAGAACGCTGGACGCCACGCCGGTGTCGTCGGCCGGGACGCGGGACATCGCCACCAGGTTCATCGGGACGAATACCAGGCCCATCCCGGTGGCGGACACCAGCATCGGCCCGAGCAGCCCGTGCGTGTAGGTGGTGTGCTCGCTGATCCGGGACAGCCACCACATCCCGCCCGCCGTGATCGCCGAGCCTGTCACCAGCAGGGTCCGGGGCCCGATGCGCGCGATGAGCGGGGTGCAGGCGCCCGCCAGGACCAGGATCGCGCCGATCATCGGCAGGTAGGCCGTCCCGGTGCGCAGCGGGCTGTAACCCCACGCCTCCTGCATGAAGAGCGTGAGGAAGAAGAAGATGCCATACATCGCGGTTCCGTTGCACAGCATGATCAGGTAGGCGCCCGACCGGTCCCGGCTGCGGAGCAACCGCAGCGGCAGCAGCGGATCGCGGCTGCGCAGCTCGATGACGATGAACGCCGCCAGCAAGACAGCCGCCGCGGCCAGCGATCCGGCCACCCGGGGCTCTCCCCACTGCGAACCGCCCTGCTGGCCGCTGGCGGCGCTGGACAGGCCGTAGACCAGCAGGGTGAGACCGGCGCTGGCGGTAACGGCGCCCGGGATGTCGAACCGGCCGCGCTGGCGCGGAGTCCAGGCGAGCACCCGCGGAGCGGCGAGCGCGCACGCGCAGCCGATCGGCACGTTGACGAACAGCACCCAGCGCCAGGAGAGGTCGGTGGCCAGCAGGCCCCCGGCGATCAGGCCGACGGCGCCGCCGATCGCGGTCGCGCCCGCGTAGACGGCCATCGCCCGGGTGCGCGGCCGGCCGGCCGGGAACGTGGTGGTCACCAGCGCGAGGTTGGCGGGCGCGATGACCGCGGCGGCGGTGCCCTGGACGGCGCGCGCGGCCAGCAGCCACGCCTGGTCGGTGGCCAGTCCGCCCGCCAGCGATGCGGCGGCGAAAAGGAGTAACCCGGCGGAGAAGATCCGCCGCCGCCCCAGCCGGTCGCCAGCCCGGCCGCCGAGCAGCAGCAGTCCGCCGAAGGTGACCGCGTAGGCGTTGACCACCCACTCCAGGGCCGACCCGGAAAAGCCCAGCGAACGCTGGATGTGCGGCAGGGCCACGTTGACGATCGTGGTGTCCAGGTACACCATCAGCTGCGCGGTGGCGATCACCGCAAGCGCCAACCGCAGCCGCGGGCCGGAGCCGGGAGCGTTCCCGGGATCGCGCACCGTCACGCCGGAGCGCTGGACGGCCATCGGCGCCTCCTTGTCTGGTCTGCCGGGCGCTGCCGTCAGGCGGCCGTCCGCCGCCGGAGCGGTTCAGGCCTGCTCGTCGGCCACGTAGGCGTCGATCATCTCGGCGAGCCCCTCGGCCACCAGCGGGTCGTCGGTGAGCGGCCCGGAGATGGCGGCCCGTGCGGCGTCGCGGGCGGGCAGTCCGGCGGCCACGAGGCGGCCCGCGGCGATGAGCACCCGGGTCGATGCCACCTCCCGCAGCCCCGAGGCCTCGGCGCGGCGGATCGCCCGGCCGAGCTGGACCAGCCCGGTGGCCGTCTGCTGGCCGATGCCGGCCTCGTGCATCAGGATCTTCTCCTCGATGTCGGCGGGCGGGAAGCCGAGTTCGATCGCGACCATCCGCTGGCGGGTGGAGTCCTTGAGGTCCTTGAGCACGCTCTGGTATCCGGGGTTGTAGGACACGACGAGGCAGAATCCCGGCGCCGCGTCGAGGGTGACGCCGAGCCGGTCGATCGGTAGCTGCCGCCGGTGATCGGCCAGGGGGTGGAGCACGACCGTGGTGTCCTGCCGGGCCTCGACGACCTCGTCGAGGTAGCAGATGGCGCCCTCGCGGACCGCGCGGGTCAACGGGCCGTCGGCCCACTCGGTGTCGCCGCCGCGAAGCAGGAACCTGCCGACGAGGTCGGCGGTGGTGATGTCGTCGTGGCAGGCGACCGTGATCAGCGGCCGGCCGAGATCGTGGGCCATCGCCTCGACGAAGCGTGTCTTCCCGCCCCCGGTCGGGCCCTTGAGCAGGATGGACATGCTCTGGCCGGCGGCGGCTTTGAAGACCTGCTCCTCGTTGCCGACCGGCACGTAATAGGGCCGCGCCCCCTGGGTCATGCCGTCCTCCTTTCCCCGGGCGGCTGGTGTGCCCGGGCCTCGCGTTGTGACATCCGGCGGCGGTGTTCAGCGGACGCCAGGGCAGCGCGGAACAGCGGGCCGATGACGCCGCCAAGCTGCTCGGGCTTCGTCACGCTGGCGTGGGCCGCCGTCCCGAACACCCGCCGCAGCGAAGCCAGATCGGCGCCGGCGCCGACGCTGAGGCAGAGACAGCCGGTGCCGCGCCGCCGGGCCTCGGCGAGCGCCCGCCGCGAGTCGGCCTCGCCGTAGGGGCCCTCGTAACCGTGGTCGTAGGCGAGGCCATCGGACAGCACCACCAGCAACCGCCGCGACGTGCCGCCGCGGGTCTCCAATATCGACGCCCCGTGCCGGATCGCCGCGCCGAGCCGGGTGTACATGCCGGGGACCAGGCCGCCGAGGCGCCGCAGCACGAGGGCGTCCAGGTCGTCACCGAAGCTTTTCACCCGCACCAGGCGCACGGCCGAGCGTCCGCAGGAGCGGAAACCGTAGAGCGCGACCCGGTCGCCCAGGCTGTGCAGCGTCGCGGTCAGCATCGCGGCCGCCGTTCGCTGCTGCTGGTGCACCGTCTTCCCGCCGTCTCCCGGTTCCGCCGCGGAGCCGGAGATGTCGAGCAGGACCAGGACGGCGAGATCCCGGCGCCGCCGCAGGCTGTCGATGTAGACGGCCCGGTCGCGCGGCGTCCCGGCCAGGGCATCGATGCGCGCCTCGACCGCGGCGTCGATGTCAACGTCGTCACCAGTGAGTTGCCGACGGCAGCGGTCGATACCCAGTCCCAGCCGGGCCAGCGGCCGCCGCAGCGCCGATCCGCCCGGTGCGGTCAGCGCCGCCCCGTCCTCCGGCCGCGGATCGGCCTCCTGCACCGTGCACCAGTCCGGCCGGTAACGCCTCCGGTGCACGTCCCACTCGGGGTAGGCCGTCCCGCGCCGCTCGGCGGTTGCCATCGCGGTGAGCGCCCCGGCCGGCCGGGTTGCCGCCGCCGCCCGGCGGGACGTCTCCGGCGTGCGGCGTGCCATGACCTGCGCCCCGGCCCCCATCGGGCCGCTGGAACCGTCACGCCGCAGGCTCAGCAGCCGCTTGAACAGCCACGCGAGCGCGCCACGGCCGCTGCCGGGACTAGAGAAGAACGGCATGGCGGGACCGCCGTCGTCCGACCCGGCGTCCTCGCCGGGCTCATCGGGGGCGCCGTAACGCCGCCGGCCGGAAGCGTCGTCGGGTGACGGCGCCGCCGCAGCGCGGTCGCGCGACGCGAGCAGCCGTTTCGGCCGGATCACGCCGAAGACCGGCGGGGGTTCACCAAGCGGCTCCCGGCCGAGCGCGAGGGCCAGTGATGCCCCCGGCGAATCGGTGCGGGCCGCGGCATCGTGATCGATGAGCGTTCGAACCGGCCGGGGCAACAGGTCCTCGGTGGACGCCAGCACCCGGTGGCCCTCGGCGGCGAGATACCGGCGTGCCAGCGCCGGCCGGCCGGTGAGACGCCGCACCGTCCCGGGTTCGAGGCTGTCGGCGGCGATGAGGGCGGCCTGCACCGCCAGGGCGGAGATCTGGTCCCGGGCGCTGGCGGTTGGGTCGACGAAGACCGTCGCCGTGTCGGTCCACGGCAGGTCTCCGGGAGCGGCCGGCGCCACCTGCAGCGTCCGGCCGGCGATGCCCGAGGCAAGCAATGCGAACCGGTCCAGCGGCCGGGCAGGATCGCTGGCCGGGATCATTCGCTGCGGGTGCCGGTGCCCCGGTGCTCGCGCAGCGCGTTCCGCCGGGGAAGGCCGGTCGCGGCGCGGGTGATCGAATGCAGCGCCCCGGTCGGCAGCAGCCGGGCAGCGATCTGCAACATCCGGGCGTCGGTGCCGACGGCATGCCGGGCGAACGGGGCGGCGTCGGACTCCAGGGCCTTCGCCAGGGCCGCCGCGAAGCGCTCCGGCGGCTTGGCGGTGCGAATCACCTTCTCCCCGGAGCGATCGAGGCCGGCGTGGTGCCGGGCGTACGGACCTTCCCGGTCGCCGTAGTAGCTGGTGACGCTCCGGTCGTAGACGTCCGTCCGGAAGGTACCGGTTGACAGCACGGTCACCCCGAGGCCGAATGGCGCGATCTCGTGGGCGAGCGATTCCGCCCAGCGCTCGACCGCGCCCTTGGATGCGGAGTACATGCTGATCGCGGGCATCCCCCGGATCCCGCCAACGCTGGAGATGACCACGATCCGCCCGCGCCCGGCCTGCCGCATGGCGGGCAGCAGCTCCCGGGTGAGGCGGATCGGACCGAGGACGTTGGTGGTGAAGATCTGGTCGATGACCTGGGACGGCATCTCCTCGACGCAGCCGACCGCGACGAACGCCGCGTTGTGCACGACCACGTCGGGCGCGCCGACCGCCGCGGTGATGGCCTTGGCGGCGCTGGTGATCGAGTTCTCGTCCTGCAGATCGAGCTGCACGGCCGTTATCCCGGGGTCGCCGGGGGCGGCACCGGTGGCCGAGCGGATCCGCTCCAGGCCCGCGTCCGGCGAGCGCATGGCCGCGACGACGTGCCAGCCGCGGCTGTAGAGGTCCGCGGCGGACGCGAGGCCGAGGCCCCGCGACGCCCCGGTGACGACGACGCTGCGCGGGTCAGCCATTGCGGGTTCCGCAGCGGTCGGTGCCCGCCAGGTTCACGTTCGGGCGGCCCGATTGACCGCTTTCCCAGCGGGACCAGATTCCCGCCGAATACGGCCCGGGCTGACCGGCCTTCTCGTACAGCCCCTGCGGGTCGTACACCTTGGCCTCGGGGTACGGCCACGGGCAGGCCACAGACGTCGCGGCCCCGGTGTCCTTGATGATCGCGAACCCGGCGCCGTAGCAGAAGTAGGCCACGTTGATGATGACGAACATCACCAGGAACGTGCCGAGCGCCGGCCGGCCGCGGAAGCCACGCACCGCCCGGGACAGCTTCTCGGCCTGGGTCCGGCCGGTGTCGTCCCGGTACAGCAGGACACCGGCCGGGATCATCACCAGCAACACGAGGCACGACTCCCAGATCAGCGGGAACTGGTAGTACTTCCCCGCGAAGATGGAGCCGAACGGGATGACCTGCGCGTAGATGTACATCTGGGTGCTGACGAGGAAGCCTTCGAGCAGCGCGTCCATCACGAACCCGATGACCAGGATCAGCGCACCGAGACTGATCAGGGGGTGCCGCCAGGCGAACGAGTCTGGTGGCCGCCGGGCCTGGATCCGCCGCAGCACCCAGATGGCCGGGAAGAACGGGCCGAGGTAGAAGGTCGCGTAGCCGATCACGATGAACGGCTCCACCGTGGGCGACAGCGACACCAGCGGCCAGTTCACCGGCCAGTGCCACAACTGCGGGTTGTAGACCGCGTACGGCGCCCAGTTCATGATCGGGTCCTGCCAGACGATCGCCGTCGTGACCAGCACCATCAACAGGATGGGGTGGCGCGGGTAGCGCCGCCACATCACCACGACCGCGGTGATCAGGACGACCATCATCACGACGGTCCCGACCTGTTCCACGGTCAGCCAGTGGGTGAAGCCGAACAGCGGCCGTATCGGGCGCGGGGCGCCCTTCACCGCCGGGTTGGCGATGCGGGCAGCGTTGGCGCCGTGGCTGGCGTTGGCGGCCACGGCCGCGATGGCGGCGATGACGACGGCCCATCCGGCGACGGCCAGCCATCGTTTCCCGCGAGCCGGGCGCTCATCGCCCGGTCGGGCCGCCAGCTCGGTAGCGGCTGCGCTGGATTCCGACGTGGTCATCGGCCTCACTCCTGGCCGAAGCGGGCGGCGAGATGGGCGGTCTTGCCGTCTGGGTCAAGCTTCCGGGCCACCAGGTAGCCCGGGCCCATCCAGCCCCGGCGGGTCCACTTCCCGAAGGACAGCCGGGTCCCGGGTGAGCCGGACGCGGCGGGGAGCATCTTCACCCGTTCCAGGGCTTCCTTCACGCCACGCGGGGACAGCGGCCGGGCGTCGGCGAACGCATGCAGCAGCACGGTGGCGAGGTCCCGGTTCACCACCGGCACGCAGTACTCCGGGCGCCGCCCGCAGGCGGCTTCGTACTGGTCGAGGAACCGCTGGCCGACCTCGTTGCCCTCGTCGTACTGGTCGATCCCGGTCCATCCGAGGAACGCGTTCCACAGCGCCGAGTTGATCCACGCGTTCTCGAACGCGGTCCCCATGAAGCGGGGCGGGTCCCAGCCGAGCGCTTGCAGCACGGGGGTGACCCACAGCACGCCGAAGCCGAACCCGCAGTGCACGATCGCGCTTGGCTTGGCGTCATGCAGCGCCCGGACCTGGTCACTGACGTCCTGAGCCGTCTGCGGGATCTGCTGCTCGGCCACGATGCGGATGCCCTCGGCCCGGCAGGCCCGGCGGAAACCGGTGATGTAGCTCTGTCCCACCAGCGACTGCTCGACCAGCGCGCCGACCTCGGTGTGGCCGCCCTTGGCCAGCTGGTGCGCCCAGAACACCGGCTCGTCGGTCATCGAGCCCATCGGCAGCGAGAAGGTCCACTCACCCAGCCAGTCGTCGGAGCCGGACACGCTGATCGCCGGAACGTGGAAGCGCTCCTCGATCGCCTCACGAGCCGGGATCGCGTTGTCGGTGATGGCCGGGCCGAAGACGGCGAGGCAGCCTTCGTCGACGAGCTCACCGTAGGCATCGATCACCGCCTTGACAGAGCCCTTCGGCAGGCCCTCAACCTCCCGGAACACGACCTCCACCGGGCGGTCGATGAGCCCGGATTCCAGTCCCTCGGCGAACACCAGCTCGAACGGGCGGGTCAGGTCATCCCGCATATCCGGCGGGAAACCCTCGGGGAGCAGGAAGTCGAACAGGTAGCCGAGCTTGATCGGCTCCGCGCTGCTTTCGTAGGCCACGTCGCTCTCCGTCTCCGCGAGGCCAGCTGCCATCCTTAACCTGAGATTTGTTCCACGATGCTACGGGGGCCTTTTCGCACCGTCAATGGGCCTGCCGGGCGGCGCAGACCTTGTGGCGACAGCGCCATCCGGGTAAAGTTGTTGATCAAGAACAACTATTAGGTTCAAGGCGGAGAGCGGATGGCTGATGCACCCCAGGTGAGCTTCGACTCGCGGATGCTGATCGATGGCGAACTTGTCCCGGCCAGGTCGGGAAAGACGTTCCAGAACGTCAACCCGGCCACCGAGGAGGTGCTGGGCGAGGTCGCGGACGGCTCGGCCGCCGATATGCACCAGGCGATCGACGCCGCCCGCCGGGCCTTCGATCACAGCGACTGGTCCACCAACGGCAAGCTCCGCCAGCGCTGCCTGGAACAGCTGCAGCAAGCGCTGGAGGCCGAACGGGAGGAGATCCGCGAGGAGCTGATCCTCGAGGCCGGCTGCCCCCGGGCGGTGACATATGGTCCGCAGCTCGATGTGCCGCTGGAGGGCGCGCTGCGCTACCCGGCCAAGCTAATCGACGAGTACCCGTGGGAGACCGACCTCGGCGAAGCGGTCGGGATGGCCGGGACGCTCGACGCACGGCGAATCTGGCGCGAGCCCGCCGGCGTGGTGGGCGCGATCGTGCCCTGGAACTTCCCGGTCGAGGTGACCCTGAACAAGCTCGGCCAGGCGCTGGCCACCGGCAACACGGTGGTGCTCAAGCCCGCCCCGGACACGCCGTTCAACGCCACCCGCATCGGCCGCGTGGTCGCCGAGCGGACCGACTTCCCGCCGGGCGTCCTCAACGTGGTGACAGCGTCGGATCACCTCGTCGGTGAGGAACTGACCCTGTCGCCCAAGGTCGACCTGATCTCGTTCACCGGATCGACCGCGGTGGGCAAGCGGATCATGGAAAAGGGCGCGGCCACGATGAAGCGGGTGTTCCTCGAACTCGGCGGCAAGTCCGCCACGATCGTGCTCGAGGACGCCGACCTGGCCACGGCGACCATGATCGGCATCGCCGCCTGCATGCACGCCGGCCAGGGCTGCGCGATACCGACCCGGATGCTGCTGCCTCGCTCGCGCTACGACGAGGGCGTGGAGATCCTGCGGGAGATGTACCAGCAGGTGCAGGTGGGCGACCCGCAGGACCCCAGTACGTTCACCGGGCCGGTGATCTCCGCGAGGCAGCGGGAGCGGGTGCTGGGCTACATCCGCACCGGCATCGACGAGGGCGCCACGCTGGCCGTCGGCGGGCTGGATCGCCCGCAGGGGCAGGAGAAGGGGTGGTTCGTCCAGCCCACGCTGTTCACCGGCGTGGACAATGCGATGACCATCGCTCAGGAGGAGATCTTCGGCCCGGTGCTGGCCGTGATCGCATTCGACGACGAGGACGACGCCGTCCGGATCGCGAATGACAGCAGCTATGGCCTGGCCGGAAACGTGTTCTCCGGATCGCTGGAACACTCGCTCTCGGTGGCCCGCAAGTTGCGCGCGGGCGCGGTCGGCGTCAACGGCGGAGCGCCGATGGCTGCCGATATCCCGTATGGCGGTTACAAGCACAGCGGCATCGGCCGCCAGAACGGCGTGGCCGGCTTCGAGCAGTACCTCGAGATCAAGGCGGTGGCCTGGCCCGCGGAAACGGCATCGTGATCGACTTCACCGGCCAGGCGGTGATCGTTACCGGAGCGGGCCGGGGCCTGGGCCGACTGTACGCACTGGAGTTCGCGCGGCGCGGCGCGGCCGTCGTCGTCAACGACCTCGGCGGCACCGTGCGTGGCGAGGGCTCAGACTCCAGCGTCGCCGAGCAGGTCGTCGCGGAGATCGAGCAAGCCGGTGGCACCGCGGTGGCATCGCACGAATCCGTGGCCAGCGCCGAGGGCGGGGAAGCGATCGTGCGCACCGCGGTCGAGAAGTTCGGGCGTCTCGACGCGGTGGTGAGCAACGCGGGCATCTTCGGCACCGTCGCCTTCGACGACCTGCAGGCAGCGGACTGGCGGCGGATGCTGAACGTGCACCTGGACGGCGGGTTCTACCTGAGCCAGCCGGCGTTCCGGGTGATGAAGGCGCAGGGCTACGGCCGGTTCGTGTTCATCTCCTCGTCCGCCGGGATGCTCGGGCAGGCGGAGGCCGCGCACTACGCCGCCGCCAAGGCCGGCCTCGTCGGGCTCACGAACGTCATCTCGATCGAGGGCGCGGAGCACGGCATCCTCGCCAACACCGTGCTCCCGACCGGCTACTCCCGGATGGTCACCGCCACGGCCGGGGACCTGGAACAGTATCCGGAGGACTCCGAGATATTTCAGTTCTTCAAGGCCATCGACCCTGAGCTGATCGTGCCCATCGTCGCCTTCCTCGCCAGCCGGTCCTGCTCCGTGACGCACCACAACTACTCGGCCTGCGCCGGGCGCTACGCCCGGGTCTTCACCGGGCTGGGCGAGGGCTGGCTCGCCAAGCCCGGCAGCGACCCGACCGCCGACGACATCGACGCTCACCTCGCCGAGATCTCCGCGACCGAGCCGTTCACCGTCCCGGGGTCGATCTACGACGAGGTCGCGGGCATCTGCGCCCGGCTCGGCATCACCACCTGACCCGCCCCGCGAAAGCGCTACGGCGCCGCAGCGTGGCAGCGCCGTAGCGGGACGCGCGAGGCTACAGGGCGGGCTCGACCACCGCGTCGAGCGCCGCGGCGCCGGCGTCCGGCACCCGCGGCTGACGCCACACTTCCACTGGGAACGACGCCGTGCACAGCGCGCAGAACAGCCACATGAGGTGCTTGTCCTCATCGCTCATGCTGGCGTCGTAGGGCACCTTTTCCAGGTATTCACGCGCCTGGTCAAGGTACGGGAATGCCGCGTCGTAGAACGCCTGCAACTCCTCCATCGTGCTGCTGACGCGCTTGGCGTAGGCGGCGCGCTCGCCTTTGACCGCCCAATCGGCGAACGGCTCCAGGGCGGCGAAGTCCTTCGGGAAAGCACTCATGATCGTCCTCCGGCGGTTCAGGCGAGCCCGGGGATGGAGCTCTCCGGCTTCTGGCTCAGGTAGTCGTCGACGTAGCGGGCCGTCGTCTGATGCAGGTGCCGGAGCAGGATCTCCTGGTCGTTGAGCGGGAACTCCCGCACCGCCCGCGACTCGAGCATCGTCTGCGTCGCCTCCAGCGTGTTGGCGTCCTGGAGGCCATACTCCTTGAACGAGACGACAGCGAGTTCCTGCTGCACCCGCTCCCACGCGTTCCGGGGCGGGACGAAATACAGCGTTCCCTCGAAGATGTGCGTGTTGTAGGACGTCGGCCAGTAGTGGTAGGTCAGCACCCAGCCCGGCTTCCAGATAATGATCATCCAGTTCGGGAAGAACAGGTACGAGTCCAGCCCCCACGCCCGGTGTCCGGACGGGTTGAGCCCCTCTGGCAGATCGATGTCGATCGGTGGGTCCCACGGGCCGAACAGCCCGCTGCGGAGCTTGGCCTCGATGGGCTTGACATACTTCTCGTCCTTCGGCGGAGCCATGCCACCCCACGACGAGACGAGGCCGTGCGGCCCGTCGATCGAGTAGTACAGGGCCTCGTAGCCGGTGTTCTGCAGCTTCTGCGATTCTTCCTTGACGGACTGCTTCGCGTGCAGGATCGGCGCGTGGTAGAACTCGGTGAAAGCGTCGATGTAAAGCTTCCAGTTGCTCCCGACTTCGGCGCGGTACTTGTGCACCTGCGTCATCTCGTGAAACGGGTAGCCCTCGATCGCTGCGGCGTACTGCCCGAGGTACTCCTTGAGCGGCTGCGGCTTTTCGCTGGGATCGAGATTGACGAAGATCCAGCCCTCCCACACCTCGCAGTGCACCGGGGCGAGTCCCCAGTCGCTCTTGTCGAGGTCGAAGAACTCGGACTCCTGCTGGACGAACGTGCACGCGCCCTCGAGGTTGTACCGCCAGCCGTGGTACTTGCAGGTGAACTGCCGGCAGAAGCCGGAGGTCTCCTCCCGTGGGAAGTCCTGCCACACGAGCTTGTTCCCGCGGTGACGGCAGATGTTGTGGAAGGCACGCACGTCGGTCTTCGATGACCGGACCACGATGATGGACGTGCCGGCGGCCTCGATCTCCTTGGTGAAGTAGGACCCGACGCGCGCCAACTGCTCAACCCGGCCCACGTTGAGCCACGTCTTCGCGAAGACCGCCTTGCGCTCGACCTCGTAGTAGCTCGGCGAGATCGAGTCTTCGTAATCGACCGGCGTCGTCTTCAGGTGAGGGTAGTGCTCCGTCCAGGTGCCCTCGTCGGGCTTCGTGAAGTGAGCCATCGATCTCCTCCGACGCCGGTTATCCAGATCTTCGGAGTCAGCATACGGCACAGTCCAGTTTTGGAAAAGGTGAATCTCGAATCTGAGAACCTCATTATCGCCTGGCAGGGCGGGGCCGCCGCACCTGCGTGTCTGGTGTCGGTACGGTGTTCGCGGCGCTGTGCCGCCAGGAGTCAGGGGCGGGGCTCAGCCGCGCCGGCCGGCCGGGCGATGGCCGGAACCCCACCGCGGCTGGCGCTGGGCCGCCACCGGCTGGGCCAGGTCGGTACGTCTTTCCCGGCCGCGGAGCGTTCGCGAGCCGGTGACCGTCCAGCTGGCCGCCTCGGCTGAATTTGCCCGGGCCAGCGCGGATCCCGAGGCGATGGTGCCGCCGCGCTTCTTGGCCAGCTCGCTCAGCCGCGCGGCCTCGTTGACCACGTCGCCGATCACCGTGTACTCGTAGCGCCGCGGGTCACCCACGTATCCGGCGACCGCGGGACCCGCCGAGACCCCGATCCCGGCACGAACGTCGGGGACTTCGGCCGGCAGCCGTTTCGCAAGCTCGCGAGCGGCTGCCAGCGCCGGGCTCGCGGTATCCGCCAGTGTCACCGGTGCCCCGAACACCGCCAGTGCGGCGTCACCCTGGAACTTGTTGACCCAACCGCCGTACTTCTCCACGACATCGACGACGACCGCGAAAAAGGCGTTCAGGATCGTGACAACCTCGGTCGCCGGCCGGCGCGCGGCCAGCGTGGCCGAGCCGACGATATCGGTGAACATCACCGCGACCTCGCACGGCTCGCCGCCGATCGTGGCGGCGTCCCCAGCCGAAGCCCGCTGCAAGCCCAGGCTGGCGACGTCCTTGCCGACCTGCCTGTCCAGGAGATCACGCAGCCGCTCGCGCTCTCGCAGGCCGGCGACCATCGTGTTGAAGCCGGCCTGCAGCAGGCCCAGCTCAGAGGTGTCGAAGACGGGGACGGTGATGGTGTAATCGCCGCCTTCGACACCCTGCATCCCGCGGCGGACCTCGTCGATCGGGTCCGCGGTGGCCGCAGCGGCGATGGCGGTGACGACCAGCCCGCTGATCATCGTGACGCCGGTGAGGGCCAGGACCACGATGGCGAGCCGGCGTGCCGGATAACCATCGAGCAGAGCCGCGGCCGTGACAACGGCGACCACCAGCAGCGGCACGCCGCTGCCCAGCAGCCAGGTCACCATCGCGCGAAGCCGCAGCGCCGGCGCTTCCGCCCACCGCGGTGGCGAGTGTGCGAGCACCCGGGCTACCTCCGGCCGGATCACCCGTTCACACAGCCGGTAGGCCACTCCGCCGCTCGCGATCCCGGCCAGGAAGATCAGGACGGCCAGCGCGGCCGCCCGCCCGGGCGTATGTATGTTGATCAAACTGAAGACCGGGATTGCCGGAAGCCACAGCGCGGCTTGCACCAGCGCGATGCGGGCCGGACCGGTGAGCACCACCCGGCGGACCGCCTCCGGGTCGGCGCCGCGGCGAACGCTCAGCAGGCGATGCGAGAAGTAGCTGGACAGCGCGATCGCGGCCAGCACGTACCCGGCGCCGACCACATGGTTGAGGCTCCAGATGGGTCTTTCGCTCAGCGCGAGCTGGGCGGGAAGCACCCAGGTGGCCACCGCGACGACCATGGCGCCGCCGAAGGTGGTGGGGATGCCGACGGCGACGCCGAGGCCGGCCCGGGTCAACGGCGTGAACGGCACCACCGCGTCTGCGGAGCGCCGTCGGCGCTGTCGCGCCTGATCCGGCGATCCAATCAGGCCAGCGAGCAAGTCTCTGAACATACCGGCAGCTTTCTCGGTCCATGCCGTCGCGGCGCGAACTCAGCTTGCTGAGTTGGGCGACGTGGAAGACATCCTCTCGCTTGCCCGGCAGCTACCGGGCGGGGAATGCTGCTAACGCTCGGCGACCCCGCGGAGTACGGTGTCCCGGGCGTGGATCAGCGAGGCCCGCTTCCCCGCGGTACGCACGATGTTCTCGGGTATCCAGGTCACGTCGAGAACGCAGAGGGCGGTCAGCCCCGCGGAAGGCCGCTCGATCCGGATCTCACCCGACTGGGTTCCCTCGCTCAGCAAGGCTTTCAGCCGCCGGATCACCGCCGGGAACGACCAGCCCGGATTCTGGATGTCCGGCGGGGACTGGCGCAGCCAGGACAGCTGGATCTTCCACTCCCGGCTGAACCGGTCGAGCACGTTGATCTGCAGCCATGCCACCGCATCCAGCTTTTCGACCGCGGTGGACTCAGATCGCAGCGCGGCGTTCCATCCTGCGATGACCTTCTCGTTGAACGAGCGCATGATCGAGGCCAGCAGTTCTTCCTTCGACCCGATCACCCGGTAGACACTGCCGGTGCTGAGGCCGGCCACGGCCGCGATGTCCCGGACCGTCGTGACCTCATAACCCCGCCGGCCGAACTCAGCACGGGCAACGCTGCGGATCAGGGCCGCCCGGTCGCCCTCCTCCGCCTCGGCATCTTCGTTCCACATCTGCATAACCTGCTCAACGGCCTGCAGCGCGGCGGAACGGTCCAGCTCGGCATTCGTCGGCGGAACGGCCGCGACACCGTGCAGGAAGATCTCGCAGAGCAGTCCCGCCACCCGGTTGACCGCCGTGTAGCGGTGGTACATGCCAAGGCCGACGTGCAGTACCGTCTGGCAGATCCGGTCAGCGAGCATCGCCAAGTCGATGCCGGGCCGGATGAAGCCGCTCGACCTGGCCGCGCGCAGCGTCTCGAACATCGCGGCCTCGATCGCCCTCGGCTCACGGTCCGTCAGCAGCACCAGCTCGCTGCTGGCTCCGGCCGGCGGCTCGTAGAAGGAGAACTGGACGGCCGCGCTATGGCGCACGGCGCACTGGGCGATCGAATTACCCAGCCCCACGATCCTTTCCGGCAAAAGCCGTGGATCCGTGTCTTCCAATTCCTTGAGGGCAATCTCGGCTAGCTCATCGAGCTCACCCTGGTAACGCCGGACGAGTTCGATCACAATCGCCTCTTTGGAGTCGAAATGGTGATAGAGACTGCCCGGCAGGATCCCGCACGCATCCGCGATTTCCTGAAGCGAGGTCCGCAAGCCCGACGAGGCAAACAACTTTGACGCCGTGTCGAGAATCTCGTCCCTGCGCGCTCTATCCGCCGACATCACCAACGCTCCTAAGGCCAGCCCCGCTGCCGGTTCCGGCCTCCAGTGCTTCGTGTTACTGCGGACACGCTTCCGCAGTCCATAGCACCTATGCTACAAGCGCAGCGCCATACTTCATCAACACTCGCTTCCGCCTCGATGACGGAAAGGCGATGTGCACGCCAGGCGAAGCCGATCCGCTACTTCCGAAAAGGGCGCGCACGGCCTAACTTTCCCGTTCGGGTTCTACGCCGAAGGTATTGAGAGCCGTGGCGAGCATGCGGTAAGCGCCGATGGTGAAGACCAGGTCCATCAACTGGCGCTCGCCGAGGTGATCGCCAAGCGTGGCCCACGTCCCATCGGAGAGATTGCTGCTGTCCTCGAGTTCGTCGACGGCCGCCAGGGCCGCTGCCTCGAGCTTCCCGCTGGCCTCGCCGCGCCCCGCGGCGTCGATCTCGGCCTCCGACAGCCCCGCCTTCGCCGCGATCTTCACATGGTGGGTCCATTCGTACGCGCAGCCGCAGCGCCGCGCGACCCGCAGGATCACCAGCTCACGTAGCCGGGGCGGCAGGGTTGAGCGCAGCAGCAGGCGGGTGTTGAAGGGCAGGTAAGCCTCGGCAAGATCCGGGTGACGCGCCAGCGTGGCGAGGAGGTTCCCGGCGCCGCGCCGGTTACGCCGGTCCGCGGGCAGCAGCGCGGCGAGCGCGGTGCGGGTCCGCTCGTCCCATTCAGCGTCCGGTAGCGGAGGCAGCCGCATCAGGAACCTCCGCCGACGACCACGGGGAGGCTGGCCCATCCGCGCACGCTCGCGGTATGCGCCTTGCTGGCACCTGCGTAGTCGATCTCCCACTCGGGCCAGCGCGTCAGAAGCTCATCGATTGCCACTCGTCCCTCGAGCCGCGCCAGCGCCGCGCCGAGACAGAAGTGCAGCCCACGGCCGAAGCTCAGATGGCCGCCTTCGCGGCGGTGGATGTCGTAGCGGCCGGGGTCGGTGAAGCGGCGCTCGTCGCGGTTGGCCGACCCGTTGAGGATCAGCATGATCGAGTCTTTCGGCACCGTCTGGCCGCAGACTTCCACCTCGCGCGACACCAGGCGGGCCTGCACGGGCGACGGCGCTTCGTACCGGAGCGTCTCCTCGACCGCGCCCGGCAGCAGGTTGCGGTCGTCGGCGAGCTGCCGGCGCTGGTCGGGGTTCTCGGCCAGAAGCTGCGTCATGAAGCCGATGAGCCGGGTCGCCGTCTCGTTTCCGGCGCCGGCGACGGTGGTCGCGTAGGCGAGGACCTCGTTGCGGGTCAGCCGCCGCCTGGTCCCGTCCGGTTCTTCGACCTCGGCGTTCAGCAGCTCCGTCGTCAGGTCGTCGCCCGGATGCTCGATGCGCCGGTCGATGTGCTGGCCAAGAAGCTGAAAGGACTGCTCCATCACGGCCTCGTTGACCGCCTGCGGCTCGCCAACGTCGTGTATCAGCTTGTCATCGGTGTCCTTGCGGATCCCCTCCTGCTCGGACTCGGGGATGCCGAACAGGTGCCCGATCGTGCGCATCGGGACCAGCACGCCGAGCTCGGCGATGACGTCGAACCGCCGCGCACCGGCGAGCCCGTCGAGCGCGGCCGCGCAGAACTGCCGCACGGCTGGCTCGATCGCGTTCATCCGCCGGGGGGTGAACACCCGCGACAACAGCGCCCGGTGGGCGTCGTGAATCGGCGGGTCCTCGAACAGCACGATGCCCGGCGGTATCTCGGCCCGGGCCCGGATGATGTCGAATGTGGTGCCGTAACCGGACCGGTAGGTGTCCCAGTCGAGCAGGGCGGGCTCCACGTCCTCCCAGCGGCTGACGGCGTAGAAGTCGTACCTCTCGTTGTAGTAGAGCGGCGCCTCGTCCCGCAGCCTCCTCCACACCGGGTACGGGTCGTCGTCGATCTCAACGTCGTACGGGTCGTAATAGGCGTCGGTCACGCTGGTGGTGTGCGACATGGCTTACGGCTCCGGGAGAGGCGGCCCGAGTTGAACACGGCGACAGGCGGGGACACTAGGGAACAAGTATTTGGTACGTCAGCACGCTACTTTCCCGTCGGCCAGGCGTCAACGCGCTGACTGATGATAGAACCTGTTCTAGTTACCGCCGTGCATACTAGAATCAGTTCTAGTTTCTGGGTCGGCGGCCCTGTGGTGGTGGCACTGTGGAGGAGCGGATGGACCTCAGCTTCACGCCAGAGCAGGATCGGCTCCGCGGGGAGCTGCGCGAGTACTTCGGCGGCCTGATGACCGCCGAGGTCCGCGAGGCGCTCGCCGGGCCCGGCGGCGACTACGGCGACGGAACGGCCTACCGCCAGATCGTGCGGCAGCTTGGCCGGGACGGGTGGCTGACGCTGGGCTGGCCGGAAGAGTACGGCGGCCGGGGCGGGTCGCTGCTCGACCAGCTGATCTTCAACGACGAGGCGACGGCCGCCGGCGTCCCGGTGCCGTTCCTGACGCTCAACACCGTCGGCCCGACCATCATGCGGTACGGCACCCCCGAGCAGAAGGAGTTCTATCTGCCCCGCATCGCCGCCGGCCAGATCCACTTCTCGATCGGCTACTCCGAGCCCGAGGCCGGCACCGACCTCGCCGCGCTGCGGACCCGGGCGGAACACGACGGCGACGGGTACGTCATCAACGGGCAGAAGATGTGGACCAGCCTGATCCAGTACGCGGATTACGTGTGGCTGGCGTGCCGGACCGACCCGGAGGCGGTCCGGCACAAGGGCCTGTCCATCATCATCGTGCCGACCACCGCACCGGGCTTCACCTGGACCCCGGTCCCGACCATGTCCGGCCCGGTCACCAGCGCGACCTACTACTCGGACGTTCGGGTCCCGGCCGGCAACCTGGTCGGCGAGGAGAACAAGGGCTGGCCGCTGATCACCAACCAGCTCAACCACGAGCGGGTGGCGCTGACGTCGGCGGCGCCGGTCCAGGTGGCGCTGCGCTCCGTGCGGGACTGGGCGTCCACCACCAAACTGCCGGGCGGGCAGCGTGTCATCGACGCCGAGTGGGTCCAGCTCAACCTGGCCCGGGTGCACGCCAGGGCCGATTTCCTCAAGCTGGTCAACTGGCGGATCGCGACGCAGTCCGGGGTCGGGCCGGCCCCGGCATCGGCCACCAAGGTGTTCGGCACCGAGTCGGCCATCGAGGCCTACCGGCTGCTGATGGAGGTGCTGGGCGCGAACGCCCACGTCCGCGACGGTTCGCCGGGAGCGGTCCTGGCCGGGCGGATCGAGCGATTGCACCGCTCCGCGCTGATCCTGACATTCGGCGGCGGCACCAACGAGGTGCAGCGCGACATCATCGCGGCCACCGCCCTCCGGCTCCCCGTCACCCGGAGGTGACCGGCATGGACTTCACCGAGAGCGAGAACCAGGCGGAACTCGCCGCCCTCGCCCGCAAGATCCTCACCGGCAGGCTGACGCCCGAGCGGCTCGCCGAGGCCGACGCGTCCGGCGACCGGTTCGATCAGGGTCTGTGGGCCGACCTCGCGGATGCGGGCATCCTGGCGGCTTCGCTGCCGGAGGTGCTCGGCGGATCCGGGCTCGGCCTGCTAGAACAGTGCTCGGTTCTGATCGAACTGGGACGCACCGTGGCTCCGGTCCCCTACCTGGCCTCGATCCTGCTCGGCGCCGGGGCGCTGACCCGCTTCGGCACCACCGAACAGCAGCGGCGGTGGGCGGCGCCCGCGGGCCGCGGCGAGCTGATCCTGACGGCCGGCCTCGACGAGGAGGACGGCGACGACCCGGCCCTGCCCACGGCCAGCGCCGAGCGGCTCAGCGACGGAAGCTGGGTGGTGTCCGGGGTCAAGACCACAGTGCCCGCCGCCCCGCTGGCCGCGATGATGCTGGTGCCGGCCACCGCGCCGGACGGGGTGGCAGTGTTCCTGGTGGAGCCGGCCGACGAGGGTGTCACGGTCGGGCGCCAGCAGCTCACCAGCGGCGAGAGCGCCGGCCGGGTGGTCCTCGCGGGGGCGCATCTGAGCGAAGACCGGCTACTCGGCGGTCCGGGTACGCCGGCGGCGGGCTGGCTGGCGGCGGCGGGAACGGTCGGGCTGTGCGCGGTGCAGGCCGGGGTCGCCGAGCGCGCCGTGGAGCTGACGGCCGAGTACGCCCGCGGCCGGGAGCAGTTCGGCAAGCCGATCGGCGTTTTCCAGGCGGTTGCGCAGCGCCTCGCCGACGCGTTCATCGACGCCGAGGCGATCCGGCTGACCATGTGGCAGGCCGCCTGGCGGCTGTCGGCGGGCCTGCCGTGCGCCACCGAGGTGGCCACCGCCAAGTTCTGGGCGGCCGACGCCGGGCACCGGGTGGCACACACCGCGGTGCACATTCACGGCGGCATGGGCATCGCGGCCGACTATCCGCTGCAGCGCTACTTCGTGGCCGCCAAGCAGGGCGAGTTCGCGCTCGGCGGCGCCACGGCCCAGCTACGCCGCATCGGTGCCGCGCTCGCCCAGACGTCCGAGTTGTGACAGCGCTCTAGGCGTAGCGGACGGGCAGCCGCTTGATGCCGTTGAGCCAGCCCGACCGCAGCCGCTCGGGCTCACCGGTCCTGGTGATCGACGGCATCGCGTCGGCGATCGCGTTGAACATCAAGCCGATTTCCAGCCGGGCGAGGCTCGCTCCGAGACAGTAGTGGGTCCCGGTGCCGCCGAAGCCCAGCTGCGGGTTGGGGCTGCGGAGGACGTCGAAGCGGTGCGGCTCGCTGAACACGTCCTCGTCGAAATTAGCCGAACGGTAGAACAGGCCCACCCGCTGGCCAGCGGCGATCTCCTGCCCGCCCAGCGTGGTATCGGCGAGCGCGGTGCGCTGGAACACCGTCACCGGCGTCGCCCAGCGGACGATCTCATCGACGGCCGTCTCCGGGCGCTCGGACCGGTACCGCTCCCACTGATCCGGGTGATCCAGGAACGCCAGCATCCCGTGCGAGATCGCGTTACGCGTCGTCTCGTTGCCGGCCACCGCCAGCAGGATCATGAAGTAGCCGAACTCGTCCGGCGACAGACTGTCGCCATCGACTCTGGCGTTGACCAGCGTGGTGACGATGTCGTCGCGGGGGCACGTGCGGCGATCCTCGGCCATCAGCATGCTGTAGCCGATGAGCTCGGCGCCCGCGGTCATCGCTTCGGTGGCGTACTCGGGGTCCTCCTGGCCGATCATCTGGTTCGACCACGCGAAGATCTTGTGGCGGTCCTGCTGCGGTATCCCGAGCAGGTCGGCGATCGCCTGAAGTGGCAGTTCGCTCGCCACGTCCGCCACGAAGTCGCCGGTCCCCTCGGTCGCCGCCGTCCGCACGATCCGCTCCGCCCGCTCGGTCAGGGCCTGGCGCAGGTTCTCGATGGCGCGCGGGGTGAAGCCGCGGGAGACGATCCCCCGCAGCTTCGTGTGGGCCGGAGGGTCCAGGTTGAGCATGATGAGCCGCTGGATGGCGAGATCATCCTCGCCGATTGGCCGCCCGTAGCGGATGATCGCGGAGTTCGCCTCGCTGGAGAAGATGTCGGCGCGGCGGGACACGTACTGCACGTCGGCGTGCCGGGTCACCACCCAGTAGCCGTCGTCGTCGAAGCCCCCGGTGCCGCGCGGCTGCTGGCTCCACCACACCGGCGCGGTGCGCCGCAGCTCGGCCAGTTCGGTGTCCGGGACCCGCCGGGTGGACAGGTCGGGGTCGGTGAAATCGAAGCCCGGCGGGATGTCCGGCGTCCGCATCGTGCTCACCCGGCCCGGCGTTCAGCGGTACGCGACCGGCAGCCGCTTGATGCCGTTGAGCCAGCCGGACCGCAGCCGCTCGGGCATTCCGGCCTTGCTGATGGACGGCATCGCGTCGGCGATGGCGTTGAAGATCAGGTCGATCTCCAGCCTGGCCAGGTTCACCCCGATGCAGTAGTGCGTCCCGGTTCCGCCGAAGCCCAGGTGCGGGTTGGGGCTGCGGAAGACGTCGAAGCGCTCGGGGTGGTCGAAGACCTCCTCGTCGAAATTGGCCGAACGGTAGAACAGGCCCAAACGCTGGCCAGCGGCGATCTCCTGCCCGCCCAGCGTGGTGTCGGCGAGCGCGGTGCGCTGGAACACCGTCACCGGCGTCGCCCAGCGGACGATCTCGTCCGGGGCGGTCTCCGGGCGCTCGGCCCGGTACCGCTCCCACTGCTCCGGGTGATCCAGGAACGCCAGCATCCCGTGCGAGATCGCGTTACGGGTCGTCTCGTTGCCCGCCACGGCCAGCAGGATCACGAAGAACCCGAACTCGTCGGACGACAGGGCGTCTCCGTCCACCGTCGCGTTGACCAGCTTGGTGACGATGTCGTCCCGCGGGCACGCCTTCCGGTCCTCGGCCATCACCATGCTGTAGCCGACGAGCTCGCTGGCGGCGGCGGTGGGATCGCCCTCGAACTCTGGATCGTCATAGCCGACCATCTGATTCGACCAGTCGAAGATCTTGCGGCGGTCCTCCTGCGGGACGCCGAGCAGTTCGGCGATCGCCTGCAGCGGCAGCTCGCACGCCACGTCGCTGACGAAGTCGCCGGTGCCCTCGGCCAGCGCCGTCTGCACGATCCGCTCCGCCCGCTCGGTCAGCGCCGCCCGCAGGTTGCCGATCGCCCGGGGAGTGAACCCGCGGGAGACGATGCCGCGCAGCTTGGTGTGGGCGGGAGGATCCATGTTCAGCAGGACGAGCCGGTGCATGCCCATGGCCTCTTCGGTGACCGGCTCGCCGTGCCGGATCAGCGCGGAGTTCTTCTCAGTGGAGAAGAGCTCGCCGTGCCTCGACGCCTCGAGCACATCGGCGTGCCGCGTGACCACCCAGTAGCCCTCGTCGTCGAATCCCGACGCTCCGCGCGGCTGAGCATTCCACCACACCGGCGCCACCCGGCGCAGCTCGGCGAGTTCCTCGGCTGGAACCCGCTCGACGTAGAGGTCAGGGTCGGTGAAGTCGAACCCGGGGGGGATGTTCGGTTCGGCCATTGCCGCCTCCGTTGTAACGCGTTCTAGTCGGATTGAACCATGCTGGCCGGAAACCCGGCGGCTACCCTCGCAACAAGCTGACGGCCTTTTCCAGGTGCGGAAGGTCGGTGCTGACCACGAACGTGGTGAGCACCGTCTCGGTCCACCGGTGGATCTCGTCCGCGATCTTCGCCCACGGGCCGATCAGGGCCACGTCCTCGACCATCGCCGTGGGCACCGCCGCGATTGCGCCCTTCTTGTCCCCGCTGAGGTAGCGCTCCTGGATGGTGGCGGCCTCGGCCTCGTATCCCATCCGGGCGAACACCTCGTGGTGGAAGTTCACGCCGCGCGCCCCCATGCCGCCGATGTACAGCGCGAGCGACGGCCGGAGCAGGTCGGCTGCCCGTTCGACGTCGTCGTCGACGATGATCCGCATCGGCCCGCCCACCACGTCGAAGCTGGCGCGGGTGTGCCGGGCGCCGGGACGGGCGAAGCCCTCGGCGAGCGCTCCGGCGTAGAAGTCATTCATCGCGGGCGAGAAGAAGATGGTGTTCCATCCGTCCGCGATCTCGGCCGCGAGAGCCACGTTCTTCGGGCCTTCCGCGCCCAGGTAGATCGGGATCTCGCTGCGGTACGGGTGCAGGATCGCCTTGAGCGGCTTGCCCATCGCGTTCCCGCCCTGATACGGGAGCTGGTAGTGCTTGCCCTGGTAGGTGACGGGTTCCTTGCGGGCGATGACCGCCCGGAGGATGTCGATGTACTCCCGGGTGCGCTCCAGCGGGCGCGGGTACGGCTGGCCGTACCAGCCCTCGACGACCTGCGGGTTGCTGGTCCCGATCCCGATGATGACCCGGCCCTGGGTCAGGTGGTCCATGGTCATCGCGGTCATCGCCAGCGTGGCCGGAGGGCGGGCCGACAGCTGCGACACACCCGTGCCGAGGTGCACGTGCGAGGTGCGCGACCCGTACCAGGCCAGCGGGGTCCAAGCGTCGCTGCCCCAGGCCTCCGCGGTCCAGATCTGGTCGAGCCGGAGCCGGTCTGCCGCGGCGAACAGGTCAGCCGCATCCGCGGGCGGGCCCGCGCCCCAGTACCCGGCGATCGTCGCGATCTTCATCCGACCTCCTGGAGCGGACGGGCTCAACGCAGCCCGCCGAGCCGGTTCAGCGCCTCGTCCGCCTCGCGCAGCAGCGCCGACATCACCTCGGCCACCGAGTGGACCTCGTTCATCCGGCCGACGATCTGCCCCACCGGCATCGGCACCACGCCGGGCTGGCCGGACTGCATCAGCCGCTGATGCGCCTCGCTCACCAGCAGGTTCTGCAGCGGCATCGGCAGCGGCTCGGGGGCGCCGGGCTCCGCCCACGCCTGGGTCCACTGATTCTTCAGCAGCCGCGCGGGCTTGCCGCTGTAGATCCGGGAGCGCACCGTGTCGGACGACGTGGCGGCCAGCAGCGCGTCCCGCACCCCGGGTAGGTCCGAGGTCTTGGTGTATTCCTCGGTGGTGAGCCACGCGGAGCCCATCCACACGCCGGCGGCGCCGAGGCCCAGCGCCGCGACGATCTGCCGGCCGCTGCCGATGCCGCCCGCGGCCAGTACCGGCACCTGTCCGCCGACCGCGTCCACGATCTCCGGCACCAGGACCATGCTGGCGATCTCGCCGGTGTGGCCGCCGGCCTCGTACCCCTGGGCGATCACGATGTCCACGCCCCGGTCGACGTGGCGGCGCGCGTGCTCGGCCTTCCCGGACAGCGCGGCCACCTGGATGCCGCGCTCGTGGGCCTGGTCGATGACGTCGGCGGGCGGCGAGCCGAGCGCGTTCGCGATCAGTGACGGGCGGTGGGTCAGCGCGATGTCCACGTGCTCACGGGCCACCGAGTGCAGCCAGCCGAGCACGCCGTCGCGAGCCTGTTCACCGTCGGGAAGCGGCGGGACGCCGAGCTTGAGCAGCGTCTGCTCGACGAAGTCACGGTGCGCGTCCGGGATCAGGCTGCCGAGGTCGGCCGGGGCGCCCTCGGTGGGGATCTTGGCCGGCATCACCACGTCGACGCCGTATGGGCGGCCGTCGGTGCTGGCGTCCATCCATTTCAGCGCGGCGTCGAGCTCACCCGGCTCGTTGAACCGGACGCATCCCAGCACGCCCAGTCCGCCGGCCCGGCTGATGGCGGCCGCGACGTGTTCCGACGGGGTGAAACCGACGATGGGGTGCTCGATGCCGAGCAGGTCGCAGAGGCTGGTCCGCACGATGCTCCTCAATCAGGACGCCGGCTCGCCGGCGGTCCGGGGCTGGGCGGCCGCCGCGGGCTCCGCGGCTGCCGCAGGCTGGCCGCCCGCGCGGTGGGCGGCTGACTGGCTGCTGGTGTGACGGCGTGCCCAGCCGTAGTCGGCCTTCCCGGACACCGTCCGGCCGATCTCCTCGACCACCCAGGTGCTGCGCGGGACCTTGTAACCGGCGATCTGGGTGCGCAGATGCGCCTCCAGGCCCGCGAAGTCGATCTCCGCGCCCGGCAGCGGCTGCACCAGCGCCCCGACACTCTGGCCGAGCCGATCGTCGGGCAGCCCGATGACCAGCGCGTCGAACACCTCCGGGTGCGACTTCAGCGCCGCCTCCACTTCCTCCGGGTAGACCTTCTCCCCGCCGGTGTTGACGCAGGTGTTGCCGCGGCCGAGCAGGGTCAGCGAGCCGTCCTCCTCGACCCGGGCCCAGTCCCCGGGGACCGCGTACCGCTTGCCGTCCACCTCGACCAGCATCTGCGCGGTCTTCACCGGGTCCTTGTAGTAGCCGATCGGGACGTAGCCGCCCCGCGCGAGCCGGCCGACCTCACCCTTGCCCACCGGGCGGTTGAGATCGTCGATCACCAGCACGTCCGGGCCGGGCGTCACCGTCGGGCCGCCGCGCTGCTCGGCGCCGGCGGCGACCGCGCTCAGGCCGGCGAACCCGGTCTCGGTGGAGCCGATCGCCTCGGTGATGAACACGTTCGGCAGCGCGGCCACGCAGGCGTCCTTCACCGCCGGGGAGAACAGTGCGGCGCTGGAGGAGAACGCGACCAGCGAGGAAATGTCGTAGCTGCCCTTGCTCAATGCGTCGATCAGCGGGCGCGCCATCGCATCGCCGATGATCACCAGGACGTTCACCCGGTGCCGCTCCACCGCCCGCCAGATCTCGCCGGCATCGAACTTGGGCAGCAGCACGACCGTCTCGCCGCTGAACAGCCCGGCCAGCGCGGCCACCTGCGCGTTGCCGTGGATGAGCGGTGCCGCGCAGAGTTTCACCAGCCCGGGGCCAGCCTGGCCGCGCAGCGAGGGCGCCCACTCGTCCGGCAATTCCTCGCCGGTCACGAAGTCGATTCCGCCGCCGAGGGTGCGCCAGATGTCCTCGTGGCGCCACATGACGCCCTTCGGGTAACCCGTCGTACCGCCGGTGTAGATGATGTAGACGTCGTCGCCGCTGCGTGGCGGGAAGTCCCGCTCCGGTGCGGCCGCCGCGAGCGCTGCCTCGTACTCCACCCCGGCGGCCTCGTCACCGCCGCTGCCGTCCTCGATGACCACTTCGGCACGCAGGCCGGGCGCGGCCGACCGCACGGACGCGACCTGCGGCCCGAACTGCCGCTGGTGCACCAGTGCGTCGAGGTCGGAGTCGGCGAACATGTACCGCAACTCGTTCTCGGCGTACCGGTAGTTGATGTTGATCGCGGCCGCGCGGAGCTTGCAGCAGGCGAGCAGCGTTTCCAGGGCCTCGATCGAGTTGCCCGAGTACAGGCCGACGTGGCCGCCGGCGGTCACGCCGGCGCCTGCCAGGTGGTGGGCCAGCCGGTTGGTGCGCTCCTCCAGTTCCCGGTATGTCAGCACCTGGTCGCCACAGGCCACGGCGGTGCGCTCGCCGAACGCGTCGACGGCATGCTCGAAGAGATCGGCAAGGTTCAGGGCCATGGGTAAAAACTAGAACGTGTTACTGTCTCGGGCAACCCTTTCAGATGCGCTCGAGGATGGTGCCGGTCGACAGGGCGCCGCCGGCGCACATCGTTACCAGGGCAGTGGACGCGTCGCGGCGCTCCAGTTCGTGCAGCGCGGTGGTGATCAGCCGGGCGCCGGTGCTGCCGACCGGGTGCCCCAGCGCGATCGCGCCACCGTTGACGTTGACCTTGTCCGGGTCGGGCCGGTGCACGCTGCTCCAGGACAGCACAACCGACGCGAACGCCTCGTTGACCTCGAACAGGTCCAGGTCGCCGATCTTCATGCCACTACGGGCCAGCACCCTCTCGGTGGCCGCGATCGGCCCGTCGAGGTGATAGTACGGCTCGGCGCCGACCAGGCACTGCGACACGATCCGGGCACGCGGGCGCAGGCCCAGTGCCTGAGCCCGTCCGATGTCCATCACCAGCACGGCGGCGGCGCCGTCGGAGATCTGCGAGGAGGTGCCGGCGGTGTGCAAGCCGCCTTCCATCACCGGCTTGAGCCCGGCGAGGGCCTCCAGGCTGGTCTCGCGGAGCCCCTGATCGCGTTCCACCACCCGCCGTTCGCCGGTTGGGTTGCCGTCGCGGTCCAGCACGGGTGCCTCGACCGGCGCCACCTCACGGCCGAAACGGCCCTCGGACCAGGCCTGGCCGGCCTTGACCTGGGAGCCGAGCCCGAAGCGGTCGACGTCCTCGCGGGACAGGCCGCGGCGCTTGGCGATGCGCTCGGCGGCGAGGTACTGGTTGGGCAGGTCGATGTCCCAGGAGTCCGGGCGGCGCGGGCCGGCGTTCTCCCCTCCGTTGGCGCCGAGGGGGACCCGGCTCATCGCCTCCACGCCGCAGGCGATGCCGACGTCGATCGCCCCGGCCGCGACGAGGCCGGCGATGACGTGGGTGGCCTGCTGCGCGGACCCGCACTGGCAGTCGACCGTCATGCAGCCCGTCTGGTACGGCAGCCCGGCATGCAGCCACGCCGTCCGGGTGACGTTGTTCGACTGCTCACCGGCCTGTGTCACGCAGCCGCCGGCCACCTGCTCCACCAGTGCCGGGTCGATGCCGGACCGCTGGACCACGGCCGATTGCGCGGCGCCGAGGATCTCGGCGGCATGCAGGCCGGACAGCCAGCCGCCGCGCTTGCCGATCGGCGTTCGTACCGCCTGCACAATGACCGGACTGCCCATCACCGGCTCCTTTCGTCGGCCCAATCAGTAAAAGTAGAACGCGTTCATGTCCGTGGGCAAGGTTCTTCCGACGGGCGGTCGCCCGGACAGCCGCATGTGGCCTCGTGAGACCGGTTGTCTTTCAATGCTAAACGCGACGTATACCCGGCCGATTCTAGAACGGGTTTCATATCTACTGACGAACCGCGCTTCCGGTGACGAGCGCGGGAGGGATGATCAGCCAGTACGCCCGTGCAGCAACAGGTCGGTGATCCCGGCCAGATGCGCTGCCACTTCGTCGAACGCCAAATAGCCGCTGCCGGCCAGAACCAGGGCACCGACGAAGGCGGTCACCACGGCCCGGTGGATGGCCGGATCGGTGCCCGCGCCGACCGCATCCGCCAGCCGGCGGTAGACCTCCCGGCCGATCTCGTCACGCAGCCGCCTGACCTCCTGCTGATCGGCGAGCAGAGCCGCGGTGCAGGCCTGCGCCAGCGCTTGCTCGTCGGCCAGCAGTTGCGCGACGGCGCCGACGACGGAGCCGACGTTGGCGGCGGGCTGCCCGCTGAGCCTGGGCTCACCCGCGGGCAGCGCCTGGATTTTCTCCCAGAAGACGGCGGTGACCAGGTGCTCCTTGGAAGAAAAGTACGAGTACGCGGTCGCGGGCGAAACCTGGGCCCGCTTGGCCACCGAGCGTACGGTCAGCGCCTGAAACCCCACCGCGCGCAGTTCTTCCAACGTGGCTTCGAGCAGCCGGCGAACGGTGTCAGCCCGGCGGCCCTCGACGACCTGGCGAACCGGTCCAGTCATACCCGGGCAACCCGGTCACAGTGACATGGCGGCCCGCCTGTGCGCCCATCCAGATCTGGTGGCACTGTCGGTTCGGTCATGGGCGTGAGCGTATCTCGCTCCTGGAGCCCGCCCATCAGGCCTGCCCGCGTGCCCGGAGGCCGGTCCCGCCTCCTGGCCGGGGTGGCGGCAAGCTTGTCAGTCGTAGCTGACCCTCACGATCTCGGTGACGGGCAGCGACTGGCAGGCGAGCACGTACCCCTCGGCGAGGTCCTCGTCCTCCAGAACCTCGTTGTGCAGCATCCTCACCTCACCCTCCTCGACCCGGCAGGCGCAGGCGCTGCACTGACCCTGGCGGCACGAGAACGGTGCGTCGAAGCCGTTGCCGAGCAGCAGGTCGAGCAGTTTGGTGCCGTCCGGCCAGGCGAACTGGTGGTGCTGGCCATCCATCTGGACGTGGACCGTGCTGGCTCGCTCCGGCTGCCGTTCCCCGTCCGGGGCGGGCCCGTCCGCGGCCAGCCCGTCCGGTGCGAGCCCGTCCGGGGTGCCGCCCGGCTCCCCGTCCGCGGCCAGCCCGTCCGCCGCGTCGTCGAAGGGATCCCCCGACAGCGACAGGAACCGCTCGATATGCACCCGGGACCGTGGCATGCCGAGTTCTCGCAGCACCTGCGCCACCTCGGCCATGAAGGCATCCGGTCCGCAGACGAAGGCCTCATAGCCGGCGTACGGCCGCGCGAGCGCCAGCAGCGCGTCAGCCGTCGGCAGCGCCTGCACGCTCTCCAGCCAGTGCACGACGATCAGCCGGCCCGGATGGCAGGCGGCGAGGTGGCGCAACTCGTCGGCGAAGATCACCGAGTCCTCGTCCCGGTTCGCGTAGATCAGCACCAGCTGGCCGGTCCCACCGCACAGCGCCGACTTGACGATGGAGATGACCGGGGTGATTCCGCTGCCGCCGGCGAAGAACAGCAAGTCGGCGTCGAGCGAGCGGGGCGTGAACGTTCCGGCCGGGGGCAGCGCGTCCAGCACCGCGCCCGCGGCGATGTTGTCACAGATCCAGTTGGAACCATGGCCGCCCGCAACCCGCTTGACGGTGACCTTGAGCTCGCCACCGGTGTGCGGCGAACTCGCCAGCGAGTAGGACCGGGCGATCGGCCCGTCCGGCCCGCCGGGGATGCGCAAGGTGACGAACTGACCCGGCCGGTAGCTGAAGTCAGCGCCGGCATCGTCGGCCATCTCGAGCACCAGCGAACAGGCGTCCGCCGTCTCGCGGATCACCTCGGACACCCGCACACGGTGGAACCGGGGCTCAGCCACCACCGGCTCCGGCGTGGCCGTTGACCTGCGGCGGGGCCTGCTCCAGCAGTCCCTCGCTGATCAGCTGGTCGATGGTTTCCCGGAGCCTGCCGCAGGTGTCGATCCGGGCCGGGTGCTCGCCCGATGCGACCCGGGCGGCGATCTGCGGGCAGCGATCGCTGGGCGTGGTCCACTGGATGCTGGTGTGCTGCGGGCTGAGCTTCTTGACCAGCACCCGGGTCCCGCACGCCTGGCACGCCACCTCCCGCAGGCCGCCTTCGAGGTACTCGTGGCGGTCGGCGTCGGTCGAGGCGCCCAGCGCATCGGGCTTGTCCATGGCTACGGGACTTTGGCCTCGCGCTGTTCCAGGTTGCCCGCCACCTCGGCCTCCCAGGCGGCCACGGCCCGGGTCGTGTCCACCTCGAACTCGAACCGCTGGGTCATCTCCTCGGTGACCTCGTCCGCATCCACGTAGAACTGGTCATACCAGCGCCGCAGCTGGTAGACGGGGCCGTCCTCCTCGCACAGCAGCGGATTGTCGATCCGCGTCTTGTTCCGCCAGATCTCCACGTCCTGCAGGAAACCCACCCCGAAGGACTTCGCGAACTTGCCGGCAACCGCGTCCGCCTGGGCATCATCCAGCCCGGGAAACTTCTTCACCGTCACCCCCCACTGCAGCACGAAGCTCGTCGGGCTGACCGGATAGTGACAGTTGATCAGGATCGCGTCGACCGGCGTCCCGCGGTAGTCGGTCCACAGCCGGTTGATCATGTACGAGGGACCGTAGTAGGAGGCCTCCGAGCGCAGCGTGGTGTCCTCCCCGCTGTAGTTACCCGATTTCCCGCCCATGTCCGGGCGGCCACGGGAGCGGAGATACTGGGTGGCCACGTGCCCTTCGAAGATGTTCTTGAAGTACGTGGGGAAGGCGAAATGGATGTAGAAGAAATGGGGCATGTCAACGACGTTGTCGATGATCTCGCGGCAGTTGGAGTTGTCGATACGGACCCGGTCCCACGTCCAGTTCGACCAGTCCGAGGTGAAGACCTCGTCGATGCGCGGAATGACCACGCCCTCCCCCGGCGGGTTGCCCTCGGCATCGTGGTACACGAACAGCTGCCGGTTCTCCTCCAGCGTCCGCCAGGAGCGCGTCCGCGCCCGGGGCGGGACGCGCCTGGCGTACGGGATGGCGGTGCAGCGGCCGTTACCACCCCAGCGCCAGTCATGAAACGGGCACGCCACGGCGTCGCCCTTGATGGTGCCCTGGGTGAGGTCGCCACCCATGTGACGGCAGTAGCCATCGAGAACGTGCAGCGCGCCGGAGCTGTCGGCGAAGACGACGAGCTTGGTCCCGAAGGCTTCCACCGCATGGGGCTTGCCATCGCGGTACTCCTCGGCCAGGCCCAGGCAGTGCCAGCCCCGGGCAAACCGCTGCGGCGGGGCTCCGGCGTCGATCCTGCGTACCCCGTGCTCGTGGTCCGGATCGCTCATCGTGCGCCTCCGATGTCGATGTCGCCTGACTGGAACAAGTTATAGACACGCGGCGCGCGCATGTCACCCGTTGCCGGGGTTCCCTTGGCACCAGAATAGAACACGTTTCATTATTATTGGCGATCGATGCTGGATCATCCGTGCCGGTCACCGGCCAGCAGCGCTGCGGCTACCGGGACACCCCGCTCTTGTCGCCGCCGACCACCCACATGGCGAAGAACTGGGAGCCCCCGCCGTATGCGTGGCCGAGGGCGTTCCTCGCGTCTGCCACCTGATGGTCGTCTGCCCTGCGCATCACCTGCCGGGCTGCCTCGGCGAAGCGCAGCATCCCGGACGCGCCGATCGGGTTGGAGGACAGCACGCCGCCGGACGGGTTGACCGGCAGCCGTCCGCCGATCTCCGTCTCGCCGGCCTCGGTCAGCTTCCAGCCCTGGCCCTCCGGGGCGAAGCCGAGATTCTCCAGCCACATCGGCTCGAACCAGGAGAACGGCACGTAGATCTCCGCGGCGTCGATCTGCTCCAGCGGATTGGTGATCCCCGCTTCCTTCCACAGCGCCGCAGCGGCATCGCGCCCCGCCTGCGGGCTGACCTGGTCACGGCCGGCGAACATGGTCGGCTCGGTGCGCATCGCGGTGGCGTGGATCCACGCCACCTGACGTGGCGCCATCGCGTCGGCACTGCTCTCGTCGCCGATGACGATCGCGCACGCGCCGTCTGAGGACGGGCAGGTCTCGTCGTAACGGATCGGGTCCCACAGCATCGTCGATGCGCGCACCTTCTCCAGCGTGATATCGGCCTGGCGCAGGTGCGCGTACGGGTTGAGCGCGCCGTTCCTGCGGTCCTTCACGGCGACCATCGAGCCGATATGCTCCGGCGCGCCGGAACGGCGGATGTAGGAGCGCACATGCGGAGCGAAATAGCCCCCCGCACCGGCGTGCACCGGCATGATGAACGGCGGGTGGATGGACAGCGCCCACATCGCGTTGGACTCGGACTGTTTCTCGAACGCCACCGCGAGCACCCGGCGGTGCACCCCGGACTGCACCAGGCTGGCCGCGACCAGCGAGGTCGAGCCGCCAACCGAGCCCGCGGTGTGCACCCGCAGCAGCGGCTTGCCGGTGGCGCCGAGCGCGTCGGCCAGGTACAGCTCGGGCATCATCACGCCCTCGAACAGGTCCGGCGCCTTGCCGACCACGACCGCGTCGATGTCCGGCCAGTCGGTTCCGGCGTCGGCCATGGCGCGGTCCACCGCTTCCCGGCACAGCCCGGCCATCGACACATCGTGGCGCTTGGTGGTGTGCCGGGTCTGGCCGGTGCCGAGCACAGCGGCTGGTTGCTTGCCCATTACTCGCGGCCCTCCATGACGCAGACCAGGTTCTGCTGCAATGCGGGCCCGCTGGTGGCGTGCGCGAGCACCCGCCCTGCCCGGCCGGATAGCACCTGCCCGGCCGCCTCGCCGACGCGGATCAGCCCGGCGGCGAACATCGGGTTGCCGGACAGCGGGCCACCTGATTGGTTGATGCGCACGTTGTCGCCGAAGCCGAGCGCCTGGCGCAGCAGGATCTCCTGGTGGCTGAACGGTGCGTGCAACTCGGCGGCCTCGACCCCGTCGATGCCCGCGGCCTTGCCGGCGGCCACGGTCGATGGCGAGGTAGTGAGGTCCCGCGCGCCGAGATTCGGCGTCTCCACCCGGTGCGCGAAGCCGCTGATCCAGGCCGGCCGCTCGGCCAACTCCCGTGCCCGGTCCCCGGCAGCGAGCAACACCGCGGCGGCGCCGTCGGTGATCGGGGCGCAGTCGTGCGCGCGCAGCGGGTTCACCAGATACGGCGCCTCCAGCAGGGCGCCCGCGTCGGCGCGCCCGGATAGCTGGGCCAGCGGGTTGCTGATGGCATTGGCGCGGCTGCGCGCGACCACCTCGGCCATCTCCCGCTCGCTCCACAACCCCGCATCCAGGCCGAGCCGGGCCTGTAGTCCCGCGATGCTCACCGAGTCTGGCCACAGCGGCGCGACCAGATACGGGTCAAGCTGCAGCGCCAGCACCCGTCGCAGCTGACCGGCCGACGACTTGCCGAACCCGTACACCAGCGCGGTGTCCACCTCGCCGGTCTGAATCTTCACCCACGCCTCGTACAGCGCCCACGCCGCGTCCATCTCCACGTGTGACTCGTTGATCGGCGGAAACGCCCCGATCGCGTCTACCGCGGAGACGAAGGAGAAGGCGCGGCCGGCCAGGTAGTCCGACGAGCCCGAGCACCAGAACCCGACGTCCCGCCGCGATATCCCGGTGCGCTCCAGCACGTCACGGAAGACGGGCACCAGCATCTCAACACCGTTGGTGGTCCCCTCCGTCTGGCGCACATGGGGGGCCTGCGCGAAGCCGACGACGGCGACATCTGTCACGAGCGGGAATCCTCCGGCTGGTACGGGCTACAAGTGCTGCGCATAGGACTCGTACGGCGCGTCCGGCTCACCGCTGGGCCGGAAGTGATCGATGTTCTCCAGTGACGTCCCCCACTGATCCCGCGGCTTCCAGACGGCCTCGACCCGCATGCCCATCCGCACCTCCGCGGCCTCGCAGCCGAGCACCAGATGCTGGAAGGCGATGTCGGCCCCGTCGAGCAGGATGTAGGCGGTCACGTACGGCGGTTCGATCCGCTGCCCGAGAAATGGCACGTTGACGATGCAGAAGGTGGTCACGATGCCCTGTCCGGGCAACTCGACCTCGCCCTCGGTGGGCACGCCGTCGACCGGGCACGCACCGCGCGGCGGGACGTAGACCTTGTGGCAGGCGGGGCAGCGCTGGGCCAGCAGGCGCCCCTCGGCGATCCCCCGCAGGAACCGGCTCTCCTCGACCGATGCCGAATGCTGATAGTGCAGCTGCACCGGGGTGGTCACCATCGTCACCGGCTCGGCCCCGGGTGCCGCCTCCGTCGCCCGCGCGGCCTCGGATGCCTGCGCGTCCGGCGCGCCGACGGGCTCGAAGCAGGCGATGTCGCGGATGTGGCCGACCGGCTCCGGTACCCAGCGGACCCGGACCCGCATCCCGGTCTCCATCGCCTCCGGCGTGCCGGCGTCCACCGCGTGCAGTATCGCGGTGTCGGCGCCATCCAGCCTGACCAGCGCCCAGGCGAAGGGCCGCTCCAGCGGCTGCGCCTCCAGCGGCTCGGCGATCCACGCCCAGGTCAGCACGGTGCCCTCCGGGGACACCTCGACCGGCTCGCTCAGCGGTTCGGCGGTCACCGGGTCATACTCGACCGGCGGGACGAACACCCGGCCGTCGGATCCGCGAACGCCCTCGATCCGGCGCTGCGCGAGGCCGGTCATGAAGCGGCTCAGGGTGGGGCCCAGGGAGCGGGTGTAGTCGAACCCGATATCCAGGGGAGCGCTCAGCGGTTGAGTCACGGGTCAAAGTGAAACACGTTCTCACTGTGATGGCAAGGCAGCACCGGCATGGCGGGAAGCCGCACCGAGGGCATCGTCGTGCGCGGGGATACCGGAGGATCGCACCGGTGCGCTTGTCCGGTAGGTGAAACGCGTTCTAGATTGTGTCCATGAGCGAGCTAGGGCTGTGGAAGATCGCGCGGACCCGACCGGAGCTGACGGCCGTGGTCGACCCGGGCGGACGAGAGGTGAGCTACCAGGAGCTGGCCGCCACCGCGGACCGCTACGGCCGGGGCCTGCAGTCGATGGGGCTCGCTCCGGGCGACTGCGTCGTGATGATGCTGCCGAACGGAGTGGACCTGCTCGCGGTGTACTTCGCGGCGATGCAGTGCGGCCTCTACATCGTCGCGGTCAACTGGCACCTGACCGGGCCGGAGGTCGCCTACATCGTGCGGGACAGCGGCGCCAAGGCATTCGTCGGGCACGAGCGGTTCGCCGGTGCCGCCGCCGAGGCCGGCCGCGAACTGCCCACGGATGCCCGCTTCGCGGTCGGCACGGTGCCCGGCTTCCGCCCGCTGTCCGAGCTGGGGGCGGACGAGCCCGCGACCCGTCCCGACGTGCGCACCTCGGGCGCGCCGATGCTCTACACCTCGGGCACCACCGGCAAGCCCAAGGGCGTCAAGCGGCCGCTGACCGGAGCGGATCCCGACGAGGTGCCCCCGGCCGCGGGCTGGTTTTTCGGCATTTTCGGGCTCGCACCCCTGGACGGCAACGTGCACCTGTGTGGGTCGCCGCTCTACCACACGGCGGTGCTGAATTTCGTCGGGATCTCCATCCAGCTCGGGCACGCCGCGGTGCTGATGGACCGCTGGCAGCCGGAGGAGATGCTGCGGCTGATCGAACGGCACCAGGTCACGCATACGCACATGGTGCCCACCCAGTTCCACCGCCTGCTGGCGCTGCCGGATGATGTCCGCGGCCGCTACGACGTGTCATCGCTGCGCGCCGCGATCCACGGCGCCGCGCCGTGCCCGCTCGAGGTCAAGCGGCAGATGCTGGACTGGTGGGGCCCGGTCGTGATCGAGTACTACGCGGCTACCGAGGGCGGCGGCACGTCCATCACCGCGAAGGAGTGGCTGCGCAAGCCGGGCTCGGTGGGCACGGCGTGGCCTGGCTCCGAGATCAAGGTGCTCGATGACGATGGCGCCGAGGTGCCAGCGGGCGAGACCGGCCTGGTCTACATGCGGATGGGGGCATCGAGCTTCGAGTACCACAACGACCAGGAGAAGACCCGGAAGGCCCGGGTGGGAAGCCTGTTCACCCTCGGCGACGTCGGCTACCTCGATGACGACGGGTACCTGTACCTGTGCGACCGGAAGAGCGACATGATCATCTCCGGCGGCGTGAACGTCTATCCTGCCGAGATCGAAGGCGAACTCGCGGTTCATCCGAAGGTCGCGGACGTCGCGGTGTTCGGCATCCCGCACCCGGACTGGGGCGAGGAGATCAAGGCCGTGGTGCAGCCCGCCGACGGCGTGACCGGCGGCCCGGAACTCAGCGAGGAACTGATCGCCTACGCCGCCGGGCGGCTGGCCAAGTTCAAGCTCCCCCGCAGCATCGACTACGCCGACGAACTGCCGCGCGACCCGAACGGAAAGCTCTACAAGCGGCGGCTGCGCGAGCCCTACTGGCAGGGCCGGGAGAAAGCCATCTGAGCAGCCACGGCCTGCTGGCGAGCCCACCGGTAGTCCGCCTTGCCGCTGGGTGAACGCTCGATCTCCCGGCGGCGCAGGATCACCTTGGGCAGCTTGTAGCGCGCGACATGCCTGCTGCCCTCGAGGCACAGTTCCTCGTCGGTCGCCGTGCTGCCGTCGGCAAGCCGCACGATCGCCACCACCTCACTGCCCCACCGGTGCGACGGGCGGCCGACCACCACCACGTCGCGCACGTCGGGGTGGGCGGCGAGGGCGCGCTCGACCTCCTCGGCGAAAATCTTCTCCCCGCCGGAGTTGATCGTGATGGCGTCCCGGCCCAGAAGCTCGATCCGGCCGTCGGCGAGCAACACGGCCCTGTCCCCCGGCACGCTGTAGCGCTGGCCACCGATGGCCGGGAACGACCGCGCTGTTTTGGCCTCGTCGCCCAGATACCCGAGCGGGACCACGCCCTTCCGGGCGAGCCAGCCCTGGCCCTCGCCCGGCCGCAGCTCCCGTGACATCAGTTCGTCGAGGACCGTCGTGTCGTCGTCCGGGGCGAAGATGCTGGTATCCGCCTCGGCATCGGCTGGCCAGACGTGGTTCATCTGGATGCCCGTCTCCGACGACCCCACCGCATCGAGGAGAAGAACGTGCGGAAGCGCGGCCAGCAGCCGCGACCGGACAGCCGGCGTCAGCGGTGCGCCGCCGTTCTGCACCGCCGCCAGGCCGGACATGTCGTACTGCCCCGTCTCCAGCTCATCGAGCATCGGGCGTGCCATCGCATCGCCGACGACGGGCAGGCTCAGCACCCGCTCGCGCTGGACCGTGCGCAGGACATCGGCCCACTCCAGCCGTGCCGGGTCCGTCGGGAGAACGATCTTCCCACCGCCGCTGATCATGTGAAAGGCCGACCACTGGGCCGCCCCGTGCATGAATGGGGCGGTCAGCATCATGCTGATCCCGCCGTTGGCGTCCACCGCGGCGTCGGCGATCTCACCGTAGGACGAGAACGGCTGGCTGCTTCCGAACGGCGTGCCGCCCATCGCCCCGACGTAGGCGTCATGCTGCCGCCACAGCACCCCCTTCGGCATGCCGGTGGTACCGCCGGTGTAGAGGATGTAAAGGTCATCCCCGCTCGGGACGGGCATCGCCGCGGCCGCCGGGGCCGTTTTGACGGCCGACTCGTAGTCGACGGCCCCCGGCAGGAGATCGTGTCCGCTGGCGTCGGCGACCTGGATGAGGACCTTCAGATCCGGGATCTGGTCCCGGATGGCGGCCAGCTCGGGGGCGAACTCCGCGTGGTAGATCAGCGCATCCGTGCGGGCATCGCGCAGCAGGTACGTCAGCTCCTCGGCGACGTAACGGTAGTTGATGTTGAACGGCGCGACGCGGGCACGGTACCCGGCCACCATGCCCTCCAGGTATTCGTTGCCGTTGCGGAGGTAGAGGCCGAGATGGTGCTGACCGGATTCGTGCCCGGCCAGTGCGCTGCGCGGTGTGTGGCAGCCGAGCCCCTGGGCGGTGAGATAGCGGGCGACGCCGTCGATGCGGTCATTCATCTCGCGGTAGCGGATCCGGCGGCTCCCCCAGACCATCACCTCCTGGTCAGGCACCGCCCGTGCCACGGTGCCGAACACGGTGGAAAGGTTGAAACGGGTGCCGGTGGCCGTCATCGCTGCAGTGGCCCAATCAGCCATTGACCACGGTGACGGGAATCGACCGGCGCGGCTGGAAAGCGAAGGATGAGCCGGTGCTGATCCGGGTGACCGCTACCTCGTCGAACTCCTTCATGGTCTCCTGACGCCAGACCACCCGGGCGGTCCACTCGGTGCCCGTCCCGGTGGCCTCGACATCGAGATGCGGGTCGACCGCGCGGACGACCGCCTTCAGCGGCGCGAGCTCGCTGGGCCCGCACAGCGAAACCCAGGCACCGTCCTCGTGGGCCGGCGAGGAACGGACCGTCACCGCGGCGTCCCCGACCGACGCGTTGACGTACTCGGCGGGGTTGAGCAGCGGATGCAGCTCCAGGACCCGCAGCGCCCCCTCGATGCCGCCGGGCAGGCCCAGCGCGCGGTGGATCCGTTCGGCAGCGATTCCCGCGATGCCGACAAGCTGCCGCACGCACAGCTGATGCACCTGCTCCGCTGCGGCGCGGCCGGTGATCGCGCGCACGAAACCGAGGTTGAGCAGGTGCATCTGCAGGCATACCTCGTCGGCCATCCGGACGAGCGCCGACTTCGAGAAGCCGGCGAACGGGAGGTCGCTCAGCAACGGCCCGGAATAGTCCGCCATGCTTTCGTCGTCCGGGTCGATCGGCGCCAGCTCGACGGTCGCCGCCCGGGAATGCTGAAGCTGCCGGCATCCCTCCGTCAGCCCAACCGGCGGGCGGGATTCGTCGATGGTGACGGTCCACCGGCAGTGCGGCTGCCGGTCCGCTGGCACCCGCGGCGGCCGGTGCACCGGCCGCACCCGCGCCCGGGGATTGGTGGCCACGGCGGTCGCGTCGAACGTCGGGTCCTCGATGTCGTGGCACATCGATCTCACATAGTGATCGCCCATCGGCTCGACATCCATCAGCGCACCGCAGTGGTCGAGGTGGAATTCTCCGTGCCAGCGGTCGTGGACCGTGTAGCGGAAATCCATGAATTGCGGCGGAGCCCCGATGTCGATTTGCAGCCCCTTGAAGATCGTGATGACGTCGGTGCCCTCGTAACGCAGCGCGCGCTGCATCCTCCGGGTGTAAATGGGGCTGGCCGCCATCCACTCGTCGATGGCGATCCTGGCCATTTCCTCCCGGCCGAAGGCGGAGATGCACCATGCCATCCCGGACCGGTCGATCATCTGGCCCGCCAGCAGCAGCTCCGGCAGCAAGGTGGCCAGCTGCGCCCGGTCCAGGACCCCATACCGGCTGTTCATGCCCAGCGGCCGCGGATCAGCGCCCGCGGAACTGGGGCTTGCGCTTCTCGGCGAAGGCGCGGGGCCCCTCCTTGGCGTCCTCACTGCCGAAGACCTCCATGCCGAGACGTCCGTCGATGGCGAAGGCGTCGTTTTCCGGAATGCCCTCGGTGTCGCGGATGGTGCGCAGGATGTTCCGGACCGCCACCGGTCCGTTGGCGGCGATCATCTGCGCCAGTTCGATGGCCTTGTCCAGGGCGTGCCCGTCCGGGACCACGTGGCCGATCAGACCGAGCTCCTTGGCTTCCGGAGCCTTGATGTGGCGGCCGGTCAGCAGCAAGTCGGCCGCCACCGTGTAGGGGATCTGCCGGACCAGGCGCACCGCCGACCCGCCCAGCGGGTACAGCCCCCAGCGCGGTTCGGACACGCCGAAGCGGGCGCTCTCCCCCGCCACCCGGATGTCGGTTGCCTGGAGGATCTCCGTTCCGCCGGCGATGGCCGGGCCCTCGACGGCGGCGATCAGCGGCTTGGTCAGCCGGCGCCCCTTGAGCAGCGGTTCGATCTTGCCGGGGTCGAAGGCGCCACTCGCGTGCGTGTCACTCGGGTGCTTGGTGTTCATCGCCTTCAGGTCGGCACCCGCGCAGAAACAGCCCCCGGCACCGGTGAGAATGCACGCCCGGATGGTGGGGTCGCTGTCGACCTGGTCCCATGCCCGGACCATGATCGACATCATCTCGCCGGACAGCGCGTTGCGAGCCTGCGGTCGGTTCATCGTGACAACCAGCACGTGGCCCCGCTGCTCGACCAGGCAGTGCGGTTCCTCAGCCCGGCCGCCATCGGCCTGCGCGGCGGGTGTGCTTGTCGAGGTCATCTCGCTGGTCCTCCTGATCGGTGCCGGCCCGAGGCGGGCATGCCCCAACGATAACGCGTTCTAGTTTCGGGTCCTTGCCGCTGGCCTCGCGCGCCTCATGGAGCGCGCTGATCTGCCTCCGGACGGCCGCGAGCCTCCCGGTCCGCGCCCTCGGCGGCCCCCGCGGCAGCCTCCGCGGCGCCCTCCGCGATGTCCAGGACCGCCAGGTAGCCAAAGGTCATCGCCGGCCCGATGGTGGCGCCGGCCCCGGCGTAGGTGCGGCCCATGATGGCGGCGCTGGCGTTGCCGGCCGCGTACAGCCCAGGCACCGCGCTGCCGTCGGGGCGGAGCACCCGCGCCCGGGCGTCGGTTCGCAGCCCCCCCTTGGTGCCGAGGTCGCCAGGAACGATCTTGACCGCGTGGAACGGCGGGACCTCCAGCGTGGCCAGGCTCGGGTTCGGCAGCCGAGGGTCTCCGTAGTAGTGGTCGTAGGCGCTCTCGCCACGCCGGAAGTCCGCGTCGGCGCCGGTGCGGGCGAAGCCGTTGAACCGCTCGACGGTGGCCGTCAGCTCGTCGGCGGGGACCGGGATCTTGGCAGCCAGTTCCGCGATCGTCCCGGCGGTGTGCACCGCGCCGGCCTTGTACCACCGGCCCGGGAAGCGCTGCCGGGGCGGCAGCCCGGCGAAGGTAAAGCGGTTACGGTACCGCTGGTCGGCGATCAGCCAGGCCGGGATGTGCGACACGCCGGAATCGTTGCCCGCATACATCGCGTGCACGGCATCGACGTAGGGCGCCGCCTCGTTGACGAACCGCCTGCCCGCGGCGTTGACCATGATGCAACCCGGCAACGTACGCTCGGACAGGCAGAAATACGGCCCGCCAGTCAGCGGGATGGACGGCCCCCACCAGGCATCGTCCATCAGATCCACCGCCGCGCCGAGCCGCTGCCCGGCCTCGATGCCGTCCCCGGTGTTCTCCTCGGCGCCGACGGTCCATTCGGTGCCGATCGGCTCGCGCTGGTACTGCTTGCGCATCCGCTCGTTACGCTCGAAGCCGCCGGAGGCGAGCACCACGCCGTGCCTGGCCCGCACCAGCACGTCAGTGCCGTCGCGGTGCACCAGCACGCCGGTTACCCGGTCACCGTCGACGCGGAGGTCGAGCAGCGGGGTGGACAGCCACATCGGGACCCCGGCGCGCTGCAGGCCGGCCCGCAGCCCGCCGGCCAGGGCCTGGCCCAGGGCGAGCAATGACCGCCGCCGCGACAGCGAGATCATCCGCCGGACCGACACCCGGGCCGCGGTCATGGCGCCGCGCGGATGCCGGGCGACGAGATTGAGCCATTTGTACTCGGCGGCGGTGACGGTCATTCCGGCCGGCGGCGACAGGTAGGGCGGGTTGAGGTTGGCGAGTTCCGGCCCGAGCACCCGGCCGTTCAGCGGCCGGGGTTCCAGCGTGCGGCCCACGGCGAGCCCGCCCGGCGCCTCCGGGTAGTAGTCCGAGTAACCCGGCACCCATTTGAACCGCAGCGGGGTGCGCGCGCGGACCAGTTCGAGCATCGCCGGGCCGTGGTCAAGCAGCGCCCGGCGCCGTTCTTCGGGCACCAGGTCGCCGACCAGATGTGCGAGGTACGCACGCGCCAGTTCCGGAGTGTCCGGCACTCCTGCCCCTCGCAGCACCTCGTTGTTGGGCACCCAGACGCCGCCGCCGGAGCGCGCGGTCGAGCCGCCGAAATGGCGGGCCTTCTCGATGACGACGACGGAAAGCCCCTTGTCGGCAGCGGTCAGGGCCGCGGTCATCCCCGCCGCGCCGCTGCCGACCACGACGATGTCGAACGTGGTGTCATCGGCACGGCCCCCCGAGGGCTCCGGCACCGCTTCGGTCATCGCGCCCGCCTCCGTCCACTGCACTGAAACAGGTTATAGTTTCTGCCCCGGTCGGTGCTACGGTTTCGGTGGGTCCAGTCATGTCAGCAGGGCATGAGTAGATGCAAGAACCTGTTCCAGGTGAGGCCGCCGGCGTACCCGCGGGAACCCGGCTTGGCCCGAAGGGATTGTTCACGATGGAGCGGTGGGACGACGAGGCAGACGTGATCGTCGTTGGCTTTGGCGGCGCGGGCGCCTGTGCCGCGATCGAGGCCGCCGACCGGGGCGCGAACGTGCTCGCGCTCGATCGCTTCGACGGCGGCGGCGCCACCGCGATCAGCGGTGGCATCGTCTACGCCGGTGGTGGCACCGCTCACCAGCAGCAGGCCGGCGTTGACGACACCGTCGCCGCGATGCTGGACTACCTCCGGCTCGAAACGGGCGGCGTGGTGTCCGAGGCCACCCTGCGGCGGTTCTGCGCGGACAGCGTCAGCAACCTGGAGTGGCTGGAATCCTGTGGGGTGCCGTTCGAGGGGAGCCTCTGCCCGTACAAGACCTCCTATCCGACCAACCGGCACTACCTGTACTACTCGGGCAACGAACTGGCCCCGCCCTACCGGGACAAGGCGGCGCCCGCGCCGCGCGGCCACCGGGTGAAGGGAAAGGGCACCTCGGGCAAGGTACTGGCCACGTCGCTCGGCCGGGCGGCCCGCGACCGGGGGGTGCGGGTGCAGCCGCAGACCGCGGTGACCGGGCTGGTCACCGGCGAGGACGGCCGGGTGGTCGGCGTCGAATCCCGGCGGATTCCGCCGGGACTCCAGCGGTGGATGCACCGCACGCTGTCGCGATGGAACCGGAAGCTCAACATCTACTACCGGCCCCTGGGCAAGAAGCTGGACGGGCCGCTTCGGCGGATCGAGCAGCGACATGGCGTGGCTCACCGGGTCCGGGCCCGGCGGGGGGTGATCCTCGCCGCTGGCGGGTTCGTGTTCAACCGGGCGATGCTCGCCGAGCTTGCTCCCGCCTACCGTAAGGGCTCCGCCATCGGCACGATCGGCGACGACGGCAGCGGCATCCGGCTGGGGCAGACCGCCGGCGGCGGCACCGCGCAGATGCACCGGGTGTCCGCCTGGCGTTTCATCATCCCGCCGCTGGCACTGGCCAAGGGCCTGCTGGTGGACCGCGACGGCACCCGCATCTGCAACGAGACGCTCTACGGCGCCACGATCGGAGACAAGATCGTCGCCGACCACGACGGCCACGCGTACCTGATCGTGGACAGCCGCATCCTCGCGGAGGCCAAGCGCCAGATGAAGGAGCAGACGCTCTGGTTCCAGCGGCTGCAGATGACGTTGCTGTTCACCGTGGCGCACGTGAAAGCCGAAGGCCTGGCCGCACTGGCCGGACGGGCCGGGATCGACCCGGGCGGGCTGACCCGCACGCTTGACGGTTTCAACGCCGCCGCCCGGGCCGGCACGGAGGACGCGCTGGGCAAGGCTCCGGACTTCGTGCAGCCGCTCGAGTCGGGTCCGTACTACGCCTTCGACTGCTCATTGCGCGCCCAGCGCGGCTACCCCTGCCCGATGCTCACCTTGGGCGGCCTCACCGTGGACGAGGAGTCCGGGCTGGTGACCCGCGAGGACGGGTCGGCTGTGCCGGGCCTGTACGCGGCGGGGCGCGACGCCGTCGGCGTCTGCTCCGAGTCGTATGTCAGCGGACTGTCGATTGCGGACTGCGTGTTCTCCGGCCGCCGGGCCGGCCACTCGGCGGCGATGAGCCCCGGCCGCTAATCCGGCCGGCCGATATTGCCGGCGTCGCAAGCTTGTCAGTCCCTGAATTCCGGTGAACGGCACTCTTTCCGCGCTTGAACGGCCTCCTCGAAGTTCTGCGTCGTCAGGCGCACGAGAAGCTGCGCGGTTCCCTCATAGCTGACGTGTGATTCCATGCTTGCGGCGTCGAGGCTCATCCACAGCGACCGTTTCGTGAGCTCGACGCCCGAGTGACTGAAGGCCACGATCCGCTCGGCCATCTCCAGACACCGCCCGAGAAGCCCGTCGGCGGGCTGGACACCGCAGACCAGGCCGATCCGGTCGGCTTCCGCGGCGTCCACATCCCGGCCGGTCAGCATGATCTCCGCGGCGCGCGATGAGCCGACAGCCCGCGGCAGCAGGTAACTGAGACCCAGCTCACTGGCCGTCAGGCCATTGTTGATCCCGGCGGCACGGAAGTAAGCGGCCTGAGAGGCGATCCGGATATCCGCGGCCAGCGCCAGGCAGAAACCACCGCCGATAGCGGCTCCGTTAACCGCGGCGATCACCGGCTGGTGGAGCCTGCGCAGGGTAAGGACGATGTCATCCAGCAGCTCCATTGCGCGCAGCGCCTTCAGCGGAACGCCCAGGCCGTCAGCACCGGGCAGGCTTCCGGCGCTCTCCAGGTCAGCCCCGGAGCAGAATCCGTGGCCGGCTCCCGTCAGGACGACAACGCGCGTGTCATTATCTCCGCTCGCCTCTTCGAGTGCCTCCCGGAACGGCACCATCACGTCGAACGCCATCGCGTTCATGCGTTCCGGGCGGTTGAGCGTAATCACCATCACATGCGGCCGCGGCTTGTCCGTCACGACAAATGGCACGGCGTGCCCACCTTTCATCTGCAGGAGCCAGGTCCAGGCCCGCTCCTCGGCGGCATTGCGCCCGCGGCCGACTGGTTACTCCGCGCCCTTTTTCTCGCCGAGGATCTTGTCGATGCGCATGGCGAACTTGGTGCCCAGCGGCCAGCCGACGTAGTGGGTGAGGAACAGCCCGATCTCTCTCAGCTGATCGGCGTCCAGCTCGCCATTGCCGAGCGCGGCCCGGACCTGGATGTCGGCGATGTCGTCGAGGCCGTGCGCGGCCAGCGCCCCGAGCAGCAGCAACCGCCGGTCCCGGATGGTCAGACCGGGGCGCGACCAGATCTCGGCGAAGAGGTGGTCGACGGTGACACCGAAGAACGCTCCCGGTCCGTCGGCCACCTCCCAGCCATAGACCTGGCGCATCATGTCCAGGCCGCGCTGCCGCTGTTCGTTCATGGATCCTCCTCGTCAGCACCGGCGACGCCGAGGGCAGCGGCGAGGTTGCGGAGGGCCAAGCCGCCCATCGGCAGGTCGACTCCCAGCTTCGCGCCGAGTTCCAGGGCCAGCGACAGATCCTTCTCGCCAAGGTCCCTGACGTTGCTGAAGATGCGATGCAAACCGTCCGACTCCGGCAGTTGCGCGGTCGTGCCGCGCACCATGATCGCCCCCGGCCCGCCGGTGATCGCGTCCGAGTGGCGGACAACCTTGCCCAGCTCGCGCAGGTCGACGCCGGCGGCCTCGGCGAGCCGCTGAGCCTCGGCAACCGCGGTGAAGGCGGTGAAGTGCAGCAGGTTGCGGGCAAGTTTGGCGCGGGTGCCGGCGCCAACGGGCCCGGCATGCATCACCAGGCCCGCCCACGGCGCGAAGGCCGCCTCGCAGCGGGCGAACGCCTCGTCGGACCCGCCGACCATCACTGCGAGGGTGCCCTGGCCCGCGCCCATGGCGCCGCCGCTGACCGGGGCGTCGACTACGTGTACCTCGCGGGCCCCGGCAACTTCGGCCAGCCGGGGAGTGAGCTGGTCGCCGATCGTCGCGTGGATCGCGATCACCGTGCCCGGCGACGCCCCGTCCAGCAATCCGTCTGCTCCGCAGACGACGTCCTCGACCTGTGCCTCGTCCCGGACCATCACCGAGATCACCCCGGCCGCCCCGGCAAGCTCGCGCGGGGTGGCGGCGGCGCGTGCGCCGGCATCCACGAACGGGGTGGCGGCTTCGGAGCGCGTGTCGTAAACCACCAGCCCGCCCGGCCAGTCGAGCAGGTGCCGCGCCATCGGCGCGCCCATCTGGCCGAGCCCGGCAAAGCCGATCGCTGCCGGGGTCATGACCGGAAGACCTGCCCGCCGTCAACGTTGAAGATCTGCCCGGTGATCCAGCCCGCCTGGTCGGAGAGCAGGAACAGGCACAGGCCGGCCAGGTCCTCCGGGTGGCCCATCCGCTTGAGGGCCATCCCGCCGACAATGGACTTGACGGCGTTCTCCGGGGTCACGGCCCGGGTGGCCTCGGTGTCCACCGGCCCGGGCGCGATCGCGTTGACGCGTATCCCCATCCCCCCAAGCTCGTGGGCGAGTTGCTGGGTCAGTCCGTTCACGCCGACCTTGGCCAGCCCGTAGAAGCCGGAGTAGACCCATGCCGCGGTGGATGACTGGTTGACGATCGCGCCGCCGCCACGTGCCTGCATGTGCGGCACGCACGCCCGGGTGCACAGCAGCGCGCCGTCCATGTTCACGCTCATGAACTTCTTGTAGTAGTCCCAGTCGACGGTGAGGAGCAGGTCGAACTTCATGCTCCCGTAGATCGCGGCGTTGTTGACCAGGTAGTCGATTCCGCCGAAACGCTCCGCGGCGAATGCGGCCATCCGGGTGGCCGAGTCCGGATCGGCGACGTCGACCTCGGCGAACGCCGCCTCGCCCCCGCTGGCCGCGATCTCCTTGGCGACGGCCTCGCCGGCGGCCGCGTTCAGGTCGGCGACCAGGACGCGGGCACCGTCACCGGCCAGGGCTCGCGCGTAGGCCTCTCCGATGCCCTGTGCCGCGCCGGTGACGACGGCCACCTTGCCCTCGAAACGCCCCATCAGCGGCTGCTCCCTATCACTTGACTCCTCCGGCCGGCCGGCAGCGACATCGCGGCGGCCTCAGGCCGGCTCTGCCACGAGCTTGGTTTCCAGGTACTCCTCGAAGCCGGCGACGCCCATCTCCCGGCCGATGCCGGACTGCTTGTAGCCGCCGAACGGGGCGTCCGCGGCGTACCAGACCGCGCCGTTCACCGATAGCGTCCCGGTGCGGATACGGGCGGCCACGGCGCGGGCACGCTCGAGGTCGGTGCCGTGCACCGCGCCGGAGAGCCCGTAGGGCGAGGCGTTCGCGATCCGGACCGCATCGTCGTCGCCGTCGTGCGGAATCAGCACCAGGACGGGGCCGAAGATCTCCTCCTGCGCGACCCGTGCGGCGTTGTCCAGGCCGACGATGAGGGTGGGCTCGATCCAGAACCCGCGTTCGTGACCGGCCGGCCGCCCGCCCCCGCAGGCGAAGCCGCCACCCTCGGCGGTGGCCAGCCTCAGGTAGCCCTCGACCCGGTCACGCTGCCGCGCCGAGATGAGCGGCCCGCACACGGTGCCCGGGTCGGCAGGGTCCCCGACCCCGATACCTTCGAGCACGTCCTTTGTCGCCTGCACCGCCTCGTCGTAGCGTGCGCGCGGCACCAGCAGCCGGGTGGTCAATGCGCAGCCCTGGCCCGCGTGGGTGCACACCGTGAAAGCGGCCATCGCACACGCCGCCGCCAGGTCGGCGTCATCGAGCACCACGAACGCGGACTTGCCCCCGAGCTCGAGGAAGACCCGTTTCACGGTGGCCGCGCACGCTGTCATCACGCCGCGTCCGGTGGCCGTCGACCCGGTGAACGACACCAGGTCGACGCGCGGGTCCTCGGTCAGCTGCGCGCCGAGCGCGTGATCGCTGGACGTGACGATGTTGACGACGCCGGGCGGGATGTCGGTCTCCTCGGCGATCACGCTGCCCAGCGCTGCCGCGCACCAGGGGGTATCCGGGGCCGGCTTGAGCACGATCGTGTTCCCCGCCGCCAGCGCCGGGCCAAGCTTCGCCAGGTTGATCTGATGCGGGAAGTTCCACGGCGTGATCGCCCCGATTACCCCGGCCGGCTCCCGGTACTGCACCCGCCTGCTGGGCACGCCCATCGGCTTCGCCACGCCGAGGTCACGCACCCACTCGTAGCCCTCGGCGAGGTCCGCGAACCACGCGAGGTCGGCTACCGGACCCTCCAGCTGTGCACCGCGCGTCAGGAACGACGGGGCACCCACCTCCGCGATGGTCAGCGAGCGCAGCTCCTCGGTGCGGCGCTGCAGCGCCGCGCTCAGCTGCCGCAGGCAACGGGCCCGCTGCGGCACGTCCCGCGACCATGCCAGCTCGTCAAAGGCCCGCCGGGCCGCCCCGATCGCCCGGTCCATGTCGGCCGCCGACGCGTCCGCGGCCGTGCCCAGAACCTCCTCCGTCGCCGGGTTCACCGTCTCGAAGGCGCCGGCGCCGCCGGGTACGAGCTGCCCGTCGACCAGCAGGTCGGATGCGCGATCAGACCAGACACTCATCCGCCGTACCGCCCATGACTAGACACCTGTACAGACTAGAGTCCACCGCCGGTCGGCCACAAGGCCAAACTGCGCTAGAACTCGTTGCTGATAACGCGCCGATGCCGCCCTGACAACAAAGATCATGTACTAGAACGTGTTCTAGTTTGCGGCCTCGCGCTGGATTTCCATCGCGATGTCGATGAGCTGGTCCTCCTGGCCGCCGACCAGCTTGCGCCGTCCGGCCCTGATCAGGATCTCGGCCCCGGGCACGCCGTACCGTTCGGCCTGGCGGTAGGCATGCTTGAGGAAGCTGGAGTACACGCCGGCATAGCCCATCATCAGCGCCAGCCGGTCCAGCTTGCATTCCTCGGGCATGGCGGGCAGCACCACGTCCTCGGCCGCGTCCACGATCTTGAAGAAGTCGACGCCGGTGCGGATGCCCAGCTTGTCGCAGACCCCGACCAGCGCCTCGACCGGTGTGTTGCCGGCGCCCGCGCCGAACCGGCGGGCACTGCCGTCGACCTGCACCGCGCCCGCCCGGACCGCGGCGATCGAGTTGGCCACCCCGACATCGAGGTTCTCGTGCCCGTGGAAGCCGATCTGGGCGTCGCCGCCGATTTCGGCGGCGATAGCCTCGACCCGGTCGCTGACTTGCTCCAGCACCAGCGCACCCGCCGAGTCGACCACGTACACACACTGGCAACCGGCGTCGACCATGATCCGCGCCTGCTTGGCGAGCACCTCAGGCGGTTCCGAGTGCGCCATCATCAGGAAGCCGACCGTCTCCAGCCCGCGCTCCCGGGCCAGCCCGAAGTGCTGCACCGACACGTCCGCCTCGGTGCAGTGGGTGGCGATCCGGACGATCGACGCGCCGTTGTCCTGCGCGACGACGATGTCCTCCTTGACCCCCACGCCGGGCAGCATCAGGACGGCGATCTTCGCGCGGCGCGCGGTCCGCGCGGCGACGGTGATCAGGTCCTGCTCCGGTTCGCGGCTGAACCCGTAGTTGAACGACGAGCCGCCCAGCCCGTCGCCGTGGGTCACCTCGATGACCGGGACCCCGGCGCCGTCGAGTGCGGCGACGATGGCGCGGACCTCCTCGGCGCTGAACTGATGCCGCTTGTGGTGCGAGCCGTCGCGCAGCGAGGTGTCGGTGATCCGGATGTCCAGCGATGGTGAGTACGTCTTGGGCAGCGGCGTCATGGAAGCTCCTCTCCGCCGGTCAGGCCGTGGCGGTTGCGCTGGCCAGCGAGCGGGCGATCTCCTCGCCGACCTTGGTGGCGGCGGCGGTCATGATGTCCAGGTTTCCGGAGTACGGCGGCAGGAAGTCACCGGCGCCCTCCACCTCCACGAAGATCGACACCCGGGCCGCGCCGCCGCTGGCATCCGGCGGGTCGAACTGCGGTTCGGCCAGCAGCCGGTAGCCGGGCACGTAGCTGGCGACGTCGGCGGCCATCCGGTGGACCGACTCGGCGACAGCAGCCGGGTCGGCGTCGGCCGGGACGGCGCAGAAGATCGTGTCCCGCATGATCATCGGCGGCTCGGCGGGGTTCAGGACGATGATCGCCTTTCCCCGGTCGGCGCCGCCGATCACCTCGATTCCACGGCTGGTGGTCTTGGTGAACTCGTCGATGTTGGCCCGGGTGCCCGGACCCGCGGACACCGACGACACCGATGCGACGATCTCCGCATACTCCACCGGCACCACCCGGGAGACCGCGTGCACCATCGGGATGGTCGCCTGGCCGCCGCAGGTGATCAGGTTGACGTTCGGCGCGTCCAGGTGCTCCCCGATGTTCACCGGCGGAACCACCGCCGGGCCGACCGCTGCGGGGGTGAGATCGATCGCCCGGATCCCCGCTTCGGCGTAGCGCGGCGCGTTCGCCCGGTGCACGTACGCCGAGGTCGCCTCGAACACCAGGTCAGGCCGCTCATCGAGGGCGAGGAGCGAGTCCACGCCCTCCGCGGATGCGCTCATCCCGAGCCCGGCGGCGCGGGCCAGGCCCTCGCTGGACGGGTCGATGCCCACCATCCACCTCGGCTCGACCCACTGCGAACGCAGCAGCTTGTAGAGCAGGTCGGTGCCGATGTTGCCCGACCCGACGATGGCCGCCGTTGCCTTTGTCGCGGTCACGATCCACTCCGATCGAAGGACAGGGACACCGTGCCCAGCCCGCTGAACTCGGCACGGAACACGTCACCGGGCCGTACGTCGATCGCCCGGGTGCACGACCCGGGCAGCACGACGTTGCCGGCCCGCAGCCGGACACCGAACGACGCGACCTTGCGCGCGAGCCAGGCGACCGCGGTCGCCGGATTGCCCAGCACCGCGTCCGAGCGGCCTTCCGCGACCTGCTCGCCGTTACGGAAGAGGATCGCGTCGATGGCGCGCACGTCCACGTCCGCCGGCCGCACCCGGGCCTTTCCCAGCACGAAGGAGGCGGACGACGCGTTATCGGCGATGGTGTCCGGCAAGCTGATCTTCCAGTCCCGGATCCGGCTGTCGATCAGCTCGATCGCCGGGGCGAAAGCCTCCGCCGCACCCAGCACGTCCGCCTCCGTGCAGCTCTCGCCCGGAAGATCCGCACCGAGCAGGAAGCCGACCTCGACCTCGACCCTCGGGTAGCAGTAGCGGCCGGTCGCGACCGGGACCTCCTCGGAGAGCTCCATGTCCGCGAGCAGGTGCCCGTAGTCCGGTTCGTCCACGCCCATCATCTGCTGCATGGCCTTGGACGACAGCCCGACCTTGTGGCCGGCCACCCGGCCCGAGCGGGACAGGCGGCGGTGGATGTTGAGCAACTGGATCTCGTAGCCGTCCACCGGGTCCATGTCCGGGAACTTCTGTACCAGCGGGTCGATCGGCGCGCGGTCGCGCTCGGCTGCGCGCAAGGCATCGGCCGCCCACGCCCGCTGCTCAGAGCTGAGCACAGCACCTCCTCGGCTCCTGAGCACGCCGAACGGCACTGCGGTGGCATGCAACAGGTTCTCGCGCTCGTCAGCCGCCGGGGAACTCTACGTCGGGGGAGCCGGGCCAGCGGCCGTTTTTCTGCGACTATAACGTGTTTCAGGTTCCCCCACCATCCGGCCCTGGCAAGCGTTCGCCCTTGTAACTAGAACACGTTCTAGTTATGGTCGCGTCAAGGCTCGGCACGGGCCGGACACCGGCACCGGCCGGTCCGGGACCGCGGCGGGTGCCTGAGGAGGTGCAGGATTCAATGGACGAACCGTGGTTCCACCGGCTGCGGGTGGCTGAGGTCGTCGCCGAGACGGCCGGCGCCCGGTCCGTCGTCTTCGACCTTGGCCCGGAGCAGATGGAGCGCTTCAGATACCGGCCGGGGCAGTTCCTGACGCTGCGGATCCCCAGCGAGCGCTGCGACTCGGTGGCGCGCGCCTATTCGCTGTCCAGTTCACCGCATACCGATCCGCTGCCGAAGGTGACGGTGAAGCGGGTGGCCGACGGTTACGCGTCCAACTGGATCTGCGATCACATCGCGCCGGGAACCGAACTGGACGTCCTCGAGCCGGCCGGTGGCTTCACACCAGCGTCACTGGACGAGGACCTGCTGCTGGTGGCGGCGGGCAGCGGGATTACCCCGATCATGTCGATCGTGAAGTCCGTGCTCAGCGAAGGCACCGGGCAGGTGGTCCTGCTTTATGCCAACCGCGACGAGCACTCGGTCATCTTCGCCGGCGAACTGGCCGCACTGGCCGCAGCGCATCCGGGGCGGCTGCTGGTGATGCACTGGCTCGAGGCCCTGCAGGGACTGCCCACCCCGGATTCGTTGCGCGCGGTGATCCGCCCGTTCACCGGCCACGAGGCGTTCGTCTGCGGCCCGCGCCCGTTCATGAACGCGGTGCGCACGGCCTTGCGTGACCACGGCGTGCCCCGTCCGCGCATCCACCTGGAGCGCTTCTCGTCTCTTGGCGGCGACCCCTTCGCGGGGGCACGGCCGGCTCCGGGATCGCGCGAGGCCCCCCGTGGCGGCAGCACCGGAACCGGCCCCGCCACCGGCGCAGGCCCCGGCGCAGGCCCCGGCGCAGGCCCCGGCGCAGGCGCAGGCCCCGGCACCGGCGCTGGCCCCGCCACCGGCGCTGGCCCGGGCACCGGTCCGGCGGCGGCACCGGCCGCCCGTCCCGCCACGGTCGAGGTTCTGCTGGACGGCCAAACGCACCGCCTTGCCTGGCCGACGGACAAGCGCCTGCTGGACCTGCTGCGGGGCCAGGGGGTGGCCGCTCCGTCCTCCTGCACCGAGGGCGTATGCGCGGCCTGCGAGTGCCGGGTAACCGATGGGCGGGTCACCATGCTGCGAAACGAGGTCCTCGAAGACGACGACCTGGCCGAGGGCTACGTCCTGGCCTGCCAGGCGCTGCCGGTCAGCGACTTCGTGCAGATCGACTATTCCTGACGCCAGCCGCTCCTGACGCCAGCCGCTCCTGACGCCAGCCGCGCACGCCCCGGCGCCAGCGCAACCCGCCACCGGCTGGACAATTGTCCAGACGCCCTTACAGTGAAGGTAGAACGCGTTCTAGAATGTGTCCATGCCGCAGGGAGCGCGTGGACCGGGTACCGGCCGCGCACGAGCCACCCGGGAGGACTGACGTGGCCGGCGACCACCCTTTCAACCCGGAGATCGACCTGGTCAGCGGCGAGTTCTGGGGCCGTAATCCGCACCCGGAGCTCGCCTGGATGCGCGAGAACGCCCCGGTGTACTTCGACGGCCGGGTCTGGGGAGTCGCGGCGCACGCCGATGTCAGGGAGGTCTCCCTGCACCCCGAGCTGTTCTGTAACGGCCAGGGCATCCGGCCGGACAACGCCGCCATGCCGATGATGATCGACACCGACGGCGCGGAGCATAAGCGACGCCGGCAAATGGTCAACCGCGGTTTCACGCCACGCCGGCTGGCCGGCTCGGCGGACCGGATCCGCGCGATCTGCGACCGGCTCATCGACCGGGTGATCGGCAATGGTGAGTGCGACGCGGTAGCCGACCTCGCCGCCTGGCTGCCGATGCACGTCATCGGCGACATGCTCGGCTTCCCCGAGCCCGACCGGGGAACGCTGCTGCAGTGGTCCGACGACATGCTCTGCGCGCTCGTCGGCTCCGACGACGCGGACCGGATGGAACCTGCCGCGGCCGCCTACGAGGGATTCCGCGCGTTCGCCATGCAGGCCATCGAGGAGCGGCGGGTGTGCCCCGGCGATGACCTGGTCAGCCTGCTGGTGGGCGGCGCCGGCAGCGGAGACGGCGGCGCCGACGATTCTGGCGAGTTCAACGCCGAGGACGTCATCCATGACTCGCTGCTGATCCTCATCGGCGGCGACGAGACCACCCGGCACGTCATCAGCGGCGGCCTGTACCAGCTACTGGCACACCCCGACCAGAAGCGGCTGCTGGTCGAGGAGCCGGCCGGCATCCCGGCCGCGGTCGAGGAGATGCTCCGCTGGGTCAGCCCGATCAAGAACATGGCCCGGACCGTCGTTACCGACACCGAACTGCACGGTCAGCACCTGCGCGCCGGCGACAAGCTGGTCTTGCTCTATCCCTCGGCGAACCGCGACGAGCAGGTCTTCACCGAGCCGTTCCGCTTCGACGTGACCCGGACCCCCAATGACCACCTCGCATTCGGGATCGGCACCCACTTCTGCCTCGGCAGCAACCTCGCGCGCCTGGAGCTGCGCTGCTTCTTCGAGGCGCTGCTGAGCCGGATACCCGACATCGAGCGGGCCGGCAGCGACGAGCCGGCCTACCGGCCGGCGAACTTCGTATCCGGCTACGAGCACCTTCCGGTCCGCTTCCGGGCCCGCGCCGCGGCATGAACGTCCCGGTGATCGGAGGGGGCGAGTGGCTGACCGTGGCGCCCATCGCCGGCGGCCGGTAGGACCCGGCGCGGTCACATCCAGTCGGTGTGGCGGGACCAGTGCAGCAGGGTGTCCAGAAGCTCCCCGGCCTGGGGCGGCCCGGTGTCCTCGGGGGTTTCGGTGACCGCGTAATCGCCCCGGTAGAACAGCAGCGGCCTGCCGTCCGCGTGCGGGCCGAGTTCGGCGACCCGGCCGATCACCACGTCGTGGTCGCCGGCCTCGTGCACGGTCTCGGTGACACAGTCCACCCAGGTCAGCACGCCATCGAGGATCGGGGCGCCGTTCGGCGAGGGGGTCCAGTTCAGCCCGTCGAACTTGTTGTTTCCGGGCCGGCCGAACGCAGCCGACACCTCGCGCTGGTCCTCGGCGAGCACGTTCACGCAGAAGTGCCCCGCGTCACGGATCCGCGCCCAGCTCGATGACGTCCGGCTCGGGCAGAACAGGACCAGCGGCGGCGACAGTGACAGGGAGGAAAAGGACTGGCAGGCGAAACCGACCGGCGTGCTGCCGTCCAAGCTGGTCACCACGGTCACTCCGGTGCAGAAGTGGCCCAGCACCGTGCGAAACGCGCCGGGATCGACCGGACCAGCCCGGCTGCGCTCCACCCGCTCACCGTCCTTAGCGGTCACTGGCTCCTGGAGCCGACGCTGAAGTCGTGCCCCCACAGGCTCACCGCGGTGCTCTCGCGGGCGATCCAGGAACCGTCGTCAACCTGGCGCCCCTGGGCGCCGAACTCCACGTCGAACCCGCCCGGGGTCTTCATGTAGAACGACAGCATCAGGTCGTTGACGTGCCGGCCCAGGGTCGCGGACATCGGCACCTTCCGGCGCAGGGCACGGTCGAGGCACAGGCCAACATCGTCGACCTTCTCGGTCTCCAGCATAAGATGCACGATCCCGCTGGGAGTGGGCATCGGGAGGAACGCCAGGCTGTGGTGCCGCGGATTGCAGCCGAAGAACCGCAGCCAGGCCGGTGGCCCGTCAGCGGGCCGGCCGACCAGTTCCGGCGGCAGCCGCATCGAGTCGCGCAGCCGGAAACCGAGGACGTCGCGGTAGAAGTGCAGGGCGGCTTCGTCGTCATGGGTGGAGAGCACCACGTGGCCGAGACCCTGCTCCCCGGTGACGAACCGGTGCCCGTAGGGACTGACCACCCGGCGATGCTGCAGCGCAATCCCGTGAAACACCTCGAGGGTGTTGCCCGACGGGTCCTCGAAGCTGATCATTGCGTTCACCCGGCGCTCAGCCAGCTCGGCGCTGGTGCCCTCTTTGAACGACACCCCGGCCGCGTCCAGGCGCTGGCGCACCTCGTCAAGCTCGCCGGCGGTCGCGACCTCCCATCCGGATTGCGCCAGCCGGTCCTTCTCGCCGGGGAAGATCACCAGCCGCGCGGGGAAGTCGTCCATCCGCAGATACAGCGCCTCCGGGTCGCTGCCGGAGCCTTCCACCATGCCGAGCACCTTGAGCCCGTACTCGCGCCACGCCGGCATGTCGGTGGCCTCGATCCGCAAGTACCCGAGCGAGCGGATACCCATCTATGCCGCGCTCCCCTCGGTGCGTGCCTGCGGCGTGCCATCGGCCAGGAACGTGGTCACCAGCCGGTTGAACTCGTCGAACTGCTCCAGCTGCGCCCAGTGACCACACCGGGAGAACACGTGCAGCTGAGCGCGGGGGATCTGCTTGAGCGCGATCAACGCCCCATCCAGCGGGTTGACCCGGTCTTCCCGGCCCCACACCAGCAGCACCCGCTGCCGCAGCCGGTGTACCTCGCGCCACAGCATCCCGTCCTCGTAGCTCTCCGCCCGCATGAACGACGCCCCCATGGACGCCATGGCGCGCAGCGACTCGGGGTCGGTTGCCTGCTGGTACCGCTCCTCGATCAGTTCCTCGGTGATCAGCGACTTATCGAAGACCATGGTGCGCAGGAAGGCGGCGAGCTTCTCCCGGCTCGGCCCCGGCGGCGCGGCGAACTCCTGCAGCCGGGTGATCCCCTCGGTGGGGTCCGGGGAGAACACGTTGAGGCTCAGACCGCCGGGCCCCATCAGCGCCAGCCGGCCGGCCCGGCCCGGATGGCGCAGGGCGAGCCGCACGGCGGTCCCGCCGCCGAGCGAGTTGCCCACCAGGTGCGCCCGCTCAATGCCCAGCCCGTCCATCAGCCGCACCACGGCGTCGGCGGCGAAGGTGAAAAAGTGGCCGTCCACCGGGGGCTTGTCCGAGCGCCCGAAGCCGGGCTGGTCGACCAGCAGGGTCCGGAACCGCTCGGCGAACACCGGGAGGTTCGCGCCGAAGTTACTCCATGCCGACACGCCCGGCCCGCCGCCGTGCAGCATCACCACCGGCGTGCCGCCGGCCGAGCCGGCCTCGTGGTAGTGCAGCTTCAGCTCGCCTGCCTCGCCGAAGCGGCTGGTCGAGCCGAAGTCGAGCGCGGAAGCGGTGGCCATCAGCGGCGTCTCCTTCTACAGCCACGCGTCCGTGACGCGCAATCCCAGCTCGGCCTGGCCATACAGGGCCAGCGTCTTCTCCGGGTCGTTGATCGCGTGCACGCGGCCGGCGTGGGCATCCCGCCAGAACCGCTGGATCGGCGTGCCCACCCGCAGCGCGCGCCCGCCCGCGCTCTCGAACAGCCGGTCGACCGCCTCGATCGCCGCGCCCGTCGCGCTGACCTGGTCCCGGCGCACCCGGATGCGCAGCGACATCGGGATCTTCTCCCCGGCCACGGCCAGGTCCAGTTCCTCGGTGACGTTGCGCGTGATCATCGTCCAGGCGATGTCAATCTTGCGCGCCGCCTCGGCGATGCGCACCTGCCCGAATACGTCGTCGGCTGCCTTGCCGCCGGTGGAGGCACGCACCCGCTCACGGGTGAAGCTGACAAAGGCGTCGTAGGCGCCCTGGGCCATGCCGATCACCGGTACCGAGATCGACGGCGCGAACACCGAGGCGAACGGCAGCCGGTACAGCGGGCCGGGGTTGACCTGCTGTCCGGGGCCGGCGCACTTGGCGGTATCGGTGAAGCTGAGCGTGCGGTGCTCGGGGACGAACACGTCGTCCACAACGATGTCATTGCTGCCGGTGCCGCGCAGCCCGACGGTGTCCCACACGTCCTCGATCGTGTAGTCGCTGATCGGGAGCAGGAAGGTGCGGAAGTCGACGGGTGCGCCGTCCTCGCCGAGCACCAGCCCGCCGAGGAACACCCAGGTGGCATGGCCGCAGCCGGACGAGAAGCTCCAGCGCCCGCTGAACTGGAAGCCGCCGTCGACCGGCTTGGCGCGGCCCATCGGCGCGTACGACGACGACACCCGCACGTCGGTGTCGGAGCCCCACACCTCCTGCTGCGCGCGCTCGTCGAACAGCGCGAGCTGCCAGGGGTGGATCCCCAGCACCGAGGTCACCCAGCCGGTCGAGCCGCAGGCGCTGGCGACCAGCTTGACCGCGGTGTAGAAGTCCACCGGGCTCGCTTCCATGCCGCCGTACCTGCTGGGCTGCAGGAGCTTGAATACCCCGAGTTCGGTCAGCGACTTGATCGACTCCTCGGGCACGTTGCGCGCGTCCTCGCACTCCTGCGCTCGGTCACGCAGAACCGGGAGGAGATCCCGCACCCCGGCGATCACCTTCTGGGCTTCCTGCCCACCCATCGGCGCTCCTGTCATAGACCAGTGATCTTGTTGACCGCCCGCAGGGAGATGTTCGGTATACCCCGATCGTCGGATATCCGCTGCTGGCGATAACTGAGACTAGAACACGTTCTTACTAATGTCGATAGCGCCTCCCCGGGTGAGCGCTCCGGTCGCGGCGGCGAAACCCCCGGTGACAGCGGTGGCAGCGTGGGCGGAAGCCCCGGCGGCCATCGCGTCCACCGCTGCGGAACGTGTTCTCGAAGCACCCTTGCCAGCCTCGCGACCGCGTACTAGTGTCTGGACACGTGTCTGGCACCTCGCTCGCGCCCCTGTCGTTCAGTCCCTACGACTACCGCATTCACGAGGACCCGTACCCCACCTATGCGCGGCTGCGTGACGAGGCGCCGCTATACCGCAACGACGAACTCGACTTCTGGGCCCTGTCCCGGTACGACGACGTCGCCGCCGCATTCCGCGACAGCCGGCGCCTGTCGAACGCCAACGGCGTCTCGCTGGACCCGGCCGCCTGGGGGCCGCACGCGCACCGGACCATGTCCTTCCTCGCGCTGGACGACCCCCGCCACAACCGGCTGCGCTCCCTGGTCTCCCGCGGCTTCACCCCGCGCCGCGTCCGTGACCTGGAAACGCGGATCCTCGAACTCGCCCGCAAACACCTGGGCCTCGCGCTGACGAAGGGCGAATTCGACTTCGTGGGCGACTTCGCGGGCAAGTTCCCGATGGACGTCATCTCCGAGCTCATGGGAGTGCCGGAACACGACCGCGGCATGCTCCGCGAACTGGCCGACGCCGTCATGCACCGCGAGGACGACGTCTCCGACGTGCCGCCCGCCGCGGTCGACGCCTCATTGCAACTGGTGGCCTATTACGCCGAGATGCTCGCCGAACGGCGCGGCCGCCCGGCCGGCGATCTCACCACGGCGCTGCTGCATGCCGAGATCGACGGCGACCGCCTGACCGACGACGAGATCATCGCGTTCCTGTTCCTGATGGTCGTCGCGGGCAACGAAACCACCACCAAGCTTCTCGCCAACGCCATCTACTGGGGCTGGCGTAATCCCCAGCAGCTCAGCAAGCCGCTCACCAACCCCGGCCGTATCCCGGACTGGATCGAGGAAACGCTGCGCTACGACACGTCCAGCCAGATGCTGGCCCGGACCGCGACCGAGGACATCACGCTGCACGGCAGCACGATCCCGGCCGGCAGCAGGGTGCTCCTGCTGATCGGCTCGGCCAACCGCGATCCGCTCGCGTTCGCGGATCCGGACCGCTACGACCTCGACCGCGACACCACCCGGCAACTCGTCAGCTTCGGCGGCGGGACCCACTTCTGCCTCGGGTCCCACCTCGCCCGCCTCGAGGCCCGCATCGCGCTCACCGAGCTGACCAGGCAGGTCAGCGGCTATGACATCGACATCCGCGGTGCAGACCGGGTCCACTCGAGCAGCGTCCGGGGCTTCGCCAGCCTCCCGGTCCGGGTCGAGACGCGCTAGCGATGCCACGCTTCGCACCACATCCGCCGCGCCGGCCCGCCATCATCACCGGCGCATCGACCGGTATCGGCGCGGCGACCGCCAGCGCACTGGCCGCCCTCGGCCATCCGGTGGCTCTCGGCGCCCGCAGGCTCGAAACCTGCGAGGAAGTCGCGGCGAAGATCCGAGCCGATGGCGGCGAGGCCATCGCGCTGCGCCTTGACGTGACCGACGACGAGTCCGTCGGGAATTTCGTCGACGCGGCGGCCAGCGCGCTCGGGCCGATCGAGATCCTCGTCTCCGCCGCCGGGAACCTCGAGCCCGCCAACATCCACGAGATGGAGACGGAGAACCTGCTCCGTCACCTCAACGTTCACCTCGCAGGCGCCCACCGGCTGGTCTCCCGCGTTATCGGCGAGATGGTCTCCCGCAGGCGCGGCGACGTCGTGTTCATCGGGTCCGACGTGGTCCCGGCGCCGCGCCCCCGAATGGGCGGCTACGTGCCGGCGAAGACCGGGCTCGAGGCGATGGCGCGCACGATGCAGATGGAACTCGAGGGAACCGGTGTGCGTGCCTCCATCGTCCGCCCCGGGCCCACCACCACCGGCATGGGGATGCAGTGGGACGAGCAGACCACCGCGGCCGTCCTCGAAGACTGGGCACGCTGGGGTTTCGCCCGTCACCCCTACTTCCTGCGCCCCCCGGACATCGCGGCCGCGGTGATCGCCGTCGTCACAGCGCCGCGGGGCGTGCATCTGACCATGGTTGAAGTCGAGCCGGAAGCACCGCTGCGGGAGGATGGGTGATGTCACTACGTAGCCCGCGCCAGGTCTCCGGTGGCCAGTCCGAACACGGCCACCTGGAGGAATTGCGCGCCGACCCCATCTGGCTGCTGCAGCGGGTACGGGACGAATGCGGCGACGTCGGAGCGTTCGACCTGGCCGGCAGGCGGGTGGTGCTGCTTTCCGGTGCCGAAGCCAATGAGTTCTTCTTTCGTTCCCCGGATGAGGATCTCGACCAGGGCGCGGCGTATCCGTTCATGACGCCGATCTTCGGCAAGGGCGTGGTATTCGACGCGCCGCCGGAGCGGCGCAAGGAGATGCTGCACAACCAGGCGTTGCGCGGCGAGCAAATGCGCGGGCACGCTCAGACCATCTCCGGTGAGATCGACCGGATGGTCAAGACCTGGGGCGACGAGGGCGAGATCGACCTGCTGGACTTCTTCGCCGAGCTGACGATCTACACATCGTCGGCGTGCCTGATCGGCCTCAGGTTCCGCGATCAACTCGACGGCCGGTTCGCTGAGCTGTATCACGATCTGGAGCGGGGCACCGACGCGCTCGCCTACGTCGATCCATATGCCCCGATCGAGAGCTTCCGGCGGCGCGACCACGCGCGCGTGGGCCTGGTCACGCTGGTGCAGGAGATCATGAGCGGCCGGGCCAGCGCCCCGCCTCCCACCCGGGAGGACCGGGACATGCTCGACGTGCTGATGTCGGTGACCGATGAAGCGGGAAACGCGCGCTTCTCCGCCGACGAGATCACCGGGATGTTCATCTCGATGATGTTCGCCGGGCACCACACCAGCTCGGGTACCGCGGCGTGGACGCTCATCGAACTGCTCCGGCACCCGGACGTCCTCGCATCGGTGACCGGGGAACTGGATGCGCTCTACGCCGACGGCTCCGACGTCAGCTTCCGGGCGCTGCGGGAGATTCCCCGGCTCGAGGGTGCCGTCAAGGAGGCGCTGCGCCTGCACCCGCCGTTGATCTTGCTGCTGCGGGTCGCCCAGGACAACTTCGAGGTCGAGGGATACCGGATTGCCAAGGGCGACTTCGTCGCGGCCACGCCCGCCGTGTCCAACCGGCTCCCCGAGGACTTCCCCGAGCCCGGCGAGTTCCGGCCGGAACGCTACCGCGAGCCCCGGCAGGAGGACCTGGTCAACCGCTGGACGTGGATTCCATTCGGCGCCGGGCGGCACCGCTGCGTCGGGGCGGCCTTCGCGACGATGCAGCTGAAGGCGATCTTCTCGGTGCTGCTGCGGGACTTCGAGTTCGAGCTCGCCCAGCCCCCGGAGAGCTACCGCAATGACCACTCCAAGATGGTCGTCCAACTCGCCCAGCCGTGCGTTGTCCGGTACCGCCGCAGGAAGGGGATGTCGTGAGAATCAAGGCCGATCTCGACCTGTGCCAGGGCCACGCGATGTGCGAACTGGAGGCACCTGACGTCTTCGCGGTGCCCAAGCGGGGCAAGGTCCAGATCCTCGACGCCGACCCGCCCGGCAGCCTTCGCGATCAGGTGGAGGGCGCCGTGCGGGAATGCCCCACCCAGGCACTCAGCATCGCCGGCACCGGCGCTGACACCGACAGCGGCGAACGATAAGGAGCCGGCCGATGCCCGCTTTCCCCCGCGAAGAACTGGAAGAAATGGTGCAGCTCTGGCTGGACACCAACCACCGATGCGAGGAACTCGGCGACTGGCGGCCGTTGGCCGATCTCTACACCGAGGACGCGACCTACGGGTGGAATACCGGCCCGGACGAAGAATTCATGGCCGTCGGGCGCGAGGAGATCCGCCGGCTCGCGGTCGGCGTCGAAATGCAGGGCCTCGAGGGCTGGAGCTATCCCTACCAGAAGGTGCTCATCGATGACCGTCAGGGAGAGGTCATCGGTCTGTGGAAGCAGATCGCCGACCATCGGCGGCCAGACGGCACGGCCTACGAGGTCGCCGGGATCGGCGGCAGCTGGTTCCGGTACGCGGGCAGCCGGCAGTGGTCGTGGCAACGCGACTTCTTCGACCTCGGTAACGCCGCGGCCTTGTTCATCGAGATGATGAAGGCCGGCGCGCTCTCCGATGGGATGAAGAAGCGGATCGAAACCGCCGCATCCGGCGCGCCCCAGCCTGGTCACTACCGGCGTGGCACGGCGCCGGTCCCGATCTGGTGACGAGGGCACGACCCGCGGAGGAACGCGGGAAACGACCGTCGGCCGCCGCGGCGGCAAGGAAGCGGCCGCCGCAGCTCGACTCCGCGCTGGTGCCGAGAGTCATCAAGGTCATGTCCCGCGCCAACACCTGGCTCTACCGGGCCACCGGCGGCCGGGCCGGCAGCCGCTGGCGGATCGGAAGCGCCTTCCCGGGGGGTGTCCCCATCTGCCTGGTGACCACCCGGGGACGAAAGAGCGGCCAGCCACGGACGACACCGTTGTTGTACCTGGCCGACGGTGAACGGATCATCCTGGTCGCATCTCAGGGCGGGCTCCCGCGCAACCCGGGCTGGTTTCTCAACATCACCGCGGAGCCCGCCGTCACGGTGCAGATCAAGCGCAGGGTACGGCGGATGCGGGCACGGGTCGCGGACGCCGGCGAACGCGCCGGCCTCTGGCCCCGGCTGGTGCGGATGTACGCGGACTTCGACGCGTATCAGGCATGGACCACCCGGGAGATCCCCGTCGTGATCTGCGAGCCTGCCGAGGTATAGAACACGTTCTGTAGAAGGTCGTAGCGACAGCGCACCGCTGACGCGGCATGATTGTGCCCGGTTGCCAGAACGTGTTTCACTGTCATGGATGCGTCGTGCCGGTTGCCCTGCGGAAGAGATGGGACAAGCCTGATGAACGATTATGGCCGGTTTTACATCGGGGGTAGCTGGGTCCGGCCCGCTGGAACGGATCGCTACGGCGTCGTTTCCCCGCACAGCGAGGAAGTCATCGCGCAGGTGCCGCAGAGCACGGGCGCGGACATGGATGCCGCGGTCGCCGCGGCCCGGCGGGCGTTTGACACCGGCCCGTGGCCCCGGATGACCCCGGCGGAGCGCGCGGCGGTCGTGGGCCGGATCGGCGAACTGTTCGCCAAGCAGGGCGCCGAGATGAACAAGCTGATCACCGAGGAGATGGGCTCGCCGGTCACGTTGGGCGAGCTCACCCAGATCGCGCCGGCCCAGTCGACGTACCAGTACTACGCCGGGCTCGGTGACGGCCATGTGGAGGAGGAGGAACGGCCGGGCATGCTCGGCCCGGTGATTGTCCGCCGGGAGCCGGTGGGGGTCGTCGCCGCCATCACCCCCTGGAACGTGCCCGAGATGCTGATCGCGACCAAGCTCGGGCCAGCGCTGGTGGCCGGCTGTACCGTCGTCGTCAAGCCACCGCCTGAGGCGCCGCTAGATGCCTTCATCCTCGCCGATCTGCTCACCGCGGCCGGGCTTCCCGAGGGTGTGGTGAACATCGTGCCGGGCGGCCGGGAAGCCGGCGAATACCTGGTGTCGCACCCGGAGGTGGACAAGGTAGCGTTCACCGGCTCGACGGCGGCCGGACAGCGGGTGGCCGAGATCTGCGGCCGCCAGACCAAACGATGCAGCCTGGAATTGGGCGGCAAATCCGCGGCAATCATCACCGAGGACGCCGACCTCGGCGTCGCCGTGCCGATGCTGAAGATGGTCGGCCTGCTGAACAACGGCCAAGCGTGCATCGCCCAGTCCCGGATCCTGGCTCCCCGCAGCCGCTACGCCGAGGTCGTGGACGCACTCGCCGAGATGGTCGGCTCGCTGGTGGTGGGCGATCCCGCCGACCCGGCGACCGAGATCGGGCCGCTGGTCGCCAGGCGTCAGCAGGAGCGGGTTGAGGGCTACATCCGGGCAGGCAGAGACGAGGGCGCGCGGGTGGCGGCCGGCGGCGGGCCCGCCGGGCAGGACCGGGGCTGGTACGTCAGCCCGACGTTGTTCGCCGACGTCGACAACGGAATGAAGATTGCCCGGGAGGAGATATTCGGCCCGGTCCTCTCGGTCATCCGCTACGAGGACGAGGATGACGCCGTCCGCATCGCCAATGACAGCGACTACGGGCTGGCGGGAACGGTATGGACGGCCGACGTCGAGCACGGTATCGACATCGCTCGCCGCGTCCGCACCGGGACCTATGGCGTCAATATGTACAACATTGAGGCCTGCGCGCCCTTCGGCGGCTACAAGAACAGCGGTATCGGCCGGGAGATGGGGCCCGAGGGGCTGAACCAGTATCTGGAATACAAGACCATCATCACCACCGGGCGCTAGTACGCGTTTCACCCCCGCCGGAGCCGTCACACCGGCGGCCGGTTACTCCACTGTTGCTACGCTGGTGAATGACAGCAGGGACCATATCCACGCTCATCGGCCGGGAGCGGGCCGCGGCCGCGGTGGTGAAAATGGGATCTGCCTGACGCGAGGGGGAGACCTGGATGGCTATGCCGAGAACACGTACTAACGGCGCGCCCGGCATGCCTGGAGACGTAGAGCTCGGCTCGGCTGCGCAGCGTGACCGCCGGAAGCGCATTCTCGACGCCACCCTGACGCTTGCGTCCAAGGGCGGATACGAAGCGGTGCAGATGCGCACCGTGGCCGAACAGGCGGGCGTGGCGCTCGGCACCCTCTACCGGTACTTCCCTTCCAAGATCCACCTGCTCGTATCGGGTCTGGCCAGGGAATTCGAGCGGATGCAGGAGAAGCTGGACCGGACGCCGGTTCCCGGCGACACCGCCTACGAGCGGACCTTGTTCGTGCTGGGCCGGATCACCAGGACGATGCAGCGCGATCCGATGCTGGCCGAGGCGATGACCCGGGCCTTCATGTTCGCCGACCCCAGCGCGGCCGCCGAGGTCAACGCGGTGGCGCGGCTGATGGAACAGATGCTGACCAACGCCATGCACGAGGGCGAACCGTCGCCGGACGAGGTCGCGATCGCCCGGATCATCGGCGACGTCTGGCTGTCCAACCTGGTTGCCTGGGTGACCCGGCGCGCCTCGGCCAACGACGTCGCCAACCACCTCGATCTCGCCACCCGCCTGCTGCTGCGGTGACCACCGCGCCCACCGCCGCGGCGAGCCGGCACGTTCAGCGGCCGTGGTCAGCGGCGGCGGTCAGCGGCGCACCTTCTGGATGACGTCGGAGGAGTACCGCCGCAGCTTGTCCAGCTTCTCGTCGAGCGTCTCGGTGTCCGGTCCGGTGGTGTACGGCCAGCGGAACCCGACGATCACGTCGGTGACGCCGCGCTCCTCCAGCCGCCGCACCCCGTCCGCGCTGTAGGCGTCCATCGAGATCACGTGCACCTCGAACGGCTGGCCGTCGGTGCCTGCCTCCCGGCGGAACTCGGCGAGCCTCGCCAGCAGGCCGGGCAGGTCCTCCGGGTCCCCGCCGCCGTGCAGCCAGCCGTCCCCGGCCCGCGCGGCGCGGCGCAGCGCGGCGTCGCCATGCCCGCCGATCAGCACCGGGATGGGCTCGTCGGGGACCGGAGCGATCTTCACCGACGGCACGTCGAACACCTTCCCCTGGTACGAGAAGTAGCCCCCGGCGGTCAGGCCGCGGATGATCTCGAGTTCCTCGTCCATCCGGAGGCCGCGCTTCTGCCACGGCACGCCGAGCACGTCGTAGTCCTCACGCCATGGGCTGGTCCCGACGCCGAGCAGCAGCCGGTTGCCGGTGAGCACCGCGGTGGATGTCGCCTGCTTGGCCACCAGGACCGGATTGCGCACCGGCAGCTTCAGCACGAAGGTGACGAAGCGCAGGCGGCTCGTGACCGTGCCCAGGGCGGGGATGAGCGAGAACGGCTCGAGGAACGGCTTGTCTTCCAGGAACTCGCGGCTGCCGTCCGGATTGAACGGGTACCAGCTCTCGGAGTGCTGCGGGTAGCAGATGCTGTCCGGCACCACCATGGAGTCGTACCCGGCATCCTCGGCGGCACGGGCGAGCGGCAGGTAGAACGACGGGTCTGTCATCGACTCCGCGTAAGAGAAGCGCACGAATCCTCCCGGCACTGCTTCGGGAGCCAAAATTTAGAACAAGTTCTTGCGAAGAGTCAATGCGCCGGGGAAGCTATTGCCATGGACCTTGCCGCACTGGAAGAAATCCGGCAGCTGAAGTACCGCTATCTCCGCTGCGTCGACCTGAAGCTGTGGGACGACCTACCGGGCACCTTCACCTCCGACGCCACCGCGGACTACGGCACACCGGCCCTCGGCAAGCCGCTGCAACTGGAGGGCCGGGAGGCGATCGTCACCTTCCTGCGTGACAGCCTCGGCCCTGACATCATCACCACGCACTTCGCCGGCCAGCCGGAGATAACCGTCGATGGCGATACGGCGACCGGGACGTGGTGCTTCGAGGACACGGTCATCGCGACCGAGTACCGCGTGATGATCAAGGGATCGGCGTTCTACCAGGACCGCTACGCACGCGGCGACGACGGCCGGTGGCGGATCGCGCACACCGGCTACGTGCGGACCTACGAGATGACGCTGTCGCTGGACGACGTGCCGAGCCTGAAGATCACGGCGAACCGCTGGGCGCCCCAGCCCGCCTGACCACCGCCCAGCCGGCCGAGCCACACCCCCGGCCGCTAAACCGGCATTGACGCTTTCCTAGAACCTGTTCTACCTTGGTCCGATCCGAAAGTCCCGGCCCGGCCGCCTGCGGCCAGGCCGTTGGAGTCGAAGGGTTACCGGTGCTCACCCAGTCGTTCGCCGATGCGGTCACCGAGGCCGAGAAGGTCATCACCGGCGCCCCGCACGTCAAGACCGAGCAAGACCTCGCCGAGGGATACGACTACCTCGCCGGCAGCATCCGCGCGGCCCTGCAGATGGCTTGGGCCTACCAGCGCGATTTCCCGTTTTTCGTGCACTCGGTGACCCCGTACACCAAGCTCGGCCTGGACAACCCGGACACCCTGTACTTCCACTCCTACCTGCGCGACGAAGCCGAGTACGTGGTCACCGGCCGCCGGGGAAGCACCGCCGACCTGAGCTTCCAGGTGCTGAACGGCGACTACTCACCGGCCGAGGTGCCCGACAGCCTCTCGGCGTTCGACGACCGTGAGATCGAGGTCGCCGGCGACGGCACGTTCGAGCTGCGGTTCGGCCCCGCCACCGGGTCCGGCCGCGCCCGCGCCCGCGGGCGCAACTACTTCACCCTCGCGCCGGGATCGGCGATGCTGCTCGTGCGCGAGGTGTACAGCGACTGGGCGGCTGAGCAGCGGGGCACGATCCGCATCCGCCGGGCCGACCGGGACGGGTGCGCGCCGCCGGTCCCCGGCACCGATGACCTCGCCAAGCGCTACAGCGTCGCCGGCAAGATCCTGCTGTCCCGGCTGAAGACGTTCCTCGCGTTCCCGGAGTGGTTCTACCTGAACCTCCCGGTGAACACGCTGACCGAGCCGCGCCCGACGCCGGGCGGGCTGGCGACCCAGTTCTCCTCCGTCGGTCATTACGATCTCCGCGAGGACCAGGCGATGCTGGTCACCGTGCCGGACGCCGGGCGGGACACCGCCCCGTACCAGGGCATCCAGCTGGGCAGCATGTGGTACATCTCGCTGGACTACATCAACCACCAGACCAGCCTCACGGCCGACCAGGCACGCCGCGACCCGGACGGCATGCTCCGCTTCGTGATCAGCGAGCGCGACCCCGGCGTGGCGAACTGGCTGGAATGCACCGGTCACCAGCGTGGCTACGTGCAGATCCGGTGGCAGCGGCTGGCCCGGGATCTCAAGCCCGCCGACGGGCCGTCGGCAGAGATAATCCCGGTCGCGGAGATCCCGGAGCGGCTGCCGAATTACCAGCAGGCCCGGCTGGCCCCCGGTGGGTACCCGGAACGGATAGCCGCGCGCCAGTCCGCCGTCGCGGCAAGGATGCTGGGCTGATGCGCCGCTGGATGCGGCCACCGACCCCGCCGCTGACCGGCCCGCCGGACGGAGCAGGCTGATGGGGCTGCTGGACGGGACCGTGATGGTGGTCTCGGGCATCGGCCCGGGGCTGGGCCGCTCGATCGCGCTGCAGGCCGCACGCGCGGGCGCGGACGTCGTGCTCGCCGCCCGCACCGCCTCGCGCCTGGACGAGGTGGCCGCGGAGGTCACCGCGCTCGGTCGGCGCGCGCTGACCGTCCCGGCCGACATCACCAGCGCCGATTCGGCCGCGGCGCTGGCGGATACCGCGCTGGCCGAGTTCGGCCGGGTGGACACGCTGGTCAACAACGCGTTCGCGATACCGCCGCTGACCAGCCTCGCCGAGGCCGACCTGGAGGCGATCCGGCAGGCATTCGACACCAACGTCGTCGGCACCCTGCGGGTGACCCGCGCGTTCGCCAAGGCGCTCGCGGCGAGCCGCGGATCGGTCGTCATGATCAATTCCGCGGTGCTGCGGCACTCCCGGGTGGGTTTCGGCGGGTACAAGATGGCGAAGGCCGCGCTGCTCGCGCTCGCGCAGAGCCTGGCCACCGAACTCGGCCCGCAGGGGATCCGGGTCAACTCGGTGGCGCCGGGCTACATCTGGGCCGGTTCGCTGCAGTGGTACTTCGGCTACCTCGCCGATCAGCGCGGGGTCACCAGGGAGCAGGTCTACGACGAGACCGCGGCGACGACGGACCTGCGGCAACTTCCGGAACCGGATGCGGTCGCCGATGCCGTTATGTTCCTGGCCTCTGGCCTGGCGCGGGCCGTCACCGGGCAGTGCCTGGACGTCAACGCCGGCGAGTACCACCACTGAGGGCGGAGATGAGCGCGCAACCTGGTGCGGGGACGGAACCCCGGGAGACCGTCGGGACGGCAGCGGACCTGCACGCCTCGGCCAGCAGGCTCACCGGCCTGGACGATTTCGGCGCCGACGACTACACCGATGGCCTTGCCGTCCTGCTGGAATCGCTGGAAAGCGACGCGGCCCTGACCCGGCTGGGCGCGAAGGTGATGCGGGCCTTCGTGCGCGGCGCGCTGGCCGCCCGGCTGCTCAGCGAGGAAGCGTGGGCGCAGCACCCTGATCACGCGGACGTCGCTATCAGGCGGCCGGTGTTCGTCACCGGCCTGCCCCGGACCGGCACCACCGCGCTGCACCGGCTGCTGGTGGCCGATCCGGCGCACCAGGGGCTGGAGGCGTGGCTCGCCGAGGTGCCGCAGCCGCGGCCGCCGCGGGAGTCGTGGCCCGCCAACCCGGTTTTCGCGGCCATCCAGGCCGGCTATGAGCGGCACCACATCGAGCACCCCGAGTTCATGGGCGTGCACTACATGGCGGCCGATCAGGTGGAGGAATGCTGGCAGTTGCTGCGCCAGTCGATGCGGTCGGTGTCGTACGAATGCCTCGCCCACCTGCCGGCATACTCGGCCTGGCTGCGGCGGCAGGACTGGACCGCCGCCTACCGCCGGCACCGGCGCAACCTGCAGTTGATCGGGCTGGACGACCGCGACCGCCGCTGGGTGCTGAAGAACCCCAGCCACCTGTTCGCGCTGGATGCGCTGCTGGCGGCGTACCCGGACGCGCTGGTGATCCAGACGCACCGGGCGCCTGCGGCCGCCATCGCGTCGGCGTGCAGCCTGGCGGCGCAGGCGTCGGACGGGTGGTCGGCCGCCTTCCGCGGGCCGGTCATCGGCCGTGACCAGCTAGAACTGTGGGCCGACGGCCTGCGGCGGTTCGCCGCGGAGCGCGCACGGCACGACCCGGCGCGGTTCTACGACGTGTATTACGACGACTTCGTCGCGGACCCGGTCGGCACGGTCGAATCGGCGTACGCGCACTTCGGGATGGAGTTCAGCGGCGCGGCGGCCGACGCCATGCGGGCGGTGCATTCCGGCAGCACCTCCGGCGCCGCCCGGCCGGCGCACCGGTACACCCTGGCCGACTTCGGGCTCACCGCCGGCGACGTCGACGAGGCGTTCAGCTGAGGACCGGGGGTAGCCCCGTGGCCGCCGATCCCGGGTTCCGCGGCCACCCCGCGGGTTCTGCCGGGAATCGGCTGGCAGCGTCAGTCGGACAGGACCTTCCGCAGCGTGGCCGCGAAGGCGTCCGACTCGTCGGTGCCGCCGTTCTCGCCGCCGGCGAATCCGTTGTGGCCGCCCGGGAAGGTGACGGGCTCGGTGCGCAGCCGTCCGGCGACGGCGATGGCCGCGCGCCCGGCGAGCATCCGGCTGGACGTCTCTCCCACGCCGATGACGACGCGGGCCGGCGCCGCGCGGAGCGCATCGAAGTCGTGCAGGTGTGCGGGGCACGAGGGCATGTTCAGCCCGACGAGCGGGTTGTCGCGGGCGCCGTCGTCGCCGGCCGGGAGCCCGAACTGGGCGGGATCCGGGGCTGGCTGCTCGGCGAACCCCTCCGGGAGCGGCCCGTCGTGGCTGACGAGCACGAAGAACTTGGCCATCGCCGGGCCGAGGCCACTGCGGTAGTAGGTCTCGCGGATGTCGTCGCACGCGGCCAGCGCCTGCTCGCGGTCCGGGAGTTCCTGGGCCGCGGGGGGCTCGTGCGCCACCAGCGTCCGGACCTGCTCCGGGTGCTGGGCAACCAGGGCGAGCCCGTTGACCGCGCCGCCGCTGCTGGCGAAGATGTCCACCGGCCCGGTGGCCACCGCGGAGATCAGCCGGTGCAGATCGTCCGCGTGCTCGTCGGTCGTCGTCTCCAGCGCCCCGTCGGTGCGCTTGCTGCGCTCCGCCCCGCGCGGGTCGTAGGTGACGACCGTGCGGTCGGCGAAAAGCCCGGCCAGCGTGGTGAACCCGCCGGCCCCCATCGGCGACCCGATGAGCAGCAGCACCGGTTCGGTGCTGGAATCGTTGCTCCGCACGTCGTAGGTCAGCACGGCGCCCGGCACCTCCAGGGTGTGGGTCTGCGGCTCGGCCATGACTGCCTCCCAGGTTCTCGTCTGCTGCTCATCCTGACCCACCAGGCCGGGAAAACTCATCGCCGGCCCGGTCCCCGGTGGCCCGACACCGGTACCCGCTGGCCCGACACCGGTGCCCGGCGGCCCGGTGCCCGGTGGCCCGCCGCCGCTGATCACCCTGGCGGAAGCGATAATCGGTCAGTTGTCAGGTGCGATCCGAGACTGGGAGCGATTCGGTGACGGGAGCGATGCGGTGACGGAGAACGGTTCGGTGAGCGAGCCCGGGCGCAGCCATCACCCGGTCGCGGACCGGCCGGACGGTACGGATTCCGCACTTCGCAGCCGTCGCGCGGCCATCGCCGACCTGGGCGACGCGATGCGGGAGCTGGTCTCCGCCGCATCGGCCACCGAGGTCGGCGCGGATGAGCTCCGCCGGGTAGCCGCACAGGTACGGGAGGCGACCGCGCCGCTGCGCAACCGGACGCGCACCAGGGGAGAGATGCCGAGCGCCGACGACCTGCTCGGCGGTCTCCGGAATTACAACCCGGCAGCAGGCGCGGGCAGCGCCCTGGCCCCGCCGTTGCGGATCGAACTGGCCGGTAAGCAGGTCGTTGGCCGGTGCACCCTCAGCCTGGCTTACGAGGGCCCGCCCACCTACGGGCATGGCGGCATCAGCGCGATGCTGCTCGATCAACTGCTCGGGTTCGCGGCCGGCGCGGCCGGGCACCCGGGGATGACGGTGAAGCTCGATACCAGGTACCGGGCACCGGTCCCGCTGCTGGCCCCGCTGCGCCTGACCGCCGAGGTAACGGAGGTGCGCGGCCGGCGCATCACCACGCGCGGCACGATCACCACCGAGGCCGAACCGGACGCGTTGCTCGTCGAGGCGACTGGCGTGTTCATCGCGCTCCGGCTGGAGCAAGCCGTCCGCCTGTTCCGGGGCGTCCACCCGGACGCCACCGATCCGCTGACGGCTCACGACTGATCACTTCGCCTCAGCGGGCGGCTCGTCCGCACCGCCCTCGGGCCCGGCCGGCGACGTGGCGTGCCGCCGGATGGCTTCCAGGCTGTCGTGCAGCGCCTGCCACGCGCTGCCGAGACTGGCACAAGCCGGCAGGTCGCCGCGGATGGCCCCGGCCGGCCCGGCCTGGTCGCCGAGCGCCTCGACGGCGGAACGGCCGGCCTCGATGATGACCGGATCGGCGACCTCCACGGTGAGCTTGTCCTCGGCGACCTGAATGATCATCTGCCGCCGGCCCGCCTCTTCGGGCGGCTCGTCGCTGGTGCCGGTGACATCGGTTCCGCGCAGCGCTTCCCTGGCCTGGTCGAGGTCGACGCCCAGGGCTGCCAGCGCCCGGGCGGCGGCGGTGTTGGGATCGGCAAGCGCCGCGAGCAGCAGGTGGTGCGAGCCGACCGGCCGCGCCCCGGCCAGCCTGGCCGCCTCGCTGAGGGTGGTGTCGGCGGCCGGCGTGGCACTCAGTACCGGCTGATCCGCGGGCTCGCTGGGCTCGCCCAGACCTGACGCGGCGCGCCGCCGCAGCCAGCGCCTGCCGCGGGTGGCCTCGGTGCCCGGCGGTGGCAGCCCATCGAGCACCGCGGCCCGGACCGCCAGGAGGTCGGCATGCCGCTTGATCACCTGGGCGCCGACGCCATCGCCCTCCCTGATAACGCCGAGCAGGATGTGCTCGGTGCCGATGTAGTTGTGCTGCAGTTGCAGCGCCTCCCGGAGCGCCAGCTCGAGGGTCTTTTTCGCCCGGGGGGTGAACGGGATGTGCCCGGAAGGTGCGGCCTTGCCGAGCCCGATGATGGCCGTTACCTCGTCCCGGGTGCTATCCAGCGACATCCCGAAGCTCTGCAGAACGCGGCCGGCGAGCCCCTCGGGCTCGCCGAGCAGCCCGAGCAGGATGTGTTCGGTGCCGATGTAGTTGTGGCTCAGCCGCCGTGCTTCTTCCTGGGCAAGGACGACGATGTGCCGGGCGCGGTTGGTGAAACGCTCGAACATGACACCTAGCGTCCGGCGTTCCCCTCACCCCGTCAATACCATGCTATTAATAGGGTAGCGATGGGCGCCGGTGAAGCGGGCCCGGGGAGGTTCGGCAGTGGTGGATTGGGAAGACCGGCTCGACGACTGGGAGCTCGAACTCGAGCTGAACGCTCAGCTCGAAGGCTCCGACTGGGTCACGCTCGAACGAGCCTCAGCCGATACCGGCGTTTCCCGCGCCGCCCTGCGCAGCTGGTATCGGACCGGGCAGATCCCGTCGCGGCTCGTCAGCGGCCCGCATGGACCGCAGCGTCTGGTGCCCCTCGCGCCGGTGGCCGCGCGCGCGGAGGCGTCGCCGCGCCTGCGCCGCAGCACCGAACGGCGGCTGGACGGCGAGGCCCAGCTCGAGATTCTCCGCCACCGCGTCGACCAGCTCGAACTCCGGCTGGCCGCGATGGAGCGACGGCAGCCGCCTGCTTAGCGTTCCGGGGCGATCAGAGGTCCGGCAGCCCCAGGTCGAGGTTCGGCGTTTCCAGACCGCCGTCCACCTCGACGATCTTTCCGGTCAGGTAGCGGCCCGCCGGGGAGGCGAGGAAAAGGACCGCGGCCGCGACATCCTCGGGGTCGCCGATCCTGCCCAGCGGCGTCGCTTCCTCCATCTTGCCGCGGAGCGTGTCGTCGGTGAGCACGATCTCCAGCGCCGACGTCGCCACCGAACCGACCGCGATCCCGTTCACCCGGATCCGCGGCGCGAGGTCACACGCGGCAAGCCGGGTGTAGTGGGCGAGGGCTGCCTTGGCCGTCCCGTACGCGAGGTATCCGCGCCCGGTGACCCGGCCGACGACCGAGGAGATGTTGATCACCGCCCCGTGCCCGTCGTCATCGCCGTCGCGGGAAGCGAGCAGGTGCGGCACCGCCGCCGCCGTCAGCGAGTGCGCGATCGAGACGTTGAATGCGAACGCCTGCTCCAGGTGGCGAGGTTTGGTGGAGAGAAACGGCCGCGGCAGCGCACCGCCGACGTTGTTGACGACGATGTCCAGGCGGCCGAACTCGGACATCGCCGCGTCGGCCAGGCCCGCGGCGGCGTCGAGGTCGCTCAGGTCGGCGGGCACCGCCACCGCCCTCCGGCCCGCTGCCTCGACCTGGCCGGCCACCTCGTCCAGCTGCTGCTTGGTCCGCGCGGATATCACCACGTCCGCGCCGGCCTCCGCCAGCGCGACCGCGGACGCCGCGCCGATTCCCCGGCCGGCGCCGGTCACCACGGCGACCCGGCCGGGAACCTGGAAGCGATCAAGAATCAATTGAGCCTGCCTCTGATCGGGTAGGCCCAGCCTACGAGCAAACTAGAACACGTTTCAATAATCGGCCCGTCCCCGGCTGGACAGGCCACGTCCGTCACCCCCGCCGGGCTCCACATCGCACACACACCACCTGCATACGTGCTACACCCGCCAGGGTTGCAATAATTGCGTGAACGGGGGAAATGCCATGACTTTCGCGCAGATCATCGAATTCCGCGACATCGACATCGACGCCGCCCGGAAGGTGCACGAAGAGTGGCGCCGGGCGACCGAGGGCAAGCGCACGGCGGGCCGCGAGGTGCTGGCGCGGGACCGCTCCGATCCGGACCGGTACTTCGCCATCGTGTTCTTCGACTCCTACGAGTCGGCGATGAAGAACTCCGAAATGCCGGAGACGCAGGCAGCCGCCGAGGAGTACCGGAAGCTCGCCGGCAGCCCGCCGGTGTTCCACGATCTGGACGTACTGGTCGACCAGAGCTAGCCGCAGATGCACGACCCGGGCGGGCCAGGCCGGACGCGGAGGCCCGCCCGTAACGGGGGGAATTTGTCATGACGCAAACGACTGGCCGCGGGGTCGACTATCTCCGCGCCGTCATGGATGGGCCCGTCATTGAGCCGGCGGACCCGGATTTCGATGACGCGCGGCGGTTGTGGAACGCGGGAATCGACCGGCACCCGAGGGTGATCGCCCGGTGCACGTCGGCCGCTGACGTGGCCTCGGCGATCGGTCTCGCCCGCGCCGAAGGCCTGGAGATCTCGATCCGGGGCGGCGCCCACAACCCGTCCGGGACGGCAGCCTGCGAGGGCGGCCTGATGATCGATTTGAGCCGGATGAACGGGGTGACGGTGGACCCGGAGGCCCGCCGGGCACGCGTCGGAGGTGGCGCGCTGCTGGCCGATCTGGACGCGGCGGCCCAGGAGCACGGGCTCGCCGTGCCCGCCGGCATGGTCAGTCATACCGGCGTCGCGGGGCTGACCCTCGGCGGCGGGATGGGGTGGCTGACCCGGAAGTTCGGCTTGAGTATCGACAACCTGGTCTCGGCCGAGGTGGTCACCTCCCGCGGCCGGGTGCTGCGTGCCAGCGAGACTGAGCATCCCGATCTGTTCTGGGCGATCCGCGGCGGCGGCGGGAACTTTGGCGTCGTCACCGAGTTCGAGTTCGCGCTGCACGAGGCCGGACCGATGGTGGAGTTCGGGCTGTTCTTCTGGGAACTGGGGCGTGGCCGTGAGGCGCTGCGGCTCATCCGGGAGATAGTCGCGGCGATGCCGGATGACGTGAACGCCGTGTTCGGCGCGGTGAATGCGCCGCCCGCTCCGTTTGTCCCGGCCGAGCATCACTTCGCGCCCGGGTACGTGCTGCTGCTGACCGGCTTCGGGTCCCCCAGCGGGCACGAGAAGCTCGTCAGCCAGGTTCGCGGCGACCTTCCGCCACTGTTCGACCTGGTAACCCCGATGCCCTACGTCCAGCTGCAGCAACTGCTGGACGAGGCCAACGCATGGGGCCAGCACGCCTACGAGAGGGGCATCTACGTCCCCGAACTGTCCGATCCGGTGATCGACGCCGTCACCGCTGCGGTCCCGCGCAAGAACTCCCCGTCGTCGGTGCTGCTGTTCTACCGGCTCGACGGTGCCTACAGCCGGGCCGGCGAGGACGAGACGGCGTTCAGCGGCGGCCGTTCCCCGCGCTTCGCCGCCTTCATCGTCGGTCTCGCACCGGACGCCGGCCTGCTCGACGCTGACCGCGGCTGGGTCCGTGACACCTGGGAGTCGCTGCGGCCGCACGCCATCGACACCGGGGGCGGCTATATCAACGGCATCAGCGAGTTCCCCGGCGACCGGGTCCGGCAAAGCTATGGCGCGGCCAAGTACGACCGGCTGGCCCGGATCAAGGCCGAGTACGACCCCGGCAACATCTTCCACATCAACGCGAACATCCGGCCAGCACGGGCCGGCTGACGCCACCAAACCTGAGGGGGTTCTGCGATGACGATGACAACACGGGAGGCGTTCGACAAAGGGACAGATGCCTTCAACGCCCATGACATCAACGGGTTCGCGGCCCTGATCGCCGACGACGCCGTCTTCACCGCGCCGGGCGGGATAAGCGGCGCGGGAAAGGAAGCCTGCGCCCAATTCTTCGGTAGCTGGCTCACTGCCTTCCCGGACGCGAACGCGGCGGTCGACGCGGTGCACATCGACGGCGACGTCGCCGTCGAGGAGGGCACCTTCACCGGAACCCACCGGGGTGTCCTGCAAAGCCCGGCTGGCGACGTCCCGCCCACCGGGCGCCGCGTCTCAGCGGACTACATCCAGGTGCTGCGCTTCCGTGACGGCAAGATGATCTCGTTCAACCTGATGTTCGACCAGCTTCAGATGCTGGAGCAGCTGGGCCTGCTGCCGGCCCCGGAACCCGCGGGCTGAACAGCGCACCGCCGCCGGGCGGCGCTTCGCCGCCCGGCGGTTAGGCCAGGAGCTGGCGGGCCATCACCACGCGCTGGACCTGGTTGGTGCCCTCGTAGATCTGGGTGATCTTGGCGTCGCGCATCATCCGCTCGACCGGATAGTCCTTGACGTAGCCATAGCCGCCGAGCAGCTGAACCGCGTCGGTGGTGACCTCCATCGCGGTGTCCGAGGCGAGGCATTTGCACGCCGCCGACAAGAAGGTCAGGTCACTGGTGGGCTGGCCGGCCATCGCCTGCTCCGAGCGGGCCGCGGCCGTGTAGGTGAGCTGCCGGGCGGCGGCGACCTTCATCCCCATGTCCGCGAGCATGAACTGGACGCCCTGGAAGTCGCTCACCGGGCGGCCGAACTGGCTGCGCTCCTTGACGTAGGACACGGCGTAGTCGAGCGCGCCCTGCGCGATCCCGACCGCCTGGGCGGCGATCGTCACCCGGGTGTGGTCCAGCGTGCGCAGCGCCGTCTTGAAGCCGGTGCCTTCCGCGCCGATCAGCCGGTCCGCGGGGATCGAGCAGTTGTCGAAGTACAGCTCACGGGTCGGCGAGCCCTTGATCCCCAGCTTCTTCTCCGGCGCGCCGAAGGACAGCCCCTCGTCGTCCTTCTCCACGACGAACGCGGAAATACCGTTCGCCCCGGCGGACGGGTCGGTGACCGCCATCACCGTGTAATACTGCGAGACCCCGGCGTTGGTGATCCAGCGCTTGGTGCCGTTCAGCACATACCTGTCGCCATCGCGGACCGCGCGGCAGCGCATCGACGCGGCGTCCGAGCCCGCCTCCGGCTCCGATAGCGCGTAGGAGAACATCGCCTCGCCGCGGGCCACCGGCGGCAGGTACCGGCGCTTGACGTCGTCCGATGCGGCGAGCAGCAGCGGCATCGTCCCGAGCTTGTTGACGGCGGGGACCAGCGATGAGGACGCGCACGCGCGCGCGACCTCCTCGATGATGATGGCGGTGGCGATCGCGTCGGCGCCCGCGCCGCCGTAGGCCTCCGGGATGTGCGCGGCGTGCAACTCGGCGGCGGTCAGCGCCTCGTAGACGTCCCAGGGGAACTCGCTGGTCTCGTCGGTCTCGGCGGCCCGGGGGGCGATCTTGTCATCGGCGAGGGCGCGCACCGACTCGCGGAGCAGCCTGTGCTCCTCGGGCAGGTCAAACGCGGGGAAGTCGACGGCCATGGACCGATGGTAGGGGGCACTCCGGCCGCCCCGCGCGCCGACCCGGCGTGGCAGGCGCGGGCCGCGGCCACGGCATCTCCCGCACAACACGCGGGATGCGGCGTACATCCCCTGTCCCGCTGTCACCCCGGGCCCCAGTGGTACCGCCGTGCCGCCGTGTTACCCCGGGTTTCCCCGTCGGCCGCAGCTCAGGAACCTGATGGTCGCAATCCCGTTGCAGCCCAGGGTCCTAGGTGGTTTCCGTGGTCCCCGTAGGCTCGGAGGACCCCGGGTTTCCGACGATGCCCGTGCCGCACCCGCACGCCCGTAGGCTGGAGGTAGCTGTGAGGAATCGCCTGACGGTCCTCGGCGCCGGTTACCTCGGCACCACGCACGCGGCCTGCCTGGCCGAGCTTGGTTTCGAGGTTCTCGCCGTGGACATCGATGCGGCCCGGGTCGAAGCGCTGTCCGCGGGCCAGTTGCCATTTTTCGAGCCGGACCTCGAGGACTTGCTGCGCCGCGGCCTGGCATCGGGGCGGCTGCGGTTCTCCACCTCCTACGCCGAGGCCGCGGAGTTCGGCGACGTGCACTTCGCCTGCGTCGGCACTCCCCAGCGCGCCGACGATTACGGCGCGGACATGTCGCAACTGAACGCGTGCATCGACTCGCTCGCGCCGCTGCTGTCGTCTCCCTGCCTGGTCGTGGGCAAGTGCACGGTTCCCGTCGGCACCGCGGACGCGCTGGCCGAACGGCTCACCCGCCTAGCCCCGGTGGCCGATGGTGCGGAACTGGCGTGGAACCCGGAGTTCCTCCGGGAGGGCCACGCCGTCAAGGACACGCTGCACCCGGACCGGATCGTGGCCGGGGTACGGTCTGAGCGCGCCGAGCGCATGCTCCGCGACATCTACGCGAAACCGCTGGCCGAGGGTATCCCGTTCCTGGTTACCGACTTCCCCACCGCCGAGCTGGTCAAGGTCGCGGCGAACGCGTTCCTGGCCACGAAGATCTCGTTCATCAACGCGATGGCCGAGGTCTGTGAGGCGTCCGGGGCCGATGTGACCAGCTTGTCGCGCGCACTGTCGTACGACGACCGGATCGGCGGCCGCTTCCTGCACGCCGGGCTCGGATTCGGCGGCGGCTGCCTGCCGAAGGACATCCGCGCCTTCATGGCGCGGGCGGAGGAGCTGGGCGTGGACCAGGCGCTGTCCTTCCTCCGCGAGGTGGATGCGATCAACATGCGCCGCCGGGCCCGGATGGTCGATCTGGCCCGCGAGCTGGCGGGCGGGTCGTTCGAAGGCCGGGTGGTGGGCGTGCTCGGCGCCTCGTTCAAGCCGAACTCCGACGATATCCGGGACTCTCCCGCACTCGACGTGGCGCAAACGATCAGCGGCCTCGGGGCCCAGGTGACCGTGTACGACCCGGCCGCGCTGGACAACGCCCGGCGGGCGCACCCGGAACTCGGCTACGCGGCGTCGGCCCTGGAGGCGGCCCGCGACGCGCAGATCGTGCTGCTGCTTACCGAGTGGCGGGAGTTCGCGGACATGGACCCGGAAACGCTCGGCAAGGTCGTCGCCGACCGGAACATCGTGGACGGCCGCAACGCTCTCGACCCCGCCCGGTGGCGCGCGGCCGGCTGGCACTACCGCGCCCTGGGCCGCCACTAATCTTCCGGCCTCCGGGTCTCCGCGCGCAGCTTCTCGCCCTTGGCGATGGCCTGGTCACGGAGGTCTTCCTGGAAATCGACCATCCGCCGGCGGAGCCCTTCGTCGCCGGCGCCGAGAATCCGGACGGCGAGCAGGCCCGCGTTCCGCGCGCCGCCGACAGCGACGGTCGCGACGGGTACCCCGGCCGGCATCTGCGCGATCGACAGTAGCGAATCCAGGCCGTCAAGCTGCTTGAGCGGCACCGGGACACCGATCACCGGGAGCACCGTCACGGCGGCGAGCATCCCGGGGAGGTGCGCGGCGCCCCCGGCACCAGCGATGATCACGCGCAGTCCGCGGTCCGCGGCCTCGGAGCCGTAAGCGATCATTTCCCGCGGCATCCGGTGCGCCGACACCACGTCGGCCTCGTACCGGACGCCGAACTCCTGCACCGCCTCGGCGGCGGCGCGCATCACCGGCCAGTCCGAGTCGCTGCCCATCACGATGCCGACCAGCGCGGCGGTCGCACCAGCCTCCATCGCGCGGGCTCTAACCGACCTGGACCCGCGATGTCAGGGCATCGTGCCGGTTGCCCCACTGGATCACGTCACCGTCGGACACCGGGCTCTGGCCGGTGACCAGATTTCCGTTCACCGTCAGCCCGTTGCGGCCCTGGTTGGTGATCCACCATCTCCCGTCGGAGTAGTTGAGCTCCGCGTGCACCCGTGACACCGTCGGCACGTCGGGCAGCCGGAGTTCCACATCGCCGCCGCGGCCGGCCCGGGCGCCCGACGTCCGGGTCTCCGCCACCGTGCCCCCGGTGAGCAGCCGCAGCGGAGGGATGGGCATCCTCTCGGAGACGGTCATCGGGCCCTGCGCCCCGGCCATCTGATCCACGGCCTCGGTGCGCGCGCTCTGCCAGTCCTGGCCGGGCCGGTCGCCCCCGGGGTTCTGCCAATCGGGAGCAGGCAGGTCGCCGCCCGCATGCTGCCAGTCGGAGGCAGGGCGGTCGCCGCGCGCGGGAGGCGCTGCCGGGGCGGGCGGTGGCGAGGCGAGCGGTTCGGACGGACGCGGCTGGAGCCGGTAACGGCCCGGGGGCAGTTCCGGGTCGCTGACCAGAGCGACCCGTGGCTGGCCGTTGCCAGTCAGCCGGGCACTGGCCTCCGCGATCCGCGCCCGGTACGCGTCGCACGAGCTGTTGGTGACCAGTCCCGGGTCGATCGACTGGCCCAGGGCGCGAAGGTCGTCCGGATTCATCCGCAGCTCGACCAGGTCGGCCGCGAGCATGGTCCGGTCCGGGGTCGTGGTGAAGGTGTCTGGAAGGTGCCGCAGCGCCGACTGCCAGACATCCTGAGCGTCCTGCCCGGTCGGCCCCGGGCCCCGGCCGGCGGGCTGGTGCCCGGAGTTCTCGGCGAACCTGGCCGCCAGCAACATCGCCCCCACGAGGAGGGCCACCAGCACGATCACCACGATGATGCTGGTGATGAAGTTACTGGTGATCAGCCACAGGACGATCAATGCGCCGACGACGGCGGCGATGACCGCCCACCGTCTTTCGCGCCACAGCACCATCGGGCCGTGGCGCACCCAATCCGGCATGCTCCCGCCACCTCCCAGGAATATGTTCCCGCAGTGAACGCCGGGCCCGAACGGCGTCCCGGCGGCATCCTGGGGCAACCGCCGCGGCCCGCCGAGCCCGGTACCCATGCAAGTTATCCGAAACCGCCAGTGCCGGCGACCGGACCGGCTAAGACGCCCGCGCAGGCCCGCGCTGAAAGAAGGGACTGCTACCCAGCCCGCCGACAGTATGTGTACACGAATTTGGGTACACTCGATGGCATGGATGACCGCGAGAACACGCTGAGCGTGCGCGACGCCCGCGGGCACTTCGCGGACGTCATCACCCGCGCCCAGGACGGCAGTCCCACCGTGATCACCCGTAACGGTGAGCCGGTGGCCGCCGTTGTCCCCATCGAAGATTTCAACGCGCTTGAGGACGCGATCGACCGTTATTTCGCCCGCGAGGCCGACCGCGACCTGACCGAGAACCCGGCCGCCCCGACATACAGCATGTCCGAAGTCGTCGCGGCGATCTTCGAGGAAGACGGCGGCCGGGGCGCGGCGTGAAGTACGCCTTCCGCTGGCGCGAACGCGCGGTCAAGCAGCTACGCGCTATCCCGCAGCCGGCGGCGATGGGGATCCTCCGCGCCCTCACCGCGCTCGGAGATGATCCGCGCCGTGAGGAGGCCGATGTCAAAAAGCTCTCCGGCTATGCTGACCGGTACCGGCTGCGCGTTGGTGATTACCGGGTCATCTACGAGATCGTCGACGCCGAGTTCATCGTCCTGGTGGTCGGCATCGGTCACCGTCGCGAGATCTATCGCAGCCTGCCTTGACGGCCGGCGCCATGCTCGTGCCAACGCGGCGAGGACGGTGTGGCTTAGCCGCCGTCCTCGCGGCCCCAGCGGAGGTAGCTGGTGGCGCGCCGGGCCCGGTAACGCAGCCGCTCCACCTCGGCCGCACTGAGGACCGCCGTCCCGGCGTCGCCGAGCACGGTCACGTGGCCGATCTTGCGGCCGGGACGCGGGTCCTTCCCGTACAGGTGCAGCTTCACCCCCGGGTCGGCGGCCATCACGTGCTCGCACCGGGCGTACACATCCCCGTAGCCGTCGTCCGCCGAACCTCCGAACACGTTCGCCATCACCGCGGCGGGCGCGGCCGGCCGGGGCGAGCCGAGCGGCAGGTCGAGCACCGCCCGCAGGTGCTCCTCGAACTGTGAGCTCCGGGCGCCCTCGATCGTCCAGTGGCCGCAGTTGTGCGGGCGCATCGCCAGCTCGTTGACCAGCAGGCCGCCGGCAGTGTCGAACAACTCGACCGCGAGCAGGCCGGTGACGCCCAGTTCCGAGGCGATCCGCAGCGCCAGCCGCTGCGCCTCCTCCGACCGGTGCTCGGGCAGGCCGGGAGCGGGCGCGATCACCTCATGGCAGATGCCGTCCGCCTGGATCGTCTGCACGACCGGGTAGGCGATCCCCTGCCCGTGCGGGGACCGGGCGACGAGGGCGGCCACCTCCCGCTCGAACGGCACGTGCTCCTCGGCGATCAGCTGGATGCCGGTGGCCTGCGAGCGCTCCAGCACCTCCCCGGCCTCGCCGGGGCTGCCGCAGGCCCACACGCCCTTCCCGTCGTAGCCGCCGCTTACGGCTTTGAGCACCACGGGCCAGCCGTTCTGCTTGGTGAAATCCCGGACGTCGGCGAGCGTTGCCACCGGCCGGTAGCTGGGGCATGGCAGGCCGAGCCCGGTCAGCCGGTCGCGCATCGCCAGCTTGTCCTGGGCGTAGCGCAGCGCTTCCGCGCCCGGGCGTACCACCACACCGGCGTCTTCCAGCGCGCGGATGTGCTCGCCGGGAACGTGCTCGTGGTCGAAGGTGACCACGTCACACCCGGCGGCGAATTCGCGCAGGTCATCGAGGGAGGTGTGATCCCCGATCCTGGTGTCGGCGCAGGCCCGCACGGCGGCATCATCTGCGGAGGCGGCCAGCACCCGCAGCCGCACACCGAGGGCTACCGCGGCCTGCAGCGTCATCCGGGACAGCTGGCCGCCACCGACCATGCCGACGACAGGCCCGGTAAAACGGCTGTTGCCGGACCGAGTTGCGTTCTCCGCTGCCACGGGGAGAAAGCCTACGATGTGCAGGCACCCCCCTGTTACCTCGTTATCCGGACGGCTTCGGCTGCCAGAAGGGATCCGCACCGGCGATGGTGACACGCCAGCAGGAACCGCATGAAGGCCCCAGCGCCGGGGAGTCCGCCTCCGGCGTGCTGCTTCGTGAGGGCGAGTACGGCGACCGGGTCATCGCCGTCGAACCGGGCGGCGCCGAGTTCATCCCGCTGTCCGAGCGGCACGGCGCGCCACGTCAGCTGCTCTGGACGTGGATGTCGCCGAACATGGAGTTCGCCACCGTCTTCGTGGGCGTCCTCGCGGTCGCGCTGTTCGGCCTGAGCTTCTGGCTCGCGGTGCTGGCGATCCTCATCGGCACCGCGGCCGGCTCGATCACCCTGGGGATACTGTCCGCGCGCGGCCCCGCGCTCGGCGTGCCGCAGATGGTGATCAGCCGGCTCGGCTTCGGCTACTGGGGGAACGTGCTGCCGGCCGGCATCAACTCGATCACCGCGGGCATCGGCTGGTTCGCGGTCAACAGCGTTTCCGGGGCGTTCGCGCTGAACACGCTGCTGGCCTGGCCGAAGCCGCTTTGCCTGCTGATCGTGGTGCTGGTCCAGGTCTCCATCGCGTTCTTCGGCCACAACCTGGTGCACGCCTTCGAGCGGTACGCGTTCCCGGTGCTCACGGTCATCTTCCTGATCGCCGCGGGGATCATTCTGGCCAAGGCGCACCCCGCGGCCGCCCACCTCAACGTGCCCGGCGGCAGCCTCGGCGGATTCCTGCTCACCACCGGCGCGACGTTCGGCTACGCGGTCGGGTGGAACCCCTACGCCTCCGACTACACGCGTTACCTGCCCGCCACCGCGAACAGGAAGGCGATCGCCGGCTGGGCCGCCGCCGGGCTGTTCGGGTCCTGCGTGCTGCTGGAGATCGTCGGCGCCGCCTCGGTGACCATCGGTGGTGTCCATTCGGTCGGCTCGGCGCTGTCCTCGCCGACCGGGGCGTTCACCGGGCACCTGCCGACGGTGATCGCCGACCTGACGCTGCTGGCCATCGCCATCGGCGCCGTCGCCGCCAACGTGCTCAACATCTACTCCGGTGCGCTGTCGTTCGTCGCGATGGGCATCCGGCTGCCGCTGGCCCTGCGCCGCGCCCTCGTCGCTTTGCTGTTCGGGGCGATCGGGTTCGTGGTGGCACTGTTCGGCCTGCACAACGCCGCCTCGACCTACGACGACTTCCTGCTGGTCATCGCCTACTGGATCGCGCCCTGGCTGGCCGTCGTCCTCACCGACCAGGTGCTGCGCCGCCGCGAGCCCCCCGGCGAGGTGACGTCGCTGCTGTTCGACACCCGGCACCGCGTCTGGGCCGGGCCGATCGCGATGGTGGCCGGGATGGTCATCTCGATCTGGCTGTTCTCCAACCAGAGCGAGTACGTCGGACTGGTTCCGAAGCACGTCCCCGCCGTGGGCGACCTCACGTTCGAGGCCGGGTTCGTCCTGACCGCGCTCGTTTACCTGCTCCTGCGGCGGGCAGGGGGCCGCCCGTCGCCGCCGTTGAACCCGCCGGCATCCGCCGTCGCGGCGGGCGGCCGGCCCGGCAGCGAGCCGGGTTCCGCGCGCGGCAACTGACCAGGCTGCTGATCGTCACCGGAAAGGACACGCGGCGACGTGGATTTCATCACCGGGCTGTATTACCGCTTCGCTCACATGGTCCGCGAACTGGCCAAGTTCGGCGTTATCGGCATTATCGCGGCCGTCATCGACCTCGGCGGGGCCGCCGTGCTCGAAGGGTCCGGGCTGCTCGGCCCGCTGACAGCCAAGGTGCTATCCACCGCCGCCGCCGCGACCTTCTCCTACGCGGGCAACCGGCTATGGACGTTCCGGCACCGGGCGAACAACGGGCTGGCCCGCGAGTACTTCCTGTTCTTCGTGCTGAACGGGATCGCCACCCTGTTCGCGGTGCTGGTGATCGGCTTCACCGAGTACACCCTGCACCTGCACAGCCACCTCGCCTTCAACGTCGCGCAGGTGTCCGGGACGGTGGCCGGCACCGTGTTCCGGTACTGGGCGTACAAGAAGTGGGTGTTCCTGCCGCCGGAACTGCCCGCGGTTGACCCGCACACCGGGCTTCCCATTCGCCCTGCGGCAGAAGAACGGCCCGGGGCGGCGCAGCCGGTGCACGGCCCCGCCCCCACCTGGCTGAAGGCACCCGCGGCGGCACGGACGGGGCCGCCGGAGCCGGCCACGGCGTTCGGGCCGGAGCAGGGGCGCTGGCCCGCCGGCGCTCCGGCCCCGATCAGCCGGGACCGCTGACCGCGGGAGCGACCTCCGCATCGCCGCGGACCGTGCGCGGCAGGAAGATCGCGAAGACCGCCGGCCGCGGCCGCACCAGGACCACCCGCCCGCCGTCCGCACCCGCGATGGCGCGGGCGAGGGCCAGCCCGCGGCCGGTCCCGCCCGATCCGCTGACATGCCGCTCGAAGATGCGCGGGACCAGTTCGCTGGGCACTCCCGTCCCCTCGTCCCGGATCTCCGCCACCACCGACCTCGGAGTCTGAGACGTCCGGATCGTCACCGTCCCCGCGCCGTGCGCGAGCGCGTTGTCCAGCAGGGTGGCGATCACCTGGCCCAGGCCGCCGGGTGTTACCTCGGCCCGAAGCCCCTTCGTACCGGCGACCTCGAGTTTCCGGTCGGCTCGGCGGAACGCCGGTTCCCACTCGGCCACCTGCTGGTCGATGATGTCGTCGATCTCCACCAGCTCGGCGCTGCCGGAGCGCTCCGGCCTGGTGCGGTCCAGCAGCTGGCTGACCACGTCGGCGAGCCGCTCCGTCTGCATGAGCGCGGCGGTCGCCTCCTCACGCACCGCGGCGGGGTCATCGGCCGCCGACAGGATCTCCTCCAGCCGCATCGACAGCGCCGTCAGCGGCGTGCGGAGCTGATGCGAGGCGTCGCCCGCCAGCTCGCGGCCCGCCGATATCAGGTCCGCGACCCTCCCGGCTGAGCGGTCCAGCCCGTCCGCGACCTGGTCCAGCTCCGGCATCCCGTACCGGCGGCCGAGCGGGCGCGAGTCGCCGGAGCCGAGGCGGTCGGCCGCCTGCGCCAGCTCGATCAGCGGCAGGGTGAAACGGCGCGCCTGGAGGAAGGCCAGCCCGACGGCGACGCCGACCGCCACCGCCGACAAGCCGCCGATCAGTAGCAGTGAATCGACCACGTTGCCGGTGGCGATGGACGAGTCGGTTTCGACGGTCACATCGAAGTTGTCGGTGGCGACGCGGGACTCGCGGACGTGCCCGGGCGGCGGCGGGTTCCCGATGGCGACGGTCGGCCGACCAGCCTGCCTGATGATGAGGTACCGGTCGGGCAGCGACTTCGCCAGTTCCCACACATCGGCGGGGCGGCCGGAATCCAGCCGGTACTGCAGGCCCTTAGCGGCCGATGTCGCGTCCCGGTCCAGCTGCTGAGCGGCCTCCTGCAGCTCGAGGCGGCTCACCACGATCGCCAGCGGCACTCCGAGCAGGAGCACCGCACCGACCGCGACTGCCAGCGTGGAGAGAAGAAGGCGGCGCCGCATCTCTCACCCCCGCATCAATCACCGCGCTCAAACCGGAAGCCGACGCCGCGGACCGTCGTGATGTACCGGGGGTTGGCGGCGTCATCGCCGAGCTTGCGGCGCAGCCAGGAGATGTGCATGTCCAGGGTCTTCGTTGATCCCCACCAGTTCGTATCCCACACTTCCCGCATTATCTGCTCGCGGGTGACCACCTTGCCACCCTCGCGGACCAGGACCCGCAGCAGGTCGAACTCCTTGGTGGTCAGCTGCAGCTCGGAATTGCCGAGCCAGGCGCGGCGGGAGTCGGGCTCGATCCGGACACCCTGCACCACCGGTGTCTCCGAGGTCCCGCGCCGCAGCAGCGCGCGGACCCGCGCCAGCAGTTCGGCCAGCCGGAACGGTTTGGTGACGTAGTCATCGGCGCCCGCGTCCAGGCCGACGACGGTGTCCACCTCGTCGGCCCTCGCGGTGAGGATCAGCACCGGCACGCCGTGGCCCTCCGCCCGGACCCGCCGGCACACCTCGAGCCCGTCCAGTTCGGGAAGGCCGATGTCCAGCACGATGACGTCGAACCCCCCGGCCCGGGCCCGGTCCAGCGTCCGCAGCCCGTCTGGCGTCACATCGACGGCATACCCCTCCCGCCGGAGCGCGCGGGCAAGGGGCTCCGAGATCGAGGTGTCGTCCTCGGCGAGCAGTACGGAGGTCATGGCCAGCATCGTATGACTACCACCCGCGACGGCGCGCTGTTTGCACCGGTCATAAAGCTGTGACGCTCCCGCGGGCTGAAATGCAGCTCAGCCGGGAGGAACCCGGCGGGCGGGCGCGGGAATCCGGGGGCTTTGCCCCGGACGGCCCCGAACCTCCGGATACGCTGCGCCGGCCAGCGGGTGGCCGTCGCGGCGCGCGGGCGGGTCCTTACCGGCTGGCCGGGATCGTGCGGGTGCGCGGGCCGGCCCGCAGCACCTGCGACGGGAGCTTGTGGCCGACCATCTGTTCCGCCTCGGCGGCGGCGTCGATGAGCTGGTCCAGATCCACCCCGGTCGCGACGCCCATGTCCTCGACCATGTGCACGAGTTCCTCGGTGGCGATGTTGCCGGTCGCGCCCGGCGCGTAGGGGCACCCGCCGAGGCCGCCGACGGATGCGTCGAAGTCGGCCACCCCGAGTTCCAGCGCGGTCAGGACGTTCGCCAGGCCGGTTCCCCGGGTGTTGTGGAAATGCAGGTTGAGCGGCGCCTCCGGGTACCGGGAACGGAACTCTCCGACGAGCCGCCGCACCCGGCCGGGGGTCGCCATGCCGGTGGTGTCGCCGAAGGAGGCCGAATCCGCGCCGTCCGCGATCCCGCGGCCGGCTACCTCCACAACCCGCTCGACGGGGACGTCGCCCTCGTACGGGCACCCCCAGGCGGTGGAGACGATCACCTGGCAGGTCGCGCCGCGCTGGTGCGCCGTATCGATGATCTCCGCGATCTCGTCCAGGCTCTCGGCGGTGCTCCGGTTGAGGTTCTTGCGGTTGTGCGTGTCCGAGGCAGAGACGACGGCCTCCAGCTCGGTGAACCCGGCGTCCAGCGCGCGGCGGGCGCCGCGGAGGTTCGGCACCAGGGCGGAGTAGTGCACCGGCTGCTGCCGGTGGATCTGCTGCCACACCTCGTCGGCGTCGGCCATCTGCGGGATCGCCCGGGGGTGCACGAACGAGACGGCCTCGATCCGGCTGACGCCGGTCGATGACAGCCGGTCGATGAGCGCGACCTTGGCGCCGGTCGGCACCGGGTCCTCGTTCTGCAGGCCGTCGCGCGGCCCGACCTCGCGCAGCGAGATCGCGGCCGGGAGGTCAGTCATCGCCGATTCCTTCCACCAGGGCGTCCTCGGGCATGCCGGGCCAGTCCGGCGGGCGCTTCTCGTTGAACGCCGCGATCCCCTCCCTGCGGTCCGCGGAGAACGCCGCGGCGCGCCACGCCGCGTCCTCGATCTCCAGTCCCGTCTCGATCGCGGTGCCCCAGCCCCGCCGCAGCGCCCTTTTCGCCGCCCTAACGGCCATCGGCGAGTTACCCGCGAGCTGGGTGGCCAGCTCCAGGGCGCGCCCCGTCGCCGACCCGGCGGGCACCAGGCGGTCCGCCAGCCCGATCCGCTCGGCCTCGTCGGCGGTGACCCGGCGTCCGGTCAGCACCAGGTCACACGCGCGGCCCGGACCGAGCCGGCGCAGCGCGAGCTGGGTTCCGCCGCCCCCGGGCACCAGGCCGATGGTGACCTCGGGAAGGCCGAAAACCGCGGTCTCGTCGGCCACGATGAGGTCGCATGACAGGGCAAGCTCGCAGCCACCGCCGAGGGCGTACCCGCCCACCGCGGCCACGGCCGGCTGCGGCAGTCCGAGCACGGCACCGAACGCGGCGCGGAACACCTCCCGTTGCCGGATGAAGTCCTCGTCGGTCATCCGGCCGCGTTCCTTCAGGTCCGCGCCGACGCAGAAGGCCCGGCTGCCGGCCCCGCTGAGCACCACGGCGCGGACCTCGGGGTCGGCGGCCAGCTGCCGGAATACCGTGGTCAGACGGCGCGCCATGGCCGTGTCCAGGGCGTTCAGGGCGCCCGGGCGGTCGAGCACGACCTCCGCGACCGCTCCCCGCTTCCCCGCGGGGTGCCTGCGGGTGGTCACGCCGTTCATGCGGGCAGGTTAGCGGATCGTGCGCCCCCGGGAGGCGGCCCGGTGCCCGGCCAGCCGGGTCCGCTAGCGAGCGGGGTCCGCTAGCCGCCGGGTTCGCTAGCCGGCCGGGTTCGCTAGCCGGCCGGGTTCGCTCGCCGGTCCCGCCACCTCCGGGACAGCTCCGGGCCGCAGGGCGTAGGGCTGGATCCAGCCGAGCCCGCGGACCAGCTTCCGGGGTATCCGGACCAGGCGGAAGCGTTCGTGCCCGGCCAGCCCGATGGCGACCTCCTCGTCCACCAGCACCGTGCCGGGCCTGGCGACCGAGGTCAGGCGGCTGGCGAGGTTCACGGTGGTGCCGAAGTAGTCACCGAGCAGCGGCAGCACCGGGCCGAAGGACACGCCGATCCGCACCCGCGGCCCGTCTTCCCCGGCGAACGTCCGCCCCAGCCGCAGCGCGATGTCCGCGGCCGCCTCCACGCTCTGCGCGGTGTAGAGCACCTCGTCGCCGAGCGTCTTGACCACCCGGGCGCCCAGGTCGGTGACGATGTCCGCGGCGGTCGCCTCGAATCCCTCGACCAGGGCGGCCAGTTCCACCTCGTCCAGTTCCCGGCTGAACTCGGTGAACCCCACCAGGTCGGCGAATCCCACGGCCAGCGGCACCCGGTTGGGGCTCGCGTCCTCGTTCGCCGTGACCTGCGACAGGGCGCGCAGGCCCGCCGCGGCGACGTGCCGCCGCCACACCCAGCCGACCTGCGCCTCGCCGCGCGGCATCAGGATCTCCGCCGCCGCGAGCACCTGCCCGATCTGCTCCGGCGTCGGCGGAACCCGCGGGTCGAGCAGGGTGGTGTTGACGATGTCCACCTGCCACCCGGCGAGCCGCGACATGGTCTGGCCCATCGCCCGGGCCAGCCGGATCGCGGCCTCCTCGCCGATGGGATCGAGCTTCAGCATCTCGGCCATGATCCGGGCGCCCCGGATGTCGTTCTCGGTGTACGCCACCGCGTCGTCGGGCTGCTGCGCAAGCCCCAGGGCGCGCCACAGCCGCCGGAGGAACTCCACGTCCAGTCCGGTCATCGCGGCCACCTCGGGGGCGGTATAACGCCGCTGAGCACCCAGTAGCAGTTCCTCGAGCTGCCCGGGGTCAGGCCGCTCGTCTGGCTCCGTCACCCGCACCTCCTCGCCCTCCGTGGTTGCGGGCCCCACCGAAGACCGTAGCCACTTGTGGCCGGCGATGGGCCGCCTCGGTGTTTTCCGCCGCCGCCGCCCAGCTCAGCGGACATGGATGACGTCCCCGGCGCTCACCGCGGTCTCGCCGGAGGCTGTCCGCACCACCAGGCGGCCAAGGTCGTCGATGTCCACCGCACGTCCCGCCAGCACCCGGCCGCCGGGCAGCTCCACCCGTACCTCCCGGCCGAGGGTGTCGCAGCAGTCCCGGTAGGCGGACCGCAACCGGAGGTCACGGGGGTTCTCCAGCCACCGCCGGTACCGGCGCTCGAGCTCCCGCAGGACGGCCACCAGCACCCTGTCCCGCTCGGTGCACGCGGCCCCGGCGACGGCCAGCGACGTCGCCGGGCCTGGCGGCAGCTCGGACGGCAGGGTGCTGACGTTGATCCCGGTGCCGGCGACCATCGCGCCGCCCGTCTGCTCGGTGAGGATCCCGGCCACCTTCTTGCCGTGCACCAGCACGTCGTTGGGCCATTTGAGGCGGGCTTCGACACCGGCCGTCCGGCGCAGTGCCGATGCGACCGCGGTTCCGGTGAGCAGCGGCAGCCAGCCGCGGCGCTGCGCGGGAACGCCCGCCGGGCGCAACAGCACCGAGAACAGCAGCCCGGCCCGCGGCGGGCTCACCCACTCCCGCCCGGTCCGGCCCCGGCCGGCCGATTGCTCCTCTGCGACCAGCACGCTTCCTTCCGCCGCGCCGTCGCGGGCCAACCGGAGCAGATCGGCGTTGGTCGAGCCCGTCCGCTCCGTTACCCGCAGCTCGCGGTACAGCGAGCCGGGACCGACAACCGCGCGGGTGAGCGCGGCCTCGTCCAGCGGCATCCGGTACCCATCCCGCACGCGTGCAAGCTTAGAGCGCCGGAGATATCGTTCACCGGCCTGCCGCCCGCCGGTAGCCTGTCGGCCAGATGACCACGGTCGGTATCCGTGGGTCCCGCCCGGTGCTGTCGAGTGTGCTCAAGAGGAGCGACAGTGGCCTTCCGCACGCTGAAGAGGCGTCGCAGCCAGGAGACTGGCCAGCCTTCCGGGGCCGGCCAGCGCCCCGGGCTCTCGCTGCCGCGGTGGCGCCGGCCCGGGCCGGGCGCTCCGGGCAGCGGCGGGCCGCCGTTCACCGAGGACGTCCGGGACGTGGCAGCCAGGCTGCTCGGGCAGTTGCGCCCCGCCGTTCTGTGGCGTGACCACCGCCTGTTCACCATCCTCGCCGCGCTGTCGGTGCTGCCCCGGCTGGTCGCGACGCTCGGCTTCCGGCCGGCGCTGCTGATCCAGGACTCGTTCTCCTATATGGCGGGCGGCGTGCACCTGACGCCGGGCCAGACGCGCCCGGCGGGCTACTCGATGCTGCTGCTGGTGCTGCACCCGCTGCACAGCTTGCTGCTGGTCACCACAGTGCAGCACATCCTCGGCATCGCGATGGCGGCGGTCATCTACGGCCTCCTGCGCTACCGGGGCCTGCCCGGGTGGGGAGCGTGCCTTGCCGCGCTGCCGACCCTGTTCGACTCGCGGCAGATCTGGCTGGAGTCGGCGATCCTGCCGGATTTGCTGTTCACCGTCGTCGTCGTGGTCGCCGCGGCACTGCTGCTGAGCAAGCGCAGACCGCGGCTGTGGCAGTGCGCGCTGGCCGGGCTGCTGATCGCCTGGGCGACGGTGATCCGCGGAAACGGCCTGCCGCTCATCCTGCCGGTGCTGGCGTTCCTGCTGATCCGGCGGGTCGGCTGGCGGGCGTTCACGGCGGGGCTCGCGGCTTTCGTCATCCCGGTGGTCGCGTACATGTCGGTCTTTTTCGCCGACTACGGCCACTTCGACATCACCAACAGCAACGGGTTGTTCCTCTGGTCGCGGACGACGTCGTTCGCCAACTGCGCGGTGATCAAGCCGCCGCCGGACCTGACCTCGCTGTGCCCGGAGAACCAGCCGCACGGCGTCCGGCCCCCGGCGCCCCCGTGGTCGCTGGACTACACGCTGCACGAGCGCACCCCGGCCGATTATCTGTGGCAGCCGGGCACCTGGTACATGAGCGACGCCCATCCGGGGATCAACGGCTACAACAACGGCCGCGCCGAGCGGTTCGCGCTGCACGCGATCGCGGCCCAGCCGCTGGACTACCTGACGGTGGTCAGCAAGGAGGTGATGCTCACCTTCCTCGCCACCGACAAGACCTCCAGCTTCCTCAGCCTGCACTTCACCGCGGCGCCGCACGTGGCCAGCCTGAGCCCCTACCAGAAGCACTCGCTGCACGCCTACGGTCACACCACCCGCAACACCCATCCGGCGCAGCCGTGGGCGTTCCTGATGTACGTCTACCAGCTTCCGGTGTTCTTCCCCGGGGTGATCTTCCTGCTGGTGATGCTGGGCGGGCTCGCCGGCGTGGTGCGGAACTGGCGGCGCTGGGGCGGCCCCGCCGCGCTGCCATGGACGATGGCGCTGTTCAACCTGGTGATCCCGGTGGCGGCGGTGGAATACGACTACCGGTACGCGATCTCGGCGGTCCCGCTCGCCTGCCTGGCCGCCGGGCTGTTGTTCATCCGCGAGCGGCCTCGCCCCGCCGGAAAGCAGACGGCGACGCCGGCGCCGGTCACGGCAGACGGCGCCACCGGCGCAGACGGGGCCACCCGCGCCGACGGGGCCACCGGGGCAGACGGGGCCACCGCCGCCGAGGCCTGAAACCGCGGCGCGGCCGCCCGTTCAGCCGGTGTTCTGCAGGCCCGCGGCGACGCCGTTCACCGTGAGCAGCAGCAGCCGTTCCAGCCGTTCGCGTTCGTCGTCGCCCATCTCCGCCGCTCCGGGGGCCCGCAGTGCCCGCAGCGCGCGCAACTGCAGGTGCGAGAGCGCGTCCACGTACGGGTTGCGCAGCGCCACCGCGCGGGAGAGCACCGGGCGGGCGGCCAGCACCCGGTCGTGGCCGGTCACCTCGAGCACCAGGTCCATCGTCCGGTCGTACTCGGCGAGCACCTGGGAGCTGAGCGCGTCGCGGCCACCGAGGGCCAGGTATTCGGCGGCGATCCGCCGGTCGGTCTTGGCGAGGCTCATCTCCGCGTTCTCCAGGAGCACGCCGAGCAGCGGCCACTCCCGGAAGGCGGCACGCAGCCGGTCCATGCCCCCGGGCTCCCCGGCCACGGCGGCGAGCCCGCTGCCGAGGCCGTACCAGCCGGGAAGGTTCACCCGGGTCTGCGACCAGGCGAAAACCCACGGGATCGCGCGCAGGTCGTCCAGGCTCGATGGCCCGCCGCCCGCACCGGCGCCGCCCGCGGCGCGGCGGCGCGCCGGGCGCGATCCGATCCGCAGGCCGCCGATCTCCTCCAGCGGGCTGACCCGCGCGAACCACTCGGCGAAGCCCTCGGCCTCCACCAGCGACCGGTACGCCGCGCACGCGGCCTGCCCCATCCGGTCCGCCACATCGCGGAACCGGTCCGCGGCGGACGTGACGCGCTCCTGCACGGCGGGCTCGGACGAGAGCAGGACCGCCGAGGTCACCTGCTCCAGGTGCCGCTGGGCGATCGCGCGCTGGCCGTATCTGGCGAAGATCACCTCGCCCTGTTCGGTCACCTTGAACCGGTCAGCCACCGAGCCGGGCGCCTGCGCCAGCACCGCCCGGCCGGCCGGGCCGCCGCCGCGGCCGGTTGCGCCGCCGCGGCCGTGGAAGAGGGTCAGCCGCACGTCGTTCCCGGCCGCCCAGCGGGTCAGCGCCGCCTGCGCGTCGAACAGCTCCAGGGTGGCAGCCGCCGGCCCGAGTTCCTTGGCCGAGTCCGAGTAGCCGAGCATCACCTCCAGCCGCCGGCCGGTCTGCGCCAGCCGCCCCGCCACCTCCGGCAGCCGCAGCATCTCCTCCAGCACCGCGGGCGCGTTCCGCAGGTCCTCGCCGCTCTCGAACAGCGGCACCACGTCCAGCACCGGGACCCGGCCGTCGTGGACCGCGAAGCGGGCCAGTTCGTAGACCGCGGCGACGTCCGCCGCGGAGCGGGTGAAGCTGATCACGTACCGGCGGCACGCGGAGACGCCGAACCGGTCCTGGATCCACGCCACCGCGCGCAGCGTGGCGAGCACCTCCTCGGTCCGCTCCGAGAGCTGCTCGCCGGCCCGTAGCTCGGCGAGCGCGGCGGCGTGCACGGCGCTGTGCTGCCGGACCTCGAGCTCCGCGAGGTGGAAGCCGAACGTCTCCGCCTGCCAGATGAGGTGCTGCAGCTCGCCGAACGCCTGCCGGGGCGCGCCCGCCGCGGCCAGCGACTCCTGCACCAGGCGCAGGTCGGCGAGGAATTCGGCGGCATCGGCGTAGCCGAGGTCGGCGTGCCGGAGACGGGTCGCCCGGAGCCGTTCGGCGCAGTAGAGCAGGTACTGCCGGTGCGGCTCGGCCGGTGACCGGGCGGCGAGCGCGTCGATCAGGTCCGGGTGCGCCGAGCCGGCCATCGCCAGCGCCTGGCTCAGCCGCCCCGAGGGCGGGGTGCCGGAGTCGTGCGCGGTCAGCGCCCGGCCGATCCTGCCGGTGGTGTTCTCCAGCGCCCGCAGCACGTGCTCGGCCTGAATGGCCACGGCCTCCCGGGTGACCTGTGCGGTCACGTACGGATTGCCGTCCCGGTCCCCGCCGACCCAGCTGCCGAACCGCAGGTACGCCGGGGCGACTGGCGGCGCGGCGCCGCTTTCGGTACCGGACAGCGCCTGGTCGAGTGCCCGGTACACCGCAGGGACGACCCGGAAAATCGTCTCGTCGAACGCGGCCATCACGGTGCGGACCTCATCGACCGGGCTCATTGCCTGGACCCGCAGCTGCGAGGTACGCCACAGCAGGTCGATCTCCTCGCGCAGCCGGCGGTTCAGCTCAGCCTGCTGATAACTGCTGTGCTCGTGCTCGCCGCCGGCGAGCAGCCCGCTGATCCGCTGCAGCGCGGTGACGACGGCGCGGCGCCGGGCCTCAGTCGGGTGCGCCGTGAACACCGGGTGCACCTCCAGGCCCGCGAGGTGTTCGCGCAGCCGTTGTGCTCCCTGATCGTGGCCGATCTCCCCGACGGCCGCGGCCAGCGATTCGCGCACCGGGACCCCGCTGGTGTGCCGCTCGGCGAGGGTGCGCACCCGCTGGTGCTCCTCGGCCAGGTTCACCAGGTGGAAGTAGACGGTGAAGGCGCGGGCGACGAGTTCGGCGCGCTCCAGCGGCCAGCCGGCCACCAGCTTGGTGATCTCGCCGGCGCCCCCGCCGCCGCCCGGGCCGGCGTCCCGCTCACCGATCACCGCATGCCGCAGCCGCTCGACATCGTCCAGCAGGTCCTGCCCGCCGGTATCGCGGAGCACCTCGCCGAGCAGGTCACCAAGCAGCCGGACGTCGCGGCGCATCGGCGTGGGCATCTGCTCGCGGGCGGATGCGCGTTCCGTCGGGGCGTCCGCGCCGTCGACCGGCTCGCTGGCTGTCTGGCTGCTCGTCTCGCTGGTCATCCGGATCAGCGTATCGGTGCCGGCCGGCCACCGATCAGCTAGTGGCCGGCAGGTTCCCGCGCACGTCAGCGAGGGTCGCGGCGGCCCGCCGCCGCGCCGCGCCCGGCAACGTCATCCACCAGCCGGTAGTCGATGGCCTGATCGGCGGTGAGGAACCGGCCGCCGCGGGCATCGTCGCGGATCTCGTCCACCTCCCGGCCGGTGACCTCGGCGAGCCGGAAGTACAGCGCATCCAGCATCGAGTTGAGCTGCTGCCCGCTCGCCGACAGCTCGGCCGCGGTTCCGTCGTAGGACGTCCGGGGCTCGGTGAGGTGGAACCCGGCGCTGGGGTAGGCGAGCCGCCGGTGCGCGGCGGCCAGGATGCCGAGGGCGGGACCGGTCAGCTGCCCGCCCGCGTAGGCGTGCACGGGCACGCCGACGGTGTCCATCGCGTCCATCACGGTGAGCGCGGCGGGCAGTTCAGCGTCGAGACCCTGGATCTGCAACCGGATCGGCTCGTCGCCGGTGGCGTCCAGGGTGAGCAGTTGCGCGCAGAGCGCCGTCGCCGCCTCATCGTCGAGGTGGCCGTGCGCCATCACGACCCGGCGCTCCAGCAGCCGCTCGTACACGCGGCCCAGCTGGTCGCCCCCGTCCGGCGTCATCTCGGCTCCTCCGGCTGCTTGAACTGCCAGCTGATCTCGCACCCGATCGCTGCCGCGTACCGCTCCAGCGTGGATGCGCGGACGTCCGACTCGCCCGCCTCGAGCCGCGCCACGGCCGACTGCGAGGTCCGCATCCGGGCCGCCACCTCGGTCTGCGACAGCCCGGCGGCCCGCCGCTCCCCGGCCAGGAAACCGACCAGCTGCCGGCGGTCCTCGGACATCCGCCGCAGCGCCATCTCCCGGAACCCGGGTAGCACCGGCAGCCGTCGCGGTCCCGCATCGTCCATGCGCCCGATGGTATCTCATTTTTGAGATCTCTTCTACGATCTGCCCGCCTGCGCCCCGAGTGCGCCGCGGCGCCACCGCTAATCTGTCCGCATGGCCAGCGAAGCTCCCCAGCCCGAGGCGGACGCGGCGGCACCGGACCCGACGGCAGCGACAGCGGCGGCGCCGGCGGGCGCGGCCGCAGGACCAGCAGCCCAGGACGAATCCGGACCGGACGACGCCGCACCGGACGAAGCCGCACCGCACACCACCGCCGGCAAGATCGCGGATCTGGTGCGGCGGCGCGACGAGGCGATCCACGCGGGCTCGCAGCGGTCGGTGGCCACCCAGCACGCCCGGGGCAAGATGACCGCGCGGGAGCGCGTCGACCGGTTTCTCGACCCCGGTTCGTTCACCGAGTTCGACGAGCTCGCCCGGCACCGGGCGACCGGCTTCGGCATCGAGGAGCGACGGCCGTACGGCGACGGGGTGGTCACCGGGCACGGGACCGTCGACGGCCGCCCGGTATGCGTTTTCAGCCAGGACTTCACCGTCTTCGGCGGATCGCTCGGCGAGGTATACGGCGAGAAGATCATGAAGGTGATGGATCACGCCCTCAAGGTCGGATGCCCGGTTGTCGGCATCAACGACGGCGGCGGCGCCCGGATCCAGGAAGGCGTTGTCGCTCTCGGGCTGTTCGCCGAGATCTTCAAGCGCAACGTCATCGCCTCCGGGGTGATCCCGCAGATCTCCCTGGTCATGGGCCCCTGCGCGGGCGGCGCGGTCTACTCCCCGGCGCTGACCGACTTCACCGTGATGGTGGAGAAGACCTCGCACATGTTCATCACCGGCCCGGACGTGATCAAGACGGTGACCGGCGAGGAGGTCAGCTTCGAGGAACTCGGCGGCGCCCAGGCGCACAACACCAAGTCCGGGGTTGCCCATTACCAGGCGGCTGACGAGGACGACTGCCTCGATTACGCGCGGGCGCTGCTGTCGTACCTGCCGTCCAACAACCTGGAGGAGCCGCCGGTGTCCGGCGAGACCGGGTACACGGCGAACGGATCCGGCGACGCCGCGAGCGCGGCGCTCGAGGTCACCGACGAGGACGCCGAGCTGGACGAGCTGATTCCCGACTCCACCAACCAGCCGTATGAGATGCACACCGCCATCGAGCATGTGCTCGATGGCGGGGAGTTCCTCGAGGTGCAGGCCGGTTTCGCGGCCAACATCGTCACCGGCTTCGGCAGGGTCGAGGGCTGGTCGGTGGGCGTGGTCGCGAACCAGCCGATGCACCTGGCCGGCACGCTCGACATCGACGCGTCCGAGAAGGCGGCGCGCTTCGTGCGGACCTGCGACGCGTTCAGCATCCCGGTGCTCACGTTCGTCGACGTTCCCGGTTTCCTGCCCGGCACCGGCCAGGAGTGGGGCGGGATCATCCGGCACGGCGCCAAGCTCATCTACGCCTACGCCGAGGCGACGGTGCCGAAGGTGACGATCATCACCCGCAAGGCCTACGGCGGCGCTTACGACGTCATGGGGTCCAAGCATCTCGGCGGCGACGTGAACCTGGCATGGCCCACCGCCCAGATCGCGGTGATGGGTGCTCAGGGCGCCGTCAACATCCTCTACCGGAGGGAACTCGCCGCCGCCGAGGACCCGCAGGCGCTGCGCGCCGAGCGGATCACCCAGTACGAGGACGCGCTGGCGAACCCGTACATCGCGGCCGAACGCGGTTACGTGGACGCGGTCATCCGGCCCGCCGAGACCCGCAGCCAGATCGTCCGGGCGCTGCGGAGCCTGCGCGGGAAGAGGATGAAGCTGCCGCCGAAGAAGCACGGCAACGTCCCGCTGTAGCGACCACGAGATGACGGAGCCGCGACGTTGAGCGAGCAGGAAGTGCCGGCCGTACGGGTTGCCCGCGGGAACCCGACCGGCGAGGAGGTCGCCGCGGTGCTGACCATCGTGATGGCCCGGCTGGCAACGCGGGAACGGCAGGCGCGAGAGGCCAGAGCGCACGCGGCCCGGAGCAGGCCCAGCGCCTGGCGGGACCGGGCCAGCCTGCTCCGCAGCCCGGTATTCCCCGGCCCCGGAGGCTGGCGCGCCAGCGGCTTCCCCGGAGACTGAGCCCGGCAACTGAGCCCGGCAACTGACCCCGGCAACTGAGGCGGCGACTGAGGCCGCATCAGCCGCGGAACAACGCCCGGAATTAACCCGCCGCCGAACATATACGCCGGGCCCGCCACTGATTATGATCCGTGAAACATGGGGGCAATTTTCGGCGGGAAAAACCGCTGCGCCGCGGCCCGGATCCGGATCGGTTCGTTTACCGCGGCGGTCTTGGCGGGCGCCGCGGCATTGGCCGCCGCGTGCGGCTCACTAGGAACGACGGCCCGCCCGGCGGCGCACACCGCGGCACCACGGGCGGCGCACAAGACCACCGCCCGGCCGCCATCCGGTCATCCGTCGAATTCGGGTCCAGCGACCCCGGAAGCCCCGACGGATATATACGCCTATATCCGACCCGGAATGGTCAATCCGCAATGGCGAAATGATCCGCTACGGGTATATGTGCCGAATAGTCTCAGCAATACGGTCACCGTGATCGACCCGCAGACCTACAAGGTCATCGGCCAGTTTCCGGTGGGCGGGCAGCCGAACCACGTGACACCGTCCTGGGATGGCTCGGTGCTGTGGGTCAACGACACTGACGGCTACGACCTCACCCCGATCAACCCGGCGACGGGCCAGCCGGGACAGCCGGTCCCGGTCGCGGACCCGTACAACCTCTACTTCACCCCGGACGGCCGGAGCGCGCTCGTGATGGCGGAAGCTCTCAGCCGCCTCGACTTCCGTGACCCGAAGACGATGAAGCTGCAGGACTCGATGCCGGTGCCGTGCGTCGGGATCAACCACCTGGACTTCTCCGCCGACGGCAGCTACGCGATCGCGAGTTGCGAGTTCAGTGCGCAACTGCTGCGCATCGACATCGCCAAGCGCAAGGTGACCGGCGTGCTCACGCTGGGCGCCGCCAGCGACATGGACGCGGTTCCCGGCGCCAGCATGCCCCAGGATGTCCGGCTCTCGCCGGACGGCAAGACCTTCTACGTCGCCGACATGATGCGCAACGGGGTCTGGCTGATCGACGCGGCGAGCTTCAAGGTGGCCGGGTTCATCCCGACCGGCGCGGGCACGCACGGCTTCCTGGTCAGCCGGGACTCGCGATACCTGTTCGCCTCCAACCGGGGTGAGGGCTCGGTCTCGGTGATCGACTTCGCCACCGAGAAGGTGGTGCACAAGTGGTGGATCCCCGGCGGGGGCTCACCGGACATGGGCGGTGTCTCGCCGGACGGCAACGTGATGTGGTGGGGCGGCCGGTACAACGGCGTCGTGTACGCGATGTCGACCCAGACCGGCCGGCTGCTGGCCGAGATCCCGGTCGGCGCCGGGCCGCACGGGCTCTGCGTGTTCCCGCAGCCTGGCCGGTTCTCGCTCGGCCACACCGGTAACTTCCGGTAAGCCCGGGCCGCAGCGAGCCGGCCGCCGTCAGCGGTTGGCGCCGGCGGCGGTTGGCCGCCGTCAGCGGACGCGTGCCTGGCGTACCCACTCGGGCCGCCAGCACCGGGAAACCGGCCCTCACCTAGACTCCCTGGCAAGCCGAGGGTAGGAGATTCTGGTGCAGAAGGTCCTGATCGCCAATCGCGGCGAGATCGCCGTGCGGATCGCCCGCGGATGCCGGGACGCGGGTCTCGCCAGCGTCGCCGTCTACGCCGAGCAAGACCTGGACGCGCTTCACGTGAAGATGGCGGACGAGGCATACGCGCTCGGCGGGCAGAACGCCGCCGAAACCTACCTGGACATCGACAAGCTCCTCAAGGTCGCCGACCAGTCGGGCGCGGATGCGGTGCATCCCGGTTACGGCTTCCTCGCCGAGAGCGCCGAGTTCGCCCAGGCCGTCACCGACGCGGGGCTCACCTGGATCGGCCCGCCGGCCGAGGCCGTCAGCGCGCTCGGCGACAAGGTCCGCGCCCGGCACATCGCCCAGGCCGTCGGCGCGCCGCTGGCCCCCGGCACCGCCGACCCGGTCTCCGGCCCCGGCGAGGTGCAGGACTTCGCCCGCGAGTACGGGCTTCCCGTTGCGATCAAGGCGGCCTACGGAGGCGGCGGCCGTGGCCTGAAGGTCGCCAGGACAGCGGACGAGATCGAGGACTGCTACGAGTCGGCGGTCCGCGAGGCGGTCGCGGCGTTCGGCCGCGGCGAGTGCTTCGTCGAGCGGTACCTCGACCGTCCCCGGCATGTGGAGACCCAGTGCCTGGCGGACGCGTTCGGGAACGTGGTGGTGGTGTCGACCCGCGACTGCTCGCTGCAGCGGCGGCACCAGAAGCTGGTCGAGGAGGCGCCCGCGCCGTTCCTGACCGGCGAGCAGACCCGGCTGCTGTACGACTCGTCGAAGGCCATCCTGGCGGAGGCCGGGTACCGCGGGGCGGGAACCTGTGAGTTCCTCATCGGTCAGGACGGGACGGTGTCGTTCCTCGAGGTCAACACCCGGCTGCAGGTCGAGCACCCGGTCACCGAGGAGGTCAGCGGGATCGACCTCGTCCTGGAGATGTTCCGCATCGCGGACGGGCAGCCGCTCAGCTTCGGCGACCCGGAACTGCGGGGCCACTCGATCGAGTTCCGGATCAACGCCGAGGACGCCGGCCGCAACTTCCTGCCCGCCCCGGGAACGATCACCGGGCTGCGGCTGCCCTCAGGCCCGGGCGTCCGGGTGGACGCGGGCTACGCCGAGGGCATGACCGTTCCGCAGGCCTTCGACTCACTGATCGGCAAGCTCATCGTCACCGGCTCGGACCGACCGCAGGCGCTGGCGCGTGCCCGCCGCGCCCTGTCCGAGTCAGAGGTGGAGGGGATGCCCACGGTGCTCCCGTTCCACCGGGCGGTGACATCCGATCCGGCGTTCACTTCGGAGCCGTTCAGCGTGCACACCCGCTGGATCGAGACCGAGTTCGCCAACGACATCCCGCCCTACCAGGGGCCCGTCGCCGACGACCCGGGGCAGGAATCCGAGCGGGAGCGGATCACCGTCGAGGTCGGCGGCAAGCGGCTCGAGGTGGTGCTGCCGGCCGGGCTGGGAGCGGGCGTGGCAGGCCCCGGGGCAGGCAGCCCCAGCACGAGGCCAGCCGCGCGGTCGGGCCGACGGGGCGGCCGGAAGAGCCAGGCCGCACCGGGTGGCGATGCCCTGATCAGCCCGATGCAGGGGACGATCGTCAAGGTCGTCGCGGCTGAGGGTCAGCAGGTGACGGCCGGGGAGCCGATCGTGGTGCTCGAGGCGATGAAGATGGAGCAGCCGCTCACGGCGCACAAGGACGGAACGGTGACCGGGCTGTCGGCCACCGTCGGTCAGGCGGTCACGAACGGCGAGGCGATATGCGAGCTGAAGAGCTGACGGCCCGGCGGGAGTGGTCCTGACCAGGCTGCCGGGCGACCCGTCCCTGTTCGGGCGGCTCAGGTTCGCCGTGGGCCTCAAGCTCGGGCCGGACAATCGCGAGTGGGTGCGGCACGAGCTGATCGACGCCGGATGGCGCGCCCGGGTCGTTCTCCGGCACCTGGTGGTGATGATCCCCGCCTGCCTGCTGCTCGCCCTGCTGCCGGGGCCGCCGTGGCTGCGCATCATGGTGCCCGCCCTGGCGCTGGCCGGCAGCCTGTTCACCGTCACCATCTACGCGGACGACATCCGTGCCGCCCGGCTGCGCCAGCACGGCCTGGAGGTCCCCGACGACCCGGACATCGGCCGCCCCACGCACTGACCGGCGGTCAGCCGCGGATGGCGCACAGCAGGCGGTTATCCCCGTACTGCCAGAGGGTGCCCGCCTCGGCGAAGCCGGCCTCACGCAGAGCGCCGAGGTGGGCGGCGAGGGTCATCGACTCGGTGCCGTGGTGGTCGGCCGACCACTCGCGGCGGTTTCGTTCCGCGGTGAGGCCAGCGAGGTCGGGGTCGGCCTCCGCCGCCTCCCACCACTGCGACCAGCCTTCGCCGGCCTGCTCGGGACCGGTGACGGCAGCATCGGCGCGGCGCTCCCGGCGCTCGGTGAGCGCGCGGTCGAGACCGGCCACTCCCGGCTGGTCGGCGGTGAAGTGATCGCCGTTGAGCAGCAGCCCGCCCGGGCGCAGAGCGGTGGCCAGCTCGGCGTACATCGCCCGCAGCGAGGCCGGCGGGAGCCAGTGCAGCGCCGTCGTGCTGACCGCGGCGTCGGCCGGGCCGTCCAGCCCGAGCGCCGCGGACCAGCCCGGCTGCCGGAGATCCAGGTCCACGAACCGCAATCCGGTGGTGGCGCCGTAAACCGCCCGCCCGAGCGCGAGCAGCAGCGGGTCCGCGTCCACCGCGACAACGCTGGCCGCGGGCAGCCGGTCCAGCAGCCGGACGGCCAGCGAGCCGGGGCCGCAGCCCAGGTCGATGACCACCGGGTCCGGGCGGCCCGCTGCGGCCTCGACGGCGTCGATCAGCGCGGTGAAGCGTTCTTCCCGGCCGGGAAGGTAGAACTGCTGCTGCCGTTCCCAGCGGCTGACCCAGGTCGCAGCCGTCTCAGGGGCCAGGGTCGGCATGCTCACCTCCGAATATCGCTAGACGAACAGCATTTGCGCCAGCATCTGCCGAACCTCAGTGAGTTCAGATTCCGACAACGAGATCTCCGGCGCGTGGCGACGGAATCGGGCGGCGGAGACAGTCCGAATCTGTTCGGTGATGACCCAGCCGTTTCCCGCGGCGACGCGGACCCGATGCAACCAGCCGCGTCGTTCCACGCTCGTCAGCGGAAGCACGGTGACAAGCTGACACATCGTTAGCTCGAGGTGGAACCGGGACGAGACCACCAAGGCGGGCCGGTCTTTTCCTTGCTCGCGGCCCCGCACCGGATCGAAATCGACAAACCAGACCTGGCCAGGTTCAATCTGCGGTTGGCTCACCTGGGGCTATTCGCCCACTCGTCAGTGATCTGCGCATCGGCCCCCGCGAGTTCGTTAGCCTCTGCGACGTAGTCGGACCAGCCCAGTGGGTCGGACTCGCGGTACCTCTGTACCGCAGCGATGGCAGCGGCTTGCCAGTGCTCCTCAATGAGCCGACGGATCGTCTCATCGGCCGACACGCCGCCGAACTCCTCCCGGCCAAGACGCAGCACCCGCTCCCGGGTTTCGTCACTTACTCTCAGCATGAAGCTGAGTATACCCAGGCGTAACCGTATATGCTAACAGCGCTGTTTACAACCGCGTTAACAGATTGGCTATCGGCCGGCACGCGGTTCCGCGGCGCCGCGTTATCCTTCGCCGTCGAAGCTGGCGAAGTAGGTAGCGGCCATGTCCTCCCCGCCGTGGCCGAGTTCGGCGGTCCGGCGGAACCGCTGCGCGACCGCCTCGGCCATCGGCAGCCGCAGCCCGGCGGACTTGGCCGCCTCGGTGATGAGACCGGCGTCCTTGCCGGCCGAGGCGACGGTGAAGCTCGGCGCGAAATCGCCGGTCATGATCACGCCCGCCTTCGTGTGCAGGTACGGCATGTCCATCGCGCCGCCGGAGAGTGCCTCGAGCACCAGCTTCGGGTCGAGGTGCAGTCCTTCGGCGAGGGAGAGCGTCTCCGCGGCGCCGGTGGTCACCGCGAGGACCCAGCTGTTCAGCACCAGCTTGAGCCGGCTGGCGGCCGCGGCCCCGCCGTCATGGCCCACCCACATCGTGCGCTGCCCGATCGCGTCGAGCACCGGGCGGATGCGATCCCGGACGTCTTCCGGGCCGGCCGCCAGGACGAGCAGCTTGCCCTCCTCGGCCGGCTTCTTGGTACCGAGCACCGGCGCGTCGACGAATGCCACGCCGTGCCGTTTCGCCTCATCGGCGAGATCGCTGGTGGCTTCGGGGCCGATGGTGCTCGACTGCACCCATACCTGCCCTTCGGCCAGGCCCGGGGCAGCCGCCGCGATGGTCTCCTGAACGGCCCACCCGTCGGAGAGCATCGTCAGCACGACGTCGGCCCCGGCGACCGCCTCTTCCGGGGTGCCGGCCACGACCGCGCCGTCGTCTTCCAGCGGCTCGGCCTTGCTCCTTGTCCGGTTCCATGCCCGTACCGGCAGGCCCGCACAGAGCATGCTGCGGGCCATGCCGGCCCCCATGATCCCGAGGCCGAGCACCGCGACGACTGGTTTCCTGCCAGCTGATTCACTCATGACACAACTACTTCCCGTCGATCGCCGCCACTCACATTCCCGCCCGGTCCGCTACCCCCGGGTGCCGCACTGGCACCCCCGCGGCCGCGCGGCCGTACGCGCCGATGACCACGTCCCAGAATCGGTCTATGTCGATGTCGGTGGCGACGAGGGCGTTATGGTCTTCCGGCAGCGCGCGGAAATCCGCGACGGTCATCCCGGTGGTCAGGGTGCCGCAGGTCTCGACACCGACCCGGGCGCCCGCGCAGCCGATCACGTCCGGCTGCGCGACCCGCACCAGGGCGCAGACGTCGTGCACCGCGGGCCCGGCTGCGGGTCCCTCCTGACCGGCGAGACCGGGAAGCGGCGCGGGGTCCGGGCTGAACCGGGACAGGCACGGAACCAGCAGGTCGTCGGAAAGCCGCCCCAGGCCCTGCATCCGCTCCAGCACCGCGGGCCGCGCCCGCGCCCGCAGCGTGACGTCCAGCCCGACCATGGTGACCCGCCAGCCGGCGTCGAACACGATGGCCGCCGCTTCCGGGTCGGCCCCGATGTTGAACTCGGCGGCCGGGGTGACGTTCCCGCGGGTCGCCGAGCCGCCCATGATGACGAAGTCCCGGACCCGGCTGACCAGCGCCGGATCACGGCGGACGGCGAGCGCGATGTTGGTCAGCGGTCCCGTCGCGACCAGCGTGATCTCCCCTGGTGCCGCGGCCGTGGCGGCCAGGATGAAGTCCACCGCGTGGCCGTCACGCGGTTTCGCTGCCGGTGGCGGGAGCCGCGCCCCGGCCAGCCCGTCATCGCCGTGTGCATGCCGCGCGTCCAGGATCGCGCGCAGCGGACCCGCCAGCAGCGGGCCGCCGCACCCCGCGACCACCGGGCACGCCAGGTCCAGCAGTTCGGCGACCCGGAGGGCGTTCGTCGTGGTCAGCTCGAGGCCGACGTTGCCGGCGACCGTGGTAATGCCGGTGAGCGACAGGCCGGGATGGCCCTGGGCGAAGACGATGGCCAGCGCGTCGTCGACCCCCGGGTCGCAGTCAAGGATGATCTTCTGTGCGTCCACGCCGGATCACTCGAACTCGGCCGCTGACTGCATCAGTTTCCGTGCCGCCTCGGTCAGGCTTCCGGACAGCGACGGGTACACGGCGAACGTGTGCGCCAGCTGGCTCACCGTCAGCTGCTGCTCGACCGCGATCGACACCGCCAGGATGAGCTCGCTGGCACGGGGAGCCACCACCACCCCGCCGAGCACCATGCCGGACCCCGGGCGGGCGAACAGCTTGATGAACCCGTCGCGGAAACCCTGCATCTTCGCCCGCGGATTCGTCGCCAGCGGCAGCTTCACTACCCGGGCATCGACCCGGCCCGCGGCGACGGCCTGCTGGCTGACGCCCACCGTCGCGATCTCCGGCTCGGTGAAAATCGTCGCGGCGACGTGGCTGAGCCTGATCGGCGTCACCGCCTCGCCGAGCGCGTGCCACATGGCGATCCGGCCCTGCATCGCGGCGACCGAGGCGAGCATCAGCAGGCCGGTGCAGTCCCCCGCCGCGTACACGCCGGGCGCGGCCGTCCGCGACACCCGGTCCACCTGGACGAAGCCGCGCTCGTCCAGCTCCACCCCGGCCTCCTCCAGGCCCACACCAGCGGTGCTCGGGACCATCCCCACGGTCAGCAGCGTGTGCGAGCCCTCGACGGTCCGGCCGTCCTCCAGGGTGACCACGACGCCGTCGCCGCTGCGCTTCACCGCGGCGGCGCGGGACCGGTTCAGGACCGTCATCCCCCGCCGCCGGAAGACGTCCTCCACCACCACGGCCGCGTCCGTGTCCTCGTGCGGGAGCACTCGCTCGCGCGACGAGACCAGCGTCACCTGCGAACCGAGCGCCTGGTAGGCGCTGGCGAACTCGGCTCCGGTCACACCGGAGCCGACGACGATCAGCTCGGGAGGCAGCGTGTCCAGGTCGTAGAGCTGCCGCCAGGTCAGCACCCGCTCGCCGTCCGGTGCCGCATCCGGCAGTACGCGTGGATGCGCGCCCGGCGCGATCAGCACCACGTCCGCCCCGATCCGGTGACCGGGCACCTCCACCGTCCACCGTCCGGCGCCGCCGGAGATGAGCCGTCCCTCCCCCCGCACGACGTGGACCCCCTCGGCGGCCAGGCGCGCATCGACGTCGGCGGACTGGCGCTGCGCCAGGGACCGCACCCGGGCGTACAGCCGCGGCGCGTCGACCGCCGGAGCACAGTCGTAACCGGGAGGCGCCGGGGCGGCCAGGCCGTCGGCGGAACCACCGACCCGGACGCCGAGGTCGCCCGCGGATCCGAACGCGGACATCGTTTCCGACGTCGCGATCAGGGTCTTGGAGGGAACGCAGTCGGTCAGCACGCACGCGCCACCCGGACCGTCCCGTTCCACCACCGTGACGTCGGCGCCAACCTGCGCCGCGACGAGGGCGGCCTCGTAGCCACCCGGGCCGCCGCCAATGATCGCGATTCGCGTCGGAGCGTGCCTCACGTACCCCTATTCTGCGCCATCGGCCCCGGCTCCGGCCACATCGGCGCCGGCGACATATCGGCGCCCAGTCCCACGGCGCCGAGGATGATCCGCACGCACAACTCCCGCAACTGCTCCCGGGAGAGGGCCGGCCGGTCGAGCCATTGCAGGCACGCCTCCACGACGAACGCCATCCAGCCGCGGGCCACGATCCGCAGCGCTCCCGGCGGAATGCCGGCGTCGGCGGCCAGGCCGGCGACGATGGCGCTCTCGGTGCGGGCGAGGTAGTCCTCCTTGATCGCCCGGACCTCGGCGTCCGTCTCCGACGTGCGCTGGAAAGCGCGGAATCCGTCCGGGTGCGCGGCGGCGTAGGCCAGGTACGCGTCGACGGCGAGGGTGAGGCGCTCGGCAGCCGGCCGGTCCGGATGCGCCTCGATGACCTGCTGCATCCGCTCGCCCTCGGCCACGACGATGCCGAGCAGGAAATCCCGCTTGGTCGGGAAGTAGTGGTAGAGCAGCCCCCGGGATACGCCGGCCCGCTGGGCGACCTGCTCGACCCAGACCTCCTCATAGGGGTGCTCGGCGAACAGCCCGGCTCCGACCTGAAGCAGCTGCTGCCGGCGCTCACCGGTGCGCAACCGCCGCCGGGCACTCCCCGACCCGGGCCCCGCCCGGCCGGCGGACGGCGGCACGGAACTGCCAGGCCCGGGTCCGGCGGCCGGGTCCGGCCACGGTGCGGCCCTTCCGGGCGGGGGCACGGACCGTTCGCTCACGCCCCGAGTTTACTTTGACACGAGTTCAACAGGTGTGGGTGGCGCGGGAGGGACGCTGCCCGGCCGCAGTCCCCGGTCGCCGGGTGACGAGCCGCCGGGTGACGAGCCGCCGGCCGGCGCCCGGGCGAGTGAGAGCGCCCGCAGGTGGGCCAGTGCTTCGGTCCGGGAGGTTACGTCGAGCAACCGGTAGATGTGCTGCAGATGGGCATGCACGGTCCGGGTGCTGATGCGCAGCAGCCGGGCGATGGCCCGATCGCTGAGGCCGTCGCCGACGAGCTCCAGGATCCGGGTCTGGCGGGAGGTGAGGATCGCCCGGCCGTCTGCCGTCCGCAGCGCGCCGGACGCCGGCGCGCTGAGCAATGCCGCCGTCCGGGCCGCGCGCCCGACGTGCGGCCGCAGCAGATCCAGCAGTTCCAGTTCCTCGTCGCGGAAGTCGCGCGACTCCCGGTTCAGCGCGATCCCGATCAGCCCGCCGGCCGGGCCGTGCAGCGTGATGGCGGTCTGGTAACGCACCCCGGCGTGCCGGTAGAAATCGCTGTAGAGGCCGAGCGAGCGGAACTGCCGGTCGCTGAGGAAGTCAGAGATGCGCCGGGCGCGGCCGTCGCCGGTGGCGCGGTGATAAGCGAGCACCGGATGCTCCGGGAGGTGCTGCTGGAACAGCCGGCCGCCGTCCGGGAATTCGCCGACCCCGGGCGGATCCACCCAGTAGGCGACCCGGCCCGGGACCAGGTCGCCGGCCGGTCCCGGGATGAAGCCGATCTGGTTGTAGGAGCAGGAGTCCACCGGCAGCAGCCGCATGGTGACCGCAACGGCCCGAGCCGGATACGCAGCCGCGCCATTCGGCTCGTACAGCTCGGCGAGGCCGTCAAGCAGCGCCCGCAGCGCCCGCCCGTCCTGAGCCATGGCAAACCCCCTGCTCGTCCCCGCTGCCATGGCGGTCTCTTGTGGTAAAGGCTACGCACAATTACCTATGTCCGGATAGGTCCGGGCCGGCGCAGAGTAGTCATAGCCCGGCCGTCGAGATGCCGGGTACCAGGGGATGCGGGCCTCGGGCGGTGGCTCCGGGGCAGCCGGCCAGAGGAGAAGGACACCATGAGCGAACGGCGGATGCGGCGGTGGATGGGGCCCATCGGGCTTGCAGTACCGGTGCTGATTGTGATCGCGTTCGGCCCGCTGAGCGGGAGCACGCCGGGGGAGAACGCTTCCGGCGCCAACGTCGTCAACTACTACAACGCCCACCAGACACGGCAATGGATCGCTATCTACCTCGTCGGCGTGGCGCTCGCGGCGATGCTGGTCTTCGTGACCCAGCTGCGCGGGGTACTACGCGACACTGAACGCAGCCGTAGCGTCCTGCCGGGCGTCGCGTACGGCGCCGGCCTGCTGTTCATCGGCGGGTTCCTGGTCTCCGGCCTGATCCAGGTCGCGCTTCTCCTCGCCGCGCACAACAACCAGCTGGTCATCGCCAAGACCCTGAACTTCCTGGGCAGCAATGCCGAACTCCCGTTCCTGTTCGGGATAGCGGCCCTGCTGGCGGCAACCGGGGTGGCGATCCTCCGGTCGTCGCTGCCGACGTGGCTGGGCTGGCTGACGGTGGTGATCGCCGTAGTCTGCGTGGTCGGGCCGGTCTCCTTCATCGGCCTGCTGGCGGCCGGGATCTGGGTGCCGGTGATGGGCTTCGTGGCCGGCGCGAAGGCAAGCCGCGCTCCGGCCGAGATGCCATCCGTGCCCGCGCAACCCACCGCACCGGAGTCGGAGGCGGGTGCCACCCTCACTCACTGAACGCGAGCCGATGGTGCGTCACGCGGGAGCGTGACGCACCATCGGTGCTTGACACGAGTTCAATAGCGGCGGACCATCACTGTTGGACGTGAGTTCAACAGTGATGGAGACTCGTGTGACAACCAGGGCACCGCGGGCCGCGCGGGAGCGAACGGCGGCACCGGCCTCGCCGCAGCAGACCGCACCAGGAAGGGCGCGCCGGAAAGCCCCACCTGACCACGGGTGGCCGGACCTGGCGCTGATTCCGCACCCTCCGCACCGGATCCCGGTCGCCGGCGACGTGATCGGCGCCTCTGCCGCCACTGCGCTGCAGGACTCGATGCGCTGGGCCCGTCTGCTCGGACCGATCTTCCGCCGCAAGGTGTTCGACCTGGAGGCCGTTCTGGTGTCCGGCGCCGACCTGGTGGCAGAGCTCACGGATGACTCCCGGTTCGGAAAGCACGTCGGGCTGGGCGTGGCCAACCTGCGCCAGCTGGCCGGCGACGGGCTGTTCACCGCCCACGACGACGAACCGAACTGGCAGCGGGCGCATGACATCCTCGCGCCCGGCTTCACCCGGGAGGCAATGCAGCGCTACCACCCGGTGATGGTCGACACCGCCGAGCGGCTCATCGCGCGCTGGGACGCCCACGTGGACGGATCCCCCGTCGACGCGCCGGCCGACCTGACCAGGCTGACGCTGGAGACGATCGCGCGAGCCGGGTTCGGCTACGACTTCGGCTCCTTCGACCGCCGCGAGCCGCATCCATTCGTCACCGCGATGATCGCCGGGCTGCGGCACGCCCAGCGCCGGACCATCAAGCCGCCGCTGATCGGCCGGGCGCTGCACAGCACCGCCGACCGCCTGAACGCCCGGAACGCCGGGTACCTCGCCCGGGCCGTGGACGACATCATCCGCGCCCGGAAGGCCAGCGGCGACACCAGCGCGGACGACCTGCTCGGGCTGATGCTCAACACCGCCCAGCCCGGCACCGGCGAGCGGCTGGACGACGCCAACATGCGCAAGCAGGTCATCACGTTCCTGGTCGCCGGGCACGAGACCACCTCGGGCGCGCTGTCCTTCGCGCTGTACTACCTGGTCAAGAACCCGGCCGTGCTGGAGCGGGCGCAGCAGGAGGTGGACCGGGTGTGGGGCGCGGACACCGGCACAGCGCCGGCATATGAGCAGGTGACCAAGCTCCGCTACGTCCGCCGGGTGCTGGATGAGTCACTGCGGCTGTGGCCCACCGCACCGGGGTTCTCCCGGGAGGCGCACGAGGACACGGTTATCGGCGGCCGCTACCGGATGCGGGCCGGAGCCTGGGCATTCGTCTTGGCGCCGATGCTGCACCGCGACCCCGCCTGGGGAGGCGACCCGGAGGCGTTCGACCCGGAGCGGTTCGCCCCGGAGGCGATACGCACCCGGCCCGGGTATCTGTACAAGCCGTTCGGCACCGGCGCGCGTGCCTGCATCGGCCGGCAGTTCGCGCTGCACGAGGCGATGCTGGTGCTCGGGATGCTGCTGCGCCGCTACCAGTTGCACGACCACGCCGGTTACCGGCTCAAGGTGACCGAACGGCTGACGCTGATGCCGAAGGGCTTCACGGTGACCCTGTCCCGGCGACGGCGCCCCTGACGCCGCCCCCCTTCGGCGCTCCCTTCGACACCGCGGCCGGCACCGCGGTCGGCACCGCGGCCGGCATCGCGCGCACCCGGACGGGACCCCGCCGCGGGGTAGCGTTCTGGCATGGATCGCGCCCGGCTCGGCATCGGTGTCGCCGCGATCGGCAGGCCCGCGTACATCAACCTGGGCCGGTCCGCGGTCCTCCCCGCCAACCGGGACGTACCGGAGATGCGCTCGGCTGCCTTCGCGGTCCTGGATGCCGCCTACTCCGGCGGCGTCCGCTGGGTGGACGCCGCCCGGTCGTACGGGCGCGGCGAGGAGTTCGTCGCGCAGTGGCTGGACGAGCGGGGCCATCACGATGTGACCGTCTCCAGCAAGTGGGGCTACCGCTATGTCGGCGGCTGGCGGACCGACGCGACGGTGCACGAGGTGAAGGAGCATTCGCTGGCGCGGTTCCGCGCCCAGCTCGCCGAGACCCGGGCGCTGCTCGGGGACCGCCTCTCGCTGTACCAGGTGCACTCGCTCACCTCCGACAGCCCGCTGCTCGGGGACGGGCCGCTGCTGGATGCGCTGGCCGGGCTGGCCGACTCGGGCGTGCGGGTTGGCTTCTCTACCTCCGGCCCGGGTCAGGCCGACACGGTTCGCCGGGGCCTGGAAGCCGAGGCCGGCGGGCGGCGGGTGTTCACCGCGGTGCAGTCCACCTGGAACCTGCTGGAGACGTCGGTGGCCGGCGCGCTGGCCGAGGCGCACGAGTCGGGCGCGCATGTGCTGGTCAAAGAAGCGCTCGCGAACGGCCGGCTGGCCGCGGCGCCGCCGCCCCCGCTGGCCGACTGCGCGCGCAGCCACGGGACGGGGCCGGACGCGGTGGCGCTGGCCGCCGCGCTGGCTCAGCCGTGGGCGGACACGGTGCTGCTGGGCGCCGCGAGCGCCGGCCAGGTCACCTCGAACCTCCAGGCAGCGCAGGTGCGGCTGGGCGCGGGCGAACTCGCTGGCTTGGAGGCGCTTGCGCTGCCGCCGGAGCGTTACTGGGCCGAGCGCTCCGAGCTGCCCTGGATCTAGCTAAACGGTTTCCACGCCGGGCCGGCCCACCGAACCGCGCCCACCGCACGGTGCACCCAACCGCACCAACCGCACGGCGCACCCGACTGCACCCACCGGACGGTGCGCCGTGGCCGGCCTCGGCCCCGCCGTCGGCGGCCAATTGATCGAATTCCGGCGCACCGAAACGGCCGCGGCGGCAAAACAATCTTGCCGGATCTGCCCTTCTCCCGAAGCTCTCCAATGTGAGCAGCACGCTGATCGCGGCTATTTAGGGACGGGAATTCCACCCCGCCGGACCCGGCTCTGGCGGGGCCGCGATGGCAGGCGGGCCGTCTGATTACAGACAGTGACGATCGTGGCCACAGCCAGCGAGCATAGCCAGAAGGAGCCGGCGGTCCGGATGCCGCGGATCCGGAAAGGGTCCAAGTGCGCATTTCGCCCCAGGCGACGGCGAAAGCGGTGCGGCCAGGCGGCCACGAGACCGATCCGTACCTGTGGCGGCGCGGATAGCTGATGTATGTTGCAAGCAGGGACGATCCTCCCCGGGATGTCATGAAACAAGACTGACTTTTCATGACAGCCAGGAATCGTACAATTTCTCTGAGTTACGGGGCCTCTGCTATGGGCGTGAAGACCACTCGGCCCGCTGCGGGGGCGGCGGCGCGAACCCCCTCGAACGGCGGCACCCCCCGCCGGACCGAGCCGCTGTCCGATGCTGATCTGCTTCCGCTGCGTGTCGCGCTGACCGGCCTGCGCGACGGGAACTTCCGGGTGCGGCTGGAGGAACCGCCAGACGGAGGCCTGGCCGACATCGCCGCGATGTTCAACCAGGTAGTCGAGCGCAACGCGCACCTGGCGGCGGAACTCGCCCGGGTCCGCCGCGAGGTAGCCCGGCAGGGACGGCTGGACACCCGCCTGACGGCGGGCCCGGGACAAGGATCCTGGGCCAGCACCATCGACAACGCCAACTCGCTCGTGGAGGCACTGGTCGTCCCGGCCGCCCGGACCGCGCACGTACTGGACGCGGTCGCCGGCGGTGACCTGTCCCGGCGGGTGGATCTCGACGACGCCGCCCACCCCCTCCGCGGCGACCTGCGCCGCAGCGGTGTAGCGGTGAACCGGATGGTCGAGCAGCTGGCGCTGTTCACCGGAGAAGTGACCCGGGTCGCCCGCGAAACCGGCACCGAAGGCCGCCTCGGCGGCCAGGCCCGTGCGCGCGGCATGCGCGGGCGATGGCGGGACGCGATCGACGCGGTCAACACGATGGCCGAACGGCTGACCGCGCAGGTGCGCGACATCGCCGTGGTGACGACGGCGGTCGCGGAGGGCGATCTCACCCGCAAGGTCACCGTGGAGGCCGGCGGCGAGCTGCTGGAGCTGAAGCTCACCGTGAACACGATGGTGGATCAGCTGTCCGCGTTCGCCGACGAGGTCACCCGCGTCGCCCGCGAAGTCGGCACCGAAGGCCGCCTCGGCGGCCAGGCTCAGGTCCGCGGCGTCTCCGGGATGTGGAAGGACCTCACCAACAACGTCAACTTCATGGCCAACAACCTCACCGGCCAGGTCCGCGACATCGCGGACGTGGCCACCGCGGTGGCCAACGGCGACCTGAGCCGCAAGATCACCGTCGACGCGCGCGGCGAGATCCTCCAGCTCAAGGACACCATCAACACGATGGTCGACCAGCTGTCCGCCTTCGCCGACGAGGTCACCCGCGTCGCCCGCGAAGTCGGCACCGAAGGCCGCCTCGGCGGCCGCGCCGAGGTCCGCGGCGTCAGCGGGATGTGGAAGGACCTCACCAACAACGTCAACTTCATGGCCAACAACCTCACCGTGCAGATGCGCAACATCGCGCAGGTGAGCACGGCGGTGGCCGACGGCGACCTGAGCCGCAAGATCACCGTGGACGCCCAGGGGGAGATCCTCCAGCTCAAGGACACCATCAACACGATGGTCGACCAGCTGTCCGCGTTCGCCGACGAGGTCACCCGCGTCGCCCGCGAAGTCGGCACCGAAGGCCGCCTCGGCGGCCAGGCTCAGGTCCGGGGTGTGTCGGGGGTCTGGGCGGACCTCACCGACAGCGTCAACCTGATGGCGTCCAACCTGACCAGCCAGGTCCGCAACATCGCCCAGGTGACGACCGCGGTGGCGAACGGCAACCTGAGCAAGAAGATCGCGGTAGACGCGCGGGGCGAGATCCTGGAGCTCACCAACACGATCAACACGATGGTCGACCAGCTGTCCGCGTTCGCCGACGAGGTCACCCGCGTCGCCCGCGAAGTCGGCACCGAAGGCCGCCTCGGCGGCCGGGCCCGGGTCCGCGGCGTCTCCGGAACGTGGAAGGACCTCACCGACAACGTGAACTTCATGG
>JBPYFL010000053.1:0-2361 GCA_051986485.1 Streptosporangiaceae bacterium | reverse complement strand
CGCCGGACGCCCGCGTGGGATCCTTCACGATCAGCAATTCGGCGGCCCGGGCGTGTGCCCGGATGGAGAACAGCCGCTGGGACACCGCGTCGTGCAGTTCCCGTGCCAGCCTCGCCCGCTCTTGGAGCACCGACACCTCCCGGGTGCGCTCGAATAGCCGCGCGTTGGTGAGGGCGATCGCGGCGTGCGCGGCGAACAGCGTGAGCAGTTCCTCGTCGTGGGCGGTGAACGTCCCGGACCGCTTGTTCGCGACGAAGATGATGCCGAGCACGTTCGCGCCGTTCTTCACCGGCACGCCGAGGAACCCGGTCAGTTCGGGATGCGCGGCGGGCCACCCTTCGAACCTGGGGTCTTTCCTGATGTCCGCCAGCCGCTCGGGCACGCCCGATTTCAGCAGCGCGGCCAGCATCCCGTGCTGTCGTGGCAGCGGTCCTATCGCCCGCTGCTGGGCGCGGGGCATCCCGGCGACCACGAACTCGGCGAAAGAACCTCGGTCGTCGGGCACGCCGAGCGCCGCGTACCGCGCGCCCACGAGCGTGCGCGCGGACCGCACGATCACCGCGAGCGCGTCGCGAGTCGACAGCTGCCTGCTCACCGCCAGCACCGCCTGGCTGACCGAGCGCAACTCCGCGACATAGCTTCCCACGCTTCCGACGGTATCCCCGCGCGGGCCGACGGGGATCGGGCGCGGGTCCTAAGACCATCGGCCGACGTCAGGCGAGCCACCTGGCCGATGCGCTGCCGTAGCCACGCGCCTAGCGTCGAAACCATGAAGAAAGCACTGATTACGGGCGCTTCGCGGGGGCTCGGCCGGGCACTGGCGGCCGGGCTGGCCGCAGCGGGCTACGCGCTCGTCGTCGACGCCAGGAACGGCGAGGCACTCCGCATGGCGGCGTCCGAGATCCTGGCCGGCCTGCCCGGCGCCGATGTCACCGCGGTGCCTGGGGACGTCACCGACCCCGAGCACCGGTCCCTCCTCCGCGCGGCCGCCGGCGAGATCGACCTGCTGGTGAACAACGCCGGCACGCTCGGCGCGGCACCGCTGCCCGCCATGGCCGATTACCCGCCCGATGAGCTCCGGGCCGCGTTCGAGGCGAACGTGATCGCCCCGGTCGCGCTGATTCAGCTTTTCTTGCCCGCGCTGCGCGAGCGCGGCGGAGCGGTACTCAACATCACCTCGGACGCGGCGGTCGAGCCGTACGCGGGCTGGGGCGGCTACGGCGCGGCGAAGGCGGCACTCGAGCAGGCCTCGAACGTGCTCGCCGCCGAGGAGACCGCCATCCGGGTGTGGTGGGTCGATCCCGGCGACCTGCGCACGGACATGCACCAAGCGGCGTTCCCTGGGGAGGACATCTCGGATCGGCCGCTCCCGGAGTCGGTCGTCCCCGCCCTTGTCCGGCTGGTCACCGAGCGGCTGCCCAGCGGCCGTTATCGCGCCGCCGAATTGGTGCCGGCATGACCGCGACCGTCGAGTTCACGCTGCCGGCCGAGCTCGAGGCGCACGGCCCGCCAGAAGTTCGCGGCGTGCCGCGGGACGGCGTCCGCATGCTGGTCAGCCGCGCCGCCAGCGCGACCATAACGCATCATCGGTTCACCGACCTGCCCCGGCTGCTGCTGCCCGGGGACCTGCTCGTGGTCAACACGTCCCGGACCCTGCCAGCGGCGGTGCTCGCCGGCCCTGAGCTCGCGATCCACTTCAGTACCGGCCTGCCGGACGGAACATGGCTCGTGGAGCCGCGGATCCCGGACGGAAAGACCACCATCCCGAACGGTCTCGTGGCGCCTCCCCAGCGCATCGGATTGCCCGGCGGTGCGGAGCTAACGCTGACCGGCCGCGCGACGGCGCGGCTGTGGCGCGGCCGACTGTCCACGGCGGTGCTGCCGTACCTACTGCGGTACGGCGAGCCGATCAGGTACTCGTACGCGGCAGGGCCATGGCCGCTTGACGCCTACCAGACGGTCTTCGGCCGCTACCCGGGAAGCGCGGAGATGCCGAGCGCGGCCCGGCCGTTTACCCCGCCCGTCGTGACAGACCTTGCCGCGCGCGGGGTGACGATCGCGCCGATCACGCTGCACTGCGGCGTGTCCTCTCTGGAGGCAGACCAGGACCCCTATCCCGAGCAGTACGACGTCCCGCCGGCCACCGCCCGCTTGGTGAACATGACCAGGAGGTCAGGCGGCCGGGTCATCGCGGCGGGCACCACGGTCGTCCGCGCCCTGGAAACCGCCGCGGGTCCGGGCGCCGACGTTCAGCCGAACGCCGGATGGACGTCGCACGTTGTCACGCCGGAAACCGGGCTGCGGGTCGTGGACGGGCTGCTCACCGGCCTCCACGAGCCGCGTTCGTCGCACCTGCGCATG
>JBPYFL010000052.1:0-35823 GCA_051986485.1 Streptosporangiaceae bacterium | reverse complement strand
ATCACGAGACAAGGAGCTGCTTCATGCAGTTGCGGCTATCCGAGCGGAGCCTGGACGGCTATGCCGTCATCGAGCTTCGCGGTGAATTTGATCTTTCCTCAGCCCGGGACCGTCGCGGCCAGTTGCTCGCGACCGTCGCCGCGGATCTCGCCCGCAGCGTCATCGTCGACCGTTCCGGCGGGCGCTTCATGGACTCCACCGGCCTGACAGTCGGCCGTCCGGCCGGATTCTCACTCACTCCCGCCTGAGCCGCCGCCGCCGTCGCCCAGCCCGCAGCCGCACGGCAAACGGGCTGAGGAGCCGGGCCGGGTAACCACGCTCCGGCCGTTGCTGCCTGGACCAGATCGCACTGTCCGCCACCCGGCCAGATCCCGGCCTCCTCCCGCGACCGGCGTTCACCGCATTCGCACCTGGAGGCATCGTGAAAATCGCCCATATCGCTCTAGACATCCCCGCGCCAGCGGCGTGCGGCCAGGACACCAGCCTGCCCGAGCTTGCCCAGGCGATCGCAGGCCTCGGCCACGAGGTAACCATCTACGGCCACCGCGGTTCGGCGGCGCTCGCCACGGCAGAGGCGGTCGCGCCCGCGGTGACCGCCGAGTCCGTGCCGGCCGCAGCGCCGGAGGAGACCCCGCCCGGCGAGCTATCCCGCCATGTCGCCGCGTTCGCCCGGCGCCTGGCGGAGCGCTGGAGCCAGGATCCGCCGGACGTGGCCCACGCGCACAGCGTGGCAGGCGGGCTTGCTGCCCTCGCCGCCGCGAGGGGCCACGGGATACCGGTCGTGCAGACCCTCGACTGCCGGAACGGCATCGCGCAGCGGCAACCGTCCCGCGGCGGTGCTCCGCGCGGGTCACGAGCCGAAGCGGCGATCGCGCGCAACGTCAACCTGAACATCGCTCCGTGCGCCGATCAGGCCCGGCGCATCGCTGATCTCGGCGTCCCCCGGACGTCGGTGCGGGTGATCCCGGGCGGGATAGATACCGCCGAGTTCAACCCGGACGGCCCGGCAGCCGGGCGCAACGGCATGGCCCGCTTGGTCACCGTGATGCCACTGGCCGACACCTGGGGCCTGGCAAACCTCACCTACGCCATCGCTCACGTTCCGGACGCCGAGCTGCTCATCGTCGGCGGGCCGCCCGCGTCACGGCTGGAGGAATGCAGCACGTACGGGAAGATCTCCAAGGCTGCGGCCCGGCTGGGGATCGCCGACCGGGTCACCTTCACCGGCCAGATGGACCGAGCCTCCAGGCCGGCCCTGCTGCGTTCCGCCGACCTGATGGTCGGCGTATCGCCGCCGGAGACGCACGGCACCGGCCCGGTCGAGGCGATGGCGTGCGGTACGCCGGTACTCACCCTCGGATCTGGATGTTTCGGGGACGCCGTTGCCGACCGGGCCACCGGCGTTGTCATCCCCGCGGTGCGACCTGGGCTGCTGACGAAACAGATCAGGGAACTGCTTGCCAGCCCGAGCCTGATCCATGGCTATGCCATAGCGGCAGCCGACCGCGCTTCCTCCCGGTTCTCCTGGAACCGCATCGCCGGCGAGACCGTCGCCGCCTACGGCAAGGCCCGGGGTGGCGTCCTTGGCAGCGGGGTCCCTGACAGCGGGGTCCCTGACAGCGGGGCCACCGAGGATGACCGGTGACGGAGCCCATCCGGTTCGGCGTTCTCGACATCGGCTCGAACTCCGCCCACCTGCGGATCGCCGACCTCCAGCCGGGGCTGGCGCCGGAGCCGGTGGCCTCGGTCAAACACACGGTGCGGCTGGCGGAGGCGACCGATGCCCGCGGCGTCATCGCCCCGTCGGCGATCAGCAGGCTCATCGAGGCGGTCCGGGTGGCCGTGGCCGCCGCTGGCGATCGCGGGGTTGGCGAACTCGCGGCGTACGCGACCTCAGCGGTGCGGGATGCGGCGAACCGCGACGACGTCGCCGCCCAGGTCCGTGCTGCGACCGGCATCCCGCTCGGATTCATCGATGGGGAGGAGGAAGCACGGCTGACGTTCCTGGCCGCGCGGCGGTGGTATGGCTGGTCGGCCGGGCCGCTGCTGGTGGCCGACATCGGCGGCGGCTCCGCCGAACTCGCCTATGGCGCGGGCCGGTGCCCCGACGCCGCCGTTTCGCTGCCACTGGGCGCCGGTCGCCTGACCCGCCATCACTTGCCCGCCGCAGCGCCGGTGGGCAAGAAACAACTCGCCCGGCTCGGTGAGCATGTGCGGGAGGTCCTGAATGACGGCACGGCCGGTATCCGCCGCCGGCCCGCGCCGCGGACCGCACTGGGGACGTCAAAGACGTTAACCCAGTTGGCGCGCCTGTGCGGGGCACCCGCCGGCAAGGCCGGGCCCTACGCCGCGCGCACCCTGGGCCAGGGTGCGCTCGCCGGGTGGATTCCCGAGCTCGCGGCGCGGAGCGATTCCCAGCGCGCCAAGCTCCGTGGCGTGAAGGCCTCCCGTGCTCACCAGATCCTTGCGGGTGCCGTCGTCGCCGACGCCATCATGGACGTGCTCGGCATCGGATGGCTCGACATCTGCCCGTGGGCACTGCGCGAGGGGATCTTCCTCGACCGCCTGGACGAGATGGAAGGGCGGCGCCGCGCCGGGACGTCTGCCCCGGCCGGCGGGCTGAGGCTTGCGTGGGCCGCTGACGGGGGGAGCTAGCGGGGGCGGCCGCGTTGCCGCGGAGCCTCTCCGGTCTCGGTCACCCGGCGGGCGAGGTCGATGAGCTTGGTGTTGAGCCGGTTGGATGAATCGCGCAACAGGTCGAAGGCCTGTTCCGGGGTGAGACCGCGGCGGGCCATCAAGATGCCCTTGGCCTGGCCGATCACGTCGCGGCTCTGCATCGCACGCTCCAACTGGGCGGTGCGCAGGTCCGCCTCTGCCCGGGCGCTCACCGAGGCGAGGGCCACACCGGCGTGCGCGGCCAGCAGCAGCCCAGTGTCGCGGGAGCCGTCATCGAACGCGTCCGGCTGGCGCGAGTACAGGTTCAGCGACCCGAGCCGGGGCAGTTCCGCCCCCGGGTCGGGAAAGATGCCCAGCGACAGAACGGCCCGCCCACCGGCCGCCGAGGCCGCGGCGGCGAATGCGGGCCACGGGCTGTCCGCGCGCAGGTCCGCGCAGGCGGCGTACGCCGGGCCGGTCGCGCCCACCGCATCCACGCACGGGCCCTCACCGTGGCGGTACTGGATCTGGTCGAGGTCGTAGGCCAGCTGCCCGGTGAAGGCCGGAGTGGTGTAGGAACCGTTGTGCTGCATGGTCAGGCTGGCCGCGTCCGTGCCGTCGATGATCTGCGTGGACACCTCCACGAGATGATCCAGCACCCCGCCCGCCGTCCCGGCCGCGAACAAGGTCGTGGCCATCTCGGCGAACTGCGCGGCGAGCGGGTAATCGGGCCACGAATCGTGACTCGGATCGTCCGCCGCCTGGCCTGCCCGCGCCGCGGCCCGCCGCGCTGCGACGTCCTGGCGCTGCCGGCGCTGGGCCGCGCGGCCGGCGCGGGCCTGGGCCCGCTCCCTCAGGGTGGCCTCATCCGCTAGCCCAGCGGCGTGTTCCCGCTCGTCGACGGCCGCCTCCCGCCGGTCGGCCGCCGCCTCCCGCTCGTCCGCGGCGGCGATCCGCAGATCGAGGTCTTCCTCCAGCGCCGTCAGCCCGAACTCGCGGCGCTCGCTGTCCCACGCTCGTGCGCTGGCGTCTCGCTCTGCTGCCACGGTCTCCTCCCCGGCCGCGCACGCGCGCGGGCCCCATGCGCCCGAGCGTCTCCGAGTCGCGAGATCGGTGCCGCGCGGGAGCATACGCTCCACCCGCGGAGGGTAGCCCAGGCAGCGCGGATAGCGGACCGTCCGGACGCAACCCGCGGCCGCGGGGCCCGAGCAGGTAAGCAAACCCCTGCCGGGCCGTCCGGCCGATCGGACATCGCCCGGTTCGCTTCTGCCGGGCGCGCCTGCGTGAACCGGGGCCTCCCGGATGCCACGATGGGCGGCATGCCGGCCCTCCTGGACAGGCTGATCGACCGGCGGGAAGCCCGTCTTCCGCTGATGGCGACCGGGGCGATCGCCGCGGGCTGGGCCGCCGGAATCGGCCTGGTGGTGCTGACCGTTCTGGTGCTGATCGCCTGGATCGCGGCCCCGCACTCGGGAATCGGCGGCCTGCCCGGAGTGTTCCGGGCCGCCGCCCTGCTCTGGCTGGTCGCCCACCATGTCGGCCTCCGCCTGCACGACGGGGGCCAGTTCGGCATGCTGCCGCTCGGCCTGGTCGTCCTGCCGGGCGCGCTGCTGTACCGGGCGGGCCGCTGGGTGGTGCGGTCGGCTTCGATCACCCGGTTGCGGCACGTCGCGGCCGCGGCAGCGGCGCTCGCGGCGCCGTACGCCGCGGTGGCCCTGATACTCGCACTCGTCGCGCACACCCCGCCGGCGTCGGCGTCGGTCTGGCAGGCGGTGCTCTGCCCGTTCATCCTCGCCTTCGGGGCCGGTGGCCTGGGCGGCGCCCGGGCGCTAGCGCCCTGGAGACGGCTGCTGGGGTTGTTGCCGGACCGGCCGAGGTCGGTGGCGGCCGGGATGCTCGGCGCCTTGGCGGTGCTCGGCTGCGCCGGGGCGGCGCTGGCCGCCGGGTCGCTGGTGGCCCACTACGGGACGTTCGGCTCGGTGACGGGGGCGCTGGCGCCCGGGATCGTCGGCGGCGTGCTGCTGCTCCTGCTCCAGGTCGCCTACGTGCCGAACGCGGTGGTGTGGGCCGTCGCTTTCCTGCTCGGCCCCGGCTTCGCAGTCGGCACCGGCACGGTGGTCGCCCCGTCCGGGAGCGCGGTCGGTTCGCTCCCGATGTTCCCGCTGCTGGCCGCGATGCCGGCTGGCGGCAGCACGCCGGGCCATCCGCCGGGCGGCATGCCCGGCTGGCTGTCGGTCGCCGTCCTGGCCACCCCGTACCTCGCCGGGGCGTTCGCCGGGCTCGTCGTTGTCCGGACCGCGCCGAACCCGTCGGTCGGGACCGCGCCGCTATGGGGGTTCGCGTCCGGCGCGGCGGCGGGGATCGTCATCGGCGTGCTCGCCGGGTTCGCCGGCGGACCGCTCGGCGGTGGCCGGCTGGCGGCCGTGGGGCCGTCCGGGTGGCAGGCCGGCCTGGTGGCGACCTTCGGCATCGGGATCGCGGCGGCGGTGAGCGCCGGGATCGCGAACTGGCTGGCCTCCGGCCGCGGGCCGCTGGAGGACCCGCCATCGGCGTCCGGGCCGGCCGGCACCGGCTGGGAGGATGAGGACGCCGCCGAGAGGCACCGCATCTACGTCGACCCGTGGGCGGACGAACCCGTGCCATGATCGACTCCGGCACGCGCGGGTTGCCACCCGTGCTCCGGGGCATCGATCACCCAATAGCCGGGGGTGAGACGTGCTGCTCGAAGCCAAGAACGCGGTGATCTACGGGGCCGGCGGCCCGATCGGCGGCGCGGTTGCCCGCGCCTTCGCCCGCGAGGGCGCGAAGGTGTTCCTGACCGGCCGGACGATGGCGGCGCTGGACGCGGTGACGGCGCAGATCCGGTCTGACGGCGGCCTGGCCGAGCCCGCGCGGGTGGACGCCCTCGACGAGGCGGCGGTAGACGCCCATGCCGAGGCGGTGGCGGCGGAGGCGGGGAGCGTCGACATCTCCATCAACCTCATCGCCCATGGTCACGCGCACGGGACGCCGCTGGCGGAGATGGCGCTCGCGGACTTCACCGGCCCGGTGACGACCGCCGTCCGGACCACATTCCTCACCGCGCGCGCCGCGGCACGGCACATGATCAGGCAGGGATCCGGCGTGATCCTGATGTTCGGCGGCTACGGTCCGCCGCCCCGCGGTTACTACATCGGCGGCACCCAGGTTACGTTCCAGGCGCTCGAGGCGATGAGACGGCAGCTGGCCAGCGAGCTCGGACCACACGGGGTCCGGGTGCTGACCCTGCAGACCGGCGGGATACCCGAGACCATCCCCGACGAGGAAGCGGGCCGCGAGGAGATCATCCGCGGGATAGAGGAACAGGCGATGCTGAAGCGCGCCGCGACGCTCGCCGACGTCGGCAACGTCGCCGCGTTCGCCGCCTCCGACCGTGCACGCAGCATGACCGCGACCGCATTCAACATCAGCTGCGGCGCCATCGTCGCCGATTAGCGCCCGGACAACGGTCAGGCCGGCGGGACACCCAACAGGTGTGCCGTCAGCTGGCCGCGGCGCTGAGCGGACGGATCCCTTGCAGTGTGTCGCCGAGCCGGTCCTTCTCGACCTCCAGGTCATAGCGCGCCTGAAGGTTAATCCAGAACCGCTCGGAGGTGCCGAAATAGCGGGCTAGCCGCAGGGCCGTGTCGGCGGTGATTCGCCGCTGCCCGTGCACGATCTCGTTGATCCGCCGAGCTGGTACCCCGATTGCCTTCGCCAGCTGGTACTGGCTCACCGCCAGCGGCCTGAGGAACTCATCCAGCAGGATCTCGCCGGGATGGACTGGCCCCATAATCGTGTCCGACGTCACGCTACGACAGTAGCTTCCGGCGGTGCTGCGACGTCCGGACCAGCAGGGCCGCGCCGGCGGCCTGCATCGGCTCGTGAAAGGCGAACCTGTCGACGGTTGCGGCCTCGAACGGCAGACCGGGCGGGCAGCCGCCCGGCACGTCGGTCGCTGGTCGGCCGTCGGTCGTTACCAGGCGGCCTTCGGCGTTGCCGGCGGCGAGGCCGCTGAACAGATCGTCGAAGACCGGGGCGTCGAACACGGCGACCGTGAGCAGGTCGGTGGCGAACGTGAGCGGATCGGTGCCGAGGCCGAGGCACCACACGCGGACCTGGCCCGACTCCAGCGCGCTTGTCATCCGCATGGCGAACGGCCAGCCGGCGTAGTCGATCGGCGCCTGCTCGCTGCCCCAGTCCTCGTCCTCGCCGCACAGTTCCTCGGCGAACTCGCGCAGCATGCAGCGCCACAGGCTGAAATCGTTGCGCTCGTTCCAGGACGCGTACCCGGATGGCTGGAACACGCCCACCGGGATCACCTGGTAGAGGCCACCGGCATGACCGACCTTCGCTGGATCACGCCGGTGCAGCAGCATCGACGCGTGGCCGGACCGCCGATCGCGGCGGATCGTCAGCGTGCTGATCGCGAGGTTGGCCGGCCGGGCGGCGAGGTCGCGCGGGTCGCCGATGGCCTCGCGCAGCCCGGCAGCGGCGGATCCGAGCCGTGCGGCCGCGTACTCGTGCGCGCTGGCTTCGCCGGTGTCCACGCCGTCGAAATAACTGCCCCGGCCGAAAGCCAGCCGGGCACGCGGCCCCGTCAGGTCCGCCTCGAGCAGCCGGTAGGTGGGCCGGTCCGCGAAAATCCCCGGGGCGGCCAGCGCGCTCATCGCCTCGGAATACCGGTGATACCGGCGGCCGTCGGCGCGGCACGGCAGCAGCCTGCTGACCGGGTCGCCGGAGCCGGCGACGCGGGGCTCAGCCCGTCGCGCGCGGAACTCCAGGTCGATGTCCGTCAGCGCGATCGGATCGGACGGCTGCCATCGCGGTGCCGCGAGCAACGGTGTCCCGGCAACCCGCGCATCTTCCGGATACCCGCTCGCGGCGGCGACCGCCAGCTCGTGCCGGTGCTGAAGCAGGTACCGGCGCACGTCCAGCCACTCACGCTCGCTGGGAATCCGGTCACCTGACCGGAGGGGGGATCGCGTCGGCGGTGGCGGCGAGGCCGTTCTCCCACCCGCAGGCGGCGCAGAGGTGGCGGAACGCGGAGCGTGCGAACTCCAGCGCCGTGCCCGCTGGGTCGGGACTGGCGATCACGTCGTCCCAATCCAGGAGGTACTCGCCGAGGCTGGCATCCCAGCGGGCGGCCGCCGGGGAAAGGACCGCATCCGCGACCCCTTCGGGCGCCGGGTGCGCGTAGGCATAGAACGCGGCCTTCTCGTTGCGCGGGTCACCCGGCCACCAGCCGACGGCGACTTCCTCCGCATCCATCGCGTTGCGCATGATGAAGTCGTCGGCAGGCGGTGTGGCGGACCGTCCGGAGAACAGGCTGACCGCAAGGTCGAACGACCCCCACCACGCGTTCACCTGTGTCGAGCGGCCCCGATACGGCGCGCGGAACGCATCCAGCACCAGCGCGGCCTGCGTCGCAGCGGCGAAATAGCTGGCGACCTGGGCAGGGTCGTAACTTGTGTGCTCGGTGTCGGCGTCCAGCGGCGCGCTCCACGGCACCTCCTGCGGTGCCGGATCGATCTTCACCTCGCCGCCGGCCCGGCGGACCGCGGCCAGCACCTCCCGCGTCACCTCGCCGACCGGGCGATCCGGGGTGAGCGGCACCCGCCCGGAACCTCCGGCGCTGTGCTCGACGACCGCCTCGTGCGCGTGCAGGTCGAGCGCGATCACCAGCGCCCCGGACCCGTCGGGCGCGGGCAGCGGTGCCGTCTCCCACCCCCGCGCGGTCAGCCGCAGCGCCGCGTGCTGCAACTGCGGCTGCGGCGGCGCCAGCTTCGCCGCGAGCTTCCCGAGCACCTGGGTGTGGGCGTGCAGCGTGTCGCACGTCGCGCGCCACTGGCCGTAGGACAGCGCTGGCCAGGCCGAAGACATGATCCCAGGTTAACGGGCAGCTCCCGGCTTCCCCGTCAACGACGGGCGCCGGACTGGATGCTGGTGATCTTGCTTCGGACGGACTGGCTGAACTGGTTTTGGCAGCTCTGCTGCGCGGTGACCGTGTTCGCGCCCTTCATGCAGTTCGAGTACGTGGACAACTGGCCGGAGAGCAGCGCGAAGCCGATCAACATGATCGCGCTCAGCGCCAGACCGAAACCTCCGAGGACGATGCCGGTCACCGCCCCCCGCGGCAGGTAGGTGCCGTCGCGCCGGGCCCGCGAGGCGGCGGAAACGCCGAGCCACAACCCGGCGGCGGCGATCGCCAACGTCAGGGCCAGCACGTACATCGCGTGGCCAGCATCCTGGACCGCGGACAAACCGACGAGGCTGAGCAGCCCGAGCACCAGGGCCGACCAGCCACGCTGCTGGGTCTCCTTCGCAGGCGGCTTGCGGGGCCCACGGGGGGTCGCGGGCCGCTGAAGCGGGGGCGCCGGGAACCCTGGTCCCGGGCCGGGCGGCGGCGGGAAGCCAGGACCGGGCCCGTACGGCGGCAATTCGGTCCCGGGGCGGCCCGGATCGCCGCCCCGATCGCCGCCCTGGCCCGCCGACGGGTCCTGGCCGTCTGGCGCTGCGTCTGGCGGCGCTGCGTCGGGGGGCGCTGCGTCGGGGGGCGGGCTGTCGTCAGCGTCGCCGTCGCGGGGCGGCGCGTCCACCGGGCCGCCGGAGGGATACCCCGGAGGCGGCGACGCGGGACCCGCACCGGACGCGGGGCGGGTAGCTGGCTGCTCTTCGGGTGGGGGTGTCATGCCTTCCCTGCTCGTCCCTGTCTCTGCGTGCCCGTCCGGTTGTACCGGCGCGCGTGCTGGCCAGCTGGCCTTGCGGGAATGGTGCGTCATCGCTGCCCCGCTAGGTTACCGGTACCGCTCGCGGATGCCGCTATCGTTACCTGGTGACAGTGTGCCCCGGCGCCCTCGCCGGCTCCGCTCTGGCCTGGAACCTGGAGCATCCCTGGTGACAGCACGATTGGTCGTGCTCGTGTCGGGCACCGGGACCAACCTCCAGGCGCTGATGGACGCCTGCGCAAGCCCGTCCTACGAGGCGGAGGTGGTGGCGGTCGGCGCCGACCGGCCCGGTATCGAGGGCCTGGCACGGGCCGAGCGGGCCGGGATCCCGACCTTCGTGTGCCGGCTCGCCGACTATCCCGACCGGGCAGCCTGGGACCAGGCGCTGGCCGAGTCGTGCGAATCCGCCAAGCCGGACCTGGTCATCTCCGCCGGTTTCATGAAGCTCGTCGGTGCCGCCTTCCTCGGCCGGTTCGGCGGCGCGTTCATCAATACCCATCCGTCGCTGCTGCCGGCCTTCCCCGGCATGCACGCCGTGCGGGACGCGCTCGAGTACGGCGTAACGGTGACCGGGTGCACCGTGTTCCTGGTGGACGCCGGCGTCGACGCCGGACCGGTCGTGGCGCAGGCGACGGTGCCGGTGCTCGCCGGCGATGACGAGCACTGCCTGCACGAGAGAATCAAGAGCGTGGAGCGGCCGCTGCTCGCCGACACGGTCGGCCATATGGTGCGCAACGGCTGGTCGGTGCACGGCAGGAAAGTGAGGATTGGCAATTGACCGGGGACGGAAAGCTGGAGATCAGGCGCGCGCTGGTCAGCGTCTATGACAAGAGCGGCCTGGACGAGCTCGCCCTCGGGCTGCACGAGGCCGGCGTCGAGATCGTGTCGACGGGATCCACCGCCGCGCGGATCTCGGCGGCGGGTGTGCCGGTGACTGGAGTAGAGGAACTGACCGGCTTCCCGGAGTGCCTGGACGGGCGGGTCAAGACGCTGCATCCGCGGGTGCATGCGGGGCTGCTCGCCGACACCGAGCGCCCGGAGCACCGGGCGCAGCTCGACGAACTCGCAATCGCGCCGTTCGGCCTGCTCGTGAGCAACCTGTATCCGTTCGAGCGCACGGCCGCCTCGGGCGCCAGCCCGGCGGAGTGCGTGGAGCAGATCGACATCGGCGGCCCGGCGATGGTGCGGGCCGCGGCCAAGAACCACGCAAGCGTCGCGGTGGTGACCGATCCGGCGGACTACGGCCGGGCACTGGAGGCGGTGCGTTCCGGCGGCTTCACCCGCCCGGAACGACGGCGGCTCGCGGCGCAGGCCTTCGCCCGGACCGCGGCCTACGACGCCGCCGTGGCCTCCTGGTTCGCCGAACGCTACGCCCCCGATGAGCTGGCCACCGAGACCGGCTGGCCGACCGTGGTCGGCGCCCAGTGGCAGCGCCAGGAGGTTCTCCGGTATGGCGAGAACCCGCATCAGCCGGCCGCGCTCTATGCACGCTCGGGCGCTTCCGCGAGCGCCGCCGGAATCGCCGGCGCCGAGCAGCTGCATGGCAAGCAGATGTCCTACAACAACTACGTGGACGCCGACGCAGCACGGCGTGCAGCCTGGGACTTCAGCGAACCTTGCGTGGCGATCATCAAGCACACCAACCCGTGCGGCATCGCGGTGGGTGCCGACGTCGCGGAAGCGCACCGGAAGGCGCACGCCTGCGACCCGCAATCCGCGTTCGGCGGCGTGATCGCGGTAAACGGCCCGGTGACCGCCGCGCTGGCGGCGCAGATCGCGGAGATATTCACCGAGGTGGTGGTCGCCCCGGCGTTCGAGGACGCCGCGCTGGAGGTGCTGGCCGGCCGGAAGAACGTCCGGCTGCTACGGTGCGGGCCGCCGCCGCGGCCCGAGGACGCGGGAACGCTCGCCGACGGCGCCGCGGACTGGCGGCCGGTGAGCGGGGGGATGCTGCTGCAGGCCCGCGACCTGCTGGACGCCCCGGGCGACGACCCGGCCAACTGGCAGCTGCGGGCTGGCAAGGCAGCCGACGAGACAACGCTGCGCGACCTCGCCTTCGCCTGGCGGGCATGCCGGTCGGTGAAGTCCAACGCGATCCTCCTCGCGTCCGGCGGCGCCAGCGTCGGCATCGGAATGGGCCAGGTCAACCGGGTGGACTCATCCCACCTGGCGGTGTCGCGGGCAGGCGACCGCGCCGCCGGGGCGGTCGCCGCCAGTGATGCCTTCTTCCCGTTCCCCGACGGCCTTGAGGTACTGGCGGACGCCGGGGTACGGGCGGTCGCCGAACCGGGAGGCTCGCGCGGTGACGACGAGGTGATCGCGGCCGCCGAGAAAGCGGGCCTGACCCTGTACTTCACCGGAACGCGCCATTTCTATCACTGACTGGGGTTGAGCATGACCGCACGCATCCTCGACGGCAAGGCGACCGCCGCGGAGATCAAGGCCGGGCTGCGGGAGCGGGTGAGCGCGCTCGCCGAGCGCGGCCTGGTGCCGGGCCTGGGCACCGTCCTGGTCGGCGACGATCCCGGCAGCCAGGCCTACGTGCGCGGAAAGCACCGGGATTCCGAGGAGGTCGGGATCTTCAGCATCCGCCGGGACCTGCCCGCCACCGCCAGCCAGGCGGAGGTGGAGGCGGCCATCGACGAGCTGAACGACGACAAGTCCTGCACCGGATACATCGTGCAGCTGCCGCTGCCGCCCGGCATCGACACCGAGCGGGTGCTGGCACGGATCGACCCGGCCAAGGACGCCGACGGCCTGCACCCGGTCAATCTGGGCAAGCTGGTGCTCGGCTGGCCGGGCCCGTTGCCCTGCACGCCGCGCGGGATCGTGGAACTTCTCGGCCGGTTCGGGGTGGCGACGGCGGGCGCCGACGTCACCGTGATCGGGCGCAGCATCATCGTCGGCCGGCCGATGGGGCTCCTGCTGACCCGGCGCCGGGAGAACGCCACCGTGACGCTATGCCACACCGGCACCCGGGATCTGCCGGACCACACCCGGCGTGCGGACATCGTCGTCGCCGCCGCCGGCAACCCCGGCCTGATCACACCAGACATGATCAAGCCGGGTGCTGCCGTCGTGGACGTCGGCATCACCCGCACCGCCGCCGGGCTGACCGGAGACGTCGATCCAGCCGTGGCCGACGTCGCCGGCTGGGTGGCGCCGGTGCCCGGCGGCGTCGGCCCGATGACCCGGGCGATGCTCCTGGTCAACGTGGTCGAGGCCGCCGAGCAACAGGCTGCCTAACCCGGCGAGCGAGGCTCAGCCCATCCCCGCCAGCGAACTCAGCTGGCCCGGCGCTCGCGTGCCATCTGCGGATGCGCCGCGCTGGCGGGAACGGGACCGGTCTGTGCCCCGTTGTGCACCGGCCCGGCGTGGACCGAGACGGCATCCTCGTAGTGAGCCGACCGCTCCGACTGCGGCAGCGGCCGCACCAGGCCGAGCGCCACCACCTCGTTCGCCAGCCGGGTCCGCCGGTTCGCGCCCTCGGGCACCCGGAACTTCTGGTAGAGGCGAAGCAGGTGCTGCTTGACCGCCGCCTCGGTCACCACCAGGTCCTGGGCGATCTCCCGTGCGGTGGCCGGCGCGACGAACGCCTCGTCACACAACGCCGGCCGGCACAGTGAGGTGAGGACATCGAGCTCGCGACGGGTCAACTCCGGAGCCGCCGAGCGCCGCAGTTCCACCTCGGGCGCGATTTCCTCACGCGGGATACCGGTAACCCGGCAGCGGGTCACGCCGAAGCTGACCACGTCGCCGTCTTCGAGAACCCGGCGGGCGATCGGCCGCCCGTTCACCCGGGTTCCGTTACGTGATAACCCGAGATCCACCACGTACGTGTACGGGCCCCGGCGCACGACCTCCGCGTGCAGCCGGGAAACGCTGGGATCTCGCAGCCGGACATCCACCGCGCGCCCTCGGCCCACCGTTGTCACCTCGCGGCGCAACGGGAACACCTCACCTGTTTCTTCGACCCTGATATACGGCCCCTCCACGACGACCCTCCCGCTCTGTCGGAGTCGTGACTGACGCCTATCGTGCCAGTTACCCCCCCGAAGCTATTTCCTACCGCGATTGCCGCGAGTATTGGAATAAGAAACCGGCGCGCCGGGGTACCGCAGCAGGCCGAAGCCGGGCACCCGGTCGGCTCCGGGGCTGCGTGAGTACACTGCCGAGCGGAGCAGCCCGGGAGGAAATACGCATGGCGGACAAGCCACAAGGCCCGTCGAAAGGCCTGGCGGACGTAGTCGCGGCGTCCACCGCACTGAGCGACATCGACGGCATTCAGGGCCGCCTGTCCTATCGCGGCTACGACATCCATGACCTGGCCCAGGCGGCTACCTTCGAAGAGGTTGCCTGGCTGCTCCAGCGCGGAGCGCCGCCGAGCCCCGCCGAACTGAGCGGATACCGAGCCGAGCTGGCCGAAGGACAGCAGCTGAGCAAGCTCGTCGCCGACAACCTGGCTGAGGTCGCCGCGAGCCAGTCCCCGATGGAGGCACTGCGGACACTGGTGTCGCTGGCCAGCGCGCAGGATCCGGACAAGAACTCCAACGACCCGGACGCCAACCAGCGCAAGGCAGCCCGGCTCACCGCCCAGCAGCCGGTGCTCGTCGCCGCCTACCACGCGGCTCGCCGTGGTGCCACGGCACCGGAGGCGGACCCGGACCTCAGCATCGCCGGGAACTTCCTGCTGCAGCTCAGCGGGAAGGCGCCGGACGACCATGCCGCCAGGATCCTCGACACCTGCCTGGTGCTGCACGCCGACCACACGATGAACGCCTCCACGTTCGCCGCCCGGGTGTGCGCCGCCACGTTGTCGGACATGCATTCCGCCGTGGTCGCCGCGATCGGCACCCTGAAAGGCCCACTGCACGGTGGGGCCAACGAGCAGGTCATGCGCACCCTTGAGTCGGTCAGGCAGGCCGCCGGCGGCGACCCCGTCGAGGCGGCCGGGGCCGAAGCGAAGGCGCGGCTGGGCCGCGGCGAAAAGATCATGGGCTTCGGCCACCGGGTGTACAAGACCGAAGACCCGCGCGCCACGCACCTGCGGCGGATGTCCCGCGAGCTGGCGGAAGCATCGGGCGACGATCTCTGGTACCTGATGTCGCAGCGGATGGAAGAGGTCGTGCTCGAGGAGAAGGGCCTGTACCCGAACGTGGACTTCTACGCCGCGTCCGTGTACCACTACCTCGGGATCCCGACCGACCTGTTCACGCCGGTGTTCTCGGTAAGCCGGATGGCCGGCTGGACCGCGCACGTGATGGAGCAGCACGCCGACAACCGGCTGATCCGCCCGGGAAGCGAGTACATCGGCGAAAGCGGGCTCACCTGGACCGGAACCGGCCGGGGATAGTCGATGCGTAACGGCTCACGCTCACACGCCGCCCCGGCAACGGTTGCCGGCCGGCCCTCGCAGCTGCCCGGCGGGGAGCGGATGGGTCAATTCGCCTCCGGGCTCGTCATCGCCGCGGTGATCGGCGGCCTGGTGTGGATATGGCAGAGCGCGCAGAACGTCCGGGGCGGGACCCTGACAATCGCGGGAGCGATGTTCACCGCGGCGCTGGCGCGGCTGCTACTGCCGGAGCAGTCGTTCCGGCTGCTGTCCTCGCGCAGCCGGATGCTGGACGCCGCCGCCTTCGGCACGCTCGGCGTGGCCCTGCTGATCGCGGGGCTGATCGTGCCGGTTCCGTCGTGAGCCTTCCTGAGCGATAGCCTCGCAAAGGAGGGTCTTTCCGCGGGCGACAACCGTTTCCGAGCCCGGCCTGGCAGCCGTGTCGAACGACGGCTTCGGGCCGGCTTGGGCCAGACAAGGAGCTGGGATCCAGCTCGAAGGGGAGAAGGCATGCCCAAGATCACGGTGGCCAACCCCGTCGTCGAACTCGACGGGGACGAAATGACCCGGGTCATCTGGCAGATGATCAGGGAGCAACTGGTCGTGCCGTACCTGGACATATCGCTCGACTATTACGACCTGTCCATTGAGCAGCGCGACGCGACGGACGACCAGGTGACGGTGGACGCCGCCAACGCGATCAAGAAACATGGGGTGGGCGTCAAATGCGCGACCATCACCCCGGACGAGGCCCGGGTGGAGGAATTCGGGCTGAAGAAGATGTGGAAGTCGCCGAACGGCACCATCCGCAACATTCTCGGCGGCGTGATCTTCCGCGAGCCGATCGTTGTCTCCAACATCCCGCGCCTGGTGCCGAGCTGGAAGAAGCCGATCGTGATCGGCCGTCACGCGCACGCCGACCAGTACCTTGCGACGGACTTCACCGTCCCCGGCCCGGGAACGGTCACCATCAGCTGGGCCCCCGAGGACGGCGGTGACGGGATCGGGCCGCTGGAGGTCGCGCACTTCGACGGGCCCGGGGTTTCGATGGCGATGTACAACACCGACGACTCCATCCGCGACTTCGCCCGGGCGACGATGCGGTACGCGCTGGACCGCGGCTACCCGCTGTACCTGTCCACCAAGAACACGATCCTCAAGGGCTACGACGGCCGGTTCAAGGACTTGTTCGCCGAGATATTCGAGTCCGAGTTCAAGGCGGACTTCGAGGCCGCCGGCCTGGCCTACGAGCACCGGCTGATCGACGACATGGTGGCCCAGGTGCTCAAGTGGGAGGGCGGCTTCGTCTGGGCGCTGAAGAACTACGACGGCGACGTCCAGTCCGACGAGCTGGCGCAGGGGTTCGGGTCCCTCGGGCTGATGACCTCGGTACTGATGACCCCGGACGGTCAGACGGTGGAGGCGGAAGCCGCGCACGGCACCGTGACCCGCCATTTCCGCCAGCACCAGCAGGGTAAGCCGACCTCCACCAACCCGATCGCGTCGATCTTCGCGTGGACGCGCGGGCTCGCCCACCGCGGCAAGCTGGACGGCACCCCGGAGGTGACCCGGTTCGCCCGGACGCTGGAGCGGGTGTGCGTGGAGACCGTGGAAAGCGGCAAGATGACCAAGGACCTGGCGCTGATCGTCGGGGGCGACACCCCGTTCCTGACCACCCAGGAGTTCCTCGGGGCGCTCGACGAAAACCTCCGGGCGGCGATGCGCTAACCGATGGGCGTGGGGGACAAGCAGTAAAAGGCAGATAGGAGAGTAGTCAATGGCCCGCAGTGGCAAGGTGACCGTCGTCGGAGCTGGTTTCTACGGCTCGACGACGGCGCAGCGGCTCGCCGAATACGACATCTTCGACGAGGTCGTGCTCACCGACATCATCGAGGGCAGGCCGCAGGGGCTCGCGCTGGACATGAACCAGTCGCGGCCGGTCGAAGGGTTCGAGACGAAGGTCACCGGCGTGACCACGGCCGCCGACGGGTCCGGCTACGAGGCCGTCGCAGGCTCACACATCGTGATCATCACGGCCGGCCTGCCGCGCAAGCCAGGCATGAGCCGGATGGACCTGATCGAGACCAACGCGAAGATCGTGCGGAACGTCACCGAGAACATCGTCAAGCACGCCCCCGACGCCGTCCTCATCGTGGTGTCCAACCCCCTGGACGAGATGACCGCCCTTGCCGCGAAGGTGTCGGGGTTCCCGGCGCACCGGGTGCTGGGCCAGGCAGGCATGCTCGACACCGCCCGGTTCACCGATTTCGTCGCCGAGAGGCTGGCGGTCCCGGTCGGCTCGGTGCGCACCCTCACGCTCGGGTCGCACGGCGACACGATGGTCCCGGTCCCGTCGGCGTGCAGCGTGGACGGCAAGCCGCTCACCGAGCTGCTGACCGAGGCGGAGATCGAGGAGCTGGTTCAGCGCACCCGCGGCGGTGGCGCCGAGGTCGTCAAGCTGCTCAAGACCGGCTCCGCCTACTACGCCCCGTCCGCGGCGGCGGCGCGGATGGCCCGCGCGGTCGCGGAGGACGCCGGCACGGTGATGCCGGTGTGCGCCTGGGTGGACGGCCAGTACGGCATCTCGGGCGTCTACCTCGGGGTGGAAGCTGAACTCGGCGCTACCGGCGTGCGCCGGGTGACCGAGCGCGACCTGACCGAAACCGAGTTGGCGTCGCTCCGCGAGGCGGCGGAGGCCGTCCGCGCCAAGCAAGCCGACGTCGACAACCTCTGACCTGAACGGGCTGGCGTGACGGCCGGGCCGTCACGCCAGCCGGTGCGCGCCCTCTTCCGGGAGGGCCGGGTAGACCCGCGGGGCCGGCCAGCCGCGCTTGCGGTACTCGCCCGTCACCGCGTCCGCCACCGCGGCGGACCGGTCGGCGGGCACCAGGACGATCACCGATCCGCCGAAGCCGCCACCGATCATCCGGGCCCCGGCCGCACCTGCCGCGAGGGACGTCCGCACGGTGACGTCCGCCTCCGGCCAGGACACCTCGAAGTCATCCCGGAGCGAGTGGTGGGAGGCGAGCAACAGGGCACCCACCTCGCGGATCTCCCCGGCGCGCAGCAGGCCCACGACGGCTTGCACCCGGTGGTTTTCGGTGATGACATGCCGTGCGCGGCGGAGCAGGACCGGGTCCTCCAGCTTGCCGAGGGCCGCGTCGACGTCGGTCACGTCGCGCAGGGCGGGGACGCCGAGCAGTTCCGCGGCCCGTTCGCAGGCTCGCCGCCGGTCCGCGTACTCACCGCCGGTCAGCGCGTGGCTCGCCCGGGTATCGACGATCAGCAGCTCGAACCCGGTGCCCGCCAGGTCGAACGGCACCTGATTTGTCTTCAGCGTGCGGCAGTCCAGCAGCAGCGCGTCGCCGCCCCGGCACAGCAGCGAGGCGGACTGGTCCATGATCCCGGATGGAACGCCGACGAACTCGTTCTCGGCCCGTTGCGCCAGCCTCGCCAGTTCCGGGCGCGGGACATCTTCCCCGTACAGCTCGGTCAGGGCGAGAGCAACCGCGCACTCCAGCGCCGCCGACGAGGACAGGCCGGCGCCCTGCGGGAGATCGGAGTCAATGGCCACCTGGGCGCCGCCGATCCCGAGGCCGGCCAGCCGGAGCGACCACGCGACGCCCGCCCCGTATGCGGCCCAGCCGGCCACCTGGCCCGGTTCGAGCGAGTCGACCGGCAGCACGGCCCGCTGGTCCCCGGCTGCGCCCCCGGGATCCGCCGCGCCACCGGGATCTGACTGGCGCGAGTACAGCTCCAGCACGCCGTCGCCGCGGCGCGCCGCCGCGGCCCGCACCCCCATCTCGAGCGCGAACGGCAGCACGAAACCGTCGTTGTAGTCGGTGTGCTCGCCGATCAGGTTCGCCCGGCCGGGGGCGTGCCACACGCCCCCGGGCTCGCCTCCGTACGTCTCCCGGAAGATGGCGGCCGCTCGATCGGCGCGGGATCCCGTCATTGCGCGGCGGGCCCGCCCCGGTTCACGCCCGAGTTCACGAAGGCCCACGCGTCAGCCACCATCGTCCGCAGGTCGCGGGTGGCCGACCAGGCCAGCTCCGATTTAATCCGTTCTGAAGAAGCAACGAGTACCGCTGGGTCACCGGGTCGCCGCGGCGCAACCCGCGCCGGGATGTCCTGCCCCGTCACCTCCCGGCACACGTCCACGACCTGCTGAACGGAGAAACCTGTCCCGTTGCCGAGGTTGAAGACGCGGTGCGTCCCCGGCTGGCAGGCCTCCAGCGCGAGCAGGTGTGCCTGCGCCAGGTCGGTGACGTGGATGTAGTCCCGCACGCAGGTGCCGTCCGGCGTGGGATAGTCGTCGCCGAACATCTGCACCGCGTCCTGGCCGGCCGGCCCGTGCCCCGAGGCGATCTTGAGCACGTTCGGGATCAGATGGGTCTCGGTGGTGTGCCGCTCGCCGAACCAGGTGCCCTCCGGCCCGGCCTGAGCGCCGGCCACATTGAAGTACCGCAGGCTGATCGCGCCGAGCCGGTGCATCCGCGCGTGCTCCGCCAGCGCGGTATCCACGGCGAGCTTCGTGGCCCCGTACGGGTTGGTCGGCCTGGCCGGGTCCGTTTCGGTGATCGGGGTGCGCTCCGGCTCGCCGTAGACGGCTGCGGTCGAGGAGAAAACGATCGTACCGACGCCGGTCCGGCGCATCGCCTCCAGCAGGGCGAGCGTGCCGCCGAGGTTGTTGTCCCAGTACAGCGCCGGGTTCTTCACCGACTCGCCGACCAGCGACTTGGCGGCGAAGTGCAGCACCGCGTCGATCCCGCCCGACAGTACCTTCTCGGCGTCGTCGCGCAGGTTGCCGTGCACCAGTTCCGCCCCGGGCGGAACCGCGTCGGCGTGACCGGTGGACAGGTCGTCGAGCACGACGACATGATGTTGTTGCGCCAGCAACTGCGCCGCGACAACGCTTCCGATGTAGCCGGCGCCGCCGGTGACCAGCAGCCTCACGTGACCTCCCTGCGAGATCAGCACGTTACCTACACTGAGCGGATGCACCCGCGATGGGTGAAGGACGGCAAGCGTAGCGCAGCCGAGGACGCGTTTCCGGCCCCGCCGGCCGGGTAGCGACAACCAGCGCATCGGGGCCGGAACTACAGACAGCGCCGGAGTGCGCAGAAGGCGGGAAGGGACGTGAGCGTCGCCGGGGATATCGCCATCGTCCTGGTTTTCGTGCTGATCGGGGGGTTCTTCGCCGGCGCCGAGATGGCGCTGGTCTCGCTCCGTGAGGGGCAGATCCGGTCGCTCAGGAGCCAGGGCAGGCGCGGGCGGCGGGCCGCGAGACTCGCCCAGGATCCGAACCTGTTCCTTTCCGCGGTGCAGATCGGGGTAACTTTCTGCACGCTGCTCTCCGGCGCCCTCGGTGCCGACCTGCTGGCCGGCGACCTGAAAACCCGCCTGCTGACGCTGGGCCTGCCCCGCGGCCTCGCGTCGCCGCTGGCGGTCGTCGCGGTCACGGCGGTGATCTCCTATTTCTCCCTGGTGCTCGGCGAGCTCACGCCGAAACGGCTGGCGCTGCAGCGCCCGGAAGCGATCGCGACGTTCTCCGCGCCGGTCCTCGACGGGATCGCGGTCGCGGCGCGGCCGGTCGTGTGGCTGCTGTCCCGCTCGGTGAACCTGGTGGTCGAGGTGCTGGGCGGGAACCCTCGGGCGGCCCGCGACTCGATCACCTCCGAGGAACTGCGTGAGCTGGTCGTCACCGGCCCGCACGAGCTCGGCGCCGACGAGCGCCACATCGTCAGCGAGGTGTTCGAGGCCGGGAAACGCCAGCTCCGGGAGGTCTTCCTGCCCCGGACCGAGGTGGAGTTCATCGACGCCGACACGCCGCTGTTCCGCGCCGCCCGCATCGCGGCCGCCGCGACCCACTCCCGGTTCCCGGTCTACAAAGACTCCTACGACAACGTCATCGGCTTCGTCCACGTGCGCGACCTGCTCGATCCGAGCGTGGCGAGCCGGTCGATCCGCGTCGGCGAGGTGGCGCGTCCGGTCAAGATGCTGCCGGCGTCGCGGACGGTGCTGTCGGCGCTGTCCGAGATGCGCCGGGACCGGTCGCACCTGGCGATCGTCGCCGACGAGTACGGCGGGACCGCGGGGATCGTGACGCTGGAGGACCTGGTCGAGGAGCTCGTCGGGGAGATCCGCGACGAATACGACGTGGAGGCGGAACAGGCCCGGCGGCTGCGCGGCGGGCAGCTCGAGGTCGGCGGGCTGCTCAACCTGACGGAGTTCGCCGAGGCGACCGGCATCGAGCTTCCGGAAGGGCCGTACGAGACCGTGGCCGGATTCGTGATCGCCCGGCTGGGAAAGCTTCCCGCGACCGGCGAGGCCGTGGAGGTCGACGGGCGCCGGCTGATCGTCACCGAGATGGACGGCCGCCGCATCGCGCGGGTCCGGGTCACGCCCGCCGAGAGCGCCGGCGCGGGCAAGGCGGCCGGCCAGGGGGACGGATCCGGGGATGGCCCGGGCGGACCCGCCCCGGCGACCCGGCGGCCTGCTGCTGGGGAGCCCGGTCAGCCCGATGGGGGCCAGGCCGGCGTCAGCCAGCCGGGCGTCAGCCAGCAGGGCAGCGGCCAGCAGGGCAGCGGCCAGCAGGGGGGTGGCCAGCCGGGGAGCGGCCAGCCGGGGGGCGGCCAGCCGGGGAGCGGACGGCCGGGTGCCGGCGGCTCCCGAAGCGCGCCCGCTGGCGGCCGGCCCGGTGCGGGTGACGACACGACGCGCAGCGGGGCACGCGGCGATTAGGCTTTGTCTCCATGGCCCGCGTGCTTTCCGGCATCCAGTCCACCGCCGACTCGTTCCATCTCGGTAACTACCTCGGTGCCCTTCGCCAGTGGGTGGCGATGCAGGACATGCACGAGGCGTTCTACTGCGTGGTCGATCTGCACGCGATGACGGTGCCGTTCGATCCCGCGACGCTGCGCAGGCGGACGCAGGTCGCTGCCGCGCAGCTTTTCGCAGCCGGCCTCGAACCGGACCGGTGCGCTGTTTTCGTGCAGAGCCACGTGCCCGAGCACACTGAGCTTGAATGGATCCTCGGCTGCATCACCGGGTTCGGCGAGGCGTCCCGGATGACGCAGTTCAAGGACAAAACCGCCAAGGGCGGAACCGACCAGGCGAGCGTCGGCCTCTTCACCTACCCGATCCTGCAGGCCGCCGACATCCTGCTGTACCAGGCGGACCAGGTGCCGGTCGGAGAGGACCAGCGGCAGCACCTCGAACTCTCCCGGGATCTGGCGCGGCGGTTCAACCACCGGTTCGGGAAGACGTTCGCCGTGCCGGAGGCGTACATCCTCGGGGACGTCGGCAAGATCATGGACCTTCAGGACCCGGTAGCGAAGATGTCCAAGAGCTCGTCGTCGCCGCAGGGCATCCTCGAGGTGCTGGACGAGCCGGCGGCCTTGCGCCGCAAGGTGATGCGCGCGGTCACCGACCCCGGCAGCGAGGTGACCGCTGACGAGAAGAACAAGCCGGGCCTGACCAACCTGCTGCGGATCTACTCGGCGCTGGCGCAGATCAGCATCCCCGACATCGAGGCGCGATACGCCGGCCAGGGATACGGCGCGGTCAAGAATGACCTCGCCGACCTCGTTGCCGAGACGTTCGCCCCGATCCGGGAACGGACCGGCGAGTTGCTTGCCGACCCGGCCGAGCTAGACCGGATGCTGGCCGTCGGCGCGGCCAAGGCGGGCAAGGTCGCGCGCGAGACGATGACACTGGTCCGGGACAACGCCGGTCTGCTGGCCGCCAGCGGCTAGCGACCCGCACCGCCCGCTTATCCCCCGTTATCGTCATCCAAATCACCCTAAACCGGGCATAACGGGTCCATAGCGGGGGGTAAGCCAGCCGGCCCCGGCTGGTCTGAGTGCCGGTCCTGGCGGCCTGGTTGCGGCTCCGGGCGGGGGTCTGGTTCTGGCTCCGGTGGTCGTGAGATCGTGCAGCTATTCACTGGCCCACTGAAGGAGGTGGGCGATGGCGCACGTTCCGTCCCGGACCCTGCTGGTCATCGACATGCAGAACGGTTTCTGCGACCCGGACGGCTCCCTTCCGGCGATCGGAATGGGCCTGGAGGGCGCCGGCGAGGCGGTGCGGGGCGCCGCGGCCGCCGTGGCACAGGCCCGCCGCGCCGGGGTGCCGGTTATCTTCACCCGGCACGTGTACCGCCCCGGGCGCGCGGACGAAGGACCCGCCTTGAAGCGCAACTCACCCGCGCTCGCCGGCGTCAACGGCCTCGCCGCGGGAACCTGGGACGCGCAGGTGGTGGATGAACTGGGCTGCGGCCCCGGCGACCTGGTGATCGACAAGGTGCGTTTCGACGCGTTCCAGTGGACCTCGCTGGAGCCGTTGCTGCGCGGGCTCGGCGTTGACCACGTGGTCGTCTGCGGCGTGGTCACGAACATCTGCGTCGAGACCACGGTGCGCTCGGCGTTCATGCGCGACTTCCTGGTGACCGTCCTCGCCGACTGCTGCGCGGCGAAGACCCGGCGCCTGCACGAGATCTCGATGGAGGTGCTCAGCAGCTACGAACTGGCGGAGATCGCCAGGATCGGCGACGGTTTCGACATCGGCCGGCCGTCGGTCCCCGGCCCTGCGGCGGAGGTTCCCGGCTGAGACCTACCGGCGCTCGGCCAGCAGCAGCCGCCAGGTCACCGCGCCGAACCCGAGCGCGGCCAGCGCTCCGATGAGCGCCGCCGCTATCGGAACCATGACGCTGCTGTCGTTGCTGGACGCGGACGCCCGATGGAGCGCGGCGGCGCTGCGCCGGGCGACGTGCCGCGGCGCCGGCGGCGCCGGCGGCGGCAGCGGGTTCACCAGGTAGCCGACCGGCTGCACCTTGCCCTCCGCGGCGAAACCCCAGTCGAGCAGGGCGGGAGCGGTGGTCTCCCAGGTCATCGGAATCGAGTGCAGAAACGCGACGATCAGGGTGTGACCGTTGCGGCGGGCCATGCCGGTGTAGGTGCCCATCGCCGGGGTGGTCCAGCCGATCTTTCCGCCGAGGAAACCGTGATAGCTGTCCAGCAAGGTGTCCTGGTTGATCAGCTGGACCCATTTATTCGCCGTGATGTGGAACCACGCGCTCCGGGTGGTGTCGTAGGTCATGAACGCGGGGACCTGCAGCGCCTGCCGCGCGATCAGCGCCTGGTCGTACGCGGACACATGCTGCCCGGGCGCGTCCAGCCCGTTGGGCGTCTTCGCCACCGTGTCATATGCCTGCAGGTGCTGCGCCTCGGCGTTCATCAGGGCGATGCCGCGGTCATAGGAACCGGTGGCCTCGGCGAGCGCGACCGCCGAGTCGTTGGCGGAGATCAGCAGGAGCGCGTTGAACAGGTCGGCGATCCGGTACGCCTGGCCTTGAACCAGGCCCACGTCGTTTTCTTCCTGGCTGACGGCGTTCGCCGAGGCGACAGTGGTCGCGTTCGGGTTCAGCTCAGGGATCAGGGAGATGGCGGTGAGGATCTTGAGGGTGCTGGCCGGGCCGTACCAGGCATGCGGGTTCTGCGTGGCCAGTATCTGTCCGGTGTCGGCGTCCGCGAGGATGAACGCGTCCGCCTGCGCGTCCGGCAGCCGCGGAAAGGACGCGGACGGGTAGTTCACGATCACGCCCGGGCGGGCGAGTTCCGGTCCGCCCTGCGTCTGCGGGCTCGCCGTGCCGCCGGACACCTTCGCTGCGGTGGACGGGTGCGCGGTGGACGCGTGCGCGGTGGACGGGTGCGCGCTGGCCGGCGCGGCGCCGTGGCTGGCGGGCCGGGTCGCGCCGCGGGCGGCGGCGGCCGCTGGCATGCTCGCCGTCCCGGCGATGGCCAGCGCGGCGACCCCCAGCGTGGCCAACGCCGCACCGATCGCGGCGCGACCGTGCCGGTATTTTCCCCCTCGGTGCATGCTGTGCATGGCGTGACCACGGTATCGCGTCTCGCCCCGGTGTCCGGGTATCGCACCGGCGGGTCCGCATCGCGAGTCGTAGCCTTGGCCCATGACGGCAACGGCAGGCGAAACTCCGGGAATGGGCGAGCCAGCAGAGCGTAAGCAGCGCGAGTCGGAATCCGGGCAGCCCATTGCGCCGGTGTACGGACCGCAGGCGCTGGAAAACTTCGACCCGGCCACCGAGCTGGGTGAGCCAGGCAGTTACCCGTTCACCCGCGGGATCCACCCCGGCATGTACACCGACCGCCCGTGGACGATCCGCCAGTACGCCGGGTTCGCCACCGCGGCCGAGTCGAACCGCCGCTACCACCAGCTGATCGACGCCGGCGCCAAGGGCCTGTCGGTCGCTTTCGACCTGCCCACCCAGATGGGGCACGACTCGGACTCCCCGATTGCCCACGGCGAGGTCGGCAAGGTCGGGGTGGCGATCGACTCGATCGAGGACATGCGGATGCTGATGGACGGCATCCCGCTGGACAAGGTCTCCACGTCGATGACGATCAATGCGCCCGCGGCCGTTCTGCTGCTGCTTTACCAGCTGGCGGCCGAAGAGCAGGGGATCGAGGCCGGCCGGCTGACCGGCACCATCCAGAACGACATCCTGAAGGAGTACATCGCCCGGGGCACGTATATCTACCCGCCGCGGCCGTCGCTGCGCCTGGTCGCCGACATCTTCGACTACTGCCGCGGCGTCATCCCGCGGTGGAACACCATCTCGATCTCCGGCTACCACATGGCCGAGGCCGGGGCCACGCCGGTGCAGGAGATCGCGTTCACGCTGGCGAACGCGAAGGAGTACGTTCGCGCCGCGATCGGCGCGGGGCTGGCGGTGGACGAGTTCGCCCCGCGGCTGTCGTTCTTCTTCGTCGCCCGCACCACGCTGCTCGAGGAGGTGGCGAAGTTCCGCGCCGCCCGCCGGCTGTGGGCGCGGATCATGCGGGACGAGTTCGGCGCGGCCGATCCGCGGTCGCTGCGGCTGCGGTTCCACACCCAGACCGCCGGCGTCCAGCTCACCGCCCAGCAGCCGGAGGTGAACATCGCGCGGGTCACGCTGCAGGCCCTGGCCGCGGTGCTCGGCGGCACCCAGTCGCTGCACACCAACGCCTACGACGAGGCGATCGCGCTGCCCACCGAGCATGCGGCCCGGCTCGCGCTGCGCACGCAGCAGGTGCTCGCGAACGAGACCGACCTGACCGCGACCGCCGACCCGTTCGCGGGCTCGTACGCGATCGAGTCGATGACCGGCGATATCGAGGAGGCCGCGGCAGAGCTGATCGCCAAGGTGGACGAGCTCGGCGGGGCGGTCAACGCGATCGAGCAGGGCTTCCAGAAGGAGGAGATCGAACGGTCCGCCTACCAGGTCGCCCGGCAGATCGACGATGGTGAGCGGGTCGTCGTCGGGGTTAACGCGTTCCGCACCGATGGCGGCGAGCCATACCAGCCGCTGCGGGTGGACCCCGCGATTGAGAAAGACCAGGCAGAACGGCTCCAGCGGCTCCGCCATGACCGCGACGGCGACGAGCACCGGCGGAGGATCGACGAGCTGAAAAAGGCGGCCGCCGGCTCAGAGAACGTGCTGTACCCGCTGCGGGAAGCGCTCCGCGCTCGCGCGACTGTGGGTGAGGTCTCCGATGCGCTCCGCGATATCTGGGGCCAGTATGTCCCGCCCGATGCTCGATGACCTGGCAAAATATGAGGCGTCCGGCAAATTCCACGCGGCGGCGCTTCGAGCCGTAAGGACGGTGCGATCCGGGGCAGCCGGCGGTGCGCTGGGACGGAGGTCGCAGTTTTGCCCATCAGGTGGAATGCCTCACGCGGCGTAACGCTCGGCGTCGAATGGGAGCTTCAGCTCATCGACGCGGGAACCAAACTGCTGCGCCAGGACGCGCGGGAGGTGCTGGCGGCGCTGCCCGGGCTGAGCGAGAGCGGGGAGCACCCGAAGATCCGGCACGAGCTGATGCAATCGACCATTGAGGTCGTCACCGGTATCTGCGGAACCGTCGCCGAGGCCAAGGCTGACCTCGCGGCCACTATCACTCAACTCCAGCAAATAACCGCCGATCGCGATACGATGCTGGCCTGCGCCGGGACCCATCCCATCAGTGACTGGCGCGACGCGAAGATGGCGCCCATCCAGCGCTATGCCGAACTTATCGAGCAGATGCAATGGCTGGCTCGCCAGATTCAGACCTTCGGCGTCCATGTGCACGTGGGGCTGCACGACGGGAGCAGGGCGATCCCCATCGTTAATGCTCTTGCCGGGTACCTGCCGCACTTCCTGGCGCTGAGCGCGTCAAGTCCCTACTGGTGCGGACTGGATACCGGCCTGGCATCGAGCCGTTCGATAATCTTCGGCGCGCTGCCGACCGCCGGGCCGCCGCAGCGGCTCGCGGACTGGCGTGAATTCGAGGACTATATGGACGCCCTGATCCGTTCCGGGGCAATCCAGAGCATTAAGGAGGTGTGGTGGGATATCCGACCGCACCCCGATTTCGGCACCGTGGAGATCCGGATGTTCGACGGCATTCCCACGCTTGCTGAGATCGGCATGGTGGCGGCGCTGTCGCAATGCCTGGTGCATTATTTCGACCTCCAGATGGACCGCGGATACACCCTGCCCAGCCCCGCGTCCTGGGTGGTCCGGGACAACAAGTGGCGCGCCACCAGGTACGGGCTTGACGCCGTCGTGATCACCAGCGATTCCGGTTCCACCGCAGCGCTGCGTGACGAGCTTTATGAGCTGCAGCGTGAGCTAGCGCCGGTGGCCGACCGGATCGGCTGCGCCGACGAGCTCACGATGGTGTCCGAGGTGCTCACCCGGGGCGCCTCCTACGAGCGCCAGCGCGCGATCACCGCCAGCGGGGGCGGACTGGCCGACGTGGCCGCAGCCCTGGCCACCGAGTTCGCGGAGAACAGGTTCGTCCGGCCCGAGGAGGTTGCGTATGCACGGGGGTGATCTCGGCGGGGCCGACGGCGGGCGCGACGGCGGCTCGGACGGGGTCGGCTCGTACCGCGGCGATCTCGTCGGCGCCCTCGACAACTTCCTGCTGCGGCATTCGGCGGAACTGATCGCGTTGCGCCGGGATCTGCATGCCCACCCGGAGCTCGGCTATCACGAGGACCGGACGACCCGCACCGTGGCCGCGCGCCTCGCCGGGTCCGGCCTGCGGCCGGTGGTGCTGCCGAAGGGCACCGGCCTGCTGGTCGACGTCGGCCCGCCCGGCGGCGGCACCGGTCCCGGGACGACCGCCGGGGAGGCCGGCCGCGGCCCAGCCGATGGGCCGATCGTGGCGCTGCGCGCCGACCTGGACGCGCTCCCGGTGGCCGATGAGAAGGACGTGCCGTACCGGTCCACGGTGCCGGACATCTGCCACGCCTGCGGGCACGACGTGCACACAACGATCCTGCTCGGCACCGGCCTGTTCCTCCGCGAGCTGTCGCTGCGTGCGGGGCTGCCGGGACGGGTACGCCTGGTGTTCCAGCCGGCCGAGGAGGTGCCCGGCGGCGCGCTGGACGTGCTCGCGGCCGGCGGCATCGCCTCGGTGGACCAGATCTTCGCGTTGCACTGTGACCCGCGGCTGGATGCGGGGACCATCGGCGTGCGCGACGGCGCGATCACGGCAGCCTGCGACAAGATCGCCGTCCGGCTCACCGGGCCCGGCGGTCACACCGCCCGCCCGCACCTGACGGCCGACCTGGTCTACGCGCTCGGCAAGATCGTGACCGAGCTGCCCGCCGCCCTGTCGCGGCGGGTGGATCCGCGGTCGAGCCTCAGCCTGGTCTGGGGCCGGGTCAACGCCGGCACGGCGGCAAACGTGATCCCGGACGAGGGGATCGTCGAGGGGACCGTCCGGTGCCTGGACGACGACGCCTGGCATGCCGCGCCCGACCTGCTCAAGGCGCTGGTCGACTCGGTGGCCAGCGGATACGGGGTCTCCGCCGAGCTCAGTTACTCGCGCGGCGTTCCGCCGACCGTCAACGACCCCTCGAGTGTGCAGACCATCACCGAGGCGGCCGAGCAGGTGCTCGGCGAGGGAGCGGTCGTGCCGACTCCGCAGAGCCTGGGCGGCGAGGACTTCGCCTGGTTCCTCGAATCGATCCCCGGCGCGCTCGCCCGGCTCGGCACCGGGGGCCCCGGGATGCCCGCGGACCTCGACATCCACCGTGGCACCTTCGATGTGGACGAGCGGGCGATCGGCGTCGGGGTGCGGGTGATGGCCGCGACCGCGCTCGCCGCGCTTCGCGGGGACACAAGAGCCGGTGCGTCGCCCGCGCAGCCGCTGCCCGGCGCCGCGGTCGCCTGATCCATGAACCCCGTCGAAGGCCGGGTTACCAGCGGCGGCGGCCGGGCCGCCAGCGGCGTCCCGGCGCTGGAGCAGATCAGGCAGGCGCCGAAGGTGCTGCTGCACGACCACCTTGATGGCGGGCTGCGACCGGATACGATCTCCGATCTCGCCCGCTGGGCCGGGTATCCCGGGCTGCCCGCCCGCGACCCGGAAGGGCTGGGCCGCTGGTTCGCTGATTCGGCGAATTCCGGCTCGCTGGAGCAGTACCTGGAAACGTTCGCGCACACCGTCGCGGTGATGCAGAGCCGGGAGGCGCTGGCCCGGGTGGCGGCCGAATGCGCGACCGACCTCGCGGACGACGGCGTCGTCTACGCCGAGGTCCGGTTCGCCCCCGAACTGCACACCCAGCAGGGGCTGACGCTGGACCAGGTGGTGGAGGCGGTACTCGGCGGGCTGGCGGACGGCAGCCGCGACGGCGAGGGCCGGTCACGGATCCGGGTTGGCCTGCTGCTCACCGCGATCCGCCAGGCCGCCCGGTCGATGGAGATCGCTGAGCTGGCGGTGCGCTACCGCGACGCCGGGGTGGCGGGCTTCGACATCGCGGGTCCGGAGGCGGGAAACCCGCCCACCCGGCACCTGGACGCATTTGAATACCTGCAGCGGGAGAACGCGCACTTCACGATCCACGCCGGGGAGGGCTTCGGGCTCCGGTCGATCTGGCAGGCGATCCAGTGGTGCGGCGCCGACCGGCTCGGGCACGGTGTGCGGATCATCGACGACATAGCGGCCGGCCCGGACGAAACCGCGCCGAAGCTGGGGCGGCTCGCGGCCTACGTCCGGGACAAGCGGATCCCGCTGGAGATGTGCCCGACCTCGAACGTGCAGACCGGTGCCGCGCCGTCGCTCGCCGAGCACCCGATCGGGCTGCTGCGGCGGCTGTACTTCCGGGTCACCGTCAACACCGACAACCGGCTGATGAGCTCCCCGACCCTGTCCGGGGAGCTTGCCACCGTCGCCGAGACCTTCGGCTACGGCTGGGACGACCTACAGTGGTTCACGGTGAACGCGATGAAGTCCGCGTTCCTGCCCTTCGACGAGCGCCTGGAGCTCATCAACGGTGTCATCAAGCCCGGATTCGACCAGCTCAAGTGGAGGGGCGCACGGCCGCTCGGCTGACGCGCAGCACGCTGGGCCGCGGCCGGTCTCCGCGCAGCGGAAGATGTTCCGGTCACCGGTCGCGGTGGCGGTCTGGTACATCTGGCTTGTTGTCGCGGTGGCGAACCTCGCCGACCTCGCCTGGCAGGGCGGCGGCCACGCCGCATGGGTGGCCGCGGCGATCATCGTGCTGGTCACTGGCGTGGCGTACGTGACGGCGCTGCGGCCGCAGGTGATCGCCGATGACGATGGCCTGACGGTGCGTAACCCGCTGCGCGACACGCGGGTGCCATGGGGCGCGGTGAGCGGCATCGATCTCGGCGACAGCCTGCGGGTTCGCCTCGGGACGGATCGGGTGCTGCATTGCTGGGCCATTCAGTCGTCGCGGCGGAACCGGATACGGGCTCAGTACACCGCTCAGTTCCGTCAGGCCCAGGCGGCCCGGCGTACCCCCGGCTACGCCCGGATGCCGGAGGAGGCGCGCTCCACCGTGACGAAGAGCGCCGGTGAGGTCTTCGCCGGCCAGATCGACACCCGCTTCGAGGAGGCCCGCCGCCGCCGGGAAGCCGAGCTGCCATCGGGAACGGCCGGCACGGTCTCCGGTACCTGGAGCTGGACCGCGGTCGGCGCCCTGGCGTTTCCGGCGGTGCTAGTCGTGCTCGCGTTCCTGATTCGCTGAGCGCGTCGGCGGACCGCGGCCGTTCGCGGCGCGCGGCGGGTGAGCGGGCCGTTCACCTCACAGCAGCGCCCACACCACCTTGCCGCCCGTCGTCAGCGGCACATACCAATCCCACTGCCGGGCGAGGGTATCGACGAGCATCAACCCGCGGCCGCCTTCCATCTGGTCGTCGGTCAGGACCCGGACCGGCGGAAGCGGGTTGGCATCCCACACCAGGACGAGCAGTTCCGTCCGGTCCGCCAGCAGCCACAGCCGGACCGGGCCGATCGAACCGCCGGACCGGGCGGCGTTGACGGCGTTGGTCAGCAATTCGGACAGGATCAGTTCCGCGCTCTCGGTCAGCCGGCCCATGGACCATTCCCACAGGATCTGGCGAGCGTGCAGCCGGCCGCACGGGATCGCATCCGGCAACGCCCCCAGTTCCAGCGAATCCTGCAGCGGCCAGTTGCCGATCACGCTGGCTCCCCAGCGCTCCGAGACGGGGACCGGGATCGGAGATCCGGGCGGGCGGGGCGGGCTTTCCGCCATGGTGGGAGGCCCATCCATGGCGGCTGCCAGGTAGGCGTCGTCAGGGTGCTGGGCGGCACCGAGCGGCCCGGACGCCCCCGGGTACAGGCCGACCGCCGCGTGCCCGGGGGCGCCTTGCGGATCGGCGCTGAGATATCCGGCCTGCGGATTCCCGCCGGGATACCCGGCATCGAGGGGCGCGGCGCGGGCGTAGCTGGCATGCCCCGGGTGCCGGGCCCGGCTGGGCCGGTGAGCTGGACTCGTCATGCCGGGAATCCGCACCTGACGCGGCGCGGCCGCCGGGTGAGCCGGTCTGGTCGATCAGATACCGGCGCGCAGGCTGCCAGCCAGGTGTTCCCGGGCCGTGCCCGGTTCGATCCGTGCATGGTCAGCCCTTCGTCGCCTGCGGCACGGCTCCGCGGCATGCACCCGGCATCCGTGCACGGTCGGCAAAGTGCGAAATGCGATCTGCCAAAACCTTCGGTATTACGTTCGGCCAACTTCCCCGACGGTGCAAGGGCTTCACCGGAATTTTCGGCGGCCTCCGGGCGGAGACCGCATCGTTCATGGTCCGGAGCCGGCCATTGGCCGGAACGACACCTGGTGATCGGAGCCGACGAGCTCGAAGCCGCTGACGAGTTCCGGGTAGATCCGGATAACCGAGCCACCGTCGTCGGGAACGAGCGCGACCAGTTCCCTCCGGTAATGGGCAACCTCGTCCGGATCCTCGATCAGCCGTGCCAGGCCGACGACGAGGACACTCCAGCCGGTCCGCGACGCTACGTCGATGTTGTCGGCCTCGTAGGCGACCACGGCGCCACGTTCGGTGCTGGCGGCGTTGACGATCTCCGAGCTTTCGTGGCTGCGGATGATGACGTGCCCGCGTTCGACGATATGGCTAACCGGCCGGAGCGCGGGCAGCGCCCGGCTGGTAAAGCCAACCCGGCCGACCGGGACACTGGCTAGCTGCCGCAACGCCTGTTCCCTGGTTGTTTCCCGCATCCGCCGCGCGCCCTCACCCATAACCCGTCCGTTCATCGATCCCGTATATAGCCTGTCCCGTCCCCATGTGACTGGCCGGCGGGCCCCGCAACCAGAGGCCAAAGTCCCCAGTGCGGCCCGCAGGCCGGCCGTTCGGTGGCGTTGGAACCGCCGGGCCGGCAAACCATTCATCCGGGCGGCATCAGCCCAGCGGCGGCAATAACGCTGGCGGTAAGCCGCCGTGCTGCCCGGCATCGATGAGGTCATCCACCGGGAACAACGCCTGCACCATCGCCTGCATCGCGGCCATGCTCTCGGTGACCTGGGCCAGCGCCGCCGCGATCGGCGTCACGCCGCTCAGGCCCGTTTCCTGGGCGGCCGAGGCCCGAGAGGCACTGGGAATCAGCTGGCGCAGCTCGTGCTCCACCGAGGCGAGGCGGCTGGCGACCTCGGCGAGCATCTGGTTCTTGCGGTACAGGTCGACGAAAACCAGGACCTTGGCGCGCAATACCCACGGGTCGAAGGGCTTGGTGATGTAGTCCGCGGCCCCGACCGCGTAGCCGCGGAAGGTCGCGTCCCGGCTGTCTTCCGCCGCGGTCAGGAAGATGATGGGGACGTCGCGGGTGCGGTGGTGGCGCTTGAGCAACGAGGCCGTCTCGTAGCCGTCCACCCCCGGCATCACGACGTCCAGCAAGATCACCGCAAAGTTGTGCCGGAGGGCGAGGCGCATCGCCTCCTCACCGCTGCGGGCCCGCACGATCTCCTGGCCGAGAGAATCCAGGATGGCCTCGAGCGACAGCAGGTTCTCCTCGAGGTCGTCCACGATCAGAATCTTCACCTTGCCCGGCCCCTCCCCATTGCTTGCCGCGAAACTCATGGTGCCGTGTCCCTCCGCGCTCCATCCGGCGTTCCGTCTTCCTGCGCGCCACCCGTGCCTTGTGTGCCGAGCACCGAGCACATCACGTCGAGAAGATGATCGATGTCGACCGGCTTCGGCACGTATTCGGACGCGCCGCATTCGATGGTCTTCTCCCGGTCCCCGACCATCGCCTTCGCCGTGATCGCGATGATCGGCAGATCCGCCAGCGGCGGAATCCTCCGCACCGCCTTGATCGTCTCGTAGCCGTCCAGTTCCGGCATCATCAGATCCATCAGGACCAGCGAGACGTCCGGGTGGTCGTCCAGCCAGGTGAGGCATTCCCGGCCGTCCTCGACGCAGGACACCTCCATGCCGACCCGGTCCAGGACGTGTGTCAGCGCGAACACGTTACGGATGTCGTCGTCCACCACGAGGACCTTCTTGCCGGTCAGCATCTTGGCCGCCTCGCCCGTCCGTAGCCGGCGCAACCGGGCGTCCGACGGCCAGGAGTCATCTTTGCCGCCCGGGCCGTGCACGGCGGGCGGTGCCGCCGGGGCGCGGGTAGCTGGTGCGGGCGGGTGCTTGGCTGGTGCGGGGGCGTGTGCGGTCGGCGCGGCGGCGGCGTCCGCCGCTGCGGCCGCGGTAGCAGCAGCCGCCGACGCCGCGGCCGCGGCCGCAGCCGCCGCCGGGGCCGATGGGGCCGGCCCGGAGTCCAGCGGCGCCGCCAGCTCGGCCGCGGCCTCCGGGATCACCTCGGCGGCGGCCGGTGCAGGCGAATGCCGGGCGGGCAGGTAGAGCGTGAAGGTGCTGCCCTCGCCCGGGGTGCTCGCGGCGTGGATCTTGCCACCGAGCAGCTGGGCGATCTCCCGGCTGATCGACAGCCCCAGCCCGGTACCGCCGTACTTCCGGTTGGTGGTGCCGTCCGCCTGCCGGAACGCCTCGAAGATGACGCGGAGCTTGTCCGGGGGAATGCCGATCCCGGTGTCGGTGACCGCGAAGGCCAGCACCTCCCCGTTCCCGGACAGGCCCATTTCCTGCAACGCGGCCGGGTCAGCGCGGTCGATAGTGAGCCGCACCTCGCCCGCCGAGGTGAACTTCAGCGCGTTGGAGAGCAGGTTGCGCAGGATCTGCTGCAGCCGCCGCTCATCGGCGAACAGCTCATCCGGAACTCCCTGCCCCACGGCGATCTCGAACACGAGTCCCCGCTCGGCCGCCAGCTGGCGGAACGTGGAGTTCACGTAGTCGGTGAGCTTGGCCAGCTGGAGCGTCCTCGGCGACACATCCATCCGGCCCGCCTCGATCTTGGAGAGGTCCAGGATGTCGTTGATCAGCTGAAGCAGGTCGCTTCCCGCACCGTAGATCGTGGTGGCGAACTCGACCTCGCGATCGGTCAGGTTCTTGTCCGGGTTGTCGGCCAGCAGCCTCGCCAGCACCAGCAGGCTGTTCAGCGGAGACCGCAGCTCGTGCGACATGTTCGCGAGGAACTCCGACTTGTACTGCGAGGAGGTGGCCAGCAGCGCCGCCTTCTCCTCCAGTTCCGCGTTCGACCTGCGCAGTTCCCCTTGCTGGCGCTGAAGCTCATCGGAGCGTATCTGGAGTTCCTGTGCCAGCCGCTGTGACTCGGACAGCAGGCTCTCGGTCTGGGCGTTCGCGATGATCGTGTTGATCGCCACGCCGATCGTGTCCACGAACTGATCGAAGAATGCCAGGTGGACGTCGCTGAACCGGCTGAACGACGCCAGTTCGATGACCCCGAGCAGCTTGTCCTCGAACATCACCGGCAGGATCACCACGCTCGCCGGAGGCGCCTCGCCGAGGCCAGAGTTGATCTTGATGAAGTTCTTCGGCACCTCGGTGATCAGGATCCGCCGTTTCTCCACCGCGGCCTGCCCGACCAGGCCGTGCCCCAGCGGAACCCGTTCCGCGATGGGGCGCCGGTCCCCGTAGCCGTACCCGGCGATGAACGCCATCTCCGGCTCGCCGGAGATGGCCGGCTCGACTAGGAAGAACGCGCCGTACTGGGCGGACACCAGCGGTGTCAGCTCGCGCAGGATCAGGTCCGCGACCTCCACCAGGTCGCGGTGGCCCTGCATCAGGCCGGCGATCCGGGCCAGGTTGCTCTCCAGCCAGTCCTTGGCGCGGGTCGTCTCGCGCAGGTTCGCGACCATCTGGTTGACGTTGTCCTTGAGCTCGTCGACCTCGCCCTGCGCCTCGACCGAGATCGAGCGGGACAGGTCGCCGCTGGCGACCGAGCTCGCGACCTCGGCGATCGCCCGCACCTGCGTGGTCAGGTTACGGGCCAGCAGGTTGACGCTCTCGGTGAGGCGCTTCCAGCTCCCGGAGACGCCCTCCACCTCGGCCTGGCCGCCGAGGCGTCCTTCGCTGCCGACCTCACGGGCGACGCGCGTCACCTCCGACGAGAACGACGACAGCGTGTCCACCATCGTGTTGATCGTCGACTTCAGCTCCAGGATCTCGCCGCGGGCGTCGACATCGATCTTCTTCCCCAGGTCGCCCTGGGCGACCGCGGTTGCGACCTGGGCGATGTTGCGGACCTGGCTGGTCAGGTTGTCCGCCATGAAGTTCACGTTGTCGGTGAGGTCCTTCCACGTTCCGGAGACGCCGCGGACCCGGGCCCGGCCGCCGAGGCGGCCTTCGGTGCCGACTTCGCGGGCGACGCGGGTGACCTCGTCGGCGAACGC
>JBPYFL010000051.1:0-26504 GCA_051986485.1 Streptosporangiaceae bacterium | reverse complement strand
CGAGGGCGCTGTCCCTCTCCCGTTTCGCCGGGGGAAAGCGGGTGGCGCCGAACCTCCAGAGGGCGAGGAGCGAGGACCTCCTGGCGGCGGTGTTCCCGGCACAGGTGGGATGCCAGGACAACCATGGAGGCGCGGATGTCGAGCTGCCGGACCATCCGCTGGTGAAGCAGACGATGATGGACTGCCTGCGCGAGGCGATGGACATCGACGGCCTGCGGGAACTGGTGCAGCGCATCGAGGCCGGGACCGTCACGGTGGTGGTGCGCGATACGACGGAGCCGTCGGTGCTGGCGCACGAGATCCTGAACGGGCGGCCGTTCACCTTCCTCGACGACGCGCCGCTGGAGGAACGCCGCAGCCGCGCGGTGCAGCTTCGGCGGGGACTTCCGGTGGAGGCGCGCGACCTCACCCGGCTGGACCCCGACGCCATCGAGCGGGTCGCGGCCCAGGTCGAGCCGGACCCGCGGGATGCGGACGAACTTCATGACCTGCTGATCATGCTGATCGGCCTGCGACCGGTGCCGGACTGGGGCCCGTTGTTCGACACGCTGGCCGGGGACGGCCGCGCGGCTGCCGTGCATACGGCCGGCGGCACCCTGTGGTGCGCCACCGAACGCCGTGCAGATCTGGCCACCCTGTCTCCGGGTTCCGCGCCGCTTAACGGTTCCCCGCCGCTTAACGGTTCCGGGGACGGGGACCGCGACGTTATCGCGGCTGAGATGCTCCGCGGGCATCTCGACTGCCGAGGGCCATCCACGGCGGCGGCCCTGTCATTGGCCACCGGCCTCCCGGAAACCGGCGTGGAGATAGCGCTCGCCCGCCTGGAACAGGAGGGTTTCGCCATCCGGGGGCACTTCACCGCGGCAGCCTCCGATGGACCGGAAGAGGTCTGCGCCCGCCGGCTGCTGGCCCGCATCCACTCCTACACCCAGCGACGGCTGCGGCGCGAGATCGAGCCGGTGACCTCCCGCGACTTCGTCCGGTTCCTGCTGCGCTGGCAGCACGTGGACAGCGGGACCCAGCGGGAGGGCCGGTTCGGCGTACTCGCTGTGGTCGGCCAGCTGCAGGGGTTCGAGCTCGCGGCCGGCGCATGGGAGGACGCGATCCTCGCCGCGCGGGTGGATGGGTACCGCCGGGACTGGCTTGACGACCTGTGCCTTTCCGGCGAGGTGACGTGGGGACGGCTGTCGCTGCGCGGCAATGACGGGGTTGACCTGCCACCGTCCGGCCGGCGGAGCGGGCTGACCCCGTCGCGGGTGACGCCGATCACCGTGATGATCCGCGACGACCAGCCCTGGTTGCTCAGGGCGGCGCGGGGTGACCGCGCGCCCGTCGAGCCCGGGCCCGGCCGCACCCGAGACGTGCTGGACGCCTTGCGCCAGCACGGCGCGCTGTTCCAGCTTGACCTGGCCACGATCACCGGCCGGCTGCCGAACGAGATCGAGGAAGCGCTCTGGGAAGGTGTGGCCCGCGGTCTCGTCACCGCCGACGGGTTCCGCGCGGTCCGGGCCCTGCTGCGGCGGCGCCACACCAGTGCCACGGGGCGCCGGAGGCTGCGCCGCGGCGCGTCCGGAATCGGCGGCGGATCGGCCGGCCGGTGGTCGCTGCTGCCCGCCGCCGAGGCCACGGCGGACCGCGACGAGATGGCGGAGGCCGTTGCCGAGCAGCTGGTCACCCGGTGGGGCGTGGTGTTCCGCGACCTGGTGGTCAGGGAGAACCTCGCCGTACCCTGGCGCGACGTGCTCTGGGCGTTCCGGCGGATGGAGGCACGCGGGACGATCCGGGGCGGCCGGTTCGTCGCCGGGTTCAGCGGGGAGCAGTTCGCGCTTCCCGATGCGATCGAGTCGCTTCGCGCGGTGCGCAAGCTGCCGCACACCGGTCGGCCGGTCACGATCTCCGCGGCCGATCCGCTCAACCTGGTGGGAATCGTGCTGCCCGGGCCGCGCATCCCGGCGCTTCCGGCCAATTCGGTGACCTACATCGACGGCGTGCTGGCCGCACCGGACACGGCGCAACCACCGGCCGATGCGGTGGCGGCCCTCACCGCATACTCCGATGCCGAAGCCTTCGGCCCCGCAGCGACCGACACTAGTCCGGCCGACACCAGTCCGGCCGACACCAGTCCGGCCGACCCTGCCGGGACCGGCGCCCGTATGGCCGGCGCCGGAGAGAACGGCGCCGGAGAGAACGGGGCCCGAGAGAACGGGGCCGGAGAAAACGGGGCCGGAGAAAACGGGGCCGCCCAGCGGGGCATCGGCTCGGTGCCGCGTCAGATCGTCCGCAGCGGGTGACAGGTTCCCCAACCTCGGGGCGAAGATTCCATATCTGGCGGCGTTGGGCTGCTGCCCGCGCGGCGATGAGTTCGCCCGCTGGCCGTGGTCATACTCGCGAGAGGAACCGAAGGCCGTCCGTGAGAGCAGGAGTGAGCGTCGTGACCGGGAACAGATCGGAGGCGCTGGCACGCCTCGAGGTCCTTGTTGGTGAGTGGGTCGTGGAGGCCGTCTTCCCCGGCGACCCGCCGGCCACCGGGACCGCGGAAATCCCGAAAGCGCACAGCCGGTTCGAGTGGGACGTGGGCGGACAGTTTCTGCTGCAGCGCACCGAGGTGCCAATCCCCGAGGCGCCCGACAGCCTGACGATTGTCAGTGTCGACCTGCAGAACGGCGCCTACACCCAGCACTATTACGACTCCCGCGGCGTGGTGCGCCTGTATGCGATGACCCTCGCCGATGGGGTGTGGACGCTCACCCGGGAGTCGCCGGACTTCTCGCCCCTGGATTTCCGGCAGCGTTTCACCGGCACGTTCAGCGATGACCGCAACACCATCAGCGGTGCCTGGGAGAAAGGCTTCACCGGTTCGGGCTGGGAGCACGATTTCACGCTCAACTACCGCCGGACATAGGCGCCCGTGCAAGACGGGTACATCCGAACCCCTTCCTTTCCGGCGATGAAGATCCGCCCTTACGCGACCTTCCCACCGAAGCGCTGTCGCGCCGCTTGGCGGGACACGCCGAGCGCGGCCGCGATCCGGTTCCAGCTGCGCCCGTGCGACCGGGCCGCCGCCACCCGCTCAGCTATCAGCGCCTCGTCGCGGCGGGCCTGCTCGGCCGCCTCAGCGATCGCGCGCAGGTCAGTGATGTCCTCGGCCTCCGCCTCTGCCGGGTCAAGCTGGTCTGCCCAGTCCTCGAACCGGCGGGCAGCCTCCTCGATCCCGGCCCTTGTGTGCCGCATCTGATCACCTCTCTAAAGGAACCCGTAGAACTTCCGCCGTAACGGCATGGCGTGGATGACCACCGGATCCTCGCAGACAACCTACCTTGTCTATAGCGGCGGGCAAGGCGCTCGATAGGCAACCGCCCCTGCGTTATCGGGAGGGTCGTTTTTTCCCGGGCCGGCCCTCCCCCGGTGCGGCCAGGCGCCGCCCAGCGAGCCACGCAGGCGCCTCGCGCTCCGCTGACCCGCCAGCCTCTCCGTAGGATGCGGCGACCTCTTCCGGCGTCATCGGCAGCTGAGCGGCGGACGCCGGGATGCCGCTGGCGATCGCGTCACGGATCAACTGCGCCATCGTGTATCCGGGATCAGCGTCCAGCGCCCGCTGCAGGGCGACGTTGGCCAGCGAGCCGTCACCTGACTGCCAGGCAGTGAACGCGAGCAGCGAGGCCGGAGCGGCCACGTACTCTCGCTCGGCGAGCCGCACGACCGCGGTCCACAGCCGCTGGTGGGCCTCACGGAACTGCGGGTCCATCCGGGCCCACGCGTCGTCGCGAATCCGGTGGTCGCTGAGCACGAGCGCGAGCCACGCGACATCGTCGTGGCTGCCGGGACCGTCGCCGGCGCGGCTGGCGGCGACGGCATCCCGGACCGCGCGGAGCCCGGGGCCGGTCAGCACCTTCGCTATTTCCCGGTCGCGGCCAGAGCGGATCGCGGCGTCAACCAGTTCCGCCGAGCGTTCCTCGGCTCGCCGGGTCGCCTGCCGCATCGACTCGCGTGCCACCCCGGCGACGGGCGCGACCGTCCTGGCCAGAGCGGCGCGGTCGGGAAGCGTCTGCCGCCCGATAAACGTCATCTCCGCCGCTACCGGGTCGGCCGCCGCGTCGAACGGGACGCCCTCGGCGGGGCAGCACGCCGGGCTCGCGCACAGGTAGGACCAGTAGCGCCCGTCCTCGGCCCGCAGCAGCTCCCGCAGTTCGATCCCCGCCGCCGCGAGCTTGCCGCGGACCGCCTCCGCGACCGGCGTGACCAGCCGCCCAGGACCGTAACCAGCCACGATCGCGGTCGTGGCGTCCGGCGTCCTTTCCAGCACGGCGCCGGCATGCGTCGCGATCTCTGCCGCGTCATCGCGCGACGGCGGGTCCGGCAGGTCGTAGCGGAAGGTGACGTGGATGCGGCCGGAGGGAGGGCCCGAGCCGATGACGACGAGGCTGTCCGATGGATGGAAGCCGAGCAGGTATGGGATGACCGCCAGGACGGCGCCCGGTGTCCCGACCTTGATCGAGGTCTGGTCCGGGTCGGCATGCGGCTGGCCGGGTGCGGGCTGTCCGGTCCTGGTTCCTGGGGCTGTTCGCTTGCGTTCCATACCGCCCAGCGTGGGCGGCGGGCGCCGGGGCGTCCGGGCAGATCTGGCGGCTGTGGATAACCGCCCGGTCAGGCTGGCCGGTACTCCACATCCGGTCGAAGCTCTTGACACCGCGGACGTCGGCTATGCGCGCCGCGCCATCTCCGGACCCTCCGGCTCAGAGGGCAACGCCGAGCAGAGCGTCAACGGTGTCCCGGATCAGCCGCGGCGCTGACGGGTCCGCGTGATCCCCGCCGAGGGCCGATGCGGCCCAGGCATCGACGGCGGCCACCGCCCCCGGTGCATCGAGGTCGTCGGCAAGGCGCTGGCGGACCGCATCCAGGACGGGCAGGCCGGGCGGCCCGCCGGGCAGCATGACCGCCTGGCGCCAGCGTTCCAGCCGCTCCCCGGCTCCGGCCAACAGCGCGTCGCTCCAGTCCCAGTCGCCGCGGTAGTGCTGTCCGAGCAGCGCCAGCCGCAGGGCCATCGGGTCGACGCCCGCCGCGCGCAGATCCGACACCAGCACCAGGTTCCCCAGTGACTTGGACATCTTCCGCCCGTCCAGGCCGACCATCCCCGCGTGCGCGTACACCCGGGCGAACGCTCCGGGATCGCCGTAGGCCACCCGCGCATGGCAGGCGCTCATTTCGTGGTGCGGGAACACCAGGTCGCTGCCGCCCGCCTGGACGTCGAAGCGGCTGCCCAGGTAATGCGAGGCGATCGCGGCGCATTCGACGTGCCAGCCGGGCCTGCCGCGACCGAACGACGATTCCCACGACGGCTCCCCCGGGCGCGCGGTCCGCCAGACGATGCAATCCAGCGGGTCTTTCTTGCCGGGTCGGTCTGGATCGCCGCCGCGCTCGGCGGACAGGGTGCGCATCTCATCGATCCCGAGCCGCGACAGCGAGCCAAACCGCGCATCCGCGGTGCGCGCGAAATAGACGTCCCCGTCCAGGTCGTAGGTGGCACCCCGGGCGGCCATCTGCTGGTTCATCGCGTCGATCGTGTCGAGCGCCTCGACCGCGCCGATCAGGTGCGCGGGCGGCAGCACCCGCAGCGCGGCCATGTCGTGGCGGTACTTCTCGATCTCTTCGCCGGCCAGCTCGCGCCAGTCCACCGCATCCCGGTCCGCACGCTCCAGGAGCGGGTCGTCCACGTCCGTGACGTTCTGCACGTAGACGACGTCGAACCCGGCGTCCCGCCAGGATCGGACCAGCAGATCCCAGGCCAAGAAGGTCGCGGCATGCCCGATGTGGGTGGCGTCGTACGGGGTGATCCCGCAGGCGTAGAGCCTGGCCGTGCCACCCCCGGGGCTGGTGTCGGCCGACTCCCCCGAGGGGGTGTCCACTAGCCGGGGTCCGGCACCGGTCCCGGGGAGTACGGGAATGTCTGCACCAGCCCACGACCTCATGCAGGCCAGGCTATCTTGCGCCCGGTGCCCGCTTTGTGGGCCGCGGTGCCGCTAGCTTCCGCTGGGCGCGGCGCAAACGGTGGCGTAGGTGCAGTCGTTGAAGCCGTCAGAGTCCGAGTCGGGTGCGGACGGCGTCGACTCCACGGTGCCGCTGGAGTTGGCCATCTGGATCTCCTCGGAGGGCTTCAGGCCCGCCGGGGAGCCGTTGGCGGCCGCGAGGTCGAAGGGGGCCGAGGAGAGGTTGGGCAGCGTGCCCACGTTCGCGCCGCTGCTGCCGATGATCGTCGGCGCTTCCTGGATCCACTCGGCGGTCAGGTGAGTCGACGGGTACGGCACGGTCTGGCTGAACGACTTGCCCGAGGTCACGTCCTTGATCGATATGGTCCACAGGTCGGCGCCGGACACGATCTCCTTGACGGTCGCGCTCATCGTGTCGCCGGGATGCACCGGCATCGACGAGATCGTGGTGGACGGCGCCGGGACCAGCTCCCACCACGCCGAATACGATGCGGTGCCGTTCGCTGCCACGTCCTGTTCGGTTCCGGTCTGGATCAGCGTCGCGTCCGTGACGCTGCAGCCGGAGTTGACACAGCCGCCGCCGACACCGAGCCAGCTGGATGAGTACTCGGCCTGGCCCTTCGTGTGCTGGGTGGCAGTCGGCACCTTCCAGGTCCCGCTGACCGAGTGGAACATCGTGTCGTTCTTCTCCAGCGTCCCCTGGTTGTAGCCGGACCAGTTGGTGGACTGGCTCGCGTTGAGCGTCACGATCGGCGGGTGGAACTGGGGAAGGTGGTGCGCGGCATGATGCCCGGCCGTTGAGGCCTGCGCCGTTGGGATGATCAGCAGGGAGAAAGCGGTCAGCACAGGAGCGACCACGACAGCGGCACGGCGCATTACGACCTACCCGGGGGACGGCATTGTCGAATTTGCCGTGAGCATAAGCCCGTTGGCCAGCGGAGACAACCGGTTTGGTTAACCAGTAAGTAACAATGGCCAGTGGTGGCCATATCCGGCCACGCACCGTCGCCACCTGCGCGCCTTGTAAACTCTCCCGGCGTGGCGATGGCGATGGGGTCGCTGGATGTGGTGCCGGCTGACCAGCGGCCAGATCTGCTCGCGCCGCCGGCGCGGGATGCGCTCGCGGCGAACGCGGTCCCGGCCGACGAGACCGGGGTCGCCGAGATCGATCCCGATTCCGCTGACACCGCCACGTTCTGCGAGCGCTACGGCCTGAGCATGGACGAGTCCGCCAACTGCGTGATCGTGGCGGGCCGCCGCGCGGGTGAGACCACGCTGGCCGCGTGCGTCGTCCTCGCGACCACCCGCGCCGACGTGAACGGCCTGGTGCGCCGCCATCTCGGCGTGCGGAAGGCCTCGTTCGCACCGGTCGAGGAAGCAGTGGCCGCAACCGGGATGGAGTACGGCGGCATTACCCCGCTGGGGTTGCCCGCGGACTGGCCGCTGCTGATCGACGCCGCGGTCGTCGCGGCGCCGCGGGTCGTGGTGGGTAGCGGGCTGCGCCGATCCAAGCTGACCATGCCGGGCGCCGCGCTGGCTGCCCTGCCCGGGGCCACCGTCCTCGACGGCCTCGGGCGGTAGCCGACACGGGCAACCCGGCCCGCTTACCCCCCGCTATGGACCCGTTTTGTCCTGTTTACCCCGGTTAGGAGCACGATAACCGGGGATAAGCGATCCTGCAGCGCCGCTAAATCTTCGCCTCGCGGAGGGCGCGCGCGGCGTTCTCCGGCAGAACGTCGTTGACGAACGCCCCCATGCCCGATTCGGAGCCGGCCAGATACTTCAGCTTGCCCGGCGCCCGCCGGATCGAGAAGACCTGCAGGTGCAGGTAGCTGAGGTTCCGGCCGGTGCGCACCGGCGCCTGGTGCCAGGCCGAAATGTACGGAAGCGGGAACCCGTAGGCGGCCTCCATCCGGCGCAGCAGATCCAGGTAGAGCGGGGCGAAGTCGTCGCGTTCGGCGTCGGTCAGGTCGGCGATGCCGGGCACCTTGCGGTTGGGGTAGACGTGTACCTCCAGCGGCCATCGCGCGGCGTACGGGACGAAGGCGGTCCAGTGCCCGGTGCGGGCGACGATCCGGTCGCCGGCCGCGACCTCGCTGCTGAGGATGTCGGCGAGGAGGTCCCCGCCGGTGCGCTCGCGGTAGCCACGCGCGGACTCGAGCATCTGCCGGGTCCGCGGGGTGACGAACGGGTACCCGTAAATCTGGCCGTGCGGGTGGCTGAGCGTGACCCCGATCTCCTCGCCCCGGTTCTCGAAGCAGAACACCTGCTCCACGTACGGCAGCCGGGAAAGCGCCTCGGTGCGGTCCGCCCACGCGTCCACCACGGTGCGCATCCGCTTCGGGCTGAGCGCAGACACCGGCGCGTCGTGGTCGGAGGTGAAGCAGACAACCTCGCACCGGCCGACCCCCGGCCACTGCCGGAACATGCCCGGCTCGTCCTCCGGTGCCCCGTGCCCGGACTCCGGGGCTGGCGGACCGCCCGCCTCGGCACCGGCCGCCGTCGACGAGAAGGTGGGGAAACGGTTCTCGAAGACGACTACGTCGTAGTCCGGGGCCGGGATTTCGGTCAGCCGCTCCGGCGTGGACGGGTCCAGCGGGCATTCGTCTGCCGGGGGCAGGTGGGTGCGGCCCTGGCGGTGGCTGGCCATCGCCACCCATTCGTTGAGCACCACGTCATAGCGGACGGTAGACAACGTTGCCGCTTGCGGGAGATCCCGCAGATCCGGCTGGTCACGCACCGCAAAGTCGGACTCGTCGTAGTAGATGAGCTCGCGGCCGTCGGCAAGCCGGGTGACCGTCTTCTTCACGAAGCGCTCCCGCTGACGGGCTCCGCTTCCGCAGAGCCGCCGCTGACATCCTGGCTGCCGCCGAGGGTGGTCGCACCGCCGCTGCCGGCCAGGCCGGCCGTGGTATCGGTGTCGGCATTGGCGTCCGCTCCGCCGCCGGCCGGCACGACGATCAGCTCTCCCACCCGGTCGGCCAGGACCGCCCGGCCGTCGCTGCTGATCAGGTCATCGGTCACCAGCGTGTCCACCGCATCGATCGGCGCGATCTGGCTCAGCCCGATGACCCCCCACTTGGTGTGGTCCGCCACGACCACCAGCCGCCGCGCGGCCTCGGCGAAGGCGCGGTTCGTCTCGGCCTCGGTCAGGTTCGGCGTGGTCAGGCCGGCGCGGGCGTCGATCCCGTGCACGCCCATCATCACCAGGTCAAAGTGCAGGGACCGGATCGTCGATACCGCGACCCCGCCCACCAGGGCGTCGGACGGGGTACGGACCCCGCCGGTGAGGACGATGGTCAGGTCGGACCGGTCGTGCTTGTAGAGGACCTCGGCGATGTTAACGGAGTTGGTGACAACCGTTAGGTGCGGAATGTCGCGCAGGTATCGCGCCAGCGTCCAGGTCGTGGTGCCGGCGGTCAGCGCCACAGCGGTTCCGGGCTGAATGAGGGCGGCCGCCCGAGCGGCGATCGCCTCCTTCTCGGCCGGCTCACGGACCGACTTGGCCTCGAATCCCGGCTCGTCCGTGCTGCCGAGCTCGACCGTGGTCGCCCCGCCATGCACCTTGGCGATCAGGCCCTGCTTTGCCAGGGTCTCAAGGTCACGGCGCACCGTCATGTCGGAGACACCGAGAAGCTGGGCGAGCTCGGTAACCCTGACTCCGCCGGCGCGCTTGACCTCCTCGAGTATCCGAGCCTGGCGCATGGCGGCGAGCATGGTCGGTGTCCTCTCGACTCAGGGCGCTCGATGCGTCCAGGCTGGTCCCCCGTCCGTCCCTTACCGGACAGACTGCCCGACCGGTGAGGCTAAGTCAACAACAACGAACAGCTCGTTTGTTGGGATCAGTTCTGAAGTGGGTGACGTGCTGCTCGTGGGGCCGGGCGACGGAGCGTGTTCGTCAGGCGGCCGTGCCACCCACCAGGCTCCGGAACGATAACAATTAGTGCACATACTGGCAGTGATGCCTTGACATGGGCACGTGAAGAGGCGGTAAATGGGGGTCAATTCTGGTGGAGTTTGTTCGGTTCCTGCTCCCCGCGCTCTGCCCGAGTTCAGCTCGTGCTCCGCACCCGCCCGGCTCGTGGTCAGTAGCCGGCAAGCCCCATGCCAAAGATGAAGGAGCGGCAGATGTCTCATCCTCACCTGTCCGGACGGCTGCGAGCCGGCGCCGTGCTGTGCGCGGCCGCGCTGACCGGCCTCACCGCCCTCACCGCCTGCTCGTCAGGGCAGACGTCGTCGAACGCCAACACATCGACCTCGAAGAGTTCCGGCCCGGTCAAGATCGCCTATATCCAGAAGCAGGGCGACCAGGGCTACTTCGTGGACGAGGCGAATGGCGCCAAGCAGGCGGCGTCGGCGGACCACGCCACCGTCAACATGATCAACGTCGGGATGGACGACAACCAGACAGTGAGCCAGGTGCGGGCGGCGATCGCGCAGCACGTCAGCGGGATCATCATCGTCCCGCCGGACGGCTCGCCCGGACCGCAGGTGACCGCGCTGGCGAAGCAGGCGAACATCCCGATCATCTCCTCGGACGACGAGGTCTGCACGACCGGGCCGAACCCGGACGCGTGCCCAGCGTCCAAGCTGCTCCCCCGGGTCGGGTTCGATGCGCAGCAGCTCGGCACCGCGGTCGGCCAGGAGGTCGCCACCCTGTTCAAGCAGGAGAGCGGCTGGGACGCCAGCAACACGAAGATCCTCGAGGAGTGGCAGTTCAGCACCACGGTGTGCACGCCCCGGGTCACCTACGCGGACAAGCTGTTCCGGCAGAACGGCGGTTCCGCCGCGGCGAGCATCCCGGCGATCAAGGTGGGCACGGACAACACCGTGTCCGGCACGCCGCAGTCGGCGTTCAGCCAGACCCAGACCACGGTGAACGCGAACCACGGGACCAAGCACTGGATCGTGTTCGGGTGCAACGACCAGAACGTCCAGGGCGCGATCACCGCGCTGGCCGACGCCGGCTACAACACCAACGACATCCTCGGCGTCGGGCTCGGCTCGGACCTGGCGTGCAAGGACTGGCAGTCGAACGCACCGACCGGCATGAAGGCCGCGCTGCTTTTCAAGGGCCAGGACGTTGGTTCCGATGCCGTCAACCTGATGGTCGACCACATCCACAACGGCACTGCGTTCCCGCAGACGAAGACCGTCAACTTCACCATGGCGAACAAGTCCAACTGGAAGGCCACCGGGTTTACGTGCCACTAACCCGGCAGCAGACGGGCACGGCCGGGCGCATCCCGCCCCGGCCGTGCCCGGCCATGGCCGGGCACCGGGAGGGAAGGATTACCGCATGAGCACCGGCAATGGCAGCAATGCCCTTGAGCTTCAGCACATCTCGAAGCACTTCGCCGGCGTCAACGCGCTGTCCGATGTGTCGGTCACATTGCGGCCCGGCGAGGTGACCGCCATCGTCGGGGAGAACGGCGCGGGCAAATCCACGCTGCTGAGGATCCTCGGTGGCGACTACAACCCGGACGGCGGCCAGGTCGTGCTCGACGGCGCGCCGCTGCGACTGCGCTCACCGCGGGACGCGAACCGTCGGGGCATCCGCATCATCCCGCAGGAACCAGAGATCGTCCCCGACGTGTCGGTCGCCGAGAACGTCTATATCGGCACCCTGCCGCGCCGCGGGCCCCGGCTGCTCGACGGCGGTTCGCTGAACCGCCAGGTCACTGAGAACATCCGCCGGCTCGGCTTCGAGCAGGTGCTGGACGCCGACACGCTGGGGCGCCGGCTGTCCCCGGCGGGGCGCCAGCTGGTGGAGGTGCTGCGCGCGCTGCACGGCAAGGCGCGGGTGGTGGCCTTCGACGAGCCGACATCGTCGCTGACCGATCACGAGGTGGATCTCCTCTTCCGGCTGATCAAGCGCCTGCGCGAGGACGGCCTCGCGATCGCTTACGTGTCCCACCGGCTCAATGAGGTCTTCGAGATCACCGACCGGATCGTGGTGCTGCGGGACGGCAAGTTCGTGGCGGAGCGGCCGACCGCCCAAGCCACCGAGGCGGAACTGGTCCGGCTGATGGTGGGCCGTGACCTGAGCGCGGTTTTCGAGCGGGATCCGGTGCGCGGCGGCCGTCCGGTGCTCGAGGTACGCGACGTGACCACCGACGACGTCACCGACATCAACCTGACCGTGCACGCCGGCGAGGTAGTGGCCCTGGCCGGCCTGGTCGGCGCGGGCAGGTCCGAGCTGGCACGGGCGATCGTGGGCGACCTCCCGCTGCGCTCGGGGCAGGTCCTGGTGGACGGGACGCCGGTCCGGTCCCGGCAGCCCAAGGGCGCGATCCGGGCTGGGATCGGCTTCGCCCCGGAGGAACGCAAGGCCGACGCCCTGTTCATGGAGCGAACCGTCCGGGACAACATCAGCCTGGTCGTGCTGAACCAGCTCCGGCGCTTCCACTTCGTCCGCAGCGGCGCCGAGCGCGCCCTGGCCCGCCAGTTCACCGATCGGCTCCGGGTCAGGACCCCGTCGCTGGAGCAGGTGGTGAAGAACCTCTCCGGCGGCAATCAGCAGAAAGTCGTGCTGGCGCGCTGGCTGGCGCGGCGGCCGAAGGTGCTGATCCTGGACGAGCCGACCCGGGGAATCGACGTCGGCGCCAAGGCCGAGATCTACCGGATCATCGCCGACCTCGCTCACGACGGGATCGCCCTGCTCGTCATCTCCTCCGAGCTGCCCGAGGTGCTCGGCCTCGCCGACCGGATCATCGTGATCAAGGACGGGCGGATCGCCGGCGAGATGAGCCGGGCCGACGCGACCGAGGAGAAGATTCTCTCCCTCGCTATTTCCGAGGAATCAGCCGGAGCGCCGGCAGCAGGAACGCAGTGACATCGTCAGGAGGGGGCCCCGTGACCCAGCCGACCACCCCAGCGACCCCGGCCGAGCCGGGCGCCGCGGAGCGCGCGGCCGAGCCCGCGGCGCCGCGGCGCTCCCGGCTGACCCGCCAGGGCGTCGTCCAGAACCTCGTGCTGCTCGGAGCGATCGGCGTGCTGGCCGCGGCCTTCGGCAGCATCAACTCCGGCTATCTCTCACTGGCCAACATCAACGCAATCGGGCAGAGCGCGGCCGTGGTGGGCGTGCTGTCGGTGGTGGAGACCGTCGTCATCATCTGCGGCGTGCTCGACATCTCGGTCGGCGCGCAGGCCGGCGTGGCGTCGGTCATCAGCGCGATGAGCTTCTCCAGCCTCGGAAGCGCACCGATGAGCATGCTGGCCGCCATCGGCATCGGCATCGTGCTCGGGCTGGTCAACGGGCTGGTGATCGTCTACGGCCGGGTGAACTCGATCATCGCGACGCTCGGCACGTTCTCCGCCTACAAAGGTCTCGCGCTGCTCATCTCCGGCGGCCAGTCCAAGGGGTTCGTGCTGGCGGATCCGTTCTACATCTTTCTCGCCCGCGGATCGTTCCTCGGGATCCCCGCGGCGGTCTGGGTCTTCCTGATCGTCTCAGCGCTGCTATACGTGCTGCTGACCTACACCGACATTGGCCGCAACATCTACGCGATCGGCGGAAACGATACCGCGGCCCGGCTGGCTGGGATCGACATCAACAAGTACCTCATCGCCGTCTACGCGCTGACCGGCGTGGTGTGCGCGATCGCGGGCATCCTGATCACCGCCAGCGCCGGCTCGGGCCAGCAGACGACCGGATCCACCGGGCTGGAGCTGCAGGCGATCACCGCGGCGGCTCTCGGCGGCGCCCTGCTGACCGGCGGCCGCGGCGGGATCGGCGGCACCGTCCTTGCCGTCCTGCTGATCTCCGCCTTGGTCAACGGTCTGACGTTCTTGCAGGTGAACAGCTTCTGGCAGTACGTCGCCGAGGGCGCGATGCTGATCGTCGCCGTCATCATCCAGAAGCTGCGCAGCGGCGAGCGGCGAGTCGGCAGACCTACCTGACCGCTGCTGTACCCCTGCGGGGGACCCGCGGGCGGCCCGGCCCACCGGCCTGGGCCGCCCGCGCCGCTAGGGCAGCCAGGAAACCTTGCCGTGCAGGACCGCGTAGCCGACGAACGCGCCGGTGTCGATCAGGGTGTGGGCGATGATGAGCGGCGTGACCCGCCCCCACCGCCGGTACAGCACCCCGAAGATCACGCCCATCACGGCGTTCGCCACGAAGCCGCCAAAGCCCTGGTACAGGTGATACGAGCCGCGCAGCACGGCGCTGAGCGCGATCGAGCGGCCCGCGGGCCAGCCCATCTGGGCAAGCCGGTGCAGCAGGTAGCCGGCGACGATGATCTCTTCGAGGATCCCGTCCTGCGCCGCCTGCAGCACCAGCACCGGAATCCGCCACCAAACGGCAGGAAGCTGCTCGGCCACCACGTTGAGGTTGATCCCGGCGTGGAAGGCACCCAGGTACAGCCCGAGCCCGGCGCCCCCGATGATGGCGGCGAGCACCGCGCCCCGCAGCGCGTCGCGCCGCGGCTGGCCGGTGTCCAGCCCGATGGCCGACGGTCCCTCACCGGAACGCACGAGCAGATAGATCACCAGAGCGACCGGGGCCAACCGGATCGCGATGTCGGTGAGCTGGAGCGCCAGGTCCAGCCACGGCCGGCCGGGTGCGAGCGAGCCGATGATCACCGCGTGCTGGCGCGACAGCGGCGCCCGCTGGGTGAGCGATCCGATCAGTGCGACCAGCGCGGCCAGGCCGCTGGCGCCGAGCGACACCGCGAATACGACGAAGATCTCCCAGCCCAGCAGCCGGGAGGGGATGCCGGCCGGGCCCGGTGCGTCCGACGCGGCGGCCGCGGGCGCGACGGGACCTCGGTCTTCGCTCACCACAGCGACTTTAGCCGTGGGAACGCGGTAACCCGGTGACCCAGCCGCTGCCACGCCCGAGCGCGGCCGGCCCCTGCGGGGGCTTTCCCACCGCGGGGCTGTGGCGCCGGCTCAGGCCCCCGCCGCCGTGACGATCGCGTCGGTGACGAACCCCAGCGCGATGCCGAGCAGGATCGCCCAGGTGGTGATCTCCTTCATCGCCATCTTCCGGGCCACCGCGAGCAACTCGATGACCACGTACAGGATCGAGCCGGCGGCCAGGGCGAGGAACGCGATGGACAGCACGTCGTTGGTCACCTGCTGGCCGACCATCGTGCCGACGAAGGTCGGGCCGCCGCCGATCAGCCCGAGCAGGCCCAGGCGTCCCCACGACGGCCGTTCCCCCCCGGCGGCGAGCGGCGCGACGATGCCGAAACCCTCGGTGGCGTTGTGCGCGCCGAAGCCGATGACCAGCAGCAGCGCGAGGCTGAGCTGGCCGGCCGCGGCGGAACTCCCGATGGCCAGGCCCTCGCCGAAGTTGTGCAGCCCGATCCCGATCGCGATCAGCATCGACAGCTGGCCGGCCGCCGAATGGGCGGTCCGCGCCGGTGTCGCGACCGCGGCGCCGGGTCCCTCCGGCCGGGCCGCCCGCGCCGCCGCGGCCCGGCGGCCGATCCAGCGGTCGAAGTAGACCAGGCCGACCAGGGCAGCGCCCAGGCAGCCGAGCAGCACGCCGCCGTCGACCAGCGCCGACCCGAACTGGTGATGGCCCAGCGCCTCATCGGCAGGCTTCCAGGCGTTGTCGAGCACGTCCCAGAGCAGGAAGATCAGGATGCCGATCGCCGTCGCGTTGAGGAACGCCTTCACCTTGGGAATCGGGGCACGCAACCGCCCCAACGGCAGGCCAAGGTAAATGGTGAGCCCGGCGACGGCGCCGAGAAGGGCAATCTGACCTGCTGACATGCACCTGACTCCTGAGGACTCGGGAACGGGCCTCAGCCCGGACCGTCGAGATGGTCTGCCCCCCGGCAACCGAGATTAGCCGAGGTTAGGCTTACCTAACAAGGAGTCGGGGTGCGCAAATAATCACACCGCTAGTCCCGGCGCCGGGAACTTGCCGGTGAGCTCGGTGACTTCGGCACGGATCCGGGCCGCCGTCTCGTCCACCCCGGATTCCTTCGCGACCGCCGTGGTGATCTCGTCCATCCACGCGGCGACCTGGCCCATCTCGCTTTCCCTCATCCCGCGGGTGGTCACCGACGGGGTGCCGATCCGTAGGCCGGACGGGTCGAACGGCTTGCGCGGGTCGAACGGCACGGTGTTGAAGTTCGTCTCCAGCCCAGCGGCGTCCAGCGCCCGGGCGACCGGCTTGCCGGCCGCGCCCTTGGAGGTCAGGTCGATCAGGATCAGGTGGTTGTCGGTGCCGCCGGAGACCAGGTCGAACCCCCGCTCGGCCAGCGCGCTGGCCAGCGCCTTGGCGTTCGCCACCACCTGCTGCGCGTAGTCGCGGAACTGCGGCTGAGCCGCCTCGTGCAGCGCGACCGCGATGGCGGCGGTGGTGTGGTTGTGCGGACCGCCCTGCAGCCCGGGGAAGACCATCCGGTCGATCGCCTTGGCGTGCTCCTCGTTGCACATGATCATCGCGCCGCGCGGGCCGCGCAGGGTCTTGTGCGTGGTCGTGGTGATCACTTCGGCGTGGCCGGCCGGCGACGGGTGGGCCCCGCCCGCGATCAGCCCGGCGATGTGGGCGACGTCGGCGACGAGGACCGCACCGGCTTCCCGGGCGATCTCGGCGAAGGCGGGGAAGTCGATCGTCCGGGGGATGGCCGTGCCGCCGCAGAACAGCAGCTTCGGCCGTTCCGCGAGCGCCATGTCGCGGACCTGGTCCATGTCCACCCGTCCGGTGTCCTTGCGGACGTCGTACTGCACGGCGTGGAACAGCTTGCCGGTCGCCGACGGGGCGGCGCCGTGGGTCAGGTGGCCGCCCATCGGCAGCGCCATCCCCATCACGGTGTCGCCGGGCTTGCAGAACGCCAGGTACACGGCCAGGTTGGCGGGCGAGCCGGAGTACGGCTGGACATTGGCGTGCGCGACGCCGAACAGGGCCTCGGCCCGCTGCTGCGCGAGTTCCTCCAGCGGGTCGATGAACTGCTGGCCCTCGTAGTAGCGGCGGTGCGGGTAACCCTCGGAGTACTTGTTGGTGAGGACCGTCCCGGTCGCTTCGAGCACCGCCCGGGACACGTAGTTCTCCGACGGGATGAGCCGGATGATCTCGGCCTGGCGGCGTTCCTCGGCGCCGACCAGTTCCGCGATCTGCGGGTCGGACGATACGAGGGCGGGATGTTCTGTCATGGCGGTCAGTCCTTCGGCGTCGAGGCGTCCCACGGGCACCCAGGCGCGCGGCGCCCGCGACCTTGTCCGCTTCCCGGTGGTCTCTTCCACCTCGCGCGCACACATCAAGCCGGCCGTACGCGCGCCACGCCAGTCGCGACGTGCTCGACATTAAACGAAACGGCGCGGCGAGCGCCACCTGGACACGGCCGGCACCCGGAACACCCCGTGCACCCGCGGGCGTTGAGCATGGCGTGAACAACGCCGCCCTTGTCATCACGGTGTTCGTGGCGTGCGCGGTGGAGGCCGTCGAGGCGCTCACCATCGTGCTGGCCGCCGGCACCACCCGCCAGTGGCGGTCCACCTTCCAGGGGACCGGCGCCGCGCTGGTGGTGCTCGCCGCGATCATCGCCGCACTGGGCCCGGCGCTGAACCAGGTGCCCCTCACCGGCCTGCGGCTCGCGGTCGGCGCTCTGTTGCTGGTGTTCGGCCTGCAGTGGCTGCGGAAGGCGGTCCTGCGGGCGTCCGGGTACAAGGCACTTCACGACGAGGCCGCGGCGTTCGACCGCGAGACCGCGGCGGCACGGGACGCGGCGGCGCGCAGCAGGGGCATCGTCTCCGACTGGTACGCGTTCACGCTGGCTTTCAAGGGCGTGCTGCTGGAGGGCCTCGAGGTCGCCTTCATCGTGGTGGCGTTCGGCGAGAACCAGCACGACATCGGGGGCGCGGTGATCGGCGCCGCTGCGGCGGTGGTCCTGGTGAGCGCGGCCGGTGTGCTGGTCCGGGCGCCGCTGGCCCGGGTCCCGGAGAACACGTTGAAGTTCGCGGTCGGGGTGATGCTGACGAGTTTCGGCACCTTCTGGTCCGCGGAGGGCAGCGGCGTCCGGTGGCCGGGCTCCGATGCCGCGCTGCTGGTGCTCATCCCGGCGATCGCGGTGCTGGCGGTCGGCTACGTGGCCCTGCTGCGGCGCTCCGGGCGGGCGCCGACCCGCCCGGTCACCACCACCCCGGACGCCAAAGCCGGCCAGGCCGGCACAGCCATCGGAGAGGGAGCCCGATGATGAGCCGCGTCATCGGCCAGGTGACGAGCCGGATCCGGTCGTTCCTGGCGTTCTGGTACGACTTCATCGTCGGCGACGACTGGCGGGTGGCAGCGGGCGTGGTGCTGGCGCTCGCGCTCACCGCCGGGCTCGCGCACTCGGGCGTGAACGCCTGGTGGCTGGTGCCGGTCGCGGTGGTGCTCCTGCTCGGCTACTCGGTTCGCCGAGCCGCCCGCCGGGCCCGGTAACCGCCGCGGAGAGCTAGCGCCAGACGCGGCGGCGGTCGGTGGAAGGTCGCCTGGTCGATTCCCAGACCCGGCGCCAGTTCGCCACCTGGCCGTTGCGGCTGCCCGGCAGGTCGATCCCGCCCTCGGCGGACGCCCGCAGCGACCGGTACCAGCCGAGTTCCTCCTCGGCGGCGAGCTGGGCGATGGCCTTCATCATCCGGGTGCTGAAATCCCGGGGCCCCTCCCCCTCGGCCGGCCGCAGCGGCCGGCCGTACCGGACCGTGATCCGCGGCCGGCCCGGGCCGGGCCAGTTTCGTCCGCGCGGCATCGCGGCGTAGGACCCGCGGATCGCGATCGGGACCGCGGGCAGGCCCTTGGCCACGCACAGGTACGCGGCGCCCAGCTTGAACTGGTTCATCCAGCCGTCTTCGGAACGGCTGCCCTCGGGGTAGAGCAGCAGGCTCCAGCCGCGGTCGACGAGCTTTTCCGCCAGGCTGCGCAGCCGGCGCGAACCGTACCGCTCGACCGGGAACGCGTTGAACATCAAGGCGGTGATGCTGGCCCGCCACCGCACGTCGAAGAAGTAGTCGGCGGCAGCCCCGACCGCGACCCGGTCGGCGTAGTGGGCCGGCAGCGAGCCGAGGATCAGCGGGGTGTCCAGGTGGCTGGAGTGGTTCGCGTAGAACACCACCGGACGGCGCAGGCCGTCGAGGTACTCGGTTCCCTCGACCACCGGCGCGGTCTGGCTCCACACCACCGGTTTGAGCAGCGTCCGGCGCAGCCCGGCCCGGGTCGCGACCGCGAACCGGGTCCGCGCCCAGGCGGTCGGGAACTCGCGCTCCTCGGGCTCCTCCACCCACGGCTCCGCGGACCGGGGCACGATCGAGCGGCCCCGCCAGTCCCGGCCATGGTGCAGCAGCCGCAACTCGTCGCGCAGCCGGGTGTGGCCGCCGCTGCGGCCCCGTCGTGCGCGCCGCTCAGCGAACATCGGCCAGCGCCATCGGCGGGCAGTGCAGGTAGCTGATCGACGGGCTGGAGCCCACCGTGTGGCTCGCCATCTCCAGCGCGTCCGCGAGCGTCGACGCCGCGCGGAAGCCCATCCGCGCGGTGGTCTTCCGGTCGCCGCCGACGAAGATCACCTCGCCGAGGTGCTCCATCGCATGCGCCCCCCAGTACCACATGTAGAACGGGTGCACGCCGTGGTAGGCGTAGCTGCGCCGGTACAGCTGGATGTACCAGGGGTCGGTGGCGAACTGCTCCTCGTACTTGGTCTCCAGCACCGCCGGATCGGTGGTCTCGGTGAGGATCTCCTCGAAGAAGTCGATGTAGCTCGGGTGGTGCACCGAGTGGAACTCACTGGGGACCGGGTGGTAGAAGATCGCCGCTCCGCCGGGCCGGACGATCGGCCGGTTCCGGTACAGGTTGAAGAAGTAGCCGAGGCCGAGCGACATCACCAGGACCGGGTTCATCACCGAGTTGACGTTGTACGGGCAGATGTAGGGCAGCCCGAAGATCGCCACGTCGGCCTGGCCGTTCACCTCGGTGAGCTGCTGCCGGTGCACGCTGGCCAAGGTCCGCGGATGGACCTCGGCGGGGGCGCCGGCGGTGACCGAGGTGACGCCGTAGGGGGCGAGGGTGGACTGCCAGATCCGGCGACGCGCCTTCGGCGGCAGCATGTCGTTGGCCCGCTTGACAGCGAGGTAGCTCCCCTGGTCGCCGAGGTTCCACTCCCACTCACGCTTGTTGAGGAACCGCATCGAGGACGGGAAGGTGTCGTTGTTCAGCGTGGTCTCGATCGTGAAGACCTTGAGGTTCGAGTCGATCAGCTCGGCCATCCGGTCATATGAGTGGTGCATGGCCGAATGCGGCGGGTCGTTGAACGACCGGGAGTGGCGCAGCGTGTGGACGTTGTGGTGGTGGCGCAGGCTGCGGTAGCTGGCCAGGCCGACGGCGACGGACTTCGGCCCGCCGCTCATCGCGGTCAGCGTGATGTTGACGTAGACCACCAGGTCGCTGGTGGCGGCCCGGCGGTTGAGCTCAACGTCCTCACCGCGTTCGGTCTTGCCGAGGTGAATCAGGTTTCCGTGGTCCTCGGCGTCGTGGTTGCGCAGGTGGCCGGGGAAGAACGCGCGGAAGACCCGCTCGCCGACGACGCGCCGCAGCTCGGCGGGGGTCATCCGGCGGTGCAGTGAGTTCGCCGCGATCAGCTCGACGTCGTCCACGCCCTTGGCGGCGGCGAGTTCGAGCACGTGCTCGATCACCCGCTGCCGGATGTCGGGAGCGCGCATCGGCGGCAGCGGAAGCGACAGGTCATCGAAGACGATCGTCAGCCGCATGCCGGGCTTGAGCAGTTCCGGGAGCGGCTCGATCCCCACCGGGCTGGTCAGCGCGGTGCGGATCTCCTCGTCGATCGTGCGGATCCCGGGCAGCGAATCCGGCGGGTAAATGACCCTGGTGCCGAGCGGGAGCGGCTCCAGCCGGAAGCCCTCGCCCTGGTGCACGAGCAGCGGCGGGGTCCGCTCGTCCACCTCCAGCACGAATCCTGGTCTGCTCACATCATCTCCTGGTCAGGTCGAAGGCGACCTTCACCGTGCCGAGGCGGCCAGCGGCAGCGGCATGGTTGAGTGCCTCGCGCCAGCGCCCGAGCGGGTACCTGGTGTCCACGTACCCGTCCAGCGCGGGCGAGCCCGCCAATTGCATGGATTCAGCGAAATCTCCGGCATGGCCCGTTTCCGCGCCGCCCGAGGCGGCCCCGTGCACGGCCCCGTCGGCGGCCCCCTCTGCGCCGCCGGCGGCGGTTCTGTCCGCACCACCGGAGGCGGACGCGTATGCGCCGATCAGGCGCAGTTCCCGGTACCACAGCGGTGTCAGGTCGACACCGCCGGACGGCATCCCGGACACGACCACGGTGCCGCCGGCGCGGGTCAGCCGCAGCGCGGTGTCCAGTCCCGCGCCGCCGCCGGTGCACTCGAAGGCCACATCCACGCCACCGAGCAGGAAATCGGCGCCGCGTTCCGGTGAGTGCAACCGGGCCGCGGTCGCCCGGCGCAGCGACCGGGCCGCCTGGTCCGGGTCGATGATCGCGGTCGCGTCGAGCGCCTTCGCCCGCGCCCGCTGATGGCCGTGCTTAGCCACGACGTACACCGCCCCGGCCGACGTCAGCTCGCGCAGCGCGAGCAGCGTGAGCAGCCCCACCGTGCCCGCGCCGATGATGACCACGGAGGCGCCCGCGGGGACCGCGGCCCGGCGGACCGAATGGATCGCGCAGGCCAGCGGCTCCACCAGGACCGCCCGGGTGTCGGGCAGCGGATCCGGCACCGGGTGAAGCTGGCTCTGGTGTGCCACGAACTGCCAGCTCCAGCCGCCGCCGGTGTCGCCGCAGAAGCCGGTCTGCAACCCGGGCGCGATGCCGCCGCTGGTGATGTGATCGCACCGGTTCTTCTCACCCGCGGCGCACCAGCGGCACGACGGCATCTCCCGCGGCTCGCATGACAGCACCGGGTCCAGCACGACGCGGCTGCCGCGCGGCAAACCGTCCAGCTCGTCCACCGTCTCGCCGACGACCTCGTGGCCGGGCACGAACGGCATCGAGGTAACCGGCGACAGGTAGGGCGACGACCGCCCGGTCAGCAGCGCCATGTCGGAGCCGCAGATACCCGACAGCAGCGGGCTGATCCGGGTCCAGCCAGGGCCGGGCAGCTCCGGCGACGGCCGGTTGACGAGGCGAAGCGGCGACAGGTTCCCGGCGATCATGCCGCTGGCCCGCTGCCCGGCGCGGCTCGAGGTGAGGCTGCGGGCGGTGAGGTAGCGGCCCGGCGACCGGTGGTACTCAAGCGCGAGGATCACGGCTGCGCTCCAACGGTCCGCCGTCCACCGACGGTGTCCAGCAGCACGTCGCCCGCCCCGCGGGTGTGCGCCCCCCAGTTGAGGATGGGCCAGTGCCGCTGTTTGGCGTGCACGTAGAGCGCGGGATCGGGGTTGACGGCGGCCGGGGTGCCGACCAGTTCGAGCAGCGGCCGGTCGGAGTAGCTGTCGCCGTAGGCGTAGGAGCCGGACAGGTCGATCCCGTGTTCCGGTGCGTAATGCCGCAGCCAGGCCGCCCGGGCCTCGTCCACCAGCGGCGGGGACTCCAGGTACCCGGTCAGCACCCCGTCGCGGACGTGCATCCGGCTCGCGATCACCTCGTCGAAGAGGCCTTCGAGCGGCGCGACCAGCACGTCGATCGCCCCGGTGATCAGCACGGTCCGGTGGCCGGCGGCGCGGTGGCGCCGGATCTGCCGGGCCGCGTGCGGCATCACCCGCTGCAGCAGCGCGTCCGCGAGCACGTCGTCGACCAGCTCACGCAGCTGTTCCTCGCGGGCGCCCTCGTACCGGCGGAGGAACGCGCGGACGAAGTCGCCCCGGTCGCGCCGTTCGGCCCGCAGGTAGCGGGGCATCGACCGGGCCAGATCCGCCAGCTCGCCGGGCCACCGAGTCCGCGGCGTCACCGACAGCCGCGCCCACAGGTAGGACTCGACCAGGTTGGAGGCGACCACCGTCCCCTCCAGGTCGAAGACGGCCGCGACGTCGGCGCGCTCCGGGAGGCCGTTTTCACCAGCGGAGCCGGCCCGCGGCCAGCCGGTGGCGACGGCGCCGCGCGGGGCGCGGGACGCGCCGGCGCGCATCATCGCGGTCACGCTGGGGACGTGCACGTCGCCGAGGTAGTACGCCCAGTCGATGACGGCGGGGTCGAATCCGTCCCGGTCTTCGTGATCGGGGTCGCTGCGGCACAGGGCCTCGTCCAGCGCGCGGGTCCGGGTGTCGTCGTAGACGACCTCCGCCTGCGTGTAGGCCTGGTACAGGTCGGAGTACCGGCGCAGGAAGTCGAGATTGACCTGCTGCCGGTGCAGCGCGCTCATCCAGCCCTGGGTGCGGGGCGTGCCGGGCATCCGCAGCAGCGTCCGCTCCGCCATCGAGGCTGCCCGCTCGCTGGTCCGCAGCATCAGCTCGACCTGGCCGCCGCCGGGGAACCGCCAGGAAGGGACCCGGTGGTGGCCGCGTTCGCCGGCGGGCATCGGATACCGCCGGAAGTACTCCCGCACGTGCTCGTACATCTCGCGGAACGTCAGCGGGTTGCGCGCCCCGGAGCCGACGTGGAAGTAGCCAGGCTCACCCGCCGCGGGCGGCTGGGCGGCCACCGCCAGCATCGCGTTCACCACCAGGTCGACCGGGATGAGGTCGACCACGCTGTCCGGCAGCCCGGGAAACTCCCGCAGGATGCCCCGCCCGTAGGCGATGATCAGCGGCTCGGCCATCTTGAAGCCGTCGATCCAGCCCGGGTACGGGTGGCGCAGCGAGCTTTCCACGATCGCCGGCCGGACGATCGACAGCCGGTGCGACCCGCCCCACAGTTCCTCGGCCGCGCGCTCGCCGAGCGCCTTGGTGAAGGTGTAGACGTCCGGCCAGCCCAGGCTCCGCGCCCGGGCCCGGCCGTATTCGACCAGCCGGTTGGCCACCCAGTCCCGCCGCGCCTCCTCGGCCGACGCGACCACCGACTGCGGACCGGCCTTGCCGTGCTCGCCGCGCGCCCGCCCGGAGACCCGGCGCAGCGTCTCCGGCCGCCGTGAGTCCCGCTCGACGTCGGCGCGGGCCGACCGCGCGCCCTCGAGCTCGGCCCGCCAGTCGACGGTGTGCCCGAGGCTCTCCTCGGAGACGACGCCCTTGCGCACCCCGGCCACATAGGCGGTGGAGACGTGCACGACGTGCGGGTCCGAGCCGCTCGCGGCCAGCGCCCCGTACAGGCCGGTGACGCCGGAGACGTTCGTCGAGAACGCCTCGTCGATCGGCGGGTCGAACGACACCGCCGAGGCGGCGTGGATCACCACGTCGATGTCATCCGGAAGCGCGGTGCCGGGGCCCTCGCCGCCGCTGAGGCTCGCGACGTCGCCGTCGATCACGGTGACGCGCTCGCTGACCGTGCGCCGGAACTCCTCTTCCCCGGCACGCTGACGCCACGTGCGGAACACGGGCTTGGCCAGCAGGGTCTCCAGGCGCCGGGCGGCCGGAGCGCCGCCCCGCGACCGGATCAGCAGCGAAACGCGGACGTCGGGGTAGGACGACAGCAGTTTTTCCAGCGTCGCCTGGCCGAGGAATCCGGTGCTCCCGGTGAGCAGAACATGCGCCCCGCGCAGGGAACCCGGCGCAGCGGAACCCGGCGCCGAGCCGCCGCCGTCGCTGCCGTCACCTTCACGCGCGGGTTTACGCGGCACCTAATCCCCCAGCCGGGTCGCAGGCCCGGAAGGCCCGCCTCCCACCAAATGCGACATCTACACCGGATCATGCCTTTCCGAAATGGTAGCGCCTCGCGGTACGGCATCCGGTCCGCGAGCCCGGCGACGGGCATGGTGGGCGGGTGCGGGACTGCGGCTGGAAGGGCGCGGGAGCCGTTATGCATGCCGAACGGCGCGGCGAGGCGGGGCGGTCGCCCTTACCGCCACCGGTCACCGGCGGAGAGAGCCTCGTTCATCGAACCGGAGCGGAACGCCTCGACCCGGACCGGCGCGCCGTTGAATCCGGCGCCGCGGATCGCCTCCATGACCTGCGCGTCGTGGCTGGCCGGGCGGACGAGGTCCGCGTCCACCTCCAGCCGCACGGCCTCACCGAGGTCGCGCACCCGCAGATCCCGGACGCGGTGGCCGCGGGCGCCGAGGCACCGGCGTACCGCCGCCTCCGCCCGTTCGACCCGGGCCAGCCGGTCGCGGGTGACCGTGATGCCGTACGCGATGCGGCTCGCGGTGCAGGCGGCGGCGGGCTTGTCCCAGGTGGGCAGCGCCCAGTGCCGGGCGATCGCCCGGACGGCCGCCTTGTCCAGCTGCAGGTCGGCCAGCGGGGTGAGGGCGCCGCGCTCGGCCGCGGCGCGGATGCCCGGGCGGAAGCCGGCCGCGACGTCGGAGGCGTTGGTGCCGGTCACGATGGCGCGGTAGCCGCGCCGGGCGGCCAGGTCGCGGGCGGTGTCCAGCAGCTCGCTCTTGCAGAAGTAGCAGCGCTGCGGACTGTTCTCGCGGTAGCCCTCGACCTCCAGCTCGTTCGTCCGCGGGGTGTAGTGGGTGACGCCGAACTGGGCGGCCAGGTCCCAGGCGGCCACCAGCTCCGCGGCCGGAAGCGACGGCGATACCGCGGTGACGGCGGCGACGTCGGCGGCGCCGAGCGCGCGGACGGCGGCGGCCAGCGCGACGCTGGAGTCGACGCCGCCGGAGAAGGCGATCAGTGAAGGACCGTAACCCGCCATCTCGCGCACCAGCGCCCCGGCGAGTTCCCCCGCACCAGCCCGTGATCGTGGCCGATTGCCCGCGTCTTCCGCGGTCGGTTCACCACGATCATGGACTCGGATGGCGGGCTCCGTCACAGCGCGTACTCCCTGATCGGCGAGGATGACTTTCATGACGGTATCGCAGGGTGACGGACCAGACGGAACAAACCCGGCCGCCGAGACGAGGGCCACACGGACCGCTGACCTGGGGTTCGCCCGGCTCGACCTCGACCGGGCGCGGCGCACCGGGGACCCGGAGGTGGTCTTCGGCGCGGGGAAGACGCCCGATCAGGTGGTGGCGTCGTTGCGGGCGCTGCACCAGGCGCACCCCGGTCGTGCTGTGCTCGGCACCCGGCTGCAGGACGCCGCCCTGCGTGCCTGCGCGGAGCAGCTGCCGGACGCCGAGGTCGACGAGGTGGGCCGCCTGGTGGTGCTGGGAAGCCCGGAGCAGCCGCCCAGCGGCCGGGTAGCCGTGGTCGCGGCCGGCACCTCGGACCTGCCGGTGGTGCATGAGTGCGCGGCCACGGTCCGGGTTTACGGCGCGGAACCGGACGTCATCACCGACGTGGGGGTGGCGGGCCTGCACCGGCTGACCGCGCAGGCGGAGCGCATCGCCGCCGCCGACGCGGTGGTGGCGGTCGCCGGGATGGAGGCGGCGCTGCCGTCGGTGCTCGGCGGCCTGATCGGGGCACCGCTGATCGCGGTTCCGACGAGCGTCGGGTACGGCTGGCACCTGGAGGGGCTGACCGCCTGGCTGGGTGCGGTGAACAGCTGCGCGCCCGGGGTGGTGAGCGTGAACGTGGACAACGGGTTCGGCGCGGGCGTCGCCGCCGCCCGGATCGCCCGCGCGGTCGGGGACGCCCGCGCCGCCGCG
>JBPYFL010000050.1:0-2853 GCA_051986485.1 Streptosporangiaceae bacterium | reverse complement strand
AGCAGGAGTTGCTCGCCGACGTGCGGCGCATTGGCGTGTCCGCGGGGCTGGGGGCGACCATCGTGGTCACCAGCTTCCTGATGCTGGTGATGCTGTGCTTCGCCCTGGCCTACGGGCTGCAGACGCTTGGCGTCTGGGACTGGGCCTCGTTCCTGATCGTTACCGGCGTGCTGATCGTGCTGGCTGCGGTCTTCGCCGGGATCATTTACCTCAAGGTCCGGCGCCTGGACCGGCTCCGCAAGACCAGGGAATCGGTGCAGGGCGACATCGCGATGCTGCGCCGCGACGAGCACGCCGACCCGTCGGCGATCGCGCAGCGGTGACCCCATGTCCGTGACCGGCGGCTCAGCCGTCTACATCGACGGACCTTGGTCGCACCGTTCGATCAGCGCGAACGGCAGCCGGTTCCACATCGCGGAAAATGGAGACGGGCCGCTCGTGCTCATGTTGCACGGGTTTCCGCAGTTCTGGTGGACGTGGCGGCACCAGCTCACCTCGCTTCCGGGCGCTGGCTTCCGGGCCGTCGCCAGCGACCTGCGCGGTTACGGGGGCAGCGACAAGCCGCCCCGGGGTTATGACCTGATTACCGCCGCCTCGGACGCGGCCGGGCTGATCCGGGCCCTCGGCGAGGCCAACGCCGTGGTCGTCGGGCACGACTGGGGCGCCCTGGTGGCCTGGACCATGGCCGCGTACCACCCGAAGGTGGTGCGGCGGCTGGCCATCGTGTCGGCGGCCCACCCGCTGCGGATGCGCGCCGAGATGCTCGCCGGCCCGGTGCGCCGGAGATGGCGCAACGGGAGCACGCTGGGCTTCCAGTTGCCGGTGCTGCCCGAGTCCCGGCTGGTGCGGGAGAACGCCGAGCAGGTCGGGCGGATGCTGCGGGCGTGGTCCGGGCCGGGGTGGCCGGACCGGGAAACCGAAAGCCGCTACCGGGCCGCCATGGTCATCCCGTCGGTGGCGCATTCGGCACTGGAGTATCACCGCTGGTTTCTCCGGTCCTGGCTCCGGCCCGACGGCATCCGGTATGGGCACCGCATGCGGTCCCCGATCGGCGTGCCTACCCTCCACTTGCACGGGGCCATGGATCCGTGCGTGCCGACCCGCAGCGCGCAGGCCTCGGCCCGTTACGTGGACGGACCCTACCGGTGGCGCATCATCGAGGGTGCCGGGCACTTCCTGCCGGAGGAGCAGCCGGACAGGTTCGACTCCGCCCTGCGCAACTGGCTGGCGGACCCCGAGCCGGAGCGATGAGCCCGCGCCAGGAGGACCCTGGCCCGGGCGGGCGTGATCGCGATGCGGCGGGGCGGGCTCGTAATGCCCGGCCACGTGACGCGCTGGGCCGGCCGCTGCCACGCGGCGCGGCCGGCGATGAACGGATCCCCGACGACCTCGCCCTCCCGCCGGGCGAGTCGCTAAAGCTTGCCCAGGAGCTGCTCGACGCCGAGCGCCCGTTTCACGCGCACGAAGTGCTCGAGGCGTCCTGGAAGTCCGCGCCCGCCGCCGAGCGAGATCTGTGGCAGGGGCTCGCCCAGATCTCGGTCGGCCTCACGCACGCGCGGCGCGGTAACGCCCGGGGCGCCGCAGCGCTGCTCCGCCGGGGGGCGGACCGGGTGGCCGGGTATGCCGGCTCGCCGCCGCACGGGATCGACGCCGCCGGCGTTTGCCGTGCCGCACGGGAGATGGCCGCGCGCATCGACCGGGACGGCGCCGGTGCGGCCGGAACGCTGACCGCGCGCCTGGTCGCCGCCGGGCCCTGACCGGGGCGTCTGGGCGCCCACCAGGGCCGGTCCGCTCAGCCGGCTCGCGGACAGCCCTCGGTGGACACGCTCACGGTGGCGTGCGCACCGGCCCGGACGTCGGCCTCGACCGCGCTCGCGGTGAGCGCGAAACCGGTGTTCCGCGTGGTCGTGGACGCCGCGAAGACCACCCCGAGGACCTTGCCGTTCTTGGCCAGCAGCGGGCCCCCCGAGTTGCCCGGCTCCACCGTCGCCCGCACCGCGTAGATGGCGCGGGTCACCGAGCCGGTCTGGTAGATGTTCGGCCCGTTAGCCGACCACTGGGAGCCGACCCGGGCCGGCACCGCGCGGAACCCACCGTTCTCCGGGTAACCGGCAACGACGGCACCGCTTCCCCGGCCCGCCTGCCCGGCGAAGCGCAGTGGCGGCGCGGGCAGGCCCGGCACGTAGAGGATCGCGACGTCGGTGCTCGAGTCGAACAACACGACCTTCGCCGGACGCATGTTGATGCCGCCGTAGCCGACGTCAGGCCCGTCGGTCATCCCCGCAACGACGTGGGCGTTGGTGAGCACGTGCTGCGGTGAGATCACGAAACCCGAGCCCTCCAGGCTCCGGTCGCAGGTCGTCTTCGCCTCACCGGTGATCTTCACGATGCTGTCGCGGTCCTTCTTCACCGCTGGCCAGGCCAGGACGGCCTTGTTCGGCGGCGGCACGTTCGCCGAGCCGTTGATGCCGAGGGCGCCGAAGACCTGGGTGTAAGGGCTCTTGTCCAGCAGGTGCCGGAAGTCGGAGAACATCGTGAGCGCCCCAGGGGGCATGAAGTCGTTCACCCCGCGGAGCACCTCGGAGCTACGTACTTGCCTCGCCACCGCCGGGAACGGCGCATTGACCACGGCCGAGCCGATGAACCAGGCGATGAGGAGCACAGACAGCACGCTCACCGCGGCACCGCCCAGCGAGTCCACCATCGCGACCGGGCGCCACGTCACGTGGGACCGGGCCACCACGCCGAGCAGGGAGGCGAGCAACTGCCCGACCATGGCGGTAATGAACACCAGAATGATCGCCACGAGCGCCTGCTGGGAGGGCTCGTGCACCAGGAACGTGGCGACGCTCG
>JBPYFL010000049.1:0-2536 GCA_051986485.1 Streptosporangiaceae bacterium | reverse complement strand
CAGGCGGTCGCGCAGCTCACCAGCACCGTGCCGGAACGGCTCACCTCGGTCAACGCGAGCCTGAAGCCGGTACGCGACTTCTGCGAAACGGTCTGAGGATAAGGAGCCGTCATGGAACCACATGTCCTCGCCGCCGGGACGTCGACCACCGGTTGGGTCGTGGGCTACACGATCGGCATCGTGATCGTCCTGGTCGTCGTGGCGCTGGTCGTGCCGATCCTGCTGCTGGCCCGCGCCATCGGCAACGAGGCACCGAAGATCAACGACGCGCTGACCGAAGCCGTGCACAACACCGCGCCGCTCGGTGCGCTGCGCACCACGATCGATCACGCGGTGACAATCATCGGCGGCCTACAGCGCGGCCGCGCGAGGCTGGGTGATGACAATGCATAACGTGGCGATGTCCTCGACCGAGCACAACCTGTGGCTGACCGCCAACATCCTCGGCCTCGTCGTGGTGATCGCGGTCGCCGCCCTGCTGACCGTGCTCGTTGTGCTGGTGAAGACGATTGACCGCCGCGTGGTGCAGGTACGGGACACGCTGAAGGCGGCGGCGGCGAACACCGCGGACACCGCGCTGATCCCGCAGGTCGCCGACGGCGTGGACCTGGTCCTCGCCGAGGGCCTCAAGCACCATCTGTTCCTCGGCCGCGTGCTCGGCAAGGTGAAGTCATGACGGGGCTGGTCGTTTTCACGGTCATCGACGTGGTCCTGCTGATCGCCGGGCTGGCGTTCTACCTGTACTGGGTGGGCAGCTTGCTCACCGGGATCGCCGGGAACCTGGAGGAGTGCGCCGGGACGGTGCGGACGATCGTGGGCCACGCCAAGCTCATCGGGCCGGGCGTGGAGCACATCAACCAGACGGGCGGGGTGGTGGCCGGCGCGCTGCCGCTGCTGTACGGGATGGCCGAGGAGATCGTCACCGACGTCACCCCGCGCCCCGAGCAGCCGGCCGAGCCGGAGCCCGCACGGCCGGCGTCCGGCCGGCGCCGCTCCCGCCTGCTCGACGCAGTCGGCTTCGCCCCGAAGCCCTAAGGATTTAGCTGCATAACGAAGGATCGCTCCCGTCTGGTCCCCGCTGCGTAACTGGCCCTGTGGTGGGAGCGGAGTACTCGCCAATCCATTCGTCGCGCCACGAATTGTCGTACTGCTGCTCGTTGCAACCGGGATGGTAGATCGCGATCAGTTCACGGGTGATCTGCTCCCGGTGGGACCGGTTCCCGCCGGGGACCTCATAGGTGCAGATGTAGACCTTCCACCGGGAACCGGCCCGGCGGATCCAGCAGGACGCGCGTGGGTGGGAGAACGGGAAGCGCTCGGCAGCCAGGTCGTCGGAATGGCCGGCGTAGATCACCGCATATTTCTCCGGCTTGGCGTCCGGGTCGGGCTTGCACAAGATCGCGAAGACGGCCGGGCGGGATGGTGGGGTCCACCCGGCGAGCAGCCGCGGGCCCTCGAACGGGTACCCGGCGAGCGAGCCGAGCCTGATCACCAGCCCTCGATCCCGTTCACGGCGTCATGCTCGGCGACCGCCTCGACCCGGACGACCGGGGAGTCCGGCAGCCTCGCGTGGTCCCGGGCCCTGGTGAACTCCTCCGTTGCCTTGGCTATTGCCTCGGCCCGGCTGCCTGCCTGCACGATCAGCGTGACGCCGTAACGTTTCGACCCGATGCCGGAGGCGATGCCGTCGCTCGCCGCGACCGCATCGGCAAGCTCGACCACCTCCTCGCGGGACAGCACCCGGTCTCCCTGCGCCTCGATCCCCACGCTCCACCTCATGCGAAGTAGCACCCTTCTTACAGGCTAGGCAGCAGTTCGGCGAACTCCTCCAGGCTCCGCAGGTCGTGACCGGACAGCATCAGGTCGACGTACGGTGCCACCACCATCATCCCGAGCGTGCTGGGCCGGAAGCCAGCGTCATCGCCCTTGTGCGGGTTCATCCAGACCAGCCGGTGACACAGCCGGGACAGCCGTTCGGCGGCGGTGGCGAGCACCTCCGGATCCCCGCGGTCCAGGCCGTCCGAGCAAACCACCACCACCCCGCCGCGGGCCAGGCCGCGGCGGCCGTAATCGCGGACGAACGAGTCAAGGCTGTCCCCGATCCTGGTACCGCCCTCCCAGTCAAACACCGCCCGCCCGGCCCGCGCGAGCGCCTCGTCCGGGCGGCGGCTGACCAGTTCGCCGGTGATCCTGGTGAGCCGGGTACCGAAGCAGAACACCTCGACCTTGGCCGCCGCGCGCTTGGCCGAGTACGCGAACTGCAGCAGGTTGCGCGAGTAGTCGGCCATCGAGCCGGAGACGTCGAGGATCAGGATCAACGGCCGCAGCCTGGCCTTGCGCCGCCGCCAGTACAGTTCAGCGGGCTCGCCGTGCAGCCGAAGCGATTCGCGGACCGTGCGCCGCAGGTCTGGGGCCCGGCCCGCGCGGGCCGCCACGGTCCGCCGGGTGCGGCGTTTGGGCGGGGCCAGCCGGATCCGCGCCATGATCCGGCGCAGCGCGGCCAGTTCCTCCGGGGTGCACGCGGCGAACGCCTTGT
>JBPYFL010000048.1:0-2024 GCA_051986485.1 Streptosporangiaceae bacterium | reverse complement strand
CACGTGGTCGAGACCGAGCGCCGGTTCTACCTCACCAACCAAGTCGAGCTGAACGTCCGCACGGCCGAGAACGGCGAGGTGTTCTTCGAGGTCACCATGCAGGACGCCTGGGTGTGGGACATGTACCGGCCCGCCCGGTTCGTTAAGAACGTGAAGGTCGTGACGTTCAAGGACGTCAACATCGAGGAACTCGCTCAGAGCGACTTCGAAGTCCCCGACCCTAAGTAGCCTCTTCAGGGCCCCGCGCAGTCGGCCCGGCGCATCTAAGCATCTGGCCGGGACAATTCAGCCCGCGCTGTCCACAGTTGGCACCATCTCGCAAAACAATCCACAGCCCGCGGCGTCGTCCGGCGCACACCCGCCAGCCGCGGGCACTGTCGGGTGTGGAGGTGGTGACAAGTGAGTGCCAAGGACGATTTAGGGCGTGAGGGCGAGCAGGTGGCGGCGGAGTACCTGGAGCGCGCCGGGCTCCGCGTGCTCGACCGAAACTGGCGGTGCACGGAAGGCGAGATCGACATCGTGGCCGCCGAGCGGCAGGTCATGGTGGTCTGCGAGGTGAAGACCCGTTCGAGCACCAGGTTCGGTACCCCGCTCGAAGCGATAACCCGGCACAAGCAGGCCAGGCTGCGGCGCCTCGCCACACGGTGGCTGGTGGCTCACGGGGTGCTGTTCGACGAGGTGCGCATCGATGCGATCGGCCTGATCCGGGACGAGGCTGGCCGCTACGAGATCGAGCACGTCCGGGGGGTGGGCTAGGTGCCGGTTGCCCGGACGCACTCGATCGCCCTGGTTGGCGTCGAGGGGTACCCGGTTGAAATCGAGAGCGACATCGCGAACGGGCTGCCCTGCCTGTTCCTGGTCGGCCTGCCGGACACGGCTCTGCGCGAAGCCCGCGACCGGATTCGCGCCGCGATCATCAACAGCCGCGAGCAATGGCCGCAGCGCCGGATCACGGTAGGCCTGTCCCCGGCGAGCCTGCCCAAGCGGGGCAGCGGCTTCGACCTCGGTATCGCCTTGTCCATACTCGCGGCCGCGGGCACTATCCCGGCGGCGGCCATCGACGGCGTCGCCTTCCTGGGAGAACTCGGGCTGGATGGCCGGTTACGCCCGGTCCGGGGTGTGCTGCCGGCCATGGCAGCCGCTGCGGGCGCGGGTTTTGCCAGGGTGGTGGTGGCCCAGGCGAACGCGGCCGAGGCGGCACTGGTGCCCGGGCTGCAGGTGGCCGGGGCGCCTGACCTGAGCGCCCTGCTGGCGTGGCTGCGCGGCCGACCGGACGCGGGGCTGCCGGGGCCCGACGCCACCGGACCGTCAGAGTCCGGCGAGGTCCCGGCGGCGCCGTACGGCGCCACGCCACGGCCGTCCGCCGGTCCGGCGCAGCTGTCCGCCGGTCCGCCACGGCCGTCCACCGGTCCGGCGCAGCTGTTCGCCGGCGCGGCTCGGCCGGCGCAACCGCGTCCCGATTTGTCCGAGGTACTCGGGCAGCCCGCGGCGCGCCGGGCCGCGGAGATTTGCGCGGCGGGCGGCCATCACCTGTCCCTGCTTGGCCCTCCAGGCGCGGGCAAGACCATGCTCGCGGAACGGCTCCCCACCGTCATGCCACTGCTGGACCGCGCCGCCGCGCTCGAGGTCACCTCCATCCATTCGGTGGCCGGGACGCTGCCGGCCGGGAGCCCGCTGATGACCGAGCCGCCGTTTTGCGCTCCGCATCACACGGCGACCAAAGCGGCGATCGTCGGCGGCGGCAGCGGAATCCTCCGCCCCGGCGCCGCGTCACTGGCCCACCGCGGCTGCCTGTTCCTCGATGAGGCCCCGGAGTTCGCCCGTGACGTGCTGGACGCATTGCGCCAGCCGCTGGAGGCGGGCGAGGTCGTGGTGGCCCGCTCCGGGCTCACCGCCAGGTTTCCGGCCAGGTTCACGCTGGTGCTGGCGGCGAACCCGTGCCCGTGTGCCAAGGGCGCGGCGACCGGCACGGCGTGCAGTTGCACACCGGCTACCAAGCGGCGCTACCTCGCCCGGCTGTCCGG
>JBPYFL010000047.1:0-80911 GCA_051986485.1 Streptosporangiaceae bacterium | reverse complement strand
CCCGCAGGTGGTCCAATAATGTGGCGGACAGCGCGACCAACCCGCCCCCCGAGCGCAGAAACGGTGCAAGCCGCGTGATCATCCGGAATCGCCGGTCGATCGGGCTCTCCGTCGCCAGTTGCCTGATCCTGGCGGCGATCGTGCTCGCAATGACCGCCCTCACCCTGGTCCGGGGGGGTGGCCCAGCATCAGCGGCGACCACCCCAACGTGCACGCCCACCCCATCACCGACCACCCCCACGCCCACCCCGACTGCCACGGCGACGTGCACGCCAGCGAGCTCGCCGTCGCCATCGCCGAAGCCGTCGTCGCCAAGCTCCGCGCCGGCCACGACGGGCAACTCCCCCATCAGCTCCGGCGGCTCCTCCAGTTCCGGCGGTTCAACCATTTCCGGCGGCTCCACCGGTTCCGGCGGCGCGGTCAGTTCCGGCACGGCTGCCAGTGGCGGCAACACCACCACCCGTAGCAGCGGCACCACATCCGCCGGCGGGTCGAGTTCCGTGACCAACTCGTCCAGCAGCGGATCTGCTAGCGGCCCGGCCGCCTCGGGCGGTCCCGCCCAGGTCGCTGCGGCCGGATTCGCCGCGGACTTCTCGCACCTGCAGGCGGGGGTCGGCGGCGCCGGCGGCACCGAGATGTCGACCTCGGCCATGCCAGCCCTGCCGTTCGGCGCGTTGCCGCAAATTTCGCCGGGCAACCTCATCCAGCGCCCCAGCGCCACGGGGCCACTGTTGCCGACCATCGGCGCCGAGCCGAACCCCGCCGCGCAGGCAGCGCCGGGGGGTCACGGCACCGAGGCGGCGGCGGCCGAGCACGGGCCGCTGGACAAGCAACTGCTCGGCACCCAGATGCTGGGGCTGGCTGCGCTCTGCGCCGCAGTCGGCATCCTGGTCGCGCGGCTGACGTTGCGCGGGCACCGGCAACAAGGCGCGAGCATGAACCCCGGTGCGGACCAGAGCAGCTAGCCGCACCAGCGGGCCACCGATACGCCGCTCCGGCCGTTATGCCGCTGAATTAAGCAGAACGGCCGGAGCGGGGCACCCACCGCGCTGACGGCCAGCCGGCCGGGGGGCTCGCGCAGCCGCGGCGGGGCAGCGCCGGAGATAACGTCGGGCGGGTACGCCCTCGTCCCGACGGTGGAGGTGTCTGGTGAAACTCGGCCTGCAGATCCCCGATTTCAGCTGGCCGTCCGGCCCGGCCCGGCTCGGCCCGGAATTGGCCTCGTTCACCCGGACCGCCGACGACGCCGGTTTCGCGTACATCAGCGTGATGGATCACTTCTGGCAGATCGGGATGGTCGGCACGCCGGAGCACGAGATGCTCGAGGCGTACACGACCCTCGGATTCATCGCCGCGAACACCTCCCGCGCGACGGTGCACACCCTTGTCACCGGAGTCGTCTACCGGCCACCGGGGCTGCTGGCGAAGATCGTGACCACGCTGGACGTGCTGTCCGGCGGGCGCGCGATGCTGGGCATCGGGGCGGCCTGGAATTCCGACGAGGCACACGGGCTCGGGTTCCCGTTCCCGCCGATCGCAGAGCGGTTCGAGCGGCTCGAGGAGACCATCCAGATCTGCCTGCAGATGTGGCGCGACGACAACGGTCCCTACCACGGTAAGCACTACCAGCTTGACCGCACCCTCAACTCACCGCAGCCGCTCAGCAAGCCGCACCCGCCCATCATGATCGGCGGCTCCGGTGAGCGGAAGACGCTGCGGCTGGTCGCCCGTTACGCCCAGGCCTGCAACCTGTACCCCGGTCCCGAGATCTCCCGCAAGCTCGAGATTCTGCGCGAACACTGCGAGACCGAGGGCCGCGACTACGGCGAGATCGTCAAGACCTGCATCCTGCCGATGGATGTGGGCGCGAACGGCGAGAAGACGGGCGAGCTCATCGACCGGCTCGGCGGCCTGGCGGACGCGGGCATCCAGGCGGTGATCGGTTCTGTCCCGGTCGAATCGCGGATGCGGTCGGTGGAAATCATCGGCAGTGAGGTGATTCCGGCGGTCGCCGGCATGTGACGGCACCGCTGCCCGGCTCGCCGCGGCGACCGTGCTGCCGTCCAGCCGTCACGTACCCGTCGGGCCGGCGGGCCGGGCGAGTTCGGGCGAGCCATCGCCTCCGGCGGCCGGGGCAGCGGCATCTCCCGCCGTCCCCGGTCCGGCCGCTTCATCTGCCGCGGCATCCTGCCGCCCGTCGGCTCCCGGGGCCGGCCGCCGCGCCCCGAAGGCTCCGAACAGGCAGCCGAGGGCCAGCACCGGCACGACGAGCAGCAGGGCGGTATGGACGGAACTGTATGTCACGCCGCTCAGCCCGGCCAGCCGGGCCGCGTGGCCGACCCCGGGAAGGGACCTGACGCTGAGCAGCACGCACCGGATGATCAGCAGCAGGTCCAGCCGCGTCGGCCGCATCACGGCGAGGAACACGAAGAGCATCGCGTCGTACCAGGCCGCCTGGACGGGCGAGATGACCAGCCAGGCGAGCAACGGGATCAGGGCCGCGCGGGCACCGGGAAGATCGGGGTACCCGTCCGCCAACCGCCACCACAGCAGCGCCGCCAGCACCAGCGCGGCGAGGGCGATGAGCACCGCATCGGTCACCGGATCGCGGCTCAGCCGGTGCACCGGGAACGTCGAGCCGGTCCCGCTGTTGAACCGGTCGCTGAGAACGGCCAGCGCCGCATGACCCGCCAGCAGGTAGCCGGGCACGCACACCAGCAGCGCCCCGAGCAGGCCCGCCAGCACGAAGCGCGGCGACCGGCGCCGCGCCCAGGCCACGCCGAGGGCCGCGCCCCCCGCAGGCGGCCGGACCGCCGCCGCCGCCCCGGCAAGCAGCCCCGCGACGAATCCAGAACGGCGCAGCGACACCAGCGATCCCGCCAGCGCGAGGGCTGCCAGCGCGTCGACATGCGCGCTGGCGACGAGCCAGAACAGCATCAGCGGGTTGACGGCCCACAGCAGGCACGCGCGCGCCCGGCGCGCCGGGTCCCGGCCGGCCAGGCGGAACAAGATGATCGCCGTGACGGCGAAGGCCAGTGCACAGGAGAGCTTGAGCAGGAGGACGATCATCCCCATCGATGACCCGCCGAGGCCGGCCGCCGCCCACTGAACGACGGTGGCCACCGGCCCGTACACCGACGGGGCGCCGCGCCAGGTCGGCGGCACCAGGAGCCCCACCGGGTCACCCGCCCGGTACAGCTGCTGGGGTGTCATCAGGTAGGGGTTGTGCCCGAGGCTGGCGATCCGCCCGTAGCTGGCATAACTCAGCACGTCGACCGACCCGGCAGGGGGCAGGACCGCGAAAACCACCGCGGTGAGCAGGCCACCGGCGAGCAGGAGCCGCGCGTCGGGCCGCCATCCCCGGCGCAGCGCCGCGAGGCCGCAGACGGTCCCCGCTCCCCCGGCTACCATCGCCGCCCAGACCAGGGCGGTGGCCAGGGATGCGCTCAGATGGACGGGCAGCGACCCGAATGCCCGGGTATGCCCCAGGTAGGGGACGGCGACCGAGGGCCCCGATGCCATCACCAGCGCGATGATGACGACGCTGGCCGCAACGAATGCGACCGCGAGCACCGCCAGCGGCTTGGCCGGAGCTGAGCGCCGCCCGATGACCCGTTCCAGTACGGTCACGGTCCGGCGCGAGCCCGTGTCGTCCACCCGCTCAAGGTAGCCGCCGATCAGCGCCGCAGCAGCCCGGATCCCGGGTCAAGGGGCTCCGGGCCGTTCGTCAGTGCGTTCTGGGCCTTCCGGCGCAGATCCTGCGGTATCCAGAACAGGGCGAAGCACGCCCCGAGAAACGTGATGGCCGCTCCCTGCACGATGTCCATCTCGAACGCCCTGCGCAGCCCGGGCGCAACGAACCGGCCTACCAGCCCCGACGTCAGCCCCAGGATCCCGGTGGCGGTGTAGATCCATCCGAGCATCCGTTGCGGGCGTGGCAGTCGGACCTTCCCGGCCAGCACCTCGGCCGCGAGTTCGCGGGCCGGTTTCCGCAGCCTCAGGTCGGCTGGCACCCGGCCCTTCCCGAACACCGCGCTGGTGATGCGCGCCCGGTCGAGTACGCCCAGCCGGTACTGCTCGAAAAGCCAGCGTTCCACCGGACCGGCCCACGGACCGGGACTGCCCAGCGGCGGTGCCGGCTTCATCCGACGGGTGTTCCGCAACGCCGCCGCCGGCAAGCCGACCGTGATCGCCGCGACCACCAGCCACAATGGCCACACCATGCCGGCCTCCGTGTTCCCGCCGCCTGATTAAGGCATACGTACCCGGCTGCGGTCCGGCCGCACTCGCGATCGCCCGTCCGGCGCCCAATCTAATCACTTGCCCGGCCCGGGACGCCGCGCAAGGCGCCCGCGACCTGCGCCGGGACCGTCTGCGGCAGCGTGGGCTGCCCCGTCGACGGCGCCGCCGCACCCGGCCAGCCACGGTCCGCGCCGCCGGTACTATGATGAACGTTCGGTCGATTACTTGGCATGATTGCACCACACTGCACGAAGGGCACTGCGCGCATGACTGCCGCGGGAAGGGTGCTGACGTGGGGGACGTGAAGCCAAGTACCAGGAAGCGCGCCGTCGGTACCCGCGACCGGGTGCTGGCCCACCTCGCGTCGGCGGGTGAGGTCCGGGATTCCACCGGCATGGCCAGCACCGTGCTGGCCGAGGCGGTCGGCTACCCGGGCTCGAGCATCGCCTTCGCCCAGCTCCTGTCCGGAATGGAGCGCTCGGGCCTGATCAAGCGCGAGGTACGGGGCAAGCGGACGTACCGGATCGTGGCCGCCCGCAACTCGCGATCGAGCAAGACGACGCGGCCCGCAGCGGCCTCGAGAGGATCCGGCCTGGCACGCGTGCCACACCGGCCCGGTTCTCCGGTGCGGCCCGCGGTACCGCAGGCCTCTGATCCGGACACCGCGGAACTCCCGCCCGGCCCTGACGCGCTCGCCGGTGACGCGCCGCTGCCCGATCATGGCCGACAGCCCGCCGGAGACGCGGGAGCCGCTCTCCCGCCGTCTGAAGATGCGCCCGACTTCGACTACGACGAGCTTGCGCGGCGGCTGCTGGTCCAGGTTGTCCGGCGGCTCGCCGCCGAGCCCAATGACCTCGCCGGACGGCCACGGCGCCCCGTCCAGGCCGGGCGCGGTGGAGCGGGCACGGCCGCGGGCGCCGCGGCGGCTCCCGGCGCGGGGGCGGGCGGCCCGGAGCATCCGGATGAGGCCCGCGATTCGCTGGAGGAGAGCACGCTCCGCCAGACTGTGGCGAGCCTGGAGCGGAAGCTCGCCAACGTGCAGAGCCGCCAGCGCACCCTGGCCGAGGAGAACGAGAAGCTCCGGAAGCAGTTGCACGAGGCGCAGCGGAGCCTGGCGCGGGTACACGAGCGGGCCAGCAGGGCGAGGATCACCGAGCAGCTCGGAACGGCCGAGGAGGCGCTGCTGCAGCGGCTGCTGGCGCTTGCCGGGACGGCCGGCCAGGCCGAGGGCGCAGAAGCCGGCTGATCTGCCGCGCGCACGCCGCCGTGCGCGCCACCGGCGGTCCCGGCTCCAAGGTGATTGCCGCCTCTCCGGTTCCGCAATGAGCAGCATTACGGCGCCAAGCGGCCTGCCGCCCGCGTGCCGCTACCCGGAACATCGCGCCGCTACCCGGAAGATGTTGTCTGGGGCGACGTGCCGGGAATGCCTCCGTAGGGGGAGGTTGTCATGGCTTATCAGGCTCACCGGGGCGACATCGCAGCCATCGGCTCACGGCCATGGTCAGGCCGATGACCGTGCTTGTCGGCCGCCGCGAATCGTTCAACGCCGCGCACCAGCTCTGCGACCCCGGCTTGTCGGACGAGGAGAACGAGCGCCGCTTCGGCAAGTGCGCGAACCTGCACGGCCACAACTACGTCCTTGAGGTGGTGGTGGCCGGCGAGGTCGACCAGTCCACCGGCTACGTCCTCGACCTGAAACTGCTCTCGGAAACAATCAGCCGGCAGGTCATCCAGGATGTGGACCACCGCAACCTGAACACTGACGTTCCGTGGCTCAAGGGGCTCATCCCGACCGCGGAGAACCTGGCGGTGACGATTTGGCAGCGGCTGCGCCACGAACTTCCGGACGGGATGCTCCGCTCGGTCCGGGTCTGGGAGACCGACAAGAACTGGGCCGAGGTCGGTGATCAGGACTGAGCGGTGCCCGTGGCCTGGCCCTGAGTTGCGGAGGCGCTACACGGCCGCGGACCTCAGCGTGCTCACCCCCGACGAGGCGCGCCGGTTCATCGCGGGCGGGAAAGGCGATCCGCAGGCCGACATCGTGCTGGCCTGGGACCTGCTGTACCGGCTCGAGCCGGAGCTCTACGACCGGCTCGCCCGCGCGGAGCGTCTCCATCCCGGCGTCCTCGGCTGGCTGCCGCGCGGCGTGGACCGGATCGTGGAGGTCGCGGCGGGCACCGGCCGGCTGACGCTCGACCTCGCCGATCGTGGCCGGGAGATCGTCGCGGTTGAACCCGCCGGACCGCTGCGCTCGATCCTGGAGCGGAAGCTCGCCGCAGCCGGTCACGGCAGCCGGGTACGGGTGATTCCGGGCTTCTTCGACGACCTGCCGCTGCCGGACGGCTTCGCCGACCTCGTCGTTGCGTGTTCGGCCTTCACCCCCAATCGCGTGCACGGCGGCGAGGCTGGCCTGTCCGAGATGGAACGGGTGTGCAAGCCGGGCGGCCGCGTCGCCATCGTCTGGCCGAACCACATCGACTGGCTCGCCGCGCGCGGTTACCGGTACGTCAGTTTCCCCGGGCCGATGTCAGCCGAGTTCGCCAGCGCGGCGGAGGCCGCTGAGCTCGCCGGGATCTTCTTTCCTGGCGCTGCCGACGAGGTCCGCCGACGCGGCAGCCGGTGCGTTCCCTTCGATGTGCTCGGGACCAACCCGCCGCGCGACCTCGCCTTCAAGGTGCTGACACGATGAAGATCGCGATCATGGCGCCGCTGGTGACGGCGATCCGTGAGCCCCAGCAGGGCGGGTCGCAGGCCTTCCTGTCGGATCTTGCCCGCGGCCTCGCGGGCCGGGGGCACGAGGTGCACGTCTACGCGGCTTCGGGGTCGCACATTCCCGGAGTGACGGTGATCGACACCGGAGCCGATCCCGCGGCCCTGGCAGGAGGCCTTTACCGGGCGTTCGGGCCGGCTGACACCGCCTCACCGGTGGCCGAGGCCGCGTTCGCCGCCGCGTACACCCGCCTGCGTGACGTCGGCTATGACGTGGTCCACAATCACGCCTTTGACGCACCGGCCATCCGGCTCGCGGCGGCCGTGGACGGGCCGGTGGTTCACACCGTGCACCTGCCACCGGACCAGGCGGTGGCCGCGGCACTGCACGACGTGGTCCGGACCGGCCGCCCGCCAGCGGTGGCAACGGTATCCGCCGTCCAGGCGGCCGCCTGGGGCCGGATCGTTCCGGTGGACGCGGTCCTCCCGCCGCTCATACCAGTCGATGCGATCCCCTGGTCGGAGACGGCCGGGGACGGCGCCGTTTTCGCCGGGCGGTTGAGTCCGGAGAAGGGTGCCGCCGAGGCCGTTGATATCGCCATCGCGGCGGGATTGCCGATCAGCGTCTACGGCGACGCTTACGACGCCCGGTACAGCGCCGAGCAGATCGGCCCGCGGCGGGCCCGGCCCGGTGTGACCGTTCACGATGCGGTGCCCCGACGATCGCTGTGGCCGATGATGGCGAAGGCGTCGGTGGTGCTGTGCCCGTCGCTGTGGGACGAACCCTTCGGGATGGCCGCCGCCGAGGCGCAGGCATGCGGGACGCCGGTCGTTGGGTTCCGGCGCGGGGCGCTCGCTGAGGTGATCGCGGACGGCGTCACCGGTTTCCTCGTCCCGTCCGGCGACGTTCCGGCGGCCGCCGCGGCGGCCGGGAAGGCGGCCGGGATCTCCCGCCATGGATGCCGCGAGCACGCCGAGCGCAATCTCGATCTGGAAAGGAGCCTCGATGCCCACGAGCGGCTCTACCGGCGGATCTCCGGCGGAGGCGACCGGTCCGCAGGCATCTCGCCCGGCAGCCCACGGCCGGGTCAGCCGCCCGCAGCCAGGGGATGATGCCGCCCATTGGCTCGCCGGGCGGGTAGCGGTGGTGACCGGCGCCAGCCGCGGGATCGGCGCCGCCACCGCTGAGGCCATCGCCGCGGCCGGGGCTCACGTGTTTCTGGCCGCGCGCGACGGCAAAGCTCTCGCCTGTGTCGCCGACCGGATCCGGCGGGCTGCTGGCGAGGCCACGGCAGTGCCCACCGATGTGCGCGACGCCACTGAGGTGGCACGGCTTTTCGCCGCCGCCGGAGAGGCTGGCCCTCCCGGGGCGCTGGTCTGCGCGGCGGGGGCGCTGACACCGGCACCGTTCGCGGAGACGACGACGGAGATCTGGGCCGATACCCTCGGCGTCAACCTGACCGGGTCGTTCTTGTGCTGCCGCGCGGCGTTTACCGCCATGCGCACAGCCGGCGGCGGGCGGATGGTCAACATCGCCTCCCTGTCCGGCGTTTACGCGACGGAGAAGTTCCCGGGGCTGGCCGCCTACAACGTGTCCAAGTACGGGGTGATCGGCCTCACCGAGGCGATCGCGGTGGAGGGCAGGGAGCACGGCATCAGCGCCATCTGCCTGAGCCCGGGGGCCGTGGACACCGAGATGCTGCGCCGGGCCAATCCGAGCCTGCGCCCCGGCCTGACGCCGCCGGACGTCGCGCGGCTGATCGTTGCCCTGCTCGACAGCCCGCTCGCCCCGGCGAGCGGCGCGAACATCCCGCTCTTCTCCAACGCGTGACCCGCCCCCCGGGGCGCGTATCGCCGCGCCGGACCCCTGACCCGGGCGCTTATCCCCCGTTATCGTGCACTGAACCGGTCAGAGGTGGACATTTCAGGCCCACAACGGGGGATAAGTGAGCGCGCCGCCCCAGGGGCGCCGTCCCCGGGTGCCTGGATTGAGTGCCAGCGTTATCCGGCGGTCGCGAATTCCCACAGGCCGGTGCCGTCGCGGGCCAGCAGGGACGGATCCGGGCTGGCCCGCCGCGCGACGAGTCGTCCGCACGCCGCCATCTCGGAGTCGGGATCCGCCTCCGGATCGCCGCCCCGGCCGATCCCCACGGCGGCCCGGACGACCCCGTCCCGCAGGTAAAAGCCGATGAACGCTGGCTTGGTCATGCTGCCGCGGACGACGAACCGGTCCCACTTGGTCACGTGGCCGATGTATTCGATGCTGTGCTCGTACTGATCGGACCAGAAACTGTGGATGTAGTCATAGGGGCGATCCGAGCCGAGCATCGACCTCGCCGCGGCGGCACCCATCTTCTCGGCGTTGTTGAAGTGCTCGACCCGTACCCGGCCGAAGAGCGGGTGCTGATGGTTCGCGACGTCGCCGGCGGCGTAGACGTCCGGCGCGCTGGCCCGGCACAGTTCATCGGCCAGGACACCGTTCTGCTGCGCAATCGGCGGCCCGTTCACCGCCGGCACATCTGGTTCGATGCCGATGCCGGCCACCACGAAGTCGCATCCCACCCGGGTGCCGTCGGCCATCACGACCGACTCGACCCGGCCGGTGCCCTCGAACGCGGCGATCCGGTGCCCGGACAGCAGTTCCACGCGGTTGGCGCGGTGGAAAGCCGCGATCACATCGCCGACTTCGCTGCCCAGGACCCTTTCCAGCGGCGCCCGGCCGGGGAACACCACCGTGACCTGGACTCCGAGCTGAGCCAGCGATGCCGCCACCTCGCAGCCGATGAACCCCGCGCCCATCACTACCGCGCGGCGGCCAGGCGCCGCATCGGCCTTGATCGCCTCACATTCGGCCACGGTGCGCAGCTGGTGGATTCCCGGCAGGCCGGCACCGGGGATATCAAGGCGACGGTTCCGTCCTCCGGTGGCTAGCAGCAGCTTCTGATATCTCAGCTCCTCGCCCGAGCTCAGGACCAGCGTGCGTGCCGCCGTGTCGACGGCCGAGACCGTCGCCTCGCCGAGCTGCTCGACGTCGTGCTCCGCGTACCACCCGGCGGGCCGGACGTACCAGTCCTCGAGAGGCTCCTGCGACCGCAGGTAGGTCTTGGATAGCGGCGGGCGGCCGAACGGAACCCCGGGCTCGTCGCTGACCACGGTGACCCGTCCGCCGAACCCCTCCTCGCGTAGTGTTGCGGCAGCCGTGCCCCCCGCGAGACCGCCGCCGACGATGACCATCGGCCCCCCGTCTGCGGTCATGAGTAGATGGCCCCCTTCCTAGATCGTCGACCGGCCGTCGCGCGGGGCGGCGATCTGGTGGACGTTGAGCAGGGTCCGGATCGTGCCGTCGAGGTGCCGGAGCATCGCGTCGGCGGCTGCCTGCGGATCGCGCGTGGTGATCGCCTGGAGGATCTCATTGTGCTCGGCGTTCCCGTCCCGGACGCGGTCCGGGTCGGACATGATCGAGTGGGTGACATAGAGGGTGGACAGTTCCCGCAGGTTCTTCAGCATCGAAACCAGCATCGGGCTGTTTCCGGCTTCCTCGATCACGCTGTGGAACCGGCAGTTGTAGTCCGCCCACCGCGTGCCGTCGGTCTCGGTTTCCATCGCTTCCAGCAGTCCGGCGGCCTGGAGCAGGCTCGCCCGGCCCGCGTACTTGGCGGCCCGAGCGGCGGCCACCGGTTCCAGCATGGTGCGGATCTCGTAGATATCCTCGAACTCGCTGCGGCTCAGTTCGTGGACCACGGCGGCGCCGCGGTGGTCCAGGCGCACGAAGCCCCCCGCGGCAAGCTCCCGCAGCGCGTCGCGGACCGGCCCGCTGCTCACCCCCAGTTCGTCAGCGATGCGCGACTGAACCAGCCGGGTCCCGCCCGGGATCGTCCCGGTCACGATTCCCCGGTGCAGTACCTGTTTGACGATCTCGCGCGCCGCCGCGCGCCGCGGGGACTGCCCGGGTGCGGGGCCACCGGTGGCCGCCGGGACGGCTCCACGCGCGGGGGCGGCAGCCGCGGACTCGTCAGCCTCCTTCATGCCTGCTACCTCCGGGTTTCGTGTTAATTGGGCCAATGGTTAGTACACCTTCGTCGCCGTCGACACACAAGAGGTAGCCACCACCTGCCGGCCGAAGCGGCGCCCGGGTCGACAGCGTCAGCGCAGGACGTAGACGGTGCTGGTGGCGTTGTTCGCCACGGAGACGCCGCGGTTCGCGACGGAGACGCCGCGGTTCGCGACGGAGACGGCGCGCGGGCTGGAGGCGGCGACCCGCCGCTCAGCGCTGGCCGTCATGCGGGCCGGCTGCCATCTGGCAGGGCGACGAAGCGGCGCAGCTTCCCGGTCGCCTCATGGCGCTGCAGCCGGTCAACGGTGCGGACCCGGACCCGCGGGTGCGGCAGCCCGTTACGGCGGAGCGCGTCCGCGAGGGACGCCGTCAGCGCGGCCACGTCGGGCGAACCGACGGCGTGGATCTCGGCCCCGGCCGGTGTCTGGATGACCTGGTATTCGGTAATGCGCGGATCGGTGCCGAGTACGTGCCGGAACACGCCCGCCGGAACGACGCAGTCCCGGTAGTGGAAGTCGTCATCGCGGCGGCCGGCGATCTCCGCCAGCCGTGCGAACCGGCTCCCGCACACGCACCTGCCCGGCAGGACGGTGACCTCGTCGCCAAGGTCGTAGCGGATAAACGGGAAAGTCCGGCTAGCCAGCCCGGTCGCGAGGGTCCGCGCGGCGGGCTCGTCCGGGCGGACGGGCAGGCCGGCGTCGTCGACCCGTTCGAGCACCACTTCGTCCTCGCACACGTGCAGCCCGTCGCCCTCTCCGCACCCCACCGCCTGGACACCGATCTCCGTCGATCCCCAGAGGTTGTGCACCGGCACGTCCCAGGCCGCGCGGATCGCCTCCCGGTCGTCGGCGGCGAGGGGCTCGGAGTTCGTGCTCACCCGCACCGGATGGATCTCCAGCTCTCCCGCCAAGGCGGCCCGCGCCAGCCGCGCCACCACCGACGGGTACCCGACGAGGTGCGTGGGCCGGGCGGCCGCGACCGCGGCCAGGACCTGGCCGAAGGGTTCGCCGGCCGGAATCACCGCGGTATCCATGCCGGGCACGGCCGGGATGTCGAACAGCGGCGTGCTCGCATGCGGCGGCTGCCCGGCCTCCAGCACCGCCAGGCGTTGCGGGCCCCGCAGCGGCGGCCCGCTGCGCTCCTCCCGCGCCTGGTTGCGCCATGCGAGGCACGCGACTGTCACGAACATGTCCCAGTCCCACACGTACACGCCGCGGACGCCGCTGGACCCGCCGGAACTGAAGAGCTGCTCTCCGGCGTGGGTGTAGGAGAACCACGGCTGGCGGGCGAGTATGCGCTCGGCCGTTTCGCGGTTCAGGCGGGGAGCCGTCACGATCTCGTCCCAGTGTTCCTGCACCTCGTGCTTGGTCAGCATCGGCAGCCGCGCGAGGTCCGCGACGGTGGCCGAGGCCACGTCCAGAGCACCGATGCGTGCCGCGTAGTAGGGGGAGCGCTCGCGCGCGTACGCCAGGCAGGCCCGCAGCCTCTGGTCGCGGTACCGGTCGATCCGCTCCCGCGGCCATTCCAGCCGCGCGACATGGTCCTCCAGCGCCGCATGCACCGCGTTGACGTGCGCGGCGCGGATGCGCCCGTAGGCGGCTCTGGCGGCCTCGATCCGGTGATCCCCGCTGATTGCGTGGGACATCGCTGCCCTTTCCCCCGGGGCGCTGTCAGCTGGGTTATTCCCGCCCGGGCGAGCCTGGACCCCTCCGGTGCGCTCCACGCGGTCGGGACGTTCGCCCCTACCCGGTCCGGCATCGCGGGCGGACCGTGGACACCGGTGTCGGGAGTCCCGGAGCCGCGGGGTAACGGCTGGGCGGGCCCCGGACGGGAGGATCGGGATGAGCGAGCCAATGGAGCCCGCGGATGCGCTTGCCCGCCTCGGGAGGCACTGGGGCTGGGTGCTGGCCTTCGGGCTGATCACGTTCGCCGCCGGTATCGCGGTGCTGGTCTGGCCGGGGGAGACGCTTCTGGTTGTCGCCGTTCTGTTCGGTATACAGCTGATCGTGACCGGGCTGTTCAGGTTCGTCGCAGCCTTCGCCACCAGCGACCTGACCGGCGGAACGAGGGTTCTGTTCGCGCTGCTCGGCGTGCTGGCCGTCATCGTCGGCCTGTATGCCGTCCGGCACGCGCTGCTAACCCTGCTGGCGCTTGTCCTGCTGCTGGGGATCTTCTGGGTGGTCCACGGCGCGATCGAGGCCTTCGCGGCGCTGTCTCAGCGCGACATGCCGGACCGCGGCTGGACCATCGCGATGGGCGTGCTGAGCGTCTTCGCGGGCATCATCGTGCTGGCCTACCCCGGACTGTCGCTGGTCGGGCTGGCCGTGATCCTGGGCATCTGGCTGGCGATCTACGGGGTGATGGAGGTCGTGGCTTCGTTCCGGCTGCGCACCGTCGGTCACGCCGCGGCGCGCCCGATCGCGCACGCACACTGACCCGTTGCCTCCGTGTTAACCTGCCGCTGCGCCGGGTGAGGCTGTCGGCACGCTCCGCCGCTGACTCCGGCGGAGGGCGGCGGCCCCGGGGAAGGAGGCGGCGATGGCGCCGCGGCTATCCAGCGATCTGCTGCTTGTCGGGAGCCTTCCCGCCGATTCGAGCGAAACGGCGCTGCGGACGGCCGGTGAACTGTTCGGCGACCTCGTCTTCGCGCTTCCGGACGGGGAAACCGGACCGCGGGCCGGTTGGGTCAGCTACGAGCGCGAGCGTCTCGTCCGCCCGAACCCCGGCGTCGAGACCGTACGGGACACGCCGTCTCCCACCGGCCTGCCCCGGCACGCCTATGAGACGCCGGTCTTCCGGATCCGGCCCGGCGTGCGCGAGCTGCACTGGGACAGCTGGCCGCGGATCGACGATGCCATCAGCTCTTACCAGGTCTTCCGGCGGCTCCGCGACGACGGCACCGTGCCGGCGGGCCTGCGGTTCCAGGTCGGCTTGCCCTTCCCCGCCAGTTCGCTGAACGGGTTCAAGGCGGACTTCGCCGCCGACTATCCCGTGGCGAATGAGGCTTTCGAAGACCTCGTGGCCCGCGAGCTGCGGCGCCTGATGGCGGCGATCCCGCCCGGGGACCTCGCGATCCAGTGGGATGTCTGTTACGAAGTGCTCGATCTCGAGGGCGTGCTGGCGTGGACCGCGCCTGGCGCGTGGGAACGGTTCACCGGGCCGGTGGGCCGGCTGACGCGGCTGATCCCGGACGACGTCGTGGTCGGCTACCACCTGTGCTACGGCACGTTCCCCGAGTGGCCGATGTTCGAGGCCCGCGATATGGGCTTGCTCGTGCTGATGGCCAACTACGCCGTGGAGAACTCCGGCCGCACCGTGGATTACCTGCATCTCGCCGGGCCCCGGTACCTGCGCAGCGAGGACGACCAATTCTTCCGGCCGCTGGCGGGCCTGCGGCCCGGCGACGCCCGTGTCTACCTCGGCATCGTGCTGCCGGTCGACGGCATCGCCGGGCTGAAACGGCGTCAGGCCACCGCGGCCCGTTACCTCACCGACTTCGGCGTTTCGATGTACTGCGGATTCGGCCGCCAGCCCGGCGCGGATGGCATGGACACCATGCGCGACCACCGGCGCACCACCCTCGCCGCACGGGAGTGAGCGCGCCGCCTGGCCCCGGATGTCAGCTGGGAAGGCCCGGCTGCTGCAAGATCAGCACAACCGAGATGATCAGCAGCGCGGAGCCGAACACCACCAGGGCATACCGGATGTAGTGCAGCTGGAACGAGCTTCCGATCCCCACCAGGAACAGGACAGCGGCCAGGAAAACCGTGATCCGGACGTAGTCGTCGGAGACCTGGCCGGCGTGGCTGCCCGCCTGGAGCTTCGAGGTGTCTTCGCTGTCAAGGGCGTCGGCCTGCGTCTGTTCCGGCAGCTTGTACTCCGGCATGTACGTCGGGCCGGGCGGGGCGTTCGGATTGGTCAGCGGATCCGTCGCCATCCACGCGTTGAAGGCGACCAGGAACTGCGGCCGGAAGCGGCGGATAGCGACCAGTTCCTTCTGCGGGCTGCCGAGTGTGTAGGCGGTGAACCACGCTTCGAAGGTCGAGGAATCGAAATTGCGCAGTGAGGTCGCCGAGAGGGCGTCCCGGCTAGCGAGATTCCCCAGGCTGTTTGCCTCGGCGATGTCGACCCGCGACGTCGTGCTCCATCGCGCCGCCGAATACCCGGCCCAGGCAGCAGTGACGGTGACGAGCGCCAGCAGGACGGCCTCGCACACCTGCAGGATCCGGGAATGACGCTCAGCGGACCAGCCACGGCGGCCTCCGTCCCCGTTGTCCTGATGCTCCTCCGTTCCCTTCTCATCGCTGCGCTCGGCAGCCTTCTTGCGGGAATCGTGCAGCTGTTTGCCAGCCTCGATCGGGTCCAGCCCCTCGGACATCGGCCCCCGCTCCTCCCCCGCGAGCTGCGTAGCCCCATTCTCGCTGCTTCACCCGGTGGCAGGGGCTAATGGCCGTCATGAGGGAGGGTCATCGGCGGCTGCCAGCAGCCGCCGCGCCAGGGCTTCGCCGGAGGGAGTGACCAGCACGCGAACACCCTGAGTCTGCAACTGTGGCTCCTGCCGTCCGGCGTCGTCGGCCGACACCGCTGCTCTCAAGCCGTTGTTGCGGAGCATGCCGACGATCAGTTCTGCCTCGATGCGGCTTGGTACGATCGTCACCGGCACGCTCAGAATCTCGTCGGCAGCCTCATGTGAGGTCCCTGCCACCGTGAACACCTCCCCGGATCCCGGCATCCCGGCCCCCAGGACACCTGGCACCCCTGTCACGGTCCCGCCCGCGGAAGCTCCGATGCAGGACCATCGGACCTGCTTTGCGGGGACTTTCGACCCTGTTGGCCGATGACCAAATTGGGGTATTGGGTGCGAACCAGATCGTGTCTAGAATCAGAGGTAGCGTGACAGGCAGGAACCCCCCTGCCCCTCCTCTGAGTCCCAGAAGGGCCTGGGACCCGACTTACCGCTCCCGCGATGTCGATCTTGATGATGGTTTCCCCCGGATCCGCCCGAATCGACCTCTTGCTGGACGGCCTGCCGGCCGGCGAGGCCGGCGAGACCGGGTGCCCGCAGCCGATGGCCGCACGGGCGCAGCTCGCCGGCGGTTACGGCTGCGGCCCGGCCGCAATCCAGCTGGAGGTGGTGACCGGCTGATGACCCTGCCTGCCGACGGCGCGGTCCCGCCGACGATTCACCACGCCGCCATCTACGGCACCGACGATGAGTTCCTGGCGATGGCGGTACCGTTTATCCGCGGCGCCATCGCGGCCGGGGAGCCGGTGCTCGCCGCGACCACGCCCGCCAACCTGGAGCTGCTCACCTCTGCCCTGGGCGGCGACGCAGCTCAGCTCGACCAGGCGGAAACCCTCTACTTCGGCCCCCGCCCGCCGCAGCGGGTCACCGCGTTCGAGACATACGCGCGGCGGCACGGCAACGGCGGCCGGGTCCGGATCCTGGCCGAGCCCGTCTGGGCCGGCCGGACCGCCGCCGAGGTCGCCGACTGGCAGCGGATGGAAGCCAGCCTCAACGTGCTGCTGGAGGGCACCGGCATCTGGATGATCTGCCCCTACGACACCCGTCAGGTGCCCGAACCGATCATCGACAGCGCACGGCGCACCCATCCCGCTCTCGTCAAAGGCACCAGCACGCGGCCTTCGCCTGACTACGCAGACCCCGCGAGGTACGCCGCCAGCCTCGACGGCCCGCTGCCGCCGGTGCCGGGCAGCGCCGCGCTGCTGCCGCCCACCATCCGGCTGCGCGAGATCCGCCGGTTCGCCGCCAGCCAGGCCGCCGACGACCTGGGCTCCGGCACCGCCAGCCTGATGACCGTCGCGATCCAGGAGACCGCCGCCTATCTCAAGAACGCGACCGGGTCGCCGGTCGCCACCCGGATCTGGCAACGGCCCGGAACGATCGACTGCGACCTGCGCGCCGACGGCCGGGCAACGGTCGGGATATTCGACGGCTTCCTGATGCCGGACCTGACCCAGCCCCGCCCGGATGACGGCCTGTGGTACGCGCGGCAATTCACCACCCGGCTGGACCTGCGCACCAATGCCAGGGGCATCCAGGCGCGCCTGCAGTTGCGCGGCCCGCGAGTCCTTGACGGCGCCTGAGGCTCATCCACGGCGCGGTCACGGCCACGGCGCCGTCACGGCCACGGCCAACTGCCGGTCAGACGTGCGCGGGCTTCGCGTTCAGAAGTTGCCGAGCCGCCAGCCAAGGGACGGAGACGGCACGGCCCGCGTGGCGATCAGCGGAACGTGAGTGACGGTCGTGCCTACCGTGACCGTGGCGCTGCCGACCTGCTGGCCCGCGTGGATGCCCGGGTGGATGGGCCCGGTGGTAGCCGTGACCCGGACGGGCATGCCGGGCCAGCCGGTGACCGTCACCCCGGAGGCCGCCACCGCCTCGCTGTCTGTGCCCCAGGGGACGTGCAGACGGGCGAGCACCATGCCCGGTTTGATGACATTCACCCGCTCCAGGCCACCGCCAACGCTGCGCAGCAGGTTCTCCGAACCGCTGATCGCCCCGGCCAGCTCGCTGGGCTGTGCGCTGGTGCCCGGCACGCCCAGCACGGCGCCCACCACGGTCGCCTGGCTGCCCCCCACTGTCCGGGGTGCCGAGAACACCAGGCATCCTCCGGCCTCTGGGGTTGAGCCGGTCTTGACACCGTCGATGCCGAGGTTCCCGAGGGCGTTGTTGACGTTGTAGACCACCCCCGCGACCGGCAGGCTGGCCTGGGGCATGGCCACGATCTGGCTGAAGACCGGGCTCTGCAGCGCGTGCACGGCGAGCTGGAACTGGTCGGCCGCCGTGCTCACGGTGGCCGGGTCGGCGCCACTCGTATCGGCGTAGTGGGTGCTGTGCAAGCCGAGTGCTTGCGCCTGCTTGTTCATGGCCGCCTCGAATGCGGCCGACGAGCCGGCGTCCCACGCGCCCAGCGCGTCCGCGATGTTGTTCCCGGAGGGGATCAGCATCGCCTCGAGCGCCTGCTGCTCGGTCAGCTGTTCCCCCGCCGCCACCTTGACCACCGACTGGCCTTGCTGCTGGTCCTGGTTGTAGGCCGCCACGTCGGCCGGCGTCACGGTCAGCACCGGACCTTGCTGGCCGGCGCCCAGCGGATGGTCGCGCAGGACGAGGTAGGCGGTCATGATCTTGGCGAGGCTGGCGATCGGGCGGGGCGTGTTCGCGCCCTGCGCCGAAAGGATGCCCGACCCGGTGGTGCCCACCGCTGCCTCCGCCGCACCCGCGGGCCAGGCGGGTTGTGGCGCCGCGCCGGGAAGCACGCTCGGCGGCGGGGCGGCATCGCTGACTGTCACCGCCGGGACCGGCCGCAGCAACTGAACCAGGACGAAGATCGCGCCCGCCGCGAGGATGCCGACCAGCGTTACCGCGACGATCACGCCGAACCTGCCCTGCCGCCGAGGGCCGGGGCGGAAGCTCCCTGATGACCGGAAGCTCGGCTGGGCCGACCGGAACTTTCGCCTGCGGCGCATTACGACCACGGGTACCTCCCCCCGCCGCCCGCTCACGCTGCGGGCGCCCCCCACCAAGTGCTACCGCACGATCACGAACGGTAGCAAGACGATGTTAGATCGAGCGGAGGCACGGTGACCAGGCATCGTTACGTTGCTTTATGGCAACTGTTGGTCAAGGCCGAGGCTGGAGCGAAAGACCGTCTGGATGACGAGCGCGGGACAGGGTCAGGCAGCCTGGGAACGATGGCCCAGCGATCGGTCACCCTCGGTGACGCCTGGGAGCGGTCAGAAGGTCGGTTCCTGGTGCAGCGTGGGCACCCGTTCTGCTGGGCTATTGCCCGCACGTGCGTTCTGATCAGCGCCGGCCGGAGAGTCCCGCCTGGCGTCGCGGTGCAAGAGGCGGATGGCGTGTTCGACCAGGGCGATGAGGACCTGCTTGCTGGACTCGCGCCGGCGCGCGTCGCAGAGGACGACCGGAGTGTCGGGGTACAGGTCGAGCGCGGCCCGGATGTCGGCCGGATCGTACCGGCCTGCGCCGTCGAAGCAGTTCACCGCCACGATAAATGGCGTACCTCGATGCTCGAAGTAGTCGACGGACGGGAAGCAGTCGGTCAGCCGGCGGGTGTCCGCGAGCACGACCGCACCGAGCGCGCCGTACGACAGGTCGTCCCACATGAACCAGAACCGCTCCTGCCCCGGGGTGCCAAAGAGGTAGACCACCAGGCCGTCGCGGATGGTTATGCGCCCATAGTCCATGGCCACCGTGGTCGTGGTCTTGGATTCCACCCCATCGAGCACGTCGATGTCGGCCCCGGGTTCGGTGAGCTGTTCCTCGGTGCACAGCGGCCGCACCTCGCTGAGCGTGTTCACCAGCGTGGTCTTACCGACCCCGAAGCCGCCGGCCACCAGGATCTTGATCGTGATAAACCGTCCCGCGCCGTCGGCGGCGCGATCAGAGTGCTTGGAGTCCATCGAGTACATTCCTCAGCACATGCTCATCGGTAACGTGCCCCATCGGCGGTGGGTAGAGCAGCTTGATCATTCCCGCTTGGAGGAGATCGCCAAGCAGCACGCGCACCACGCCGAGCGGGAGCCTGAGAGCCGATGCCAGGTCGGCAACCGTGATTGGCCGCTGGCTCAGGTTCGTTATCCGGGCGCATTCCGGGCTGAGGGGCGAGCCATCAGCAGGATGCGCGCTGTCCGACACGATGACGTCAATGAGATCGAAGTGCGTCTCGCCCCTCGGCCTCGTTCGCCCGCCGGTAATGGTGTAGGGCCGGGCGACCCGCCCGGCGTCGCGATCGAGCCATGTTTCGTCCGGGGCCATGATCCCAGTTCACCCGGCCACCGGTTCTCGCAGCGGAAACCTGGGGTTGGCTTCCAGGTGCGGGCCGACGCGCTTGACCAGCACCGCCATTTCGTACGCGACGAGGCCCGCGTCAGCGCTCGCTGAAGCGAGCACAGCCAGGCAACTCCCGCTGCCGACGGCCGTTATGAACAGCAGCGCGGACTGCATCTGGATGATGGTCTGCTGGACCTCCCCGCGCTGGAAGTGACGGCTGGCACCGCCTGCCAGGCTCTGCACGCCTGATGCCAATGCGGACAGGTGGTCGGCGTCCTCCCGGCTGAGGCCCCGGGAAGTCCCCACCGTTATGCCGTCACGGGAGAGGATCACCGCCTGCTGGATGTGATCAACTCGCTCGACAAAGTTGTCGAGCAACCAGCTCATCTCGCCAGGCACAGCTGACTGGGTCATCGCTCTGCCTCCCCGTTTTCCTGGTGGGTGTCTTTACGGTGCGCTCCCGCGGAGTCCGGGCCAGACCCGCTGGCATGCCGCCAGCCCCGCTGAAAAGCGGAGACGAGGGCACTCATCTCCTCCGGCGAGGCCGTGCTGGCCGTTTCGTCTTCGGAGGCAGCGGGGTCCGCCGCCGGCCGCTCGTCGCGGAGTTGCGGGGCGAGGCTGGCCTGGCGGACCCGTCGCGGCAGGCCGGCATACGTCCCCGCATCTGGCCCGGGGCCCGCCGCCGTGGGCCTGTCCTGGCTAGGCTGCAGGATCGTTTCCATCGCCGGCCCGGGCCCGACCGGTCCATTGGCGGGATACATCAGGCCGTTGCCGGAGAATTCGGGTGGCGCGTCCACGGGACCTGGGGTGCCATGGTGCCCGTTGCCGTTGCCGTTGCCGTTGCCGCTGCCGCTGCTGTTGCCGTCGCCGTTGCCGTTCACCGAGACGGCCACCGGCTCATGATCATCCGTTTCCGGTTTGCTGCCGTCAGCCTCGTCAGCGGCGACGATGATCGCAAACGGCATCAGCACGATCGCTGTTGTCCCACCGTACGGTGATTCGCGCAGCATGACCTTGATCCCGTGCCGGGCCGCGAGATGGCTCACCACGAACAGGCCCAACCGGTCACTGTCGGCCAGGTCGAACTCGGGCGGGTCCACCAGTCGCCTGTTGATGGCAGCGACGTCCTCCACCGCGAGACCGATCCCACGGTCCTCGATCTCCACCAGGAAGCCCGCGCCGACCCGTTCGGCCAGGACCCTGACCCGCGTGTTGGGCGGCGAATAAACGGCGGCGTTCTCGATCAGCTCGGCGAGCAGGTGGACCACGTCGGCCACCGCAGCACCGACGACGGAGTCCGTCGCTTCGGTGATCAGCTCGACCCGGACGTAGTCCTCGATCTCACCGATCGCGCCACGCAGCACCTCAACGATCGCCACCGGCCGGCGCCACCCACGTCCCGGCGCCGCACCGGAGAGGACGATCAGGCTTTCGGCGTGCCGGCGCATCCGGGTGGTCATATGGTCAAGCCGGAACAGGTCCGCAAGCGCCTCGGGCTCGTCGGTGTGTTCTTCCATCGAGTCGAGCATCCCGAGCTGCCGTTGCAGCAGCGACTGGTTGCGCCGCGCCAGGCTGCGGAACACCTGGTTGACCGATCCGCGAAGTTCGGCCTGCCCGACGGCAGCCTGGACCGCCGTCCGCTGCGCGGCGGAGAACGCATCCGCGAGCTTCGCGACCTCGGCGGTCTTGGCCCGGAGGTTTAGTGCAGGCGCCTCGCTGGCCACGTCCACCTCCTCACCCCGGCTCAGCCTGGTGACCACCGACGGCAGGCGCTGCTGCGCCATCGCGCGGGCCGCGCGCAGCAGGGCGGACAGCTCCCGGCTGATCCTGCGGCCGAACCGGAGCATGAGGAAGATCGACAGCAGGACGGCTGCGAGACCGATCCCCCCAGCGAGGATCAGCCGGCGCTCGTTGTTGTTCGCCAGCCTGGTGCCCTGCTGGGCGAGAGCACCGGTCTCGCCGTTTTCCGCGGCGGCGGTGGCCCCGAGGAACTGCTGTGATGCCGCCTGCCACGCCACGGGGTTGATCGGGACGGGACCGCTGCTGCGGGTGCTGCCGGTGATCCGGTCCTCCATTGCCCGGAAGCTGGCATAAGCCGGTGACGAGTAGGCCCGCACGAAAGGTGCCCGGAGCTGCGAGTCCAGCTGGGTGAGCGCCTGACCGATCAGGTAGCGCTGGTTGGCCACGCTCTGGGTGAAGAGCTGGCGCCAAGCAAGGGTCATGTGGTCGCCGCCGGCCAGGGCGCCGCCGACCAGAGCAGCCTCCCGTCCGGCGAGTTCCAGCGCGTAGTTGGCCTGGAGCGTCGCCACGGTTTGCCCGTAGAGCACGCCATCCGGAACGAAGCTGGCGGTGTAATAGAACTGGAACTGGGCGTCGACGATGCTGTTGTACGCCTCGAATGCGCCCACGGGCGTCATTTTCCCGGCGTCGATCGCCGTGCGGACGCCCCCCAGCATGCCCAGCGAAGCGTAGAACTTCCGCAGGAGCGGCTGAGCGCCCTTGAAGTTGACGACGCCTGACGTCACGGCGGCCTTGAACCCCGCGACCGCTTTATCCGTGGCGGCACGCCCGGCGTCCATTGGGGTTCGCGGCGCCCGGGACCCGGTGCTCAGCCAGACGAAGGATTGCAGGCGTTCCTGCGCCAGCGAGGAGCCCAGGCTCAAGGCGGGCCCGCCGACCGTCGTGTACTCCTGCTGGTAGTTGTGCTCTTGGACGGCTGGCCCGAGCGTCGTGTCGGCCGCGACCCCCCACAGTGCCACCAGGGAGAGCAGCGGGATGACGAAGATGCCGACGAGCGTGAGCCGGATCGGCAGCGTGCGCACAGGTCGGCTTCGTGAACCCATGACATCGCCTCGCAGTTTGGGCGGAGGACGCGCGTCTACGGAAGTTGGCAGTCGCGCCAGTGGCGCGTACGGTCCAGCCCCTGCCTGCAGCACCCTCGGCCGCATGTCCGCTTTGTGTAGATACGAGAGGTAAGTTCCCTCTGCGGCCGTGGACACATATTTGTGCAGGTTTCTGAGACTTGTCCAGTTACCGGCCGGTTTAAAAGCCGAAAGCTGCCGGTGCGGCCAGCCAGCGCTCATCTTCACGACGTGGTCTCCGCCTGCGGGCGACGCCGAGGTACGGGAGAAGCTTCGTGTCCACTTATGGTCTTTAGTCCTTTTTTATTCTCGGCGTCCGGTTAGCCTGGCGCCGCAGGCGAGGCCGTGACAGCCTGGATGCACCGCCACAGAAAATGGGGACCCCCCGCCTCTGGACCTCGGGAGGGGGCTGTGACCGGAGTTATCGCCGCATGCGATGCCGTCTTCGACGATGGCCTGTTCCGGATCGCCCGGATCGCACCACCGCCGGACGGCCTGGTGCTGACCGGTGAAGCCGACGAGACGGAATGCCAGGCTCTGGTCAAGGCGCTGGCGCAGCTTCCGTCACGGAGCGGGCTCGGCCGGCCAGCCGAGGTGCACCTCGAGGTGTCCGGCTTGGAATTGTGCAGCGCCGCCGCCCTGCACGTCATGATCGCCCCGGCGGCAGCCGGCGACCGCCTCGTGGTCCTGCATCATCCGATGGCTGGACTGCTTGCGATGATCCGGGTCGCCGGATGGTGCGAACTGCCCGGAGTGGTGGTCGCAGGCTGATCGGGGCGCCCGCAGTGAACCGGGCCCCGGCGACGATTCACCCGGCGGCGCCGTGCGCGCTGGCGGGCGGTCAGTCAGTCATGGTCAGGTGCAGCCGACGGCTGACGATCCGGGCGGCGATGGTTTCGTCTGGCTGGCTGTCGGCGAAAGCGCGGGCGCGGATGAGCGCGAGCGCGTCGGCGATTTCCAGCCCGGATTCCGCGGCCACGATGCCCGCCGCCTGGTGCATGAGCGCCCGATCGCTGCCGGGCAGCGGCAGGCTCGGCAGCCCACGCCGGTCGGCCAGGATGTCTCCGGCCAGCAGCGCGTAAACCAGGGCGTCGGCGAGCTGGTCGGCCCGCGGACCGGAGCCGTGCCCGGCGGGGTGCGGGTCCAGTTTGGTTACGCTCCCGAGGCAGTGGCCGTGCAGCCACAACGGGGCGGCGGAGACCGCCTGTATGCCCAGGCGGTTGACGGCCCGCCCGTACCGCGGCCACACCGCCGCAAGGTCGCCGGGCGCCTCCACCAGCGTGCGCCGCGCAACCGCGTCCGTCGCCGGCCCTTCGCCGCATCCGAGCTCGAGGTCGCAGGCCGTCTGCGCCACGTCGTCGGTTGCGGCCACCAGCGCCGGCGCCTGGTCGCGGCCGGCCAAGGTGAGCACCACCCTGCTGCCCCCGGAGACACTGGCGACGGCCAGCAGGAACGCCGCGCCCGGCAAACCGCCGGCCGGGTGCGCCGAGTTGCTCAGCCGGGTTGCGTACGTCGCGTTCAGCTGGGCAGCGACATCGTGGCACCGCTGACTGCGGCGGTGGATCGCCGCGAGCCGTGCCGCCATCTCGGAGAAGATCACCGGGCCCTGCCGGGAACGCTGCTCAGCGAGCGCGCCGAACTCGCCGGCCAGCGCAGCCGATGCCAGCGCCCGGCCGGCGCGGCCCCGCACCCTTGCGGACGCGGCTGCAGCTTCCCGCTGCCTAGCGTCCATCTGGACCGCCACCACCGTATGCCTTAAAAAACTCTGGTTATCGCCCAAAATGTGACAGAACACCAGCCTAGGAGAACCCCGGCCGGCCGTCTACCCCACCTCTCCCCCGCCGCGCCCGGGCTAAAAGCTGCGCTGCAGTTCCCCTCGGTTTCGTGCGCCGCGCGGGCGGCGTCGCGGGCTTCGCTGGCCAGCAGGCACCGCGCTCCCGGGCTCCGGCGCGCCACCCGGGCCCCCTCCCGCATTGCCGGTAACGGGAATGCCGGGCGACCTGCGAGCGGGACAGCCAGGTTGGGTGCTAGCGGCGGCGACAATAACGGCTTGACCAGGCAATATGGAGCGCGTAACCCGGGCTCACCACGCCGACAAGCAGAGACCGGGCAGCGCCGTTGAGAGGAATCGGCGATGATCAACCCCACATCGAAGCCTGGCGACTTCTTTCCGCCTGAGCTGCTGCGCCTGCTGGGGACCGCCCAGCGAGTGATCGACCAGCACGTGAACCGCCGCGGCCGCTGCGCGGAATGCGCGTCGCACTGGCCATGCCGCCAGGCGGAAATGGCCGAGTTCGCGCTCGCTGCGCTGTAAGACCGGGAAGCGCGGGGCCGGCAGCACGCCCGGGATGTGCCCCCGACATCCCGTGCGGCGCCGGCCCTGTTCCGGCTCAACCTGAATCACGCAGCCTCCGCGCGGCATCCGCCGGGCCTGCCGCCCATGCCGATCAGCCACCCTTAGCCTGCTAATCCGTCGTTACCCACGACATTGCGCGGCCCGCGAGCGGGAACCCCGTATCTGGACGAGTCCGAGAACGTCGAGATCGGGAGTTGGCGTACTTGATCAAGAAGATTCAGGCGGTGGCGCTCGACTGCGCGGAACCGGCGCGGCTCGCGGAGTTCTACGCGGAACTGCTGGGCGGCCGGGTGGTGCTGGATCCCGATGACCCAGACTGGGTGGAGGTCGTCGGATTCGAGGGGACCCCGCTCGCCTTCCAGCGGGTGGAGGGCTACCGGCCGCCGATCTGGCCCGGGCAGGAGCACCCGCAGCAGGTCCACCTCGACTTCGACGTGGACGATATCGAAGCGGACGAGAAGCGGGTGCTCGCGCTGGGCGCGACCGTGCTGGAGCGCACCGACCAGCTCCGCCCGGAGGCCAACTGGCGGGTTTACTCCGACCCAGCCGGGCATCCGTTCTGCCTCTGCCTGCACTGATGCGGCGTCTTCTGCGGGAACCGCCCTTAGCCGTGCACGACGTCCGTGTGGTGGCAGAAGTGGACGCGGGCCGGGGTCAGCGCCCGCATCCTGTTCACCGAGGCGTGCCAGGCGTCCTCGTCGGCGGCCTGGCCCGGGGGGAGCCGGCCGGGCTCGGGCCGGTACTGGCGGGGCGTGTAGGCAGCGTCGCCGATCAGCAGGTCCGGGCCGCCGTCCTCGGCGGCGACCAGCACCGACTGATGGCCGGAGGTGTGCCCGGGAGTGGTGATAACCGAAAGGCCGGGCCGGATCTCGGCGTCGCCGTCCAGCAGCTCGAAGGTGGCGTTCTGGAAGTCGAACCAGTCATAGAGCGCCGGCGACTCGCGTCGGCACCGGTCAAGCTCGGCCCGCTGCACGAAAAAGGCCGCGTGCTTGAACACGGCGTTCTGGCCGCAGTGGTCGAAATGCAGGTGCGTGTTGATGACCAGGTCGATGTCGCCGGGGACCAGGCCGAGGCCGGCCAGGGCGTCAGCGGCGGTGACGTTGACCACCTCCCAGTCCCGGATCAGGTCCGGCGGCCCGCCAACCCCGGTGTCGACCAGGGCGACCCCGCCCGGGTAACTGACCACGAAGCCGTGCACCGGCCACCGGTCGGTGTCGCCGGGGGTCGCTCCCAGGTGCAGCCGCTTGACTTCAAGTGACACCGCCCGCTGCCCCTTTCCTGGCCCCCGCGCGCCGGTCCCATCCTCGCAGCCGCCGAGGGCGCTTTCCAGCTCGCCGCCACCGAGGCGTCTCACCACATCTTGGTCACAGGGGTCGGTCAGGAGTTCGGCGCCCTGCTGCGGGCGCCATCGCGGACGGCCGACAGGGCGAGGACGAGGTCCCGCACGGTGCCTGGGTCGCTGAGCCGGGCACCGTACAGCTCACGCAGCTGCCCCATCCGGTAGCGCACGGTCTGTTCGTGGATCTGCAGCTCGGCAGCTACCTCCTGGCGCCTGCCCTGGTGCAATAGCCAGCAGAGCAGCGTCTCGGCGAGGCGTTCACGTGTTGCGTCGGACAGACCCGCGAGGGGCTCGAGTACTCGGGCCCGCAGGTCCGCGAGCCCATCCGGGTCAGCGCCGAGCACCAGGTCGGCCAGATGCTCATCGCTGTCGACCAGACCCCTGTCCTGGGAACGGATAAGCCTCACCGTCCGCGCGGCTCGGTCATACGACAACCGAACATCAGTCCACGGCCTCGGAGGCCCGACAACCGCCTGGCGCCGGTCTAGGACACGCATCAGGTGGCGACGCCCAGGACCATCGACGTCCGGCACCAGAAGCAGCGCGAACGGCTGGTCGAGATCCGCCTCGTCCAGCCCCGGAAGGTCCTCGCCCACCAGCAACGTGTCCGGCGCCAGCGACGCGAGCACGCCGCGCACGTGGGCTGCTGGCAGCAGTACCGCGGTGAGCGAGCGGGGTGGATCCCACTCGGCGCGCTCGGCGGCAGCGCGGAGCACGGTGGGATTCGCACCGGCCAGCAGGCGCTGCCCGAGGCGTTCCCGGTAGCGTTCCCGGACCCTGCCGCTGGTGGTCAGCTCGTCGGTGTGCCCGGCCACGCTGGCGGCGGACAGCTCGTCGATGTAGGCGAAGACCAGCTCGGCGAACTGCGCCACCGTGGCCGCCGGCAGGCCGGCGGCCACGGCGGTCTGCGCCAGCTCGCGCCAGGCCACCCGAGCGCCGACCCGGTACGCAGCCAGCAGCGCGTCCATGGACCGGCCGCTGCGGGCCTCACCGCGTCCGAGGGCGTACGCGCCGTCGAGTGTCGGACCCAGCGGGGTGCTCGGGTCGGTCCCCCGGGCCCCAGCGGCCAGCTTGAGGAAGCCCGCCAGGGCCATCTGCACTGCGCCCTCGATGTTCGCGCCCATCGACCCGCTCAACGCGCCGGCGTAGCCGGGGACCTCGGCGGTCACCGCCGCGACGGTATGCGTGGCCACATCCCGAAGCCTGTCCCGCAGCGCTCGCAGGACCGGCTCGTCGACCTGCAGCGCCGCCGCGCCCCGCGCGGCGGCGCTGCCCACCTCGGACGCCATGAACTGTTTCCTCCGAACAACGTCTGCCGAAAATCTCACGCTCAGCGGTCATGACCCTACCCTTAGCTGACAGACACACTAAAGCCATGACCACCACCGCGATGCCCCGTCAACCCGCGTTGCCGTCGTTGCGGCAGCGGATCACCCGGTTGGCCGAGCGTGCGACCACTCCGCTGCTGCCGAGGGACTACCTCGACCTGTTCGACCCGCTGCGCTCGGGCGCCGACCTGCGGGGCCGGATCGTCGAGGTCCAGCCAGAGACCGCGGATGCCGCCACCATCGTGATCCGGCCGGGCGCCGACTGGGCCGGCCACACCCCCGGTCAGTACGTCCGCATCGGCATCGACGTCGACGGCGTAAGGCTTTGGCGGGCCTACTCCCTGACCCACGGCGAACGCGCCGACGGCTGCATCTCCATCACCGTCAAGGCCGTGCCGGAAGGCAAGGTCAGCAACCACCTGGTCCGCGACGCCCGGCCCGGGACAATGGTGCACCTCGAGCAGGCCGCCGGTGACTTCGTCCTCCCGCCAGATGGCGGCAAGTTCCTGTTCGTAACCGCGGGCTCGGGTGTCACGCCCGTCATCGGGATGCTCCGCAACCTGTTTCCCGTCACCGAGACAGGCGTGCTGCATTTGGCCAGGTCCGCGCCCTACGACATCGTCGTGGTCCACGCCGCCCCCAGCGAAGCGGACTCGATCTTCATCGCCAACCTGCAGGCTCTGCACGCGGCCGGCGTGATCCGGCTGGTGGCCAGACACGACGACCAGCACGGCGTCCTGGACGTCGCCGACCTCGACGACCTCGTCCCCGACCTGGAGGAACGGGCCACCCTCGCCTGCGGACCGCCTGCGCTTCTCGATGCCCTCACCGAGCACCACCACGAACGCGGGCTGGAGTTGCTCACCGAGCGGTTCCGGGGCGCGCGCCACACCGACGGCGCGGGCGGCACCGTGAGCTTCGCCCATAGCGGCACCACCGTCCCAGCAGACGGGGGGACCCCGATTCTCGACGCAGCCGAGGAAGCCGGCGTGCTGATGCCGTCCGGCTGCCGCATGGGCATCTGCTTCGGCTGTGTGCTCCCGCTGCGCGAAGGTGCCGTCCGTGACCTCCGCACCGGCGAGGTGACCACCGCGTTCCCAGGCGAGACCGACGCCGGCGGCGTCCCCGTTCAAACCTGCGTGTCAGCCGCCGCAGGCGCCTGCCACATCGACCACTGATCAGACCTCCCGAAGGAGACAGCATGACCGTCATCCAGAAGAAGACCGCGGACCCAACCGCACACCTGACCCACGAGGACGTCGAGCAGATCGGCGTCGAGCTCGACGCGATCCGGCAGTCCGTGATCGACAGCCGGGGCGAGCGCGACGCGGAGTACATCCGCAAGGTCATCACCGCGCAGCGCAAGCTCGAGCTCGCCAGCCGCGCCGTGCTGCTGGCCTCGTTGTTCCCCCCGGCGTGGCTCGTCGGCACCGCCGGCCTCGGGGTCGCCAAGATCATCGAGAACATGGAGATCGGGCACAACGTCATGCATGGCCAGTGGGACTGGATGCGCGACCCGAAGATCCACTCAACCACCTGGGAGTGGGACAACGCGTCCCCAGCCGACCAGTGGAAGCACGCGCACAACCAGGTGCACCACACATACACCAACGTGATCGGCAAGGACAACGACCTCGGCTACGGCATCATGCGGGTCGACGAGGACCAGAAATGGGTGCCGTTCTACCTCGCGCAGCCGGTGTGGAACTTCCTCAACGCCTGCCTCTTCCAGTACGGCGTCGCGGTCTACGACCTCGATCTCCCCAAGAACCTGGGCTCGCAGAAGCGCAGGAACGAACCGGCGTTCAAGGCCCGCGCGAAACAGACCCTGAACAAGATCCGCCAGCAAGTGACCAAGGACTACGTCGTCCACCCGCTGCTGTCCGGGCTCTCCGCACCGGCCACGCTCACCGCCAACGCGACCGCGAACCTTATCCGAAACCTCTGGACGCACTCGGTAATCATGTGCGGCCACTTCCCTGAGGGCGTCGAGACGTTCGAGCGCCGCTCCATCACCGGCGAGACCCGGGGCGAGTGGTACCTGCGACAGATGCTCGGCGCAGCGAACATCAGCGGCAGCGAGGCGATGCACTTCATGACCGGCAACCTCTCCCACCAGATCGAGCACCACCTGTTCCCGGACCTCCCGAGCAACCGCTACGCGGAGATCGCCCCGCGGGTTCGGGCATTGTTCGAGAAGTACGGCCTGACCTACACGACCGGGTCGCTGCCCCGCCAGGTCGTTTCCGCGTGGAAGAAGGTCATCCGGCTCTCGCTACCCAACGAGTTCGGCTCCAGCTGACCTCGGAACATTTGGGCAATGCTGTTCGCCCGGGTGGCTCCCAGCGTGGTTCCCCGCCCCGGCACAGGCGGATGTGTTATTACGCGCTGGGCTACGGGGACGTTCGGCCCTTGTGGGTCGACACGACATTGCCTGAAGGTTCCGGTAACCGAATGTTCACGGGGTCACCGCGGGCTAAGTGGCTGCGGCTGCTCGGCAGCAAGTAATCCGGCTCACGTTCTTCCCACTGGCAGACGATGGGTTCCGGCGGGCGTGAGAGGGGAAGCCGTGTACGTGGTGGTTCGGCACTACAAGGGCACGTCTGCGCTGCTTGATGAGGTGGAGCGGCGTAAGGCGGACTTGGAAAGGGTGATCCGGGGAGTGCCCGGTCTCATCGCCTGGTACCTGGTCAGGGAGGGCGACGGCGGTTTCACCGTTACCGTCTGCCAGGATCAAGCCGGGATCAAGGAATCCATCACGCGGGCGGAGGAATGGACCAGGCAGAACCTGCCCAGCGTGGGTGTGATCCCTGAGATCATCGAGGGTGTGGCGATCGCCTCCATTGGCAAGTGAGGAGGATACGGCCCCGCTTCGCCAGCGCCAGGCTAAACCGGCCCGCCGGTTCACTCCTCATGCTGAGGTCAACCAGGACAGAACGGATCGGGCTGCGCCGTCTCGCCGGGTGGTCCACGCGTGCCGGTCCTCATAGGGCCACGCGTAGACAGGAAATCCATTCCTGATCAGATCGAGCAGCCGGGGCTCGTCCAGGTCCGCCGCCGCGAACTCATACAACGCCTGCATCCGGGGCAGCATCAGCCCGTAATCGATGATGCGACCAGCGCGGTTCTCCAGCTCAAGGATCTGGTCGATGCCGAAGCCGGTCAGCGGATACCGGGTCGGCAAGATGTTGTGCAGGGACAGGAAGAAGTCGGCGCCCCGCCAGCGGGGATCGCCGATCAGGCGGCCGACGGCCGCCAGGCGGCCCACCGCCAGCCGGGGCCTCATGACCAGGGCATGCGCGCAAACCAGACGGGCCATGGCCACGTCCATGAAGAAACGTTCCACTGGTAGCTCGGCCGCGCTCAGGTGACGCTGCTCGAGGTATCCCGCGATGATGCTGGAATTATGAGCCCGGTACCAGGTCCGGGCGGAAGGTGTGCGGAGGAAGTCGGCCCAGCGCAGGACCGCGGGCTTGCTCGCTGGTCCCGGTCGTCCCGCCACGAGCCGGTCTGCTTCCTGCGCGTCCAGCAGCAGGCCCTCGTTGACCGATCGCCACCACGGGCTGCCGGGCCGCCTGGACTCTGGCGGCGCCAGGACGCCCCGTCCTACCTGCCACCGCATGAATGCCAGTTCGGCGCGCCGATATGCGCGGATCCGCGCACGACCGGGCTGGTCGTCGTAAAAGGTGCTCGCCAGCCGCAGGCGCCCGGCCGGATCGTCCCGGACCGCGGCCACGATGGCGCGGGCCTCTTCGGCTGCATCACTGGGCACTGTCAGCCCTCAGCCGCCGACCGCCGCGTCGGCAACATCCACTCGCAGGATCAGAACTAATCAGCACTGTCAGATGCCCGCCCGCGGGACGTCACTGTCACCAGCTTACGGGCGCAGCGCGTCACGGCCCATCTGGCGCTGGCTGCCGGCGCCCCGGCGCAGACGACTATCGGGAGCGATGGGATTACGGTGGGTGCTGCACGGAAGCCGAGGTAAGGCGGGCTGGTGACCGGAGTACCTGACGAGGCTGGTCCCACGGCGAACCATGCCGGATCGGCTGGGTTCGATGTTGTGACCGGAGCGTTCAGCTATTCGGGAGCGGCGATCGCCCGGGAACTATCCGCCTCTGGCCGCCGGGTGCGCACGCTGACCGGCCACCCTGGCCGTGCACCACGGGAAACGCCGATTGAGGTCAGGCGGCTGGACTTCGGTGATCCCAGCGGGCTGGCTGAATCATTGCGGGGAGCGCAGACGCTCTATAACACCTACTGGGTCCGTTTCCCGCGGGGCGAGGTCGACCATGCGGCTGCCGTCGCCAACTCGCGGGTCCTTTTCCGCGCGGCGCAGGCAGCAGGGGTTCAGCGGATCGTCCACATCTCGATCACGAATCCGAGCCTGGAGTCCCGTTACCCATATTTCCGCGGCAAAGCGGAGGTGGAGCTCGCCCTCGCCGAGTCGGGCGTCCCGTATTCGATCCTGCGGCCCGCGGTCCTGTTCGGCGGCGACGGCGTTCTCATCAACAACATCGCGTGGCTATTGCGCCGTTTCCCGGTGTTCGCCGTTGGCGGCACCGGTGAGTACCGCCTCCGCCCGATCCACATCGATGACCTGGCGCGGCTGTGCCGGGACGCCGGATCGGAGGCCGGGTCGGCAGCTGGCTCTGCCGGCAGCGGCTCTGTCGTCGACGCCGTGGGACCCGAGCGGCCGACCTTCTACGAACTAGCGAGCGTCATCAGGGATGCGGTCGGCAGCCATTCCCGCATCGTCCGGGTGCCTGGCGAGGTCATCCCGGTGGCGGCGCGGATTCTCGGCCTGGCGCTGCGGGACACCCTGCTGACCTCCGATGAGTACCACGGGATGGCCGACGGGCTCGCCGACACCGACGGCCCGGCAACCGGCACGATCGAAATCACCCAGTGGATCGCGGAGAACAAGGAAACCCTCGGCCGCCGCTACGCCAACGAGATCAACCGCCATTTCCGGTGATCAATCCCGGCCGCGCGCGGGAATCAACGGCCAGCCTCTTGCCCAATCGCTCATCCCTCGTCACCCGCTAGGGTGGCCGGGTGCCGGGACGAAGCGGGCTGTGCGGGCCTGTTGGCTTCGACCTGGACATGACGCTGATCGACTCCCGCCCGGCGATCATGGCCGCGTTCGGCGGACTCGCGGCGGAGGCCGGGGTCGACATCGACTTGACGGCTGTGGATGCGCGGCTGGGGATCAAGCTCGAGGACGAGCTCGCTTACTGGTTTCCGCCGGACCGGATCACGGCTGCGGCGGAGACCTACCGGCGGCACTACATGCAGGTGGCGGAACGCATGACGGCCGCCCTGCCCGGGGCGCGGGAGGCGCTGGCGGCGGTGCGCGCGGCGGGCGAGCGCGCCGTGATCATCACGGCGAAGCATCGGGTCTCGGTGGCGCCCAGCCTCAATGCCGCAGGCCTGGCGGCCGACGAACTGTTCGCACACGTGCACGGGCCGGAGAAGGCCGCCGTGCTGCGCCGCCTGGGCGCTGCCGCTTACGTCGGCGACACGCCGGCCGACATGGCCGCCGCCGCCCAGTCGGGCGTGCTCGCGGTCGGTGTCGCGACCGGATCGTTCAGCGGCCCGGATTTGCACGCGGCGGGCGCCGACGTGGTGCTGAAGTCGCTAGCCGACTTCCCGCTGTGGCATGAGACATACGCATAAACACCCGTAACGGCTGTGGCTGGCACTGGCCAGGGTTCGTGCGGCACCGTGGGAGCGGGCGGACCAATGCTCGGGGTCATCGGCTGCTCTGGTTGAGTCACGACGCCGCGGTGAGCAGGTCCTTCATCGAGGTGCTGAATCGCGCGAGCAGAGTGCGCAGCGCGTCCACGTCGTGTTCGGGGAAAGACTCAAGCATCCGTTCCCGGGAGCCCGTCCAGCCGACCTGCTGCTGAACTGGGCGCTGCCCGTCGCGCTGATCATGTTCGCCGTCAGTACCACCCGGCGGCTCAGTGCCGCCGCCCTCAAGGAGGACCCGTCGGCGCAACCCGCGCCACGGCGCTGCCCGCCCCGGTACACCGCCCCCGCAGCCACGCCGGCGCCGACGGACAACCGAGCGGCGCCTGACTCCGTGACCGCCGGCCCTCCCCGCGCCGCTTAGTCCCCGAGGATCCCGATGCGGCAACACGACGGGGACCCTTCGGGATATCAGTGCTGGCGGGCAGACTCTCAGCACCAGGCAGGCTCCACGGGAGCGCCGGACGCGGCGCTGCGTAGCGGCGGCGCCCTGTTAGCGAATCCGTTAGCATCCGGCAAGCGAGTGGCCCCTTCCATGATCGGAAGGGGCCAGTGACCTTAGTAGCGAGTTCGGCGCACGAACCTCAGCTCACCACGCGATCGGGCCGTGGGCGGAGACGAACGTTCCGGTCGGGCCGTCGGGCCCGATCTGCGCCATCCGCACGATGATCGTGGCGCCCTCCTCGACGGTCTGGGTGCCAGTGCGGCCATTGAGGTCGGTGTTGGTGAAACCCGGCTCGACGGCATTGATCCGGAGGTCGGGGTAGGCCTTGGCGTACTGGATCGTGATCGCGTTGATCGTCGTCTTGGACGCCGGGTAGCTGAGACCGGGATAGAAGTGCGTGTAGCTCTCGGGATTGCTCAGGTCCGTCAACGAGGCGAGCCCGCTGGAGAGGTTGACGATGACCGGCGCGGCCGACTTCTGCAGCAGCGGCAGGAAGGCGTGGGTCACGCGGACCAGGCCGAAGACGTTGGTCTCGAACGTGGCCCGCATCGAGTCTGCCGTCTCATCCGCGGCCCTCGGGAGCTCGTTCCCCGCCAGGCGTGGCTCGATGCCGGCGTTATTGATGAGCACGTCGAGCCCGCCGTCGGCCTCGATCTGAGCGAAGGCGGCGGCTACTGAGGCATCGTCGGTCACGTCGAGCTGAACGAAGCGGGCGTCCAGTTCGTCGGCTGCCGCACGGCCGCGGGCCTCGTGGCGCGCCCCGACGTAAACAGTGTGTCCGGCGGCCACGAGCTGGCGGGCCGTTTCCTTGCCGAGGCCCTTGTTCGCCCCGGTGATCAGTGTCGTTGTCATGCATCCAGGCTGCGGTAGTTCACGCATCCGCTGGAAGTGGTCCCGTTGTCGTAGGAACGCCAGGGCCACCACAGCCCGCGCCGAGTCGCGCAGACTGGATGTGTGCAGTCGTGGGACTTCGGCCAGGCCGTCCGCCGCTGGCGCGACCGCGTCGCCCCGGAGACGGTTGGCGTACCGGTGGGCGGGCGACGGCGCGCTGCCGGGCTGCGCCGCGAGGAGCTCGCCGGGCTGGCCGGCGTCTCGGTCGACTACCTGACCCGGCTGGAGCAGGGCCGCGCGACCTCACCGTCGTCACAGGGGTGGAGGCTCTCGCCCGGGCGCTGCGGCTGTCCGACGCCGAGCGCGAGCTTCTCTTCCGGCTCGCGGGCCAGGCCCCGCCGGGACGCGGCGTGGTCTCGGCCCGCGTCACGCCGAGCGTGCACCGGCTGCTCGACCGGCTGGCCCACACCCCGGTGGCCGTGTACGACGCCGCGTGGAACCTGATCGTGGCCAACCAGCCATACGACGCGCTGATGGGCGAGACCACGTCGTGGCACGGGATCGAGCGCAACGGGGTCTGGCGCAACCTCGTCGGCCCCGGCAACCGCACCGTCGACACGCCCGAGGAGCAGGCCCGCTTCGAATCCCGGCTCGTCGCCGACCTGCGCATGACCGCGGCCCGCTATCCCGCCGACCGCGAGCTGAAGCGGCTGATCGCCGAGCTGACGTCGCACAGCCCACGCTTCGTCGAGCTATGGGAGTCGGGCGAGGTCGGCTCGCACCAGGATCAGTCCCGGCACAAGATCATCGACCACCCCGACGTCGGACTCATCGCGCTCGACTGCGACACCCTCATCGTTGCCGGCGACGACCTGCGGATCATGGTCTACACCGCCGAACCCGGCACCGAGGATGCCGAACGGCTCGCACTCGCCGTCGTCCTCGGCACACAGGCGCTCATCGACTAACGCGCCGAAGGGCGCTGCCGCCCACCCCTGGCGAGGTTCGTTTGGGCGGGCTTGGGGTTACTGCGCGGCCTGTTGCCTGAGGGTGTCGGCGCCCGGGCCGACACTTCGGAAGGCTCCTGGCGAGCGAGCCACCCGGCGTAGGCTGGACAGGAGCTACCTGAGGCGCAGCTGGCGCAGAGGAGAATGGGCAGCCGATGACAGTTGATCGTCCGTCGGGCGCCCGGCCCGATCTCCGCGAGCGGATCGCCCAGCGGTTCTTCCGCCTAGTCAATCCGCTCGCCCGCCGGATGATCCCCGCCGGGGTGCCGACTGGTGCCCCGAATATCCTCCTGATTGTGCGCGGGCGCGGGTCGGGTATTGAGCGCACGACGCCGGTCGCGATGCTCGACTTCGATGGCGAGTCGTATGTCCAGGCGACCTACGGAGCGGCGGGATGGGCCCGAAATCTTCGGGCGGTCGGCGAGGCGACCATAGTCCATTCTGGTGGCCGTCGCAGTTTGGTTCACGCCATAGAGGTCCCGCCCGAGGAGGCGGCAACCATTCTTCGGCGCGCGCTTGAACCGTACCGCCAGGTGCACCTCCTGCGTAAATTGCTCGGCTCGCGCGTAAGACCGCCCGTTGCCCTTTTGCGCCGATACCGGATACGCATCGACGACACCCCACAGGATTACTTCGCCGAAGCTCAGCGCCACCCGCTGTTCCAACTCCGGCCCGCGTAAGCGGCCGCCTGACGACCGGCCTTGGCCTGATGCGGCCCGCGTCAGGAGCCGGGGGGACTGCTTCGGCAGACCGGACACAGCGACCGGGGCGATGCGCGCCTGGCGGGCAGCCGATGGCCGCCCGCGCCTGGCGGGCGGCCATCCTGGGCCGGGTCCTGGGCCCTGACCTCCTTCCCTGACGTTGAGGTGATCTCGTGTCACCCGCGTGGCCCGGCTGGCAGTCGGCGTACGGGCACGCGGGGCGTGGCGGGACGGGATGGGGCCGGGCGTGCCGGGGCGGGGCGGGTGCCGGATGCCCGGCCAGCACCGGGGTGCGCCGGAGCGGGCCGCCGTGATGCCCGGCCATCCGCGGCGTGGTAGCGCTGGTAGCGCTCGCCGAGCCCGCGCCGCTCGGCCAGGCTGGCCAGCGGCGCCATCACCGCGTGGACCAGCCCCGGCGCGACCGGGGCGGTCACCTCGTCGGCGAATTCGCGCATGAACAGCGCGAGGTCGAGCGGTCGGGGCATGCCCGAGGGCAGTGTCCGACCCTCGGCCGCCAGCGCGGTCACGGTCTCGAAGAGTTGCTCCATCCGAAGCGCGGGCTCCACCCGGACCCGGACGATAGCTGGCTCATCGCCTGCGTTTGCGAACCTGTGGTAGGTGCCCGGCTCGACCACCACGAGATCACCTGGCCCGGCGGTCACCGTGTGCAGTCCCCTCCGGAACTTCATCGTCCCCGCCCGCACCTCAAAGCTTTCCTGCTGCCCGGGGTGGACATGCCCCCCAGGCACCCGCCCGTGCGGCTCGACCACCAGGTCGAACTCGAGCAGCTTGCCCGCGCTGTCGTCTGCCGTGGTGTGGAAGACGAATCTCTCGCCGCTTACCGGGTTGTAGAGCACTTGCCCGTCGATAGTCATTGAAACCGCCCCCTGTCCGCCGGCCGTCGCGGCCGGATCGTGGCCGTCATCGGATGCTGTCCAGGCAACCGGTCGGCGGGCCGCTAGTCGTCGGCTCACGGTTGACCGTTTTCTTAGCTCGCAGGAGGTAGGTCGGCCGTGCGGCATTAGCGGTGCGTTGCAGGCATGGACGCGGCCGCTACGCCGCCACACCCGGCTCCGGGACCTGCAGCGCGCGGGTGCGCGCGCAATGCCGGGCGGCCGGGCCTCCGCCGGCCGTGACGCACCCGGGGGCCTGCTCCCGGCGCAGTAGCCGCCGCTACGCCGGACGGCTGACGACGGCTCCGCGGCCCTGGGCCTAGCCTGAAACCATGACCGCGCCGACGGGGGAGGCACGGGCGGACCAACGGGCGAACCGGCCGGACGCCGAGGTCAGCCGGGCTGGCCTCGCTGCCGATTCCGCGCTGGCACTGGCACTGGCCGCGGTGCTCACTGTGGCCACCTACTTCACCTCGCGGCACCAGGCAGGCGCGCGCCCGTTCGACGCCGGGACCGCCGCGCTGGTCATCGCCTCGTCGGCGGCGCTAGCCGGCAGACGCTGGCGCCCGGCGGCCGTACTTGCCCTGGTGTTCGGGCTCCACCTGGCCTACCTAGCGATTGGTTATGCCGAGGGGCCGATCTTGCTGACGCTGATCATCGCTTATTTCACCGCGGTGGTCCGAGGGCACCGGCTGGCCGGCCTAGCCACGGCGATCGCCGTGTTCGGCACCTTCCTGTTGATTCACCCCCTGCTCGGCAAAGGCCCGGAGCCGTCTGCTGAGGGGCTCGCGGCCGTGGCGGCGTGGCCGCTGGTGATCTTCGGCGCCGCCGAGGCCGTTCGGATCCGCCGCGTACGGGCCGCCGAGGCCGCCCGGATCCGGGAGGAGGAGGCGCTCCGGCGGGCAAGTGACGAGCGGCTCCGAATCGCCAGGGAACTGCACGACTCGCTGGGCCACTGCCTGTCCATGATCAGCGTGCAGTCAGGGGTCGCCCTGAACCTGCACCGCGACCTGCCTGACGAGGTGAGAGACTCGCTGGCAGCGGTCAGGCAGGCCAGCAAGGAAGGCCTGCGGGAGCTCCGCTCGGTCCTGGGCATCCTCCGCCAGGACGGCGAGCCCGTCCCGCACGCCCCGGTCCCGGCCCTGGCCCGGCTGGACGACCTCCTATCGCAGGCCGCTGCCGTCGGCCTGGACGTCAAGGCGGAAACCCGCGGTATGGTGCGCGCGCTGCCCTTCGCGGTTGACCAGGCGGCGTTCCGGATCGTGCAGGAAGCGCTGACCAACGTGACCCGTCACGCCGGGGCCGCCGCCTCAGCTACCGTGCACGTCCGCTACGGCGAGCGTGACCTGACCGTGCAGGTCGATGACGACGGCCACGGATCCGTCGGCCAGCCGCCCCGCCCAGGCAGGGGGATCACCGGCATGCGGGAGCGAGCGGCCGCCCTCGGCGGTGAGCTGCGGGCCGGGCCCCGCCCGGGAGACGGGTTCCAGGTCACTGCCACGCTCCCCCTGGACGGCGGCCAGTGATCACGGTTCTGCTCGCCGACGATCAGGCCCTGGTCCGGGCAGGATTCCGGGCCCTGCTCGACGCTCAGTCCGACATCGACGTGGTGGGCGAGGCCAGCGATGGCGATCAGGCCGTCAGCCTGGCCCGGCAGGCCGTACCGGACGTCGCCCTCATGGACATCCGGATGCCGGGAACCGACGGGCTGACTGCCACTCGCCAGATCGCGGCCGACGAGCGGCTGACCGCGGTGCGGGTGGTGATCCTGACCACCTTCGAGGTGGATGAGTACGTATTCGAGGCGATCCGATCCGGGGCCGCCGGGTTTCTGGTAAAGGACATCGAGCCGGACGAGCTGGTGCAGGCCGTCCGGGTGGTGGCAGACGGGGACGCTCTACTGTCCCCCGGGGTTACCCGCCGGCTGATCGGCGAGTTCGCCCTTCGCGCGAAACGGCCCCCGCCGGCGGGCGTCCTCGGCGAGCTAACCGACCGGGAGCGTGAGGTGCTCGCGCTGGTCGGAGACGGGCTATCCAACGCCGAGATCGCCGAGCGGCTCTACCTCAGTCCAGCCACCGCAAAGACCCACGTCAGCCGTTCCATGACGAAGCTCCAGGCCAGGGACCGAGCGCAGCTGGTGGTCATCGCCTACGAGTCCGGCCTCGTCCAGCCAGGCTGGCACCGCAGGACTTCCCCGGGGAAGCCCTGAGCACGCCATGCCGAGGACCGGCCCCAAGCTGCCTGACCTGCGACCGGGGACCGAGGGCCCTGGTGGTCGCCCAGGGTGCCTGGAGATCACGGATGATCGCGCCGAGCTTGCCCGTGCCGAGCGGGGCCGAGGAGCCGAGCGGGGAGGAACGTTCGGCGACGGACGGCACTCGTCGCAAGGAGGAGTCGTTAGCGCCGAAGAGCTCCTGGAGCGGGTGCGTTAGCTGGCAGGGTCGGGCCGCTCATCATGCGGCTCCCCGTCGCGGTGGTCCAGACGAGCGCCGAGCACGTGAACGCCACACCGGCGAACACCAGCGGGCGCCCGATGGAATCCTCCCGTGCGCTCGCCAGCAGCGCTGCTACCGCGGCAAGGGCTAGCGGCGGCAGCGCGCGGAAGCGTCGTGTGCCGCCCCGTTCGCCACGTACTAGCGGGCCGGTGGCCGCGGTGTGGCAGGCGCAGGCCAGCAGCGTGGCGCCGAGGACGTCGCTGGGCCGGTGCCAGGAGAGTGCTTGCACGGCGGCGGCGGTAAAGGCGAGCCAGAGTGCGCCGATGGCTGCGACGTATGGTCGGGCGCGTGGGGAAGAGACGACTGCGGCCCCGAGAGCAAGTCCGGCCGTGATGGCGGTGGTGCCGCTTGGGAAGCTCGCGCCGGTGAATCCCTGCGGCACGTGGACGAGGCCGGGACGGGGCAGGGCAGCGTGCAACGCCATCGCGCTGGCTACGGTGGCCACCGGGATCCCGATACCGGCGGCACCCTCACGCCAACGTCGGCGTAGCAGCGCGACCGCCGCGATCAGAATGATGCCCCCGGCCAACGCCGCCGACTCCCGCTTCAGCGGCGGCGGGCCGACCGACTGGCTCCAGTGGAAGATCGCTGCCTGGTCGCTATACCCGGCGACTAGCGCGTTCTCCGTCGACTGCCCGATCGCGGTACAGACGGCGAGGCCATAGACGGCGGCGAATGCGAGCAGGAACCACAGGGCCGGTTTCAGTCGGGGGACCCGCCTGCGGAACGAGGCCGACCGTCGGACACTGTGAGGTGCGGTCCGTGCTGGTTCGTCGGAGGTCATGCCTCTAGTTAAGGCAGCGCGGTGTAGCCAGCACGTATGTAATTTTCGATACGTCGGCGATATGCGTCCGGCTTTCAGCATTGTGGGCATGCGTGTGTTGGTTGTCGAGGACGAGCCCTATCTGGCGGAAGCCATCCGTGACGGCCTGCGCCTGGAGGCGATCGCCGTGCTCACCGCCGCAGACCGGCTCGACGATAACGCCTCCGGGTTCGGGCTCGGCGCCGACGACTTCGTCACCAAGCCCGGAGAGTCGCGCCACAGGTCATTCCGCTCGGGGCCGTGGGGCAATTTCGCTTATCGTCATTAGCCGGTCTGCGGCAGCGCAGCGGGCAGCTGCACCGTAGCGCAGAGCCCGCCAGCGGGGCGGGGGGCGAGGGCGAGGGTTCCGTCGTGTGCCTGGGTGATGCTCTTGACGATTGCCAGGCCGAGGCCGACACCTGCATGGTCATCGCGTATGCGTTCGGCGCCGCGCTGAAACGGTTCGGTGAGTGTCGAGACCAGCTGCGGGGTGAGCTTCTCGCCGGTGTTCTCGACCGTGACCATGACGGACCCGGGCCCGATGGTGGTGCTGAGTTGCACGGTGCCGTGTTCGGGGAGGTTGTGGACGATTGCGTTGTGCAGGAGGTTCGTGGTCATCTGCAGCAAGAGAGCGCGTGAGCCGACGGCGGGGGTGATGTCCCCGGAGGCCTCGATGGTGACGCCGCGCTTTTCTGCGAGGGGGAGGAGCGTTTCTACGGCTTCTTCCGCGATGAGTGACAGGTCGACGTGTTCTCTGGTGAAGGACCGCTGGCCTGCGCGGCTGAGCAGCAGCAACGCCTCGGTAAGGTCGATCGCCCGGGCGTTGACGGCACGGAGGCGCTCGTCGAGCTCGCCGTCGCGGTTCGGATCGCTGCTGGCCACGTCGAGAAGGGTCTGCGTGATCGCCAGCGGGGTGCGAAGTTCGTGGGAGGCGTTGGCCGCGAACCTCTGCTGTTCGCCGACGTGCGCCTCCAGCTGCGCGAGCATGGTGTCGAATGCGTCGGCGAGTTCGCGGAACTCATCTCTGCGGCCCGGTAGCCGGATCCGGTGGGACAGCGACCCGTTCGCGACCCTGCGCGTGGCGTCGGTGATGCGAGTCAGCGGGGCGAGCATCCGGCCGGCGAGAAGCCACCCTCCCAGCAGGCCGAACACGAGCAGGAACGCCATCACTGCGCCTGCCCTCGGAGCGAAAACGTGCAGGAGGTTGGACTGGACGGGAAATACACCATGAAGGGGGGTACCGCCGGTGATGATGAACGCACGGTTGGGGACGTATCGCAGGAGGAACAGCCACACGGCGGCGAGCAGCAAGGCACCGGCGAGCATGAGGAACCCGGCGTAGCTGAGGGCGAGTCTGAGGCGGACACTCAAACCTGGGGCTCTATCCATCGTTCCCTCCCCCGTGCCCGGCGCCGGGCGCTGTATCGATGCGGTAGCCGACGCCAGGAACCGTGCCGATCAGCCAGGGTTCACCGAGGCGCTTGCGCAGGGCCGAGACCGTGATGCGCACAGCGTTGGTGAACGGGTCGGCGTTCTCATCCCACGCCCGTTCCAAGAGCTCCTCGGCGCTGACGACACCACCCTCGGCGGCGACGAGAACCTCGAGCACGGCGAACTGCTTCCGGGTGACCGCGACGTAGCGGCCGTCGCGGTAGACCTCGCGGCGGAACGGATCCAGGCGCAGGCCTGCGATCTCTCGCACGGGTGGCCTGTTGTGGGTGCGCCTGCGGTCGAGCGCTCTGAGACGGAGCACGAGCTCCCGGAGTTCGAAGGGCTTGGTGAGGTAATCATCGGCGCCGAGCCCGAATCCAGTGGCCTTGTCGTCGAGCCGGTCCGCGGCGGTGAGCATCAGGATCGGCATGCCGCTGTCCGAGGCGACAATGCTCTCGGCGATCTCATCACCAGACGGCCCCGGAATGTCGCGGTCGAGGACGGCGATGTCGTAGGCGTTGACGCCCAGCAGCTCCAGCGCCGTATCGCCGTCACCGGCGATGTCGGCCGCAATCGCCTCCAGGCGCAGGCCATCGCGGATGGCTTCTGCCATATAGGGCTCATCCTCGACGACCAACACACGCACGCTCGTAGATTACGAGCCGATGTCTATCGGCGGCGTATCGAAAACCACATATGCGCTGGCAACAGCACGCTGCCTTGACTTGCAGCATGAGTCAAACCGCACCAGCCCAAGCACGAACCGGTTACCGACCGCCCGGGGGAATCGGTCGCTAACGCGCTGGCCGAGTTGATCATCGGAGGGAAGCTCGCATCGGTCGAGATCGGGAGCACCGAACGCCCACGCGAGGTGGCATGACGCGAGCGGCCGTTGACAAATCCGCTTACAAAACGCATGAAACAGGCCCGGAAGCATGTGCCTCCGGGCCTGTTTTCCCTGGTAGCGGGGGAGGGATTTGAACCCTCGACCTCTGGGTTATGAGCCCAGCGAGCTACCGAACTGCTCCACCCCGCGTCGAGTTCCTTAACTCTAGGGGCCGGACCGCATGCGCGCAAATCGCGGCGCCGCACCGGATTCCGGCGCGGCGCGATCTCCGGCCACGTGCCGGCCAGGGACTAGCGCCCCCGAGGTCGCCTGGGGTTCAGCGACCTGTGGGTAGGCTTGCCGGGTGCTGCGCCACCTGCGGCCTTGGCTGCGCCCGCTGTCCCGCCTGCGCACCAGCCCGTGGCTGCGTGTCTCTCTCGCCGCGGTTGCCGTCGGGTTCGGCGTGTTCGGCCTGGTGAATCAGCATGCGGAGGCCGGGGCTGCGCTGCGCCATCTCGATTGGTACGCGGTGGCGGGCGCGCTCATCGCCGCTGCGGCGGGCCTCGGGTGCATGATGCTGGCCTGGCGCACGCTGCTGGCGGATCTCGGCTCCCCGCTGCCGACCCGGGTGGCGGCACGGGTCATGTTCGTCGGCCAGCTCGGGAAGTACGTGCCGGGCGCGTTGTGGGCCATCGCCGCCCAGGTCGAGCTGGCACGCAACCGGGGAGTTCCACGGCAGCGCGGCGCCAGCGCCACGGTGGTCGCGATCTCCGTGACGCTCGCCGTCGGCCTGTTGACGGCCGCGGTCGCGCTTCCGCTGGCCTCGGCGCAGGCCGCCCGCCACTACTGGTGGGTGCCGGCGTGCGCTCCGCTGGTGCTCGTCGCGCTGTACCCGCCGGTGCTCGGCGCGCTGCTCGACCGGATGCTGCGGCTGGTCCGCCGGCCTCCGCTCGAGCGGCGGATCAGCCTGCCGGGCCTGGCCCGGTGCGTGGGCTGGTCGATACTCGGCTGGGCCTTCTACAGCGTCCATGTCTGGCTGCTGGTCAGCAACGTGACCGGCCGCGGCATCGACGTGCTGCCGGTGTCGGCCGGCGCCTACGCGCTCGGCTATCTGGCCGGCTTCGTGCTCGTGCTGTTCCCGGGCGGCCTGGGGCCGCGGGAGCTGGCGATTATCGCGGTGCTGGGGCTGGTGATGCCGCGTGGGTCCGCGCTGCTCGTGGCGGCGGTGTCGCGGGTGGTGATGACGATCGCCGACCTCGGCTGGGCGGGCGTCGGGTTCCTGCTCGGACGCGGCGCGCCGCAGTACGATCAGAGCCCGGCCGGTGCGGCGAGCGAGAGCAGCGCCTTGATGTAGGCGTCCCAGTAGGGTTCCGGATCGACCGGCCGCACCCCGGCCCGCAGCCGTTCCACCTCTCCGGGGTCGCAGAACCGCCGCAGCGCCCGGGCCAGGTCCGCGGGGTCGCCCGGCTCGCACAGCAGGCCGTCCACGCCGTCGGTGACCTGCTCCGGGAACGTGCCGGTACGGGTGGCGATCACCGGAACGCCGCGGGAGTTGGCCAGCCACACGTTCTGCGACGCGGTCGCCTCCCGGTACGGCAGCACCAGCGCGTCGGCACCGGACAGCAGCGCACCGACCTCCGCGCCGGGCACGTAACCGGGACGCAGCCGCACCCGGTCCCCGATGCCAAGCTCGGCCACCAGCGATTCGGTGGCGCCCGTCCCTCCCCAGAACTCGCCGGCCACGGTCAGTGTCAGCTCCGGCGGCGCGGCGGCGACGGCGCGCAGCAGCACGTCCAGCCCCTTGTACGGCCGCACGATCCCGAAGAACAGCAGCCGCGGACCGGTCGCCTCGGGTGCATCTCCCCCGGTCCCCCCAGCGGGCCCGGCCGCTGCAGCCGGGAAATGCGGCGGCAGCACCGCCACCTCGGTCACCGCCTCGGGCACGAGACGGCGGGCGTCCGCGGCCAGCCGCCGCGAATGGGTGAGGACAGCATCGGTCCGGCGGAGCAGCGCGCGCATCAGCCGCAGGTCGCCGGGCCGGCGCTCATGTGGCAGCACATTGTGGCAGATCACCACCGCGCGCGTTTTTCCGGCAAAACGGCCGGAGCTCCGGCGCCCGCCCAGGACACCTCCCCGCATCCCGCGCAGGATCCCGCCCCGCATACCGCGCAGGATGCCCAGGTAGGCAGGCACCTGGACGGGTGCGATGAAGACGAACACCGCCGCATCGCAGCCGCCGCGCAGCCGCCGCCCGGCCCGGACCCAGCCGTCCGGGCGGCGCCAGGACAGGTCACGGCGCGTCTGCGGGTACGGCTCCCCCTCCGGCTCCTCGACGGTCTGCCGGCCCGGGTAGAGCAGCGCCGGGTACTGCGCCCGCCACGATTCGAGCACGACGTTATGCCCGGCCGAGGCGAGCCGGTGCGCGAGTTCGGTGGTGTGCCGCGCGCCGCCACCCTTGTAGGGGTGCGCGGGGCCGATCAGCGCGATCCGCATTTCGCCCGGTCAGCGACGTGAAGCCGGCGGGCCCGTCACGTGTGCCCCCGGGACTTGACGATCAGGTCCGCGAGCAGCGCGAGCGTCGCGATGATCAGCCCGGACACGAAGATCAGGACCGTGTTGATGGCGAAGTACAGCGGGTGCGCGAACTGGTCGTACACGCCCTTGCAGAAGCCCAGCGCCAGCAGGAACAAGGCCGGCGGCATCAGGACCTTGAGCGGGTTGAAGTAGATCACCATCCGCAGCACCTGCAGGATGTACCGGTAGGCGTCGGCGAGGAAATGGAACTTCGACGTACCGGAACGCTTGGCGTACTCCACCGGCACGTACCGCACGTCGTGCTCGTCGGACAGGAACGCCAGGGTGATCGTGGTGACGCAGGAGAACCCGGCCGGGAGCAGCCGCAGGTACGGCAGCGCCACCTGGCGCCGGAACGCCCGCAGGCCCGAGTTCAGGTCGGGTATTTCCGCGTTGACGAGGGTCTCGGCGAGCTTGCGGATGAACCACTTGGCGGGAACGCGCAGCACCTTGTGCCGCCCTTCCTCGCTGGTCCGCGCGCCCACCACCTGGTCGGCCGAGGGGTCCTCATCCAGCAACCGGACGAGCTCGGGGATTCGCTCGTTCGGGTAGCTCATGTCGGCGTCGGTCCAGACGACGAACTCACCACGGGCCTGCTGGGTGCCGATCCGGCGGACGGTGCCGGTGCCGCCGTTGCGCTTGAAGTGCAGGACACGCAGTTGCGGGAACCGCGGCTCCGCGTCGCGCAGCCGGGCGAGCGTCCCGTCGGTGGACGCGTCGTCGATCGCGATCAGCTCGTAGCTGTACCCGCTCGCGTCCATCGCCGCGCTGATCCGCTCCACCTCGACGAGTACGTGATCCTGCTCGTTGTAGCACGGCAGCACGACCGACACCCGCGGGCCCGGTTCCGCCGCATCCGCCGGTTCTGTGACCTGCTGCGCGGCGGGTGCGTGCGCCCTGATCTCCGCGGTGACCTGCGGCGCATCGCCGTCTGGGCGCTCGGGGGCTTGCTGGCCAGTGGCCGGCTCCCTGATGGGAGTGCTCACGCCGGCCGAGAATACCCGTGCAACCTGGCCGCCCGCACCACATCCGGTTCGCGGCAAGCACCGAGCCGGTGGGCGCGGCACCGCAGACCGGCCCGCGCTCTAGCCGTTATGGCTGGTAAATCCAGACATCTGCGGAAAAGCGCCAGGTGATGCTCGGCGGGGTCATCAGCGTGTGCTCGTCCTGCCGGGTGGCCAGTGCCAGCGCCTGGCGGGCCATCCCGGCGCCCCCGCCGTATGGTGCGAGCTCATCCGGATCTGCGGCGACCAGGACGGGCCGGCGCCCGGCCCGGATGATGTCCGGTACCGCCTGCTGGACCAGGGCGGGCGACGGCGAGCTCATCCGGGCCGTCGGGAGGCCGCAGGTTCCGCGGATGATCTCGCTGAAGCGGTCCGCGGTCGCGCGGTCGAGGATCAGCACCGACGCGTTCGGCCCGATCGCCCGGCACAGGTCATCCACCTGGCGGACCTCACCGCCATAGGTGCGCTTGAGCGCGAGCCCGCTGGCCACAGCCTTGATTCCCCCGTTGGCGTCGCGCTCCAAACCGAGACCGAACGTGGTCACGACGGCAGGGAGAAGCATGGCGATGGCGCAGCACGACGCGGCCACCGAGCGGGCGGCCACTCCCGTGCCGCGTTCGCGCGCCCGCGCGAGCAGCCACGCCGATGTCCAGGTGGCCAGCAGCACGATGCCTGGCAGAACCACCGGCACGAGACGCCGGCTCGCCCACGGCTGGTCCGGGGTGATCGCCGGCCGCCACAGTGTCACCACCGTCGACCATCCGATGATCATCAGGGGCAGTCCCCAGGTCCGGGCCCTGCCACGCAGGAACTGCCGGGCCAGCAGCGCCGCGCCGAACGTGCCGAGCACCAGCGCGGGGACGCCGATGTACCAGATCACCCAGTACAGGCTGTCCTCGGAATACTGCCGGGTCGGATCGATCGGCAGGCGGTCGAGCCGCTGGAAGCGCGCGATCGAGCTGATCGTGAGCGGATTGGTCTCCCCGCGGACGGTCTGGAACGGCGGCCGGACGGCGAACCCGACCACGATCAGCACCACGCAGACCCCGACCGCGATGGCCACGGCGCTCTGCACCTGGCGCCATCGTCGTCCCCGCATCCGGGGGATCCCGCGCACGAAGATCAGCGCGACGAGGATGGCGGCGATGCCGAAGCCCGCCGCGATGTACCCGAGCGGCCGCAGCGAGCCGGTCAGTGAGTTCAGGTAGGGCCGCGACAGCAGGTAGCCGTCGGCGAACGCGTACCCCACGCCGATCGCGAGCCCGGCGGCCAGCGGCAGCGCCAGCGGCGTCGTCTCCGGCCGGCGCCCGGCTGCCAGCAGCCCGCAGAACAGCACGGCCGGCAGGATCTCGGCCAGCCCGTCGATCCGGACCACGGCGGTCAGGCCGAGCGCGAGCCCGCCGAGGGCGGCGAGCAGCCACGGTGCGAACAGTCCGGGACGGCGGTACCCCAGCGGCCACCGCCCCAGCCCTTCCGCCGCCACCCCGCGCCGCGCGGCGCCCAGGTAGAGCGCGTCGGTCATCAGGCACAGCCCGCCGAAGAGAAGGATCTGCGCCAGCGGCTCGGTGAACGTCGAGCGGGTGGTGTACTGCTCCGGCAGGGTCAGCGCCAGCACCAGCGCGGCCAGCGGCGCCCAGCGCGCCCCGGCCAGGCGCGCCACCAGCCCGCCGAAGGTCAGCAGCGCGCAGGCGCCGATCAGCGCCGGCATCAGCACCGCGAGCTTGAGGCCTCCGGCCCAGAACCCGGCGGCGAGCGCCATCGGCAGGCCCGCCATGAACTGGGGGACGATCCCCGATCCCCGCTGGTAGAAGCCGAGGCTGTCGAAGCGCAGGCCCGGCGCGCCGCCGAACGCCGCGTGCTGCTGCGACACCGGCAGCGAGCCGTGGTGCGCGATCCACGCGCCGAACTGCAGGTAGGTCCCGGGATCGCGGATGACGACGACTTGCTCGGAGTGCTCGATGATCTGCAGAACCGCGAAGCCCGCCACGACCGCCACCAGCAGCAGCACCGACCACCATGGGGTGGGGGTGAGCCCCCGCCCGCGGGCGGTGTCGGGCCATCTCGACGGGAGCCTGGTCAGGCCGGCCGCCAGCAGCAGCACCGCGACGGGCACCGCCGACGCCGCCATCAACGGCGCGGTGAATCTTCCGCTGATCAGCAGCGGGAGCCCGGCGAGCAGCAGCGCCATCAGCAGCAGCGGCGGAATCAGCGTCAGCCGGGCCAGCAGCCCCCCGGCGACGGCGCCCCGCACCGGCTGCTCGGTGCCGCCGTCTCCGGTCCCGGCCTGGGTGCCGGGATGCGGCGGCTCCCCCAACGCTTCCGGAATGGCCGTCGCCGTCCCGGGCCCCGCCTGGCCCGGCGCGCCTTGTGCTGCCAGGCCTGCGGCGAGGCCGGTCCCCGCCGCGGGCCCGGGTTCACGGACAGGCGCGATCTGCTCGGTTGGCTGTTGCTCAATCTCCGGCGCGCTCTCACTGTCCGGCGTGCGCTCAGCGTCGGTCGCTGGCTCACCGTTCGGCCCCCGGTCGGGGGCGGACCCGTGCTCAGCGTGCGGCCCCGACTCGGGGGCGGGCCCGTGCTCGCTCGCCGGTGCGGTCGCGTCACGCTCTGGCTGCTCGCCCGCCGGTTCTGGCGCGTCGCGCTCTGGCTGCCCGCCCGCCTGAGCGGGCTGGCTGCTGAACGTCTCGCCTTGTGACCCGTTATCGGCGTCCGGACCGGGGTCGGCATCCTGCGCGGCCGCGTCCTCGCGGCCGCCTCTTCTGGCTCCGAGGCGCACGGAGTCAACTCTAGAGGTCGCGAGCAAACCAGTCCGGCCTTCGATATTGACGGCTCGGTACACCCACATTTCACCTAAAGGCGATTCGGCGGGTATTGACGAAAACATGACCCTTATGATCTTGCACCGGGGTAAACCATAACGAAACGATGAGCGTCTAAAGGTCGCTGCACCCCCACGGGCAAGCGGTTGCGGCGAAGGCAGAGGCGCGGCGCCCGGGCACCTCAGCGGTTCCGGAAACGGAGAGGCGCAGCGGCCAAGCCCCCGCATCACGGTGACGTCCTGCGTGATGACCCACGCAATGGGCGACGCGCCGGGATGACCATCGAGGAGCCGATGGACCGCTACGAATACCTGGATGGCGACGATCTCGTCTCCTGGGAGGACAACGCCGGCGGCGCCCGGACCCATCACCGTGCCGCCGCGGCCTCGCATTCGCGGTCCCGTTACCGCGCTGACGACCACGTCGCCGGCAGGCCGCTGTTCCGCGACGAGGTCACCCGCGCCGCTCCGGCCAGGCCCACCGGCAAGACCGCCACGCTCGCGGTTGCGGAACCCGAATCGCCCCCGGCCCCGGGCGGACCGCGCACCCCGGGACCGCCTCGGCGCCGCTACCCGCGGTGGCAGCGGATCGCCGGCTGGGCCGCGGTGGCGGCCACGGTTGTCGTGGTGGCCGTGACGCTCGCCGCGTACCTCGAGTACCGCCACCTGCTGGGCAACATCGGCCGGGAAGACGTCACCGGCCTGCTCGGCACGCGGCCGCGCAAGTACAACTCCGCGCTGAACATCCTGATCGTCGGCTCCGACAGCCGCGCGGGCAGCAACGCCCAGTATGGGGCGGGCGTCCAGGGCGCCCGATCGGACACGATGATGCTGATGCACATCTCGCCGCACCGCGACGGCGTCACGATGATCAGCTTCCCGCGCGACACGATCGTGCAAACGCTCGCGTGCAAGGGCGACAACCAGGGCCATAACGGCCAGCAGGCCAGCGCCGCCGCGGAGATGCTGAACGCTACCTTCGACTACGGCGGCGCGCCCTGCCTATGGAAGACCCTCGAGAAGGTCACCGGCATTCACATCGACCATTTCGTCCAGCTCGACTTCGCCGGTTTCCAGACGATGGTGAACGCCGTCGGCGGGGTGAACGTGTGCCTGCCGGAGCCGGTGGACGACCCGGCCTCCAAGCTCAACCTCGGCGCGGGCATGCACCACGTCAACGGCACGCAGGCGCTCGCGTTCGTGCGCGAGCGGCACATCGGCGAGGGCTCGGACCTGCAGCGCATCCAGCGGCAGCAGTACTTCATGGCGGCCCTGGCGAAGGAGGCGCTGTCCAGCAACGTCCTCGGCAACCCGGGCAAGATTTACGCGCTGGCCAACGCCGTCACCAAGTCGCTGACCGTGGACACCCAGCTCAGCGTCGGGAACATGGTGCAGATCGCCCAGAGCATGCGGTCCACGAAGGCGGGCGCGGTCCGGTTCATCTCCGCTCCCACGGTGCCCGACCCGGGCAACAACAACCGGGTGGACTTCGATCCGGCCGCGGCGCCGCAGTTGTTCGACGCGATCAAGTACGACCAGACCGTCGCCCGTGCGCCCGCCCGGAAGACGAACAGGAAGGCGAAGCCGAACGCCAAGCCCAGCCAGCCCGCCGCCAAGCCCAGCCAGGTCAAACTTCAGGTGCTCAACGGCAGCACCGTCGCCGGCCTTGCCGCCCAGACCGGAACCCAGCTCACCCAGCAGGGCTTCGACGTGATCGGCACCGGTAACGCCGCCGCGAGTGTTCCCGCGACGATCATCGAGTACGCGTCATCGGGTGCTCGTCCGGACGTGCAGACGCTGCAGGGTGTGCTCCCTGGTGTCAAGGCCCAGCAGGTCTCATCGCTCACCCCGGGGACCGTGGACCTGGTGATCGGCCCCGGCTTCCAGGGTCCCAAGCCACCGAGCGACCTCACCAAGCAGTACGGCGGCATCACCGGAAACGCGAACATCTGCAAGGACAGCTCCGCCTTCTCCGGCCCCGACCAGCCCTCCGATTTCGCCCCCTGACAGGCCCTCAGAAGCCGTCGAGCCGAAGCCGGTCGGCCGCCGCCCGCGCGAGCTGGGTAGCCGCGCCGGGGTCCTGGTCCGCCCGGACCATGGCGATGACCCGCCCCACCCGGACGATCACCGGCCCGCCCGGGGCTCCCAGATCGTAGGCCTCGTCACCGACCAGCGGCAGCGGGTCCGCTTCCGGGTAGCTGGCCAGCACATCACCGAGCAGATTGGAGGCCTGCCGGCCGTTCTGTGCCACCCAGCCGACCGACACCAGGGCGCCGTCCGAGTCCGCGTTGCCCTGGCGTGGCTGGTACTGGCAGGCGACCGGGTACCGCAGGCCCGGCATCGACTGCCCGGAGGATTCCCATGACGATGAGGTGACCTCGGGGATGGCTGCCGCCAGGTCCGGCTGCCCGACCAGGCTGCAGGCATCCGGCCATTGCGACGGGGCCACGCCGCCGAGCGTGCTGGGCCCGGCCCCGGCCGGCGCATCGCGCAGCGCGACGAGCCGCGAGCCACCTGCTTCTCCTTCGAACGCCAGCGGGTATCCGGTCAGCAACAGGCCGCCGGCGGCCGCCAGCCAGGGCTGATCACCGGTGCCGGCGCGAAACGCCAGTGGCAGCGAGACCGAGGAGACCTGTCCGCTGGCCGGATCGATCACGTCGACGGCCGCTGGGATCAGGCCCTGCGCGAGCGGCCCGCGCAGGCCGTAGACCAGCCCGCCCCCGTCCGTCATCCGCTGGTATCCGACAGAGGGTTCCTGCCAGGCGACCGCGCCCGTTCCTTCATCTACCGCTTCCAGCTGCTGGGTGCTGCCGTCCGGCGAATCGGAGACCAGGACCCGGCCCGCACTGACCGCGATCCAGCACACGTCGCCGCACAGTTCGGTGCCCGTTTTCTTCAGCAGCCTCCGGCCGTCGCCCCTGATCACCCGCAGCGTCGAGCCGTCCCACACCGAGGTGATCCCGTGCTGCACCATCACCGCGGCATTCCCGCCGCCCGCGGGTGACACGGACCAGCGCAGCGCACCCAGTGCGGGGCTCAGCGCCATTACCTGCTGGCCGGCACGGCAGCCGGCGGTGAAGACCGCCAGGCTCTGGTCACCGCCGGAGGAGTACGGCGCCGGCTCGGACAGCGAGCACCCCTCCGGCAGGGTCCGCGACCAGTCCGTGGTCCCGGACCGCGACCGGGCCGCGATCAGCGTCCGGCGGTTGCGCGTGACCAGGAACACCCCGGGACCGGCGGGCCAGCGCAGCGAGTTCTGCTCCACCCCGGCAGGCAGGTCCTCCCGGCTCTGCCACAGCTGCTGGCCGGTCGACGCGTCGAGTGCCACCAGCAGGTGGCCGCCGCGCCCCGCGGTGTGCTCGAAGTACGCGGCGACCTCGGTCCCGGTGGCCGTCCACCCGGCGAGCGTGGCGCCCGGCTCGAAGAAGTGCCAGCGCGGCCTGCCGGTCCGGCTGTCGCGGACATCGAGCCCGGCACCGGAGACCACCACCAGCTGCCCGTCGACCAGACCGTAAGAGACCTGGCCGTTCGCGGGCGGCTGGTCGGCGAGATTCCCGGTGGTTACCTGCCAGGCGGGAGTCAGCAGGCCGGGCTGCGGCCCGGCGCCGACAAGCTGCGCCGGCGGCACGTGTGAGGTGGTGTGCTCGGCGACGGTCCTGGCCGCTACCGCCTGCCGGATGCCGACAACGGCAGCGGCGAGCAGCGCCGCACAGCAGACCACGACGCCAAGCGCCTGCCATCGTGGCGTCCGGCGGCGCGCAGCGGCCAGCATCCGCCTCGCATGATCCGAGGCAATCTGCACCGCTGTCCTGGCCATCGCGTTCCTTCCTATCCGAGCTTCGCATCGGTTGGGTGACGATGGCGACCACGGGGGCAAGAAAGCCGGCCCCGGGCGGGAACCGGCGGTCGAACGAATGGCGAACTGGCAGCCCGCCGGTTCCGGCGGGCTTGGCGGGTTAGCCGTCCGCGGCCCCGACCGCGGCGGGCAGCCGCCGGCCGCGCGGCCGCTCCACGGGCGGGAGCGACGGCTCTGGTTCGGACAGCCACAGCCAGGCAAATAGCCCGGCCGGGTAGATGAAATACCCGAATCTCGTCGCCGGGGCGAGAGCGAACATCAGGGTCAAACCGACGACCAGCCGCCAGGTGGCGGACCGGAGGGTACGTGGCGGGGATACCACGAGCCAGACGGCGATGGCGATGCCGGCGGCGATCAGCAGCCCGACCGCGGCCCAGTGCCCGGCCGTCCCGGTGTCGGCGAGCAGATGGCCGGGCAGCGGGCTGGCGGCGTGGCTTTTGTCCTTGGTGAGCCCGAGCGGGAACGAGATCGTGTTCACAAACAGGGCATGCGGCCACAAAACGGCGACCGGTCCGACCAGGACCGCGAAAGTGCCCACGGCGGTCAGCAGGAACGAGCCGGCCGGACGCCAGCCAGCTCTCGCGGAGCCGCCGGCGGCCGAACTGCGGGCCGCGATGAAGGCGACGGCGATGGCGAGAGCCGGCCATGCGGTGGCCTTCATCGCGGCGGCCACGCCGAGCGCCAGCCCGGCCGCTACCGGGCGCGGGCGGTCCCAGAGAAATGCCAGCCCGAGACACAGCAGGCCGAGGACCGGCAGGTCGGTGCCCCCGACCGCGAGCGGGAGCGCCACCAGCGGGGTCGCCGCGAGCAGCGCCGTCCACCGGACGGCGTCGTGCGCCCGCGCCGTCACCAGGGCCCACCAGAAAACCGCCACGAACACGACGGTGAACCACAGCCGCGGGTCGGGCAGCGGCCCGCCGCTGAATAGCGCCCGCGGCAGCCCGAACAGGGTCATCACCGGCAGGTACGGGTCGAATGCGTTCGGGTTGGTGGTGGCGGCGAGCGCCGTGGGGGTCTGGTACGGGGTGCCGTTATGCAAAAGCAGCTGGGCAGACCGGACGATCACGTTCACCTCGGGCTGCCCCTGCCCTGCTGCCGCCAGCCAGCCCAGCGGCGCCAAGAGCGCGCCGCCGACGCCAATGACCAGGGCCACCTCGGTGCCGCGCGTCTTCCAGACCACCGCGATGACGGCGGCGACCCCGTAGGTCGCGGCCGCAATCAGGCCCCAGAGCTGGTGCAGGGCGGTGGTGCTGAAAATCGCCATCGCCGCGGCGAACACGGCGCACGCCGCGAGCACCGCCACGACCACCGGCCGGCGGACGTTCCCGGGAGCCCGCCACGACGACATCCGCCCGCGACTGGCACCGTCAGCGGGCGGGGGAGTCACGGGCACCCGAATGTCCATACGAACCCAATCGTAACTGGCGGACGGCCTGCGGACGGCCTGTGGACGTCCTGCGGGTGGCCTGCGGCCGGTCCCCGTCTGCCTCAGATCACCGGCGGACGGCCGTACCGGGTCATCTGCCACGCCGTTCGCCAGCACATCGGCCGCCGGCCGCCGGCGTCTGCGCGCCAGCCTTCCGCGAACCCGGCGAACCACGGACGCAGCGCCCGCGGCGAGTGCTCCCGGGCGAGGGTGAGCGCGATCCAGTCGACGAGGTAGACGAGCGCCAGTGGCCACGGCAGGTTCCGCCGGGCCAGCAGCACCCGGTTCCGGGCGTTCATCCGATAGAACTGCGCGTGCCTGGCCGGCGAGACGGCGGGGTGGAACATCTCCGCGTCCGCGTCGTACTCCAGCCGGTACCCGGCGTCCATCAGCCGCCAGGCCAGGTCGGTCTCCTCGTGCGCGTAGAAGAACCCGTCCGGCTGGCCGCCCGCGCGCTGGTAGGCGCTGCGCCGGATCGCGCAGGCACCGCCGAGGAAGGTGGTCACCGGCGATGACCGGCCCGGGTCCCCGGCCCGCAGCCGGGGAACGTGCCGCCGCTCGCCGGCCCCGCCGTCCGGGTCGCGTACCCGGAACGACAGCACCGCCAGCGCCGGGTCGGCAGCGAAACGGTCCCGGACGTGCGCAGCGACGCCCGGCGACGCGTACCACCCGTCATCGTCGAGAAACAGGATCACGTCGCCGCTGCACGCCGCCACGCCGGCGTTCCGCCCCCCGGGAATCCCCTTGTTCTCGGGCAGCCGCACGATCTTCACCGCGGCTTCCAGCGGCGGAGCCAGCGTCAGCTCCGCCCCGTTGCCGACAACGACGATCTCCACATCCGCATCTTGCTGATCGAGCACGCTGCGGATCGCCCGCTCCAGCTCGGCTGGACGGTTGCCCATGGTGAGGATCACGCAGGACAGCGCCGGACTGACCGGCACCCCCGCCGCTGCGCTGCTCACGTCGCTGCGATGCTCATCGTGCACGCCCCTCACTGCAGTATTCCCCAGCACCTCCGCCGCTGCGCTCCTCACTTCGTTGCGTTGCTCAACCTGCCGGGCCCTCAACGCAGTCTCCTCGAGGCGAGGATCGCGGCCAGGTGGGCGGCGACCATCACCGCGGCGATCACCAGGCAGGCGATCGCGAGGACTCGGGTCGCGAGCAGCCCGCCGCGGATCGCGTCCGCGATGGCGGCAGCGAGGATGAGCAGCGAGAGCTCCACCGCCTGGATGATCCGGTGCAGCCGCAGCGCCCCGGCGAGCCGCCGTGCCCGCGCGACCCCGGCGGCCGCGGGTTCGAGAGCGCTGTCCGCGACCTCGCCGTTCAGGCCCGATTTGGCGCGGGCGACCGTGACGTTGTCGGTCTCCGCCTTGATCAGCACCGCGAACAGCGCCGCCGCGATCCCGATGGTGACGTAGCCGCCGGACAGCGTGAGGTGTCCCTGCGCGCGGACACCGAGCCCGGTCAGCAGCGCGGCCTCGGCGAGGTAGTGGCCGATCCGGTCGAGGTAGATTCCGGTGACCGAGGTGCGCCGGCTCCACCGGGCGAGCTCGCCGTCCGAACAGTCCAGCAGCAAGTAGATCTGCACCAGGACGGCTGCGCCGATCGCCGAGGGCAGCCCGCCGATCGCGGTCACCACGCCCGCCGCGATTCCGCATACGATCATCAGCCCGGTGACCGCGTTCGGCGTGAAGCGCAGGCGCGCGAACAGCCAGGTGCCGTACGGCGACAGGTCCCGCATGTACAGGCTGCCGGCCCAGTGCTCCTCGTTGAGCCTGCCGGTCACCGACTCCGGCTGGCCGAGCGCGCGGATCTCAGTCAGCGAAGGCCCGGACATACTCGTCCACCCGCCTTCCTGTCGTGTCCGCGTCCAGCCCGAGATGTTCGAGGATGGTATAGCGGCCTGGCCGGGTCGACGGCGCTCTGGCCACGGCCTTCGCGAAGTCGCCGGCCGAAATCCCCAGGCCCTCCGGTGTGCGCGGCAGCCCGTGCCGGGCAAGGCATGCCGCGATCAGCTCGGTATGCCGGCGGTCGCCCCGCAGGAATGAACAGAACAGCGCGCCGACCCCGGCCAGCTCCCCATGGTTCGCGGTGCCCGGGTAGAGCTGGTCGATGGCGTGCAGGATCTCGTGGTCACCGCCGCTGGCCGGCCGGCTCGATCCCGCGACGGACATCGCGATTCCCGACAGCACCAGCGATTCGGCGAGCACGGTGAGGAACGCGTCTGATTCCACCGATTTTTCCTGATGCAAAACGGCTTCCGCTGCGGTACCCGACAGCGTCACCGCCAGCCCGTCCACCGGCTCGCCCGTGTGCCGGGCGGCCAGCTTCCAGTCGGCGATCGCCGACAGGTTGCTGACCACGTCGCCGATCCCCGCGCGCACCAGCCGAGGCGGCGCGGCGTGTACCCGGTCAAGGTCGACGACGATGCCGATCGGCATCGCGACCCCGTAGGAGCTCTTGCCTGACTCGTGCTCCAGGGAGCTGACCGGCGAGGCGATGCCGTCGTGCGACAGGTTCGTCGCTACCGCGACCATCGGGATCCCCGCCATCGTCGCGGCGAACTTGGTCACGTCGATCGTGCGGCCGCCGCCGATTCCGGCCACCGCCTCATAGGAGCCGGCCCGCAGCCGCTTGCCGAGGTCCACCGCGGCGTCCAGGCTGGCGTCCTGAACCCGGAACACCTCCGGGTCACCGATGTCGAGCTCGGCGGTGATGCCGTCACCCTGCCCGGGGCCCACCGCGACGGCCACCCGTCCGGAGGTGGCGATGCGCCGGTCGGCGAGCAGCGCGCCGAGTTCGGCGACGCCGTCGTGCCGCACGTCGACAGCGAGCGGTGCTGCCACCATCCGCGCGATCAGGGGCACTGCTGGGTCCTCCGGGTCGGCATCGTCAGCAGCGGGCCGCGATCTCGCGGGCCCGCCGCAGGTCGTCGTGGTTGTCGACCTCGACCCAGTCAACCGCGCCGATCGGCTGCGCGGCGATGATGCCGCCGCGGTCGGCCAGTTCCTGGAAACCGTCCTCGTAGTACAGCCCCGGGTCGCGCCGCCAGGTGTCCTCCAGGGCCCCGGCGAGCGGCTGCGCGGCCTCCTGCTCGATCAGCGTGACACCGATGTACTCGCCGCCCGCAGTTGCCGGGTCCAGTGACTTGCTGATCCGCCGCAGGTAGCCGTCGTCGTCGAGGGCGATCTTCATCTCCTCGTCCGCGAGCGGCTTGACATCGTCCACGGCGAGCACCAGCCCGGGGCCCCCGCCGGGAGCCGCGGCGCCGGACCGGCCGGCGGCGAGCAGCGCCTTCTCTACCGACGCGGGATGCACGGTGTCCCCGTTCAGCAGCATCGCGCCCTCGGCGAAATACTGCCGGGCGAGCCACAGCGAGTACGCGTTGTTCCACTCCAGCGCGCGTTCGTTGTGCACCAGCTCGAGCGTGACACCGTGACGGCCGGCGAGGGCGGGGACCCGTTCGCGGATCGCTGCGGCCGCGTGACCGGTCACCACCACCACGTCGCGGACACCCGCAGCGGCCAGGTTGCGCAGCGCGAGGTCGAGGATCGTGCTGCAGCCATCCACCGGGAGCAGGGTCTTCGGCAGTTCGTCGGTGTCGGGTCGCAGCCGTCGGCTCGCTCCCGCAGCGAGAACGATGCCGATCACCAGCCGCCTCCATCTTCGAGATCAATAACCTGCGCCACCGCGAGCCGACGCTGGCCCGGCGCCGGGAGCCAGCTTGTCAAGCTCTCCCAGCCGAACAAGATCCAAACATATGCGGACAGCAGCGCGTATGCGAATGGCGCGAAACCCAGCATCGAACCGATGGCGATGACCAGCATCCGGCCTTCCCAGCCGAGGCCGGCCGCGACGGCCCGCGGCGACGGTGCCAGGCCGTGTGCCAGCCGCTCCCGGCAGGCGACGTCGTAGTGATGCACCGCGACGACACCGATGAGCGCGAAAATGGCCGGCGTGGGAACTGCCGCCGAGATCCCCAGGGCGGCCAGGTAGATGTACTCGCCGGCCCGCAGCAGCGGCGGGACGAGCCAGTCCAGCCGGCCGTCATGGGGATGAGAGCGGCCGAGACCGGCCAGCAGCATGGCGCCGACCGGGGCGATCGCCATGATCCGCCCGTAGTGCAGCCCCGCGGCGGCCAGCGCCACGGTGACCGTTACGCCGGCGATGGCGGGCAGTAACGGTGGAAGCTGCCCGGCGGCGAGGCGACCGAGCGACTGGGCGATGACGCCGTCGTCGCGGTAGCTCGACATCGCCAGCGACGTCAGCGGCGACCGCGCCGGGCGCCGCGAGCGCCGCCGGCCCCGCACGTCGCGGCCCGCGGCCAGTGATCGGGCAGCCCAGACGGCGATGGTGACAGCTGCCGCGACGGCTCCCCAGGCGATCAGGACAATGAACGTCGTCCGGGGGCCGGCCACGACCGCGGTGACGGCGATGACGACGAACCGCTCGCCGACCGGCAGGTAGCCGATCCGCTTCAGCCAGCGCAGCGTCCATCCGGGCACACCGGCCGCCTGCCGCAGGCGCCGGCCTGCCCCCCGGAGCGGACCGGCGCCGCGGGCCCCGGCGTCTCCCGCCGCGGCGGACCGCGCAACCGCATAGTCGGCCGGCTCGTCGAGCGGCAGGCCGCGCGTTGGATCCGGGCCGGGTGCCGCCCAGCCGGCCGTCCGGTAGCTGAGGCCGGTCGTGTACCGGATGGCCTGCACGATCATCGCGGCGACCGCCAGCACCCAGACGCCCCGCTGGTGTGCCGCTGTCCCTCCGATGGCGAGGCCCGCGTAGACGCCATACTCCTTGACCCGGTCGGAGACCGGGTCAATCCAGCTGCCGAACGCCGATGAGCGTCGTGCGTACCGGGCAACCTGGCCGTCCATGCAGTCCAGCACGAACGCGCCGAACAGGAATGCGGCGCCGGCGATGTTCCCGGCCCGCGTTCCGTCCGAGAACCAGACCGCGGCGAGCAGCGCAAGGCCCGCGGAGGCGGCGGTCACCGCATGCGGGGTTACCTCCCGCCGGGCTGCCCAGCGCGCGAGGTACCGGGAGTACGGGCTGACCAGGAAGGTGGCGACGAACCCGTCCACCGCCTTGACCGCCGCGTTCATCCGGACCGTGTCCTGGGCGGCGGCATGCAGCTGCTCGGCGGCGGCCCGGGCCTGCTGGCTGGTGGCCACCCGCACGCACCGCAGCGGGTTCACGTCGGCGGCCGTCACCGCGACACCGCCCCGGACCAGACCGACCAGCAGCATCGCGACCGGGTCGCCGAATGCCGCCGCCCGGCGAGGCGGCCATCCGGTGCCGGCGGCGGCCTCTTCGGTGGCTGCCTTTTCCGCCAGCGTGGCAAGCTGCTCGGCGGCATCCTCCAGCGCGCCGAGATCGCCAGCCGAGACCAGGAACACCCCGCAGCCGACGGCGTCGGGAGCCGTCACCCGGTGAAATGCGGACCCGGCAGCGGTAATGGTCCGCCCGGCGGGCCGCACAGCGGTGCGCAACACCGGCCGCAGGTCGGCACCGGACGAGAAGGCCGCGGCCCCGGGTGCGTCCTGCGCTTCGATCAGCGCAGCGGTGCCCTCCGCGCCGGCTGCCAGCGCGAGCGCGCCGGCGTGTGCGACGAGGTCGCCGGCGCAGACGAGCAGCGCTTCGCCCTGCTGGCGCTGGCCGCGCGATAGCCGCGCAACCGCCCGCAGCTGCTGCGCGACGCCGGCGCATTCGATCACGTCGATTCCCGCCGTGGTCCCCGGCGCACCGCTGCGCACGCCCTCCTCGGCGATCTCGCGCAGCTGATCTCCGAGCCCGGGGGGCGCGATCAGGACCATGTCGCGGATGCCCAGCGTTGCCAGCTGGCCGCTGAGCCGGCCGAGCACCGGCTCGGTGATGGCCTGCCCGGAGCGCAATGTGGGGCACGGCAGGGTGGCGGCCGGCTGGGCCTGGGCGGGCGTGTCGGCCGGCGCCGTCGTCGGCTCCGCGGACGTCCCGGCTGCCGAGGCCACTGCCGGGGCCACTGCCGGTGGCCCGGCACCATTGGCCGGTTCCGCGGACCGGATGGCCTGAGCCTGCTCGCCCCCGCCATCACCGCGCGGTTCGGTCCGGCCCGGCGCAGGCGGCTGGTCGCGCGCCATCGCGGTCGCGACGATCACCGCAACCGTCATGCCCGCCCTCCTCCGGGCACCCTGGCGACCCGCCTTGCCCGCACGGGAGCCCCGGCGACGCAGCCACCGGTTCCCCAATAGCCCCCTTAGGTTACAGGTCTGAGGCGTGCCGCAATGGGTGCGAAACGCCGGTCCGCGCCGATGGGCGGCGGCGGATAGAGTCCAGCTCATGCGCACGGTTGCGGCGGTCCTGGCGGGCGGTTCCGGACGGCGCTTCGGCACCGAGGTGCCCAAGCAGCTGCTCTCGGTGCGCGGGTCGACGGTGATCGAGCACTCGGTGGCCGCGTTCGAGGAGGCGCCGGCGGTCGACGAGATCGTCGTCGTCGCTCCGCAGGGAATTATCCGCGAGGTCGCGGCATTGCTGGCGGGCGCCGGCTTCCGCAAGGTCTCGCAGGTGATCGAGGGAGGCCGGACCCGGCCGGACTCCGCCCAGCAGGCGATCCGGGCGGTGGTCAGCCGTGACCCGGACGGCGAGTGCGATCTGCTGCTGCACGATGCCGCCCGCCCGCTGGTCGATCAGGCGACCATAGCCGCCTGCGTCGCGGCGCTGGCTGAACATCAGGCGGTGGGCGTCACCATCCCGTCATCGGACACGGTCGTCACGGTGCAGGACGGGGTGATCACCCACGTGCCCAGCCGCGACACGGTCCACCGCTGCCAGACCCCGCAGGGTTTCCGGCTGTCGGTCATCCGCCGTGCCTACGAGCTCGCCGCCGCCGACCCCGGCTTCACCGCGACCGATGACTGCGGCGTGGTGCTGCGCTATCTTCCCGGTGTCCCGGTCGCCGTGGTCCCGGGCAGCTCGCGGAACATCAAGATCACATATCCCGGCGATATCGAAATAGCCGAAATTCTGCTCAAAAACTGACGCAGGCTGGCATTCCGGAAATGGCTCACTTCCGTTGACCTGCCGAACACCCGCCTTTCCCCCTCAACATTCCGGAGTCATCCTGCTACTCTCTGCTTTGAATTAGTGGCGGACCGATGTAAGGGCTCCGGGGGGTGGTCCAGGGGATGCGATTGCCCGGCCACGATGTGGGACGACACTTCAGGAAAGGGGCTGGGCCCGGACGGGAGCCAGCAGCGCCGCGGGCGTACGGGAACGGCAACGGCGCCGCCGCGGCCACCGGAAATGGCGATGGGCATCACCCGCAGAGCCTTCATCAGCGCCACTGGCTGGTGCGGGCAACCGCGTCCCGGCCGCGCCATCCGAGCCAGCCCTGCGCGGCCGCCCTGGCCTCATACCGTCAGGCGGTCGCGGAGCTGTTGTTCGAGGTCGCCGCGAAGCTGCGACCCGGCGACCTCGGCGAGACCGAGGCGCTGCTCGCCGACCGGCTCGGTTCCCCCGAGTTCACCCCGATGCTGGCCGCGGGACCGGGCGGCCAGGCGGCGGCCATCGGCGAGCTCCTCGCCGAGGTGCGACGCTACCGGCCCAAGGCCTGCACGAACGGCTCCTACGCCGCGGACCTGGCCACCATGATCCGGGTCCACCTGCTCGCACGCGTGGACGCGATGTGGTGGGGCCGGGCGCTTCCGTTCGCGACCGACGCGGAGCTCACCGGCTCCCGCGACCTCGTCGACCTGGAGGATCTCCGGCGGGACGGCACGGTGCGGTTCAAATACCGGCTGCAGGCGCGGACGCTGGCGACGCGGGCGGTGCGGGCCGCGGATCGCCGGCTGCGCCCGGACCGGCTCCCCCGCACCGCGGGGCTGCGCTCCGCCTATGCCCGGCCCGAGGTGGTCGCCCTGCTCAACCAGCTTTCCGCCCGGTTTGACCAGGTCGCGCCCCCGGGCACGCCCCCGCTGTGGGTCACCAGCCTCTCCCGCAGCGTGGAGCAGCAGCGCCGGCTGCGCGCCCTGGGTTACAAGGCGACGCCGTCGAGTTCGCACTGCGTGGGTTACGCGACCGACATCGAGATGGCGTGGTTCCGGCGGTTCGGCGCGCACCGCATCCTGGCGAGGCTGCTGCTGGAGCGGCAGGACACCGGCGAGCTCAACGTGATCGACGAGGGGCAGGTCTGGCACGTGTGCGTCAGCCCGGCGGCGACCGCCGGGCTCCGGCGCCACTTCCACGCAGAGACGGCTGGGTGACGCGGATGTGCGGCATCGCGATGATCCTCGGCCCGGGAGCCGACCGGGTCGCGTTCGCGCGGATGATCGGCTCGCTCGCACCGCGCGGTGAGGTCGAGGAGGTGCTCACCGGCGACGGCCTGCAGGCGGGGACGCAGCGGCTGCGAATAGTGGACCGGGACCGCGCGGTCCAGCCGTGGGTTTCCGCCGACGGCCGGTGGCTGCTCTGCTACAACGGCGAGGTCTTCAATCACCACCAGCTGCATGCCGAACTGGAGGGCCTTGGCCACCGGTTCCGCAGCGACAGCGACACCGAGGTGGTACTGGAGGCGTTTCTCGAGTGGGGTGAGGGCGCGGTCGCACGGCTGCGAGGCGAGTTCGCCTTCGTGATCGCGGACCGGCGGGCGGACCGCGTGTACCTGGCGCGCGACCCGCTCGGCGTCAAGCCGCTGTACTGGTCCCGGGCGGACGGCCGCCTGCACCTGGCCTCGGAGATCAAGGCGCTGGTCCCGTTGGGTGCCCGGGTGTGCGAACTGCCGCCCGGTCATCACGGCTGGGCCGACGCCGGTTCCGGCCCGGATCTCGCGCCCTACCTCGACCTGCTGCGCCTCGGCGAGGGCCTGGAGCCGATCGAGGATCCGGAAGTCGCCGCGAAGCTGGTCCGCGCCCAGCTCGCCGACAGCATCCGGGTGCGGGTGGACACCGACCTGAGGGTCGGCGTGATCCTTTCCGGCGGGGTGGACAGTTCCCTGACGCTGCTGCACGTGCGGGAGATGCATCCCGACTGCGTCGCGTTCACGATCGGTGCCCCCGGCAGCCAGGACCTCAGCTACGCGCGCCGCCTCACCTCGGAGCTCGGGGTCCCGCACGAGGTGATCGAGGTGCGGCCGCGGGACATCCGGATGGCCGGCATCCGCGAGGCGATCCGGGTTTCCGAGCTCACCGAGTACGGCGACATCATCAATGCCGTGGTATCGGTCCCGCTGTTCCGCCGAATCCACGAGTGCGGCGTCAAGGTCGTGCTCAGCGGCGACGGCTCGGACGAGCTGTTCGGCGGCTACCCGATGTATTACGAGATCGGCGCGGCCGAGTCGCGGCGGCTGTTCCTGCACAAGATCCGCAACCTGTGCCGGACGGAGCTACAGCGCCTGGACCGCGCGAGCATGAGCCAGGGCGTGGAACTGCGGGTGCCGTTCCTGGATCCGGCGCTGGTCGAACTGGCGATGCGGCTGCCCATCGACCTGAAGATGCGCGATGGCCAGGAGAAGTGGATCATCCGGCACGCCTTCGCCGACCTGCTGCCCGGCTACATCCAGCGGCGTCCGAAGGACATGCTGTCCTACTCGACCGGCCTGCACGACCGGGCACGCCTGTTCAAGCCGCTGTTCCCGCGGCTGTACCGGTCATTCGGCTACGACCTGCTGGAGCCGATGCGGCGCGACTTCGACACGGTGCTGGACCGGTGCGGCCACGACCTCGACCGGGCCGTCGCCGACGGGGCAGCGCGGCCGGACTACAACATCTGGGAGCACGCCCGCGATTTCGCGGGGGCGGCGCGCTGGAACGCGATGCCGGTGCTGCGGAGGCTGACCCGCGCCGGGTAAGCCGCGCCGGGTCAGCGGCACGCCTACCGCGGGGTGATCAGGCCGCGCGGGCTGGTGAGGAAGCCGGTTCCCCAGCAGATGTGCATGGTGACCAGCACGAGCGGCAGCGATGCCGCCGCGCGGCCGGAGAGCCCGCGCCCGATCAGCACCGCCGCCGCGAGTACGCCGCACAGGTAGCCGGCCGGCAGGATCAGCGCCAGGGTCAGCCACGCTGCACCGCCCGCCCCGGCCAGGGCGGCCCCGATCCCGGAGAGCCCCACCGCCAGCCCGGCGGTGACGGCCAGCACCACCAGCGGCGGAGCCAGGTAGCGCAGGTTGATCGTGCCCCGGTGCTGGCGGGACACCACCCGCCGCCACCGGCCGTAGTGGAAGTACTGCCGGCCGAGCGCGCGAAGGCTGGCGCGCGGCCGGTAGCTCACCCGCATCCGTGGCTGGAACCAGACGACGCCGCCGGCGCCCCGGATCCGGTGATTCATCTCCCAGTCCTGGGCACGGACGAAAGCCTCGTCGTAGCCGCCGACGTTCTCGATCGCGATCCGGCGGAACACCCCGAGATAGACCGACTCGGCCGGGCCTGCCTCGCCGCCGGTGTGGAACCGCGCCGCCCCGACGCCCGCCTTCGACGTCATCGCGCACGCGACCGCCTGCTCGAAGGGCGTGACACCCTCCGCGGCCATCACCCCGCCCACGTTGTCGGCCCCGGTCTCCTGCAGCGTCTCCGCCGCGATCCGCAGGTAGTCGGGGGGCAGCAGCGCGTGCCCGTCGACCCGCGCCACCACCGGGTAACGGGACGCGGCGAGCCCGGCGTTGAGCGCGGACGGGGTGCGCCCGCTCGGGTTCGCCACCACGATCACCCGGTCATCGGCCGCGGCGAGCTTGCCGGCTACCTCGGCGGTGCCGTCCCGCGATGGCCCGACCGCGAGGACCACCTCGATCGGCTCCGGGTAGTCCTGTTCCAGGACGTGCCGGACCGCCTCCTCGAGGTGCCGTTCCTCGTTCAGCACCGGCATGATCACGGAAACCGCCGGCAGCCCGGCTGTGCCCTCAGCCGTCGAAGCCGCGTCCGCCGCCGAGCGCGGCCCGCCGGCGCCCGGCTGCGTACCATCCAGTGACTTCTCCATTTCGCAGGTCACCGTACTGCACGCGGCCGAGCGCCGGAGCATGGGTCACAAGGACGGATCCTCGAGCATCTCGGTTACCAGCGCCGCGATTGGCGAGCGCTCTGAGCGCACCAGGGTCACGTGCGCGAACAGCGGGTGCCCCTTGAGCTTCTCGATCACGGCGACCACGCCGTCGTAGCGCCCGACCCGCAGGTTGTCCCGCTGGGCGATGTCGTGCGTCAGCACCACCCGTGACCCCGGGCCGATCCGGGACAGGACGGTGAGCAGCACGCCGCGTTCGAGGGACTGCGCCTCATCAACGATCACGAACGCGTCGTGCAGTGACCGCCCGCGGATGTGGGTCAGCGGCAGGACTTCGAGCATGCCGCGATCGAGAACCTCCTCGATCACCTCCGGGGTGGTGACCGCGGACAGGGTGTCGTAAACAGCCTCCGACCACGGGTTCATCTTTTCCGCTTCGGACCCGGGGAGGTAGCCGAGCTCCTGCCCGCCGACGGCGTAGAGCGGGCGGAAGACCATGACCTTCCGGTGCTGGCGCCGTTCCAGGACGGCCTCCAGCCCAGCACACAGGGCCAGCGCCGACTTCCCGGTACCGGCCCGGCCGCCGAGCGACACGATCCCCACATCCGGATCAAGCAGCAGGTCCAGCGCGATCCGCTGCTCCGCGCTCCGGCCGCGGATCCCGAACGCCTCCCGGTCCCCGCGGACCAGCCGCACCGATTTGTCGGGCAGCACGCGCCCGAGGGCACTGCCGTTTTCCGAGACCAGCACCAGGCCGGTGTGGCAGGGAAGTTCGCGCGCGGGCTCCACCTCGGCGCGGCCGTTCTCGTAGAGTGCCTCCACATCCGCGGCGGTGACCGGCAGCTCGGACATGCCGGTCCAGCCGGACTCGGCGGCCAGTTCGGCGCGGTATTCCTCCGCGGCCAGGCCGATCGACGCGGCCTTCACCCGCAGCGGCAGATCCTTGGTGACCAGCACCACGTCCTGACCGTCCGCGGCGAGGCTGCATGCGACAGCGAGGATACGGCTGTCGTTGTCGCCCAGACGGAGATTCCCGGGCAGCACGCCAGTGTCGACGTGGTTCAGCTCCACCCTGACGGTGCCGCCGTGGTCGCCGATGGGCAGCTCGGTGTCCAGCCGCCCGAAATTGATCCGCAGGTCGTCGAGGTTCCGGAGCGCCTGGCGGGCGAAGAACCCGAGCTCGGGATGATGGCGCTTTGCCTCGAGCTCCATGACGACGACGACCGGTAGGACAATGTCGTGTTCGGCGAAACGGCCGAGCGCGGCCGGGTCGGCGAGAAGGACGCTGGTATCGAGGACGTATGTCCGCCGTGAGCCTGATTCTGGTTGGCGGGCACGGCGGTCACGCTGCCGATCGCGGGATGGCGAACTGGCCACTCGTTCTCCCCGGCGCTCCCCCGGCGGCGGGGTAACGCGCATCTAGCGGGGCACACATGTGCCGGACGGACCGGGGTGCGACCCGCAAGGGCCGCGCGCCGGCCCTTCCGTCATCTCGCCGGCGCCCGTAGGCGCAAAGCTCGAAGATGCCAGGGCCTCCCCAGCAGGCGGCGCGGCACCGCCCGCCAATTAAGACCGTACCCGTTGTCCCCGGCGCCGGGAAGTACCCGGATCGGTCAGCGAGGCATCCCAGCGCCACCGGCCGAAGGCACGCCGGGCGATCACCTCAGGCGCTGCGCCCGAACATGGCGAGCAGCCGTACCTGCGGTCCCGCGACATCCGGGACGGGCGGCCGCTGCGCAATCACGCCCGCGCTCCGGTAGGCGCCCTCCACGTCCGCGAACCAGGCCGCGCAGCCGTCGACAAGCCCGGCGTGCAGCCTCTCGTCCGCGCCGATCGCCCGGGCCAGGTCCCAGGCATGAACCAGGTGATCCGCGAACAACTGCATCGCGTACTCACGGCCCGGGAAGTCGCCGAACGAGAGGTGGACCGTGCGGTCCATCGCCCCGGGTTCGGTTACCGCGCGAAGCGCGCCGTCGGACGCCGCCTGCCACGAGTTCTTCGGGTCCGCCCCGAGTACGTCGCCGTCGAAGCGGTCCCCGACGTCGCTGATCGTCGAGCCGGCGAACAACGGCGGCGCCCACAGATCCTCCGACACCACGTGGTTCACCAGGTCGCGAACGGTCCAGCCCTCATCCGGGGTGCTCGCTTCCCACTGACCATCAGCGATACGGCTCACCCGGTCGCCGAACTCTGTTACCGCGCGCCGGAACATTGTCGGTACGTCCATTTTTGCCCCCACTCTCTCTCCCCGAGAGAGTTCCCGCCGCAGCGTCGGTAATCGCACGGTTCGGGCGGGAATTTCGCCGGCGCCGGGGCAGGTGCCCGCTGGCGCTTCGGCGCGGCAGCGGCCGGTGGAGATCAGGAGCCGTAACGGCGCTGCCGTGCGCCGTAGGACCGAAGCGCGCGCAGGAAATCGACCTTGCGGAAGTCCGGCCAGAACGCCTCGCAGAAGTAGAACTCCGACTGTGCGCTCTGCCACAGCAGGAAACCCGACAGCCGCTGCTCGCCCGAGGTCCGGATCACCAGGTCGGGATCGGGCTGGCCGCGGGTGTACAGGTGGTCCGCGATGTGCTCGACGTCGAGCATCTCGGCGAGTTCCTCGATGCTGGTGCCGCGGCTGGCGTTCTCCTGCAGCAGCGATCGCACCGCGTCGGCGATCTCGCGGCGGCCGCCGTAACCGACCGCGACGTTCACCACCAGCCCGCCGTATCCGGCGGTGGTTTCCGCGGCGCCCTTCAGCACCCGCGCGGTCTCGTCCGGGAGCAAGTCGAGCGCGCCCATCGGGTTGACGTGCCAGCGCTGGACGACGAGGCCCTGCACGGTGTCCTCGATGATGCGCAGCAGCGGGCCGAGCTCGGTGTCCGCGCGGGCCAGGTTGTCGGTGGACAGCAGCCAGAGCGTGACGACCTCGACGTTGGCCTGGCTGCACCACTGCAGCAGTTCGAAGATCTTGTCCGCGCCGCGGCGGTGGCCGCTGCTGAGGTCGGTCAGGCCCGCGGACCGGGCCCACCGGCGGTTCCCGTCCAGCACGACCCCGACATGCCGCGGGACGGGTTTCTCGGTCAGGGATGCTTCGAGCCGGCGCTCGTACAGACGGTAGACAAGATCACGCAGTCCCATCCAGCGCCCTCCTCCTCCCCGGCCCCGGCCCTGTCATGTCCTGGCAGAACGCTATCCGACTTTGGCCCGCGGTATGGCCCGAGTGGCACCGGTCACCCGGGGCCCGGTTGCTGCCCGCCGGGCCCCGGGCTCGCCGGGCGATCAGCGCATCGACTTGACGATTGCCTCGTCAAGGCCGTCGAAGGAGGCGAGGTACTCCCGGCGTTCGCGCTTCAGCCGGGCCACCATCTGGTCGTACTCGTCCATCCGGCCCAGCCGCTGGTAGAGCCGCCGAGGCTGGAGGATCTCCATGTCATCGATGCCCGGGAGCGATGCCGCGATCTCGTACCCGAAGTCAGGGTCGGTCTCCCAGTCGATGGAGTCCGACACGATGGCCTCGACGATCGCCGACGAGTGCGGGATCTTGACCTTCTTGGAGCCGGGCTGGCCCTCCCCGCCGCCGACCCGGCCGGTGTTGAGCACGAACACCGCCAGTTCGTGGCTGTCGAGCAGCTCCAGCATCCGGTTGCCCATGTCGGCCATGTTCCGCGGGAAGAACGGGTTGGTGCCGGGCACCCGGAGGAACTTGCCCTCCTCGTCCTTGCCGCCGGCCGAGGTGCCGGTGGTCTCGCCCAGCATGAAGTACGCGGCCGCCTGGGCGCGGTCCAGCCGGGCGACACCCGGGACGATGTTCTCGTTGCGGTTCAGGATCAGCATGAACTCGGCCGGCGGCACCTGGTCCGGGGGCCACGGGTCCACGTAGGCGAACGGCCAGGTGGTTCGGCCGTTCTTGGTGTAGGAGGTGTCGAAGAAGTCGACGGTGCCGGCGGCGTCGACCGACACGTTCTCCAGGTATGCGTCCGGCTTGGTGGTGGCGTTGTAGATGGCCGGCTCGTCCTCGGGACTCAGCCCGAACGTCTTGGCGAAGCAGCCGTTCTCGGTTACCTGCACCTTCCCGTGCGGCATCAGCGCGACGAAGTCGTCCTGCACCGGCTTGCTGCCCAGCTGGGTGGTGAACGTGGTGGTCGTCTTGCCGGTGCCGGATAGCCCGACGATGAGCACACTGCGCGGGTGGCCGGCGACCGGGATCACCTTGCAGCCGGCGTGCAGGGCGAGGCCGCCGCGGTTGTAGACGATGTTGTTCCACATCCGCAGCCCGCCCTTCTTCGACTCGCCGAAGTAGTCGGAGCCGCGGACCCGGGTGACGTTGGCGGCCAGGTCCACGGTGATGAGCCGGTCATTGGGGAAACCGGGGGCGGGGAGGTTGGGCGTGTAGACGACCGTGGTGTCGGGTTCCCAGGTGGCGGAGTCGTACTCATCGCCCGCCGGGTAGTAAAGCTGCTGCTGCATCCCGGCCACGTTCGCGTTGGACGCCTCGATGATCAGCCGTGCCTTGGTGCGGAAGTGCGGGTCACATCCGATGTAGCCGTCGATCACGACCATGTCCCGGCCGGCGATGTAGGCGTCCTGCTCCGCCGCCAGACGGTCATAATCGGCACGCGTGATCGTCTGCTTCGTGACGTTGGTCGAGTCGTCCACGAGGTAAGTCGACCGCGTGCTCCGCGCGTCCACCCGTGCCTTCACGACTACGTTGCCGAACTCAGTGACCTGGCTGTTCGGCATTTCCTCCGTCAGTTCACGCAGCCGCTTTGCGGTTGGATTCCACTCGATGGACCCCGCCTTCAGCTGATAAGCCACGATCGTTCCTCCTGCCCGGATCACCTCAGCTACCCCGCGTTCACCGGTGCGGGATTGGAGGATTCTACCCGACGCCGCGCTTTTAAGCCCATCCGGCAATTACTTCTGCCGCGCAGTTGGGGGAACGCACCGGCTGCCATCGAAGCAGGCACGCTGAATCGCCGGTGTTACGATCAAGTGATTTGGTTTAGACCTTTGGTATAAACCTATTCGGAATCCAGGGCGGTTGTTTCAAAGGTCGCGTTTCCGGCTAATCCCGGCCCCCTCGGGTCAGGCGTCCGGGCCCTGGGCCCGGACCTGTTCGACGTGGCGCAGTGCCTCGCGCAGGCCGGCCAGCCAGGAATCGGCGTTCTTGCCGACGAGGCGGGCACACCAGGCCAGCGCGTCGCTGCGGCTGCGCGCCACACCGGCGTCGACGAGCGTGTCGAGGACGCGGCGCTCGGGCTGGCGCAGCCGCGTCATCACCGGGATCGACAGCGACGTGAACATCGCGGTCTTTCCGCCGCACCGCACCCCCCAGGAGACCTTGCGCTCGAAGCGGTACTCGGCCTCCCGGGCGATCTGGATCCGGCGCTCCCTGGTCTGCTCCCGGAACCGCCGGATCCGGAGCTCCACGGCGGCCGCACATTCGGCGTCGCTGGCGGCCTCACCCAGGCCGGGATCGGCGAGTGTGCCGATGACCGAGATCTCCTCCCGGTCGTAAACGATCTCGACCTCACCGGTGAACCAGTCGGCGGGAATCCGCGCGGCGAACCAGTCGCGCAGGCGCTCCCCGGCCGTTCCGGGTCCGCCCGTGACGGACCCGGTCCGGTCCTCGGGCTCGCTCGCCGTGTCGGCGCCTTCTCGCGTACTCATGTAATGAGGATTACGAGATAGCCCGGCTTACGCAAGCCAGCGGCCCGGTGGCAGCCACATCGATGACGAGTCCGGCGATGGGCCGTTCTGCCCGCTCGCAGCCGGTTCAGCCCGGCACGGAACCCGCGACCTGCGGTTCCACCTGGATGGCGCCCGCGAAGCCGGGGCCGAACTCCACCGGAACCTCCTCGACGTTCTGGCCGGGCTGCGGCGCCTCGATCATGTAGCCGTTGCCCACGTAGATCGCGACGTGCGAGATGTAATCCGGCGCGGTCGGATCGGTTCGCCAGAACAGCAGGTCGCCTGGCTGCAACTGGCCGGCCGGCACCGCCGGGCCGGTGAGCGCCTGATCGGCGGCCACCCGCGGCATGGTGATCCCCGCCTGAGCGAACGACCACTGGACGAGCCCGGAGCAGTCGAACGAGCTCGGCCCGGACGCGCCCCACACGTACGGCATCCCGAGCCGGCTCTGCGCCGCACTCAGCATCGTGTTGATCTGTTGCGCACTGAGCGAACTGCCGCCCTGCTCGCCCCCGGCCTGCCCCTGCTGGCCGGCGACGTAGTGCGTGGTCACGACCGGCACCAGTGGCTGGACCGTGGTCCCGGCCGGCAGCGCCTTCTTGAGGCTGCTGGTCAGCGCGGCGATGTTGGAGGTGTTCGCCGCGCTCACCACGACGGCGTTACCGGCCGGCAGCCCCAGCGATGATGCGGTCTGCCGCGACACGACGGTGTCGATGCCGCCGATGCCGACGGTGGCGAACCCGCCGACCGGCAGGCTCTCGGTCGCGTGCGCGCCAGCGGCGCTGACCTTGCCGCCGAGCGGCAGGTGATCCTGGCTGCCCATGGTGTAGGAGACGGCGATGCCGCCGGAGGCGACGTTCTGCCAGAGCGGGTTCGACGCGGCGGTGGGATGGGAAGCGAAGGCCCGGAAGGTCGAGGGGTCCACGCCGAGCATCGAGACGTACTTCCCGTTCACCTGGATCCGGGCTGCGTCCACGGGTTCGGCCGCGGCGACCCCACTCGTCCGCTGCACCGCGGCGAGCGCCCACGACGGAAGGGGCTGCTGCGCCACGATCATCACGTCGGGCTCGTGCGCACGGCCCAGCGGCGCCACGGCCGCTGCCGAATGGGCGGAAAGCTCGCTAGCGACCGGCACCGTGAATTCAGCCAAGCTGTTCGCGCCAGCCTTGGCCTGGTTGGCGGAGCGGGTACCGGCGTGCGCGGGCGGCTGGGCGTTGCGGACCACCATCACGATGGCCGCCGCTATCACGGCTGTCACCAGCGACATAACCGCACATGCCACGACAATCGGGCGCTTGGCGCGAAAAATCCGCCGGAGCGCCCCGGCGGACGGCAAGGACGGGCCAGGGTGTAGGGGCACGGACGCCCTCCCGTTCTGGTCGGCTGGCTCGACGGGCCCGGCTGCTGGCCCCGGCTCCTCAGGTGAGGTCTATTGAACGACAACGATGCCGGTACGCGCCAGTCCCGCATAAGTGGCAATCCGGCGGAACGTGGCCAACCGGATCACTATTCGCTGGTCAGAGCGGCGCGCAGGTCATCTGGGGCGGTCACCGGGCCGCGGCAGCTGAAGTCTCGGCACACGTACGCGGCCGGTGAGCCGCCGACCAGCCGCCGTCCCTCGAGCAGCGGGATCGCTGCGCCGCCGTCGCCGGGCGCGCCGATCGCGAGCACCGCCCCCGGCGGCGCTGCCTGCAGCGCGGTGCGGTGCAGCGTCTCGGTCCGCGGATCGGCAGGCGGGCCAACGACCGCGATCTCGACCGGCCCGGAAACGTAGGCCTCGGCGACCGCCATCCCCCATCCGGCCGCGCGCGGGAACCGTTCCGCCAGCGCCGGGACGATCGCGAGCACCGCCGATACAGCCGCGTCCCGGTGCCTCGCCGATCCGGTGAGCGCGCCGTAGCTGAGCAGCGCGCCGGCCGCGGCGGACCAGCCCGCCGGAGTGGGCCCATCGGCGATCTCCCGCGGCCGGTACAGCAACTGCTCCGCGTCGTCGGCGGTGTCGTAGAAGCCGCCGGACCCGTCGCCGAACCGGGTCAGAACGGTTTCCAGCAGACGGCCCGCGTGCTGCACCCAGCCGCTGTCCCCGGTGACCGCCGACAGGGCGATCAGCCCGTCGGCAGCACAGGCGTAGTCGTCGAGCACGCCCGCGTTCGGGCCGGCAACGCCGTCACGGGAGGTGCGCGCCAGCCGCGCAGCGGATCCCGCACCCTCGGGTGGGGCGCCCGCGCCAGCCGCCCGCCCCCCGTCGTCCCCGCCTGCGTGCACCGAGACCAGCAGCCCGGCCGCATCCTCGGCCGCCCGCACCAGATCCGTCCGGCCGAGCAGCAGCCCGCATTCGGCCAGGGCGGCAATGGCCAGGCCGTTCCAGGCCGCGACCACTTTGTCGTCACGGCCGGGGCGCACCCGGGACGCGCGGGCCTCGAACAGCGCGCCCCGCACCCGGCTGAAGCGTTCCGCGTCGCCCGGGTCGGCGGGGAGTTGGAGCACGCTGCTATGCCGCTCGAAGGTGCCCTGGCCGGTGACCCCGAACACCTCCATGGCGTAGACGGCGTCGTCCCGCCCGAGCACGTCAGCGAGCTGGTCGGCCGTCCAGACGTAGAACTTGCCCTCCTCGCCCTCGGAGTCCGCGTCGAGGGCGGAGGCGAAACCGCCCTCGCCGGTCCGCAGTTCCCGGATCATGAACTCGCATGTCTCCTCGGCGACCCGGCGGGCCAGGCCGGATCCGGTGCGCCGCCACAGGTGCCCGTAGAAGCGGGCGAGCAGCGCGTTGTCGTAGAGCATCTTCTCGAAGTGCGGAACGACCCAGCCGACGTCCACCGAGTACCGGGCGAAACCGCCGCCGAGCTGGTCGTACATGCCGCCCCGGGCCATTGCCCCGGCGGTGCGCTCGACCATCTCGAGGGCTCCGTCGTCCTGGGTGCGCTCGTAGTGCCGCAGCAGGAACTCCAGCACCATCGACGGCGGGAATTTCGGCGCTCCGCCGAACCCGGCGTGCGCCTCATCGAAGGTGCTGACCAGCCCCGCGACCCCGGCCTCAAGCCCCTGCTCGATCCGCGCCCGCTCGGTCTCGCCATCCCCGGCGACCGGAACCGCCGCGATCCCGGCCGGCAGCGAGCCGTGCCGGGCGAGCGCCTCGGCTATCTCCCTGGCGCGCCCGGTCACGTTGTCACGCTCGTTCTGCCACGCCTGGGCAACCCCGAGGACCAGGCGCTGGAAATACTCACGCGGGAAGTAGGTACCGCAGAAGAACGGCTCACGGCCTGGTGTGAGGAACACCGTCATCGGCCAGCCGCCCTGGCCGGTCATCGCCTGCGTGGCGGTCATGTAGATGGCGTCGATGTCCGGGCGCTCCTCGCGGTCCACCTTGATCGCGACAAGCTTCTCGTTCACCAGCGCAGCGGTTTCCGGATCCTCGAACGACTCGTGCGCCATGACATGGCACCAATGACAGGCCGCGTAGCCGATGGACAGCAGCACCGGCACGTCCCGCCGCCGCGCCTCCTCGAACGCCTGGTCACCCCAGGGAAACCAGTCAACCGGGTTGTCCGCGTGCTGCAGCAGGTACGGGCTGGTCGCATCCTTCAGCCGGTTCATTTTCCCCACGCTATCTACCGGGCTGCACGCCATGCCGAGGCCGTTCCCGGGCGCCGCCGGCGCTGGCCGGCAGGCCGGTGCCGGTGGCGGCGCGTCCGCACGGGTGAAGCGGCTGTTACTGGTGGCCGAGGACCGGGTGCGGGACGTACAGCTCCTCGAGCCGCCGCATCTCGTCCTCGCTGAGTTCCAGTTTCTCGGCGGCGAGCGCGTCGTCCAGGTGAGCCGTCTTGGTCGCGCCCACGATCGGCGCGGTTACGCCAGGCCGCTGCAGCAGCCAGGCCAGCGCCAGCTGCGCCGGCGGGACACCGCGCTCGGCCGCCACCTCGGTGGCGCGGTCGACGACGTCGAAATCGGCTGGCTGGTTGTAGAGCGCGTCGGAGAAACCGTCGGTGCTGGCCCGGGTGGTTCGCTTCTCGCCGTCGCGGGTGCGGTTCCCGGTGAGCACTCCGCGGGCGAGCGGGCTCCACGGCAGCACGCCGACTCCCTGGTCGATGCACTGCGGGATCATCTCCCGCTCCTCCTCGCGGTACAGCAGGTTGTAGTGGTTCTGCATCGTGACGAACCGGGTCCACCCGTTCCGCTCGGCGACGTGCTGCGCCTTCGCGAACTGCCAGGCGTACATGCTGCTCGCGCCGATGTAGCGGGCCTTGCCGGCCCGCACCACGTCGTGCAGCGCCTCCATGGTCTCCTCGATCGGCGTCCGGCGGTCCCACCGGTGGATCTGGTAGAGGTCCACGTACTCCATGTCGAGCCGCTGCAGCGAGTCGTCGATCGCGGACATGATGTGCTTGCGCGACAGCCCGCGGGCGTTCTGGGCCCGGCCGTCAGGCGCCTGGTGCCCGCCACCCGGCGCCATCCGGCCGACCGGGTTGAAGACCTTGGTGGCCACCACCAGTTCTTCGCGATTGAAGAACTTGCCGAGCAGCCGTCCGGTTGCCACCTCGCTTGCGCCGGCCGAATACGTGTCAGCGGTGTCGAAGAACGTGATGCCGCCGTCCGCGGCCGCCCGGACGATCGGCTCCGCCGCGCCCTCGTCCAGTACCCAGGGCCGGTCGCTGTCGTTGCCGAAGCTCATCATCCCGAGGCAGACCCGCGAAACGCGCATTCCCGTTGCGCCAAGGTTCACGTATTCCATGTGTTCCGACCCTATCGGCCGGCATCAAGGGGGTGATTGCCTGAAATCTGCTGACAACCACCCATCTGGGGCGCGCGTCAATCTATGGCCTGGATCGAGCTGTGCGGGCCGCAGCTTGATCCGAGCCTGTGATCAGCCATTTCGCCGTCATCCGCTGCTACCACGCCGCTTCGCTCGTTGACGGCCGCGCACCTGGCGCCGGCCGAACCCGGAATCCGCAGGAGGGATCCGTGAGGTTCATTCCCACGCACCGGCGGGCCAGCGGCCCCAGCGAACGATGGCCACACAGGCACCGGCACCGCGCGCTTGCGGGTCCGCGCGGCGGACGGGTCACCGCGATCGCCGCATTGTCCATCGCCGTCCTGGGCCTCGCCTACGCCGGTTTCGGTGGAACCTCGACTGCTCCGCGCCCGCCCCTCCGGCTCGACGCGGCCACCCGCACGGCCACCACGGCGCAGGCGGGCACCGCGGCGAGCGGCCGGCACGTGTGCTCCCAGGCCACCCGGCCCGGCCTGATGACGTGCATGATGCTGCTGCGAACGGACCTGAGAGAACATCCCCGGCTCGCCCATGATGCGGCGCCCGCCGGCTACGGGTACCGACCGTCCGACCTGCAGTCGGCCTACGGCCTGCCGTCGGCCTCGGCGGGCTCCGGCCAGACGATCGCGATCGTGGACGCATATGACGACCCGAACGCCGAATCCGATCTGGCCAGCTACCGCTCCGCGTACGGCCTGCCGGCCTGCACCGCGGCGAACGGGTGCTTCAAGAAGGTCAATCAGAACGGCCAGGCCAGCCCGCTGCCCGGACCGTCCGGAACCGGGCCGACCGCCACCGGCTGGGCGACCGAGGAGTCATTGGACCTGGACATGGTCTCGGCGATCTGCCCGAACTGTCACATCCTGGTTGCCGAGGCCAGCGACCCGGGCATCGACAGTCTCGGCGCGGCGGTGGACACGGCCGTCGCCATGGGCGCCGCGTACGTGTCGAACAGCTACGGCGGCCAGGAGAGCCCCAGCGAAACCGGCTACGACGCGCGGTACTTCGACCACCCCGGCGTGGCCATCACCTTCAGCGCCGGCGACACCGGCTACGGCGTCTCGTACCCGGCGGCGTCGCGGGGTGTCATCGCGGTCGGCGGCACCACTCTCACCCGGGATACCAGCGCCAGCCGCGGGTGGTCGGAAACCGCATGGAGCGGAACGGGTTCCGGCTGCTCGGCTGAGGAATCCAAGCCCGGATGGCAGCAGGACAGCGGCTGCGGCAACCGCACCGGTAACGACGTGGCCGCCGACGCCGACCTGAACACCGGGGTCGCCGCCTACGACAGCTACGACCAGGCCGGCTGGTTCGAAGCCGGTGGGACCAGTACCGCGTCGCCGATCGTCGCGGCGTCGTACGCCCTGGCCGGCCAGCCGGCGGCGGGCAGCTACCCGGCCGCTGCCCTGTACGCCAACCACGCGTCGCTGAACGACGTGACCAGCGGCAGCGACGGCACGTGCAGCCCGGCGTACCTGTGCACCGCCGGTGCCGGGTATGACGGGCCGACCGGCTGGGGAACGCCCAACGGCACCGGCGCATTCACGACGGCCGCGCAGCCGGTCACCGGCGCGATCACCTCCGGCATTACCGGCAAGTGCCTGGACGACCACGGCGACAGTTCGGCCAACGGCAACAAGATCGACCTGTACACGTGCAACGGCACCGCCGCCCAGAACTGGACAGCCGGCACCGACGGGTCCATCCAGGTCAACGGCAAGTGCCTGGACGTCATCGGGCAGGCAACAGCCAATGGCAGCAAAGTCGAGCTCTACGGATGCAACGGCGGGGGCAACCAGAAGTGGAAGGTCATGCCGAACGGCCAGATCGTCGGCCAGCAGTCCGGCAAATGCCTGGATGACCCTGGCTGGAGCACCGCCAACGGCACCCAGCTAGACATCTGGAGCTGCGTCAGCCAGGCCAACGAGTCCTGGTATCCGCCGCCGCCCACCGCCGCAACCGGCCCGGTCAACTCCGGGATCTCGGACTACTCGGGGACGGCCGGGATGTGCCTGGACGACAACGGCGACAGGTCCACGAACGACAACAAGATCGACATCTGGGACTGCAACGGCACGCCCGCGCAGAACTGGACGGCGGAGCCCGACGGCACGGTCCAGGTGAACGGCAAGTGCCTGGACGTCTATCAGAACGGCTACGCCAACGGCTCCAGGACCGACCTCTACACCTGCGTCAAAGGCGCGATGAACCAGCAGTGGCGGCTGCAGGCAAACGGCAACCTGGTCAGCCTGGCGTCCGGCAAATGCCTGGACGATCCCGGCTTGAGCACCACCAACGGCACCCAGCTAGACATCTGGAGCTGCGTGAACCAGGCGAACGAATCCTGGACGCTGCCCTAGCGGCCAGCAGTGCTGGTGGGAGGGGCCGGGGTACCGGCGCCGGCCTCAGATTGGGGATGACCTGCCCGGGCGGCCTCCCGGCCGCTACCCTTAGCACAGCGAAGGGGAGTAGCTCCTTTTCCGGGACGCCGACAATCCCGGCCCTCGGGCCCGGTTCCCGGGGCATCAGCACGGTGCTGAGTGAGACCTTCGGCCGCAGCGCATGCTGCCGTGCCGAGGTCATCGTCCCCGGCGCGGCCCGGGATGACAGGACCGCTATTGGACCTCGCTGTTGTCGCGACAGCCTTCGGCGTGATCTTCCTCGCCGAGCTACCGGACAAGACCGCCCTGGCCAGCCTCGTGCTGGGCACCCGTTACCGTTCCGGCTACGTGTTCGTGGGGGTGGCTGCCGCCTTCACCGTCCACGTCGTGCTGGCCATCGTCGCGGGAAGCCTTCTCGGCCTGGCGCCGCACCGGGTGGTTGAGGTGATCGTGGCGGTCCTGTTCGCCGCCGGTGCCGTCGTGATGCTGCGCAAGCACGACGACATGGAGCAGAGCGCGAGATCCCGCGCCCCCAGGGCCCGCGACAGCAGCCCGGCTCACGAAAGCGCTCCGGCCGGCGACAGCACCCCCGCCCGCGACAGCAGCCCGGCTCACGAAAGCGCTCTGGCCGGCCGCGCGGGAAGCCGGCGTCCCGCACCGGGCCACCCGGCCGCGGCAGCGACGGCCACCGATGGGTTCTGGCGGGTGGTCGCGACCAGTTTCATGGTGGTGTTCGTCGCGGAGTTCGGGGACCTGACGCAGATTGCGATCGCCAACCTCGCCGCCCGCTATCACCAGCCATTCAGCGTCGGCGCCGGCTCGGTCGCCGCGATGTGGGCGGTGGCGGCACTGGCGATCGTGGGCGGCCGCCAGCTTCTGCGGCTGCTCCCCTTCACCTGGATCATCCGGGCGGCCGCGGCCGTGATGGCCGTCCTCGCGGTTCTCAGCCTGCTCGACGCGATCACCGGCTGACCCAGCCGGCCCCGGCGCCCGGATCTAGCGGCTCAGTATCCGCCGCCGTAGCCGCCGCCCCCTCCGCCGGAACTTCCGGACGGGCTGCTGGCCGGGCTGCTGGCCGGCGCGGCGGACCCGGAGACCGGGACCACGTACCACAGCCCTCCGCTCAGGTTCTTGCCGTTGCCGGTGTCCTGCCCCGGCGCATGGTCGCCGATGTAGGTGTACAGGGGGTGGCCGTTGTAGGCCGCCTGCATCGAGCCATCGGAGCGGGTGATGGTGGTGATCTTGCCGGTGACGCCGCTGCCAGGCGTCGCCGGGCCCTTCACCGGCGGCCAGAACGTCGCGCACTGACCGTTGCAGTTCGACTTGGTGGCGGTGTCGGGCGCGAACCAGTACAGGGTGAGGCCTTTGGCGTCGGTCAGCACCATCTTGCCGCCGATCGTGGTGGTCTTCAGCGCCGTCCCGGAAGCGGACGGGCTCGTGGGGGCCGCCGCCGGGGCCGAACTGTGGCTGGCCGGGGAAGCCGTACCAGCGGCACCGGTCGAGGCGCCGCACGCCGCAGCGGTTATGGCGGCGGCGCCCAGCACCGCCGGCGCCAGCCATCTGCTTCTCATCATCTGCCTCCGTTCACACCTGCACGTACCTCCAATACCTCTGGTACGTAATGGCCGGCGCTTTTGTTCAACGAAACGGCAAATTGCTTGCTGGCCACCGTAGAACGGCGCCGTGGAGGGACTGCGGTGCCGCGCTGCGCCGTTTGGCTGAACTACGAGGACAGCAGCCTGCGCGGTCCGGAACCGTCCCCGCCGAGGCTGTCGTGCGGATTGGCCAGGGCGCACCGGCCGATCGACAGGCAGCCGCACCCGATACAGCCGGTGAACTCGTCGCGCAACTGGTGCAGGCGGTGTATCCGCTGGTCCAGCTCGTCCCGCCAGCGCCGGGACAGGCGCTCCCAGTCCTGGCGGCTCGGGGTGCGCCCGTCCGGGAGTTCGGCCAGCGCGGCGCGGATGTCCGCCAGCGGAATGCCCACCCGCTGGGCGACCCGGATCAGCGCCACCCGGCGCAGCATGTCCCGCCGGTATCGGCGCTGGTTACCGGTGGTCCTGCGGCTGGAGATGAGCCCCCGGCGCTCGTAGAAATGCAGGGCCGAAACCCGGACGCCGCTGCGTGCCGCGAGCTGGCCGACGGTCAGTTCCTTCTGGTTCCAGCTGAGTTTCTCCACCCGACCTCGCTCCCAGCATCGGTGCCCTGGCCCCAGCGACTGCTGACCTGAAGCTTAGTAGAGGTCTGTCCCGGCGGGCGCGCTATCGGGGCGGTGCTACCTCCACCGTGACGTCGTCGTGGGCGAAGCACAGGTAGCCGCGGGCCTTGGCCGAGTCGCCGTCGGCCTCCGGGTACGACCAGACCGCGTCAGTCAGCAGCTGGCCGCCGGCGTTGACGGACCAGTACGACGCGGTCCCCTTGTACGGGCAGACGGTCCGGGTCTCGCTCGGCGACAGCATCTCCTGGCGCACGTCGTCGGCCGGGATGTAGAAGCGGTTCGGCAGCCCCGTCTCGGACAGCACCAGGGGCCGGCCGGTCTCCGCGACCACCTCTCCGGCGGCGG
>JBPYFL010000046.1:0-19618 GCA_051986485.1 Streptosporangiaceae bacterium | reverse complement strand
GCCAGCCCTCGCGGATGTTGAACACCCGTTTGGCCAGCACGATCCGGCGGGCGGCCCGCCGCAGCTCGGTGCCGTCGACATCCCAGCCGGTGACCGCTGACAGCAGCGCCGCCCACTCGGCGAACGGGTCGGTGAACACCCCGCGCAGGAACTTGCACAGGATCAGCGAGTCCATCACCGCGGCCCGGTCCTCCGTCTCGATGGCCGCCGCCACGTGCGCGTCGCCACCGTCCAGCCGGTCCAGGTCCCCGGACAGGTCGGCCTCGTAGGCACCCGAACGGTTGTGGTCCGCCCCCCGGGCGTTCACCGCGAGGCCGAGCGCCATCGCGTGCAGCGTCCGCGGCTCGTAGCCGGGCATCTCCAGCCCCTTGACGTTCGGGGCGAACGCGTCCGAGCCGCCCCCGACCGCCCGGGAAGCCCGCTTCGAGCCGTCGGCCAGCAGCACCCCGAGCGGGGTGGAGCGGCCGCCGATCTCATCGAGCACCCGCAGCAGCGCGTCCGGGTCGCCGAACCGCAGCCACGGGGCATCGATCAGGCCCCGCTCCGCGCATTCCATCGCCCACGCGATCGTGCCGCCAGCCGAGATCGTGTCGATGCCGAGGTCGTCGCAGCGGGCGCTCGTGGTGAGCACCGCATCGGGGTCGCTGATCCCGCACATCGGGCCGAGCGCGAACACGTTCTCGTACTCCACCCGGACCTTCTTGCCGCCGCGCGCCCGGTAGATGTGCTCACAGCCGATGGTGCACGACGCGCAACTGCTGCGCGCGACCCGGCGCATCCCCTCGACTTCGCTGGCGGTTCGCGCGCCCGTTTCCGCGCCGTCGCCAGTGACGCCAGTGCCGCCAGTGCCGCCAGTGCCGCCAGTGCCGCCTTCGTCGAGGGCGAGGCGCTCGGCGCCCTCGAAAACCGCGGCCTGGAAGTTCCGCGTGGGCAGCGTGGCGATGGCGTTGAAGGTGAGCAGGTTGGCGAGCGTCCCCAGCTCGCGGTACTTCGCCGTGGCCGGGCCGAACGACCGGGCCCGCAAGTCCCGGGCCGCCGCCAGCACGGCCTCCGGGTCCGCGGGCGCGACCTTGGTCGCCGCCCGGACCGCGATCGCCTTCAGGTTCTTGGCCCCCATCACCGCGCCCAGGCCGCCGCGCCCCGCGTGCCGCCCGTCGTGGGAGATCGTCGCGTACCGGACTCCGCGCTCCCCGGCCGGGCCGATCGCGGCGACCCGCCAGCCCCGGCCGAGCCGCTCCCGCAGTCTGGTGTCGGCCTCCGCGGCGGTCAGGCCCGCAAGGTCGGCCGCGTCGGCCAGGCGCGCGCCGTCGCCGTCGATGAGCAGGACCGACGCCCGGGCCGCCTTGCCGCGGACGACGATCGCGTCGTGGCCGGTGAGCTTCCCGGCGATCGCGAACTGGCTGGACGCCAGCGCGTCCGTGAGCATCCCGGTCAGCGGGGACTTCGCCACCACCGCGAACTTCGCGCTCGTGGTCAGCGAGGTACCCACCAGCGGGGAGAACACGAAAGCCAGCGGCGCCTCGCAACCCAGCGGGTCGGCGCCGGGCGGGCCGAGCCGGTACAGCAGCCAGGCGCCCAGCCCGGCGCCTCCGATGTAGGCACGGAGCACGTCATCGGGCAGCGGCAGCGTCCGCGACGTCGCGTCGGTGACGTCCACGACGAGCGCCTTCCCGAAATATCCCCCGGCCGGCATGCCTGCTGCTCAGCCTCCCGCGTCGGCGGACATGAAGTAGACCGCGTCGCCGGCCGCCAGCGGCGTCGTGCCATCGCGGGTGATCTGGTCGCCGTTCAGCGCGGCCGTGACGTGCCGGTCGAACGCGAGGCTCACGGCCTGCGCGGCCGCGTCCACGGTCGCGGCGCGGACGGCCAGCGGACCGCGGGTACTGGCGCCTTTTGCGACGGTCCCGAACAGCTGGACCGTCACCTCGGGGGCCGGTCGGGCCCGTGCCGACTGGTAGTCGGCGGGCTCGTTGACGTTGAGGACCGAGTCCAGGTCCGCGTCGAGCGTGGCGACCAGCGGGTCCTGTTTCAATGCGGCCTCGTCCAGCCGCTGCACCGTGCATTCGCCGAAGAGGAACGCCGGCCGCAGCCGGTCCTCCTTGACCAGGCGTTCGGCGGTCTCCGCGAGCGAGACCCGGTAGGCGGCGGCCAGCGGCTGCGGGTAGCCGCGCGCGACGGGCAGCGCGACGTCGGTGCGCGGGTCGTCTTCCAGCACGCGCAGCACCCGCCGGACGAAAGCCGGATGCAGGAAGGGCATGTCGGTGGAGCTGACGAAGGCAGCGTCGGCGCGCCCGGTCAGTGCGCCCAGGCCGGCTGCGATCCCCTGCACGGGCCCCTTGCCCTCGCGCGGGTCGTCGACCACCTCGGTGCCCGTCGGCAGGTCCGGGAGGGGCTGGCCGCTGGCCCGCACGACGACCACCGGGCCGCCGGCCGCACGTGCCACGATCCCGACCGTCCGGCGCAGCAGCGTCGACCGGTGCCACTCCAGGGCCGCCTTGGGGGTTCCCATCCGGGAGGACCGCCCCCCAGCGAGCACGACGCCTGCAAAAGCCGCCATTTTTTCATCGTACGACTGCCCTGGGAGTCGGCCGGGCAGTCGGCGTGCGTGACCGCGCAGCGGTGGTCAGCGCGCCCCGGACTGTTCCGTGATCGACTCCGCCACCGACAGCGCCATGGCCATCACCGATAGCTGTGGGTTGACCTCCGGGCAGGTGGGCAGCACGGAGGCGTCCGCGATGTAGACACCCTGCACGCCGCGCAGCCGGCCGGCCGGGTCAACCGGTGCGTAGCTGGAATCGACGCCCATCTGGACGCTGCCGGTCGGATGGAAGGCTGCGAGGTGAAGGTCCGTCCGCCCGGCCGCAGCGGCCGCCTCGGCCACTTCACCCACGGTGCGGGCGACCGGCCGGCTGGGAAGGCCGGTCAGCACCTCGCGCGCGCCCGCCGCGAAGAGGACCCGGCCGGAGGCGACAATCGCGCGCCGCAACCGGTCGGCGCCGGCCCGGTCGAGGTTGTAGCTGACAACCGAGCGGCGCCGGCCATGCACCCGGCCGGAGGGATTGTCGGCGATCATCGCGCCGACAATAGCGAGATGCCCTGCCTGCTCCAGCTCGGCACGCAGCCGCCGCCCCGCTCCCGGGAACACGAACGAGCTCATGCCGGGCGGGCTGGCAGTGGCCTCGATGAGGATGCCCTCGTGGTGAAGTTCCTCCACGCCGACGCTCTGCAGCACGCCACGCCACGAGATAACCGGGTCGCTGAACCGGCCCGCCAGGCTCACCGCCGGGTGCACCGCCAGGCCACGGCCGGTCCGGGGGTGCCCGGCCAGCCCGGACCTGCGCAGCAGCGGCGGGGACTGCAGGGCGCCGCAAGCCACGACGACAACCGGTGCCAGGATCTCGAATTCCGACCCGTCGGGCCGCCGCGCCCGGACACCGGATGCGCGGCCCCGGCCGTTGAGTATCCGCTCCGCCCAGGCGTTCGTGACCAGGCGCGCTCCGGCCCGGCATGCCTGCGGCAGCGCGTTCAGGTGGACGCCGTTCTTGGCGTTGGTGGGGCAGCCGACGATGCACTGGCAGCACCCGTCGCAGCCGGGCGCGTTGCGCCGCAGCGGCGCTGCCTTCCAGCCCAGCTTGCGGGCGCCCTCCAGCACGAGCAGCGCGTTGCGGCCGATCACGTCGTCGGGCTGGCGGGCGACCTGAAGGATGCGCTCGACGTCGTCCAGGAACCCGCCGAACCGGGCGGGGTCCACGCCCAGTTCGCTCCACCGGCGGAGGACGCGGGGCGGCGTGCGGTACGACGTGCCGCAGTTGATCAGCGTGGTCCCGCCGACCCCGCACCCGCTCGGCAGCAGCACCGGCGGGCGGCCGAGCGTCATCGTCGACCCGCCGTCGCGGTACAGCTCGAGGAAACGGTCCAGCGGAGGCCGGTCCCGGAATTCGTCCACCGTGTAGCGGCGGCCCTCCTCCAGCACCACGACCGACATGCCCGCACGGGCGAGCGTCCGGGCTGCCATCGCGCCGCCCGCACCTGACCCCACCACGACGGCCTCAGCGGTGGCACGGGACGGCCACTGCGGCGACGGCGTGCAGTCGAGCTCCGCGTCCGGGCGGGCCACCGGATGGGCCGATGGCTCCGGCGCGTATCGCATCGTGCCGGCCGCCAGCAGCAGCGGCATCTTCAGCGCATCGATGAGCAGCGACCCAGCCGGATGGGCGGCGACCGCCGAGCACACCGCATCGCGGCTATCCGGATCGAGGCTTGCCAGTGAGCGGCCGGTGCGCGCCCGTGCGGCGGCGGCGAGGACGCCCGCGCCCGCTGACAGGCCGAGACGGGTAGCCCGCGGGAACGCCGCCACGACCGTATCGGCGTAGGCGTTGAGCCGGGCAAGTTCCCCGTCGTCGTCGACGCCGAGCAGGGCCGCCGCGACGCCGGCCCTCACCGCAGGCCCACCTCGGCGTGGGCGGTGCCGTCCAGCCGCCAGCAGCGCTCCTGCTCCCACTCTCCGCCAGAACGGCGTGCCAAGCTGATCACCGCACTGGCGCGCTCGGTGTTGTGGCAGACGGCGGGCGAGCCGTCCGGGTCCTGGTAGTCGACCGCCACCGTCTCCGCCGGCGGCTGCGTCACCTCGATGCGCAGCATCCGGCCGCCGATGCGCCCGGTCACCGTCCAGTCCGGCAGGCCGATCCGGGCGCGCAGCCGCAGCGCGGCGAGCAGCCCCCCCGGCGGCCAGTCCCGGCCGCCGACGCGCAGCCGGACGAACGGCAGCGGCGCCAGCCGGTCGAGCCCCGGCCGGGTGGACACCGCGGCGACGACCTCGCAGACATCGCCACCGCCGAGGTCGGCGTGCAGCCAGGCCCAGCGCCGGGCGTTGCCGTGGCCGTAGATCCGCGCCGTGGCGCCGGGAGCACCCGTCAGCTCGATGACGCGGTCGCCGTGGCGGAGCGTCCCGGTGAAGGTCGCCGCGGGAACCGGGACGATCTGGGCGGCCGGGAGCACCTCGCGCTGCCATGCCCAGCGCGGGAACGTGAACAGCGGGCGGCCCGCGGCAGCACCGTCCCCGGCAGCGCCGGCCGCGGGAGCACGGTCCCCGGCGCTGAGATCCCAGGACAGTTCTCCCACCTTGCCGCGCAGCCGTTCAGCGGTCATCTCCACGCCGTCGCAGGCGAACCCGGACTCCGGCGCGGCCCAGTCGCTGGGGCCGAACCGGGCGAGCACCGGTTCCTCGCCGGGAGGGAACAGCGCGGCCCATCCATGCGCCCGAGCGGCGCCGCCGTCGTGCGGGGACACCAGTTCGTGGTGGATCCACGCCCCGGTTCCGGTCACCGGATCGGTGAGCGTCGTGTACCAGACCTCCAGCCGGCCGGCCTGGCCGCGCCACCGTGACCGCAGGAGGTTCTCTGCGGGTTCCGCGTCCTCTCCGGCGGGGAACCGGAACCCGGAAAGGAAGCCGACGAGATCGCGCCGGAGGTGGAAGCGCAGCGATGCTTCGCCGAGAACCGCCCCGTCTGCGTCGGTGACGGTGGCCGGGAGCTGGGTCATCGAACGGGTTGGGCGGCTCACCTGGATGGATTTCCACCCGTCGAACCGGAGTGGGCGGCCGTCGCTGGCGGTGAAGCTGAGCTGGTAGCGGATACGGCCTGCGGCCAGCGGAGCCACCTGCAGCGTCCCCACCGCGCGGGTGTCGTCGGCCCAGCCCTCGACGTGGACCTGCCCGGTCATCGGGCCTTCCAGGTCGCTCCACGGATGGATCAGGCCGGGGAGGTCGACGCTGAGGTCGAGGCGGATCGGCCGGGTCGAGGCTTCCCCGGCAAGCTGGATCGTTCCCTCCATGGCCTCGCGGAACGTCGTGTGGCGGGTGCTCATATCCGGGTCCCTCCGGCTTGCTCGGGTGGCGGCGGCATCATCAGCTCTTCGGTTTGCGCCAGGTACCGGTCTGCCGCCGCGTGGGCGCCGGCCGGCCGGCCGGCGCAGATCTCGTTGATCAGTGGCGCGATCCTGTCCGCGGCCGCGGCCGGGTCTGCGAAGGCGCCCTGGAACCGCTCCCGCACCTCCAGGTACGCACTGAGCAGTGCGTTCACCAGGAACCGGTAAACGCGGTTGCCCGTCGCTCCGGCGATCCGGCGGTGGATGTCACACTCGATCAGCTGAGCCGCGTCCGGGCCCGAGGCCGAGCGAAGCTCCGCCAGAAGGCGGCGCAGCCGCTCCTGGTCCGCCGCAGACGCGGTGGCCGCGGCGCTCGCGGCGACTAGGGCGCCCACCTGGCGGCGGACCTCGAAGGTCTCCGCCAGCAGGTCCGGGTCGAGGCTAGCGGCCAGCATCGGCAGCAGTTCGGGCCCGCCGGTGTGCAGGTAGTCCCGCACGCGGGTGCCGACGCCGTGCCGCGTCTCCAGTAGCCCGGCCTGCACCAGCCGCACCATCGCGTGCTTGAGCGAGGTCCGGGTCACCTGGTAGCTGCCGGCGAGCTCGCGCTCTGGCGGCAGGTACGAGCCCGGCGGGTATCGGCCGCTGAAGATGTCGTCCCGCAACCGGCCGGCCAGCGCGTCCACGACGCTCGTCCGCGCAATCGGGCCCGCCGCATCGCCCGCACCGACAACATCCCGCCGGGGAGGGGACGCGGTTGCCCCGTCCGGGTCAGCGCGGCTCGCCACCGTGAACGGTCCTCGCATAGTGGCTCAGTGGCTCATCCACTCATCGACCCTCTCACATCGCTGCGGCACGAGCCAGCGCCGTGCGGACGTTCAGCGGAGAAGAGTTAACGTTCGGGGGTCGCCATCTGTGGGCGGGCGGGTCCGGCGGCGCAGATCGTTCATGAGATGAATAGCTGTGCGGGGTTTCCCCGCGGGTAGCAGCACATCGTCGTTGCCACGGAAGAAGGTTGCCATGCGCGGGCTGATGCAGGACTTCCCGTTGACCGTCGATTCGATACTGCGCCGCGGCGAACAGTATTACCCGCAGCAGCAGGTCACCACCCGGAGGGCGGACGGCACCAGCGAGCGGATCACCTTTCACGACGTCGCGGCCAACGCCCGAACGCTGGCCGGCAGCTTCGAGCGTCTCGGCGTGGGCAGCGATGCGCGGATCGGCAGTTTCGGCTGGAACACCGCGCGTCATCTCGAGTTGTACTTCTCGGTCCCGGCGACGGGACGGATCCTGCACACGATCAATCTGCGCTACTCCGCCGAGCAGATCGTCTACACCGTGGACCACGCCGAGGACGAGGCGGTCTTCGTGGACGCGTCGCTGCTGCCGCTGCTGGGCCCCGTCCTGCCGCGGCTGCGGACGGTCCGGCACGTCGTCGTCATGGACGACGGTTCCGCCGCCGACCTTCCCGCGGACCCGCGGATCCTGCGGCTGAGCGAACTGCTCGCCGACGCCGACGAGGTGTCCCTGGACGGGCGGGTGACCGACGAGAACACGGCCGCGGCGCTCTGCTACACCACCGGGACGACCGGCAATCCCAAGGGCGTGCTCTACTCGCATCGCTCGATCTGGCTGCACGGCAACGCCGGCTTGGCCGCGAACGGTCTCGGCCTCACCGAATGGGACAACGCCCTCCCGGTCGTGCCGATGTTCCACGCGATGGCGTGGGGGCTGCCCTATACCGCCCTGCAGGCGGGTTCCGCCCTGACGATGCCCGGTCCGGACCTCACGCCGGCGTCCCTGGTCGACCTGATAGAGACGGAGCGCGTCACCGTCGCCTCGGGCGTGCCGACCATCTGGACCGGCATGGTGCCGTTGCTGGCCGGCCGCGACCTCTCGTCCATCCGGGCGGTGATGGCCGGCGGGTCGGCGGTGCCGGAGTCGCTGTCGGAAGCCTGGCGCGCCGCCATCGGGGTGCCGATCACCCAGGGCTGGGGGATGACGGAGACGTCGCCGGTCGGGACGCTCGGCTTCCTGCGCAAGGCGCTCGACACGGCGAGCGAGCAGGAGCAAGCCCGCGTCCGCGCGACCGCCGGGATCGCGCTGCCCGGCGTGGAGGTGCGGATCGTCGACCCGGACACCCGCGCCGAACTCCCCTGGGACGACCACGCCTCCGGCGAACTCGAGATCCGCGGGCCGTGGATCGCCCGGCAGTACTACCGCACCGACGCTCCCGGTGACCAGTTCTCCCCCGATGGCTGGCTGCGCACCGGCGACGTGGCGGCCATCTCCCCACTCGGGTACCTGCGCCTCGTCGACCGGACGAAGGACCTGATCAAATCCGGCGGGGAATGGATCAGCTCGGTGGAGCTGGAAAACATGATCATGGGCCACCCCGCGGTGGCCGAGGCCGCTGTCATCGCGGTTCCGCACCCGAAGTGGATGGAACGGCCGCTGGCCTGCGTGGTGGTCAAGTCCGGGGAAAAGCTCAGCCGCGAGGACGTGCTGGCCTTCCTGGGCGAGCGGCTGCCGAAGTGGCAGCTCCCCGATGACGTCGTATTCATCGAGGAAGTGCCGAAGACGAGCGTCGGAAAGTTCAGCAAGAGGGAACTGCGCGAGCAGTTCGGCCGCGATCCGCTTCCGACGGATGCGAGCTGACCGGCCCGTTCGTTTCTACTAATCAAACCGGTGTAAAGTATGGCCATGGATGTGCAGGCCCTGCTTGCCCCCGATGCCGGCGCCCCGCTCGGCGAGAGCCGGGCCCGGGTGCTCGACCTGCTGCGCGCCGCGGGCCGGCCGCTGGGCGTTCAGGAGGTTGCCGAGCAGGCCGGGCTGCACCCGAACACCGCCCGGTTCCATCTCGACGCGCTGGTGGAGGCGGGCCTGGCCACTCGGGAGCAGCGGCCCCGGGAGACCCCGGGCCGGCCCAGCATGGCCTACCAAGCCACCGACGGTGAGGGGCAGGCCGGCCGACGGCATTACCGGCTGCTCGCCGAGATGCTCACCAGCATGATCGCCGGCGTGATGCCGCAGCCCGGCGACGCGGCCGCCGATGCCGGCCGCGAATGGGGCCGGTACCTCACCGAGCAGCTTCCGCCGTACCAGCGACTGGACAGCGACCAGGCGGTCGAGAGGCTGACCGCGGCGCTGGACGAGATCGGGTTCGCGCCCGAGACGGTCGCCGAATCCGGCGGCTACCAGCTGCGGCTGCACCAGTGCCCGTTCCGGGAGGTCGCCGAACGCCACCAGGATGTCGTGTGCGCACTGCACCTGGGCCTGATGCAGGGAGTGCTCGGGCAACTGCGCGCGCCGCTCACCGCGGACCGGCTGCGGCCGTTCGCCGAGCCGAGCGTGTGCATCGCGGAAATCACCACCGGCGGTGACCCGGGTGCCGGCACCGACGGTGAGCCTCCACCTCGGTCGCGCCGCTGACCTGAAGCCCCAGGTCCATCCGTGACGGTGCGGGTGATGCCCGAGCGCGGGCACGACCATGCCGGCCATTCCCCAGGTCCGCAACGCCTGGACGACGATGTGCCCGCCGTCACACGCCTCCGCAATTTTTTTAGCGTTCTTCGTATATACAATTGCGTTAGAGCAATTTCTGCTGCTCGGCGACGGCGAGGAGGAGACGACGTGACGATCACCAGTGCACCGGAAGCATTCAAGGCAATGCGGACCCATCACCGGCTGCTCAGCGAGCATCTCGGCGCCCGGGCGGCCGCGGTGTCGGAGGCGGCAGCCGCGGGCCAGCCGCACGATGCCGCGGTGGCCGAACTGGTCGACTACCTGGCCAAGGAAGTGCTGCCGCATGCGATCGCCGAGGAAGAGACGATCTATCCCGCCGTGGCGGCGGTACGTGGCGACCTGATCGCCACGGTCAATGAGATGGCCGCCGAGCACGGCACCCTGTCGGCGGCCGTCGAGCGGCTGGGCCGGCCGGCCGACGGCGACGCGGCGGCCGCGCAGGCCCGGCAGATCGCGGACCTGTTCGCCGCGCACGCCGCGAAGGAGAACGACGTGCTGCTGCCGGCCCTGCTGGCCAGCGACGATGTTGACCTCGCCGCGCTGCTGGCGCAGATGCACGGCCGCGCCGATAAGGCAGCCAGAACCGGCCGGACCGGGACGACGGCCGCCCGGGACCCACAGGGAGCGCTTCTCGGGCTGCTGGTGGAGTCGGCGCAAGCGCTGGCCCGGGCCGGCCAGGCGGATCTGGCCTGCCAGCTGACCGCCGCGGCATGGACCGTGCTACGGGAGGACCGGCCGGATCTCGCGGTCACGGTGACGGCAGCGCTGCACGGATTGGCACGCCGGGTCAGCGCCGGACCATCGCCGGACGGGCCGGCCGGCGCCGAGCCTGCCCGCGCCTCCGCGACGGCGGCGGGCGAGCCCGACCTTGATGTGCGGGACCTTCCCCCGGCTCAGCGTCACGAGACGATCTTCGCGACATACCACGACCTCGCGCCGGGCCGGGGCTTCGTGCTCGTCAACGACCACGATCCCAAGCCGCTGCGGTACCAGTTCGAGGCAGAGCACGCCGGGCAGTTCACCTGGGAGTCCATCGAGGCCGGGCCCCAGGTGTGGCGGGTGCGCATCGGCCGGGCCAGCGCATAGCAGCAAAGCCCGCCCAACGCAGCGGGTGCGGATCGGCCGGGCCAGCGCATAGCTCCGGGCGGGCGTCAGGTACCTGCGGCTGCGCGGGGCCGCCGCTGGCCGGTGCCGCGAGCGCGCCGGGCCCGCACCAACAGGACGCCCGCCATGATCAGGAACAGCAGCAGCGCGACCTCGTTCAGCGAGCCGCCCCACTGCCAGGCAGCCGTGTTGCCTGCCCAGTCCCCTCCGGCCAGCCGCAGGATCACCGAGACGTGCAGCAGGACCAGCGGGACATACAGTGCGCGGCGGAACGGCATCGGGCGGCCGGTGACCGAGGGAACGATCACCGGAGCATGGGCGAAGATCATCGACATCACGAAGCCGAGGAAAATGGCGTGCAGTTCAGCGTCGTAGCCCCGGCCGTCGGCCAGCTGCCCGACACCAGCCCACAGCCCGCCCGCGACGGCCAGCCACGCGTATCCGGTCAGCAGCGCGGCCGCCATGTAGCGGGTCAGACCGCGTCCGCGGATGGTGCGCCGGGCGATGTCGTAGCGAGCCAGCCAGGCCGCGAGCGCGATCAGCCCGGCCCCGGTGACCCGGATCCCGGCCGGGGCCGGCTCGCCGGCGGCCGCGGGAGCCGGCCCGGCGGCCAGGGAGGCGACCAGCCCGGCGCCGAAGAGCGTGGCGGCCGCGGCGAACAGCAGCCGAGCCCGCTGCGACGTCCCGGTCATCCGCGACAGCTCCAGCCGCTCCCCGGCGATGGTGAGCACCAGGAACCCGGCCAGCCACGGAACGAACCGGGAAATGTCCCATCCGGCCAGCCATAGGCCCGCCGCGACCGCCCAGCAGGCGGCGCCGGCCGCCAGCACCGCGTTGTGCAGTGACGGCTGGATCCGGTGCACCGCGATGAAGATCCCGACCAGGACCAGGCCGCCGCAGCCCAGCAGCGCCTCGCCGAGCCTGCCGGGCGCGCCCGCCACGACTGCCAGCCCGCCCGCTCCGGCGGCCGCCGGTGCCAGGTACCCCCACGCCTGGCCGAGCGCCACCGCCCGCTCCAGCGCGATCAGCGTTCCCAGGAAGCCGAGTACCATCAGCTCGCCGTGGTCCTGGTGCAGCGTGGGCCCTCCGGCGGGCAGCGGCAGGCCCAGGTAGACCAGCCCCTCCCACAGCCCGGCGAACAACATGATCACCGCGGCGGCCATCAACGGCGGCACCCACCGGGCGCGGCGCCGCCTCGGGTTCGCCAGGGTGACCGGTGGCCGGGTCACCGCCGCCACCCGAGCTGGTCTTTGGCCCAGTCGCTCATCATCTCGTCCGGATCCCACGGCGGGTCCCAGACGATCCGCACCTCGATGTCGTTCACACCCGGCGCGCCCCATAGCGTCTCGTGGACCTCGTCGTCGAGGTAGCCGCCGAGCGGACAGCCGGGCGTGGTCAGCGTCATCCGGATCACCGCCAGGCCGTCGCCCGACAACTCCACGTCGTAGACCAGCCCCAGGTCCACGATGTTGATCCCGATCTCCGGGTCGATCACGTCACGCAGCAGATCGCGTAGCAGCGTCGGGCCTGGCTGGGCGACCAATACGGACATCGCCTCCAGCGGACCCCGTCCCAGCCCGGCCGGGTCCTGCGCCCCGGTTCGCGGGTCGTCCGCCCCGGTTCGCGGGTCCTGCGCCCCGGTTCCCGGCTCCTGAGCTCCGGCGGTGGCCACGGCATCGCTCCCTTCTGCGGCTCGTGGCCGCGGTCGGCTCTGCGGCTCGTGGCCGCGGTCGGCCGGGCCCGGCAGAAGAACTGGCGTGTCCCGGCGCGGCCGCACTGTCCGCGGTGAACCGGGCACGGGTTGGCGATGCCGCGCCAGGACACGCTTCAACCCCGTACCGTCGGCCCGGGGGGTGTGCGAAGACCGGCGGCCGGGGCGCTCCCACCCTTCAATCAGTATAGTAAAAACAAGTCATCCAGTGAAATACTTGCCGTGCAGCGCATCGGCTGCGGCACAGTGACCGGCTCCGGAAGGGGGTACCCGTGGCCGCCAGCGACCTCGGCAGCGCCGCGACACCGCTGCGTATCGGCGTTCTCGGACTGGGTGAGGCCGGCTCCCGCTTCGCGGGCGGCCTCGCCGGTGCCGCCAGGGTGCGGGGCTACGATCCGGCCGGCGTGCCCGACCCGCCGGGTGTCACCCGGTGCGCCGGCCCCGGCGAGGCGGTCGCCGACGCCGATGTCGTCATCGCCGTCACCCACGCGGCGCAGGCGCTCGACGCGGCCGGCTCCGCCGTCGGGCAGATGCGGGCGGGTTCCTTCTACGCCGACTTCGCCACCGGCGATGCCGGGCTGAAACGCGAACTGGCCGCCCAAGCCCGCAGCCACGGCCTGCGGTTCGTTGACGGCGCGATCATGAATCCGGTGCCGCTCCGCGGCGTCGCCACGCCGGTCGACCTGTCCGGCGACGATGCCGGCCAGCTCGCCGGACTGCTCCGGCCGCTCGGGATGACCCTGGAGGTCGTCGGCGACGAGCCCGGTATCGCCGCCACCAGGAAGCTGCTGCGCAGCGTCGTCGTCAAAGGGATTTCGGCGCTGATGATCGAATCGCTGCGCGCCGCGCAGTCGGCGGGGATGGCCGACTGGTTCCGCGGCTACCTCGTCGAGGTTCTCAGCGGGATGGACAAGGAGTTCGTGACCCGCCTCGTGGACGGCACGCGCCAGCACAGCGAGCGGCGAATCCACGAGATGGAGGCCGCGGCCACCCTGCTGCGCCAGCTCGGCGAATCCCCGCTCACCGCGGACGCCACCCGCCAGGTCCTCGCCTCCGTCCCCGAACGGGGCGTACCGGACCTGTAAGCGATGCCACCGAGCGAAGGGGGGCAGCGCAACGGTACGGCACCCGGTCAGGGTGTGGTGAACCGCCGTGCGAGCGCCTGAATCTCCGGAAGGCCGACGAGATCGGTGAATTCGTCGAAGGCAGGCAGCTCCGCCAGCGCGGCGGCGGGTGTGCCGTCGGCGCGCACGGTGGCGAGCAGGGAGCGGATGGCAGCCGTCGCCGCGAGCAGCGTGCCGATCGGGTACAGCACGAGCGAGAAGCCGAGCTCACTCAGGCGGGCCAGCGTAACCGGCGGCGTGCGGCCGCCCTCGGCGCCGTTGAAGACCAGCGGGGCGGTTCCGCGCAGCTGGGCGGCCACCGTCGCGATGTCGCGCTCGCTCGTCGGGGCCTCGACGAACAGCATGTCGGCGCCGGCCTCGGCGTACGCGCGGGCGCGCGTGAGGGCGTCGTCGAGCCCGTTCACGGCGGCCGCGTCGGTCCTGGCGATGATGACGAAATCCGGGTCCCGGCGTGCGGCGACGGCCGCCCGTATCTTCTCGGTCATCTCCGCGGGCGGGACCACGGCTTTCCCGCTGAGGTGCCCGCACCTCTTCGGGGTCACCTGGTCTTCCAGGTGAATGCCGGCCACACCGGCCTGTTCGTAGGCCTGCACCGTCCGGACCACGTTGATGGCGTTGCCGTAACCGGTATCGGCATCCGCGATCACCGGTACGTCGACCGCGGCGGCGATGCGCCGGGCATTGTCGATCATCTCGGTGGCGGAAAGCAGGCCGACGTCGGGCCGCCCGATCAGCGACGCGGTCGTGCCGAACCCCGTCATGTAGACGGCATCGAAGCCAGCCTGCTCGACCAGGCGCGCCGACAGGGCGTCATAGGCGCCCGGCGCGACGAGTGGCTCCGGCGCGGCGAGCAGCTCCCGAAGGCGGCGGGCCGGCCCGCCGCGGCTGCCTATCAGGTCGCCCACGGAAACCTCCTCCGTCACAAACCGCGGATCGAGCCTCTCTGCGGCCCACCAGGGTCATGGTCGAGGCTCTAGCCGGTGGACGCTTCGGACGGGAGGCGGTTTGCGGAGACCAGCACCCCGTCCTCGTCGGCCACCAGCCACCATCCGGGCTGGAACGTCACTCCGCCGAACCGCACCGCCGCGTCCTGGGTGCCCGTCCCCCGTTTCGCGGACTTGGCTGGGTTGGAGCCGAGCGCCAGCACGCCGAGGTTCAGTTCCCGCATCGCGGCCACGTCGCGGACCGCTCCGTGGATGACGATCCCCTCCCAGCCGTTGTCCTGGCCGATCCCGGCGATCACGTCGCCAGCCAGGGCGCACCGAAGCGAGCCGTGGCCATCGACGACGAGGACTTTGCCGTGACCCGGGTCCTGCAGCGCCTGCTTGACGAGGACGTTGTCCTCGATGCAGTCGACGGTGACGATCTCCCCCGCAAAGCGGTGCCGCCGGCCGAACGACCGGAACTGCAGCTCGCAGCTTTGAACGGAGCCCTCGTACTGGTCCACAAGATCAGCGGTGGAGATCACCAGCTACCCCTTCCTGGGTGCGATCCAAAGCGAGCCTGGCGCTCGCTGCCGGCGCCGGGCGGATCGCCGATGCGCCATGGCCCATCATCGTGTACCTGCTCCAGCCACCACTCGGCGTCCCGGCGGCCCTGGTCGATCAGCGCCCGCGCGAACTCGGGCGCGAAGAAGACATAGCTCAGCAGTTCGCCGCGCGCGGGGTTGCGGCCGGCATCCAGCAGCCGTCCCAGCAAGGCCAGGTCGCGCTCGCGCAGCAGCCCGCTCAGCCCGCCGTAGCGCTGGCGGTAGACCTTGTTCGCCAGCCGCCCGATCGCGAACCGATCTCGCGGCGCCACAAACATATACGGGACCACCCGGTGCGCGTCAGCGGCGTGGTCACCGTTTCCCCCGGCAGGCTGACGGGCGGCGACGATCTGATTGACGGTCGCCAGCGTCGCGACGTCATTGGAAAGCTGGTCTGCGAGCAATGCCTGAACGACTTGAGCCGCGCCGTCGAACGCGTCGGCGGGACGCTTCGATGCCGCGCGCGGACCGCCGGCGGTCGAGTTCAAGCCGATGACGATCAGCCGCTCGGCCCCGAACGCAAGCGCCGGCTTCAGCGGCGTGTTGAGACTCGTCCCGCCATCTCCGTACCAGCCGTCCATGTCGGCTGGCTCGGTAATCCTGACCGCCGGGGACAGTGCCTCTATCGACGCGCTCGCCCGGACGTGCGTAGCCGTCAGGTGCGTGCCGGCATAGTCGATCGCGCGCTTGTCGTCGCGCGGCGGGTGCGACGGGCCCTGGTAGAAGACCACGCTGCGGCCGGTCTGATACGACGTGGCGGCCACGCCCGCGGTGTCGATCACGCCGGAGCGCACGTTCTCCGCCACCTTGCCAAATGCGATCCGCGCCTTGATCGTGTCCTCGAGCGGAGCGGTATCGAGCAGGCCCCGCACGCTGGAGACCGGAAGCCCGAGGAACTCCAGGCCGAAACGAAGGCCCAGGCCGACATCCCGCGCCGAGAGCAGTGGACCGAGCACGTCGGCGTACCGGATGTCGCGCCATAGCTGGCATCCGGCCTCCACGGCGCTCACCAGCCCCCCGGCTGCTCCCGCCGCCAGGAACGCGGCGTTTAGCGCGCCGGCGCTGGTGCCCACGATGATCCGCGGGCTCTCCCCCCGCCGCTGCAGTTCCGGCGCCAGCACCGACAGCGCCCCCATCTCGTAGGCGCCGCGCATGCCTCCGCCCGATAGCACCAGCCCGGCCGGCCCGGCCGGGCGCTGAGCTTGCCCCAGATCATGCACATTGCCGGTCACTGTTGACTCCTCACTGATTCTCCGCTGTGGCTGGACAGCGCCCAAATCTCGCCGCCGAGTGCCCAATGCTGGCGAGTGCCCTCGTGTCGGCCAGGTCCTCTCCGTGCTCGATCATGCGGTACCGGTAGGAGCAGCCGAGTGCCCGGCCCGATGGCGCATCACGATGGCTGGCCGCCAGTTCGAATCGGACGCCATACCGGGCGGCGGGGCGGAAACACTCGCCGCCAATGTTGTAGAGCAGCAGGTTCTCCACATCCATGTCGGCGGGCTTTGGCCCCGCGTAGCTCGCATGCAGCATCTCACCGGGACGGGCGGACAGCAGAGCGATCCGTCGCCGCAACTCAGTCCGGGCGGCAATCTGAGGGTCGTTTAAGTGCTCGAATGGGATGTACCGGTTGGCCCATAGCCGGACTTCCCGTTTTCCTTCCTCTGGCCCGTCGAACTCGTGCCATGGGTCTGCGCCGGCGACGGAGGCCTGGTGCTTCGCTGATGTGGCGGGGACGGGGAACCCGGTGTGGTGACCGCGCGCTGCGGGGAGGCAGGTGCCGCAATCGCGGACGGGTGAGCCGATGTGGCTCCGTAGCCAGTCGCGGAGATCCGGCAGCGATGTGGAGCAAACCTTGATGTACGCGCCGACGAAACCGTCCCCGCGCGGCGGCCGGCCCCGAATCCAGCGGCAGTCCGCCTGATGCAGCCGAGCATCGCTCGGATTGAGGCTGCGCTGGATGTTGATCACGAAACCGTCCGGGTGCTCCGAGACCCACGCGAGATAAGCGCGGTTGTCATCACGGAACTCGGCAACGCTCACCGGCAACCCCCAGACCATCCACGTCTTCACATCCAGGTGCGGCATCAGCGTGGCTCGCCGGCAAGCGCTGGCTAGCACCTTCAATCGGACCCGACGCAAATCATGCGCCCACCGCACCCGAGCGGCTGAGGCGCTGGCCTTCCAGCCTACGGGCGCCGCCTCCGCCTCACTGGCACGCCCAGCATCATGGACCCATCCAGCGTGGCGAGTTAGCGTGCGGGAATGAGGGTGACCGGCGGCTCGCTTCGGCTGTCCGCCAGCGATATCGCCAACTTCCTGGCCTGCGAGCACCTGACAAGGCTGGATCTGCGCCGTGCCTGCGGAATCCTGTCCCCGCCGGATGTGTACGACCTCGGTTTCCAGGAGCTCATCAAGCGCGGCGAGGTACATGAGCGCTCGGTGCTGGATGGCTTCCGGGCCGACGGCCTCAACATCGTGGAGTTCCCCAATGAACCGGGTGCCGATGCGGCGGCCGCCACAGCGGCGGCGATCACCGGCCCAGCCGATGTGATCTACCAGGGCACGCTGACCGCGGATCCCTCCCCCGCAGGCGCGGCGCTGCTGGGACGCCCGGACTTCCTGGTCCGGGCCGGTCTGCTGGCCCCGGACGGCGAGCCGGGCCCGGACGGCGAGCCGCGCCCGGACGCGACCGGATTCGAGGTGGTCGATGCCAAGCTCGCCCGGACCGCGAAAGGGCGCGCGGTGGCGCAGATCGCGTTCTATTCGCATCTGCTCGCGGCACTACAGGGAACGACGCCCCGCTGGATGCACCTGGCGCTCGGCAACGGGGAGTTCGCGTCGTTCAAGGTCGCCGACTATTCCGCATATGAACGGCAGGCGCGGCGCGTCCTCTCCGATTTCATCGCCGCCGATCCGGGGGACAACCCGCCCGGCGACACCTACCCGGACCCGGTGGAGCACTGTGCGATCTGCCGGTGGAGCCCAGCATGCACGGCGCGCCGCCGCAATGACGACGACCTGTCACTGATCGCGGGGATCACCAAGAAACAGCGGCAGGCGCTGAAGGCCGACGGGGTGGCGACCATGCGCGGATTCGCCGCTCTGGCGGAAATCCCGGAGGCGGTCCACGGGAACCGCGAGTCACTGGAGCGCGCCCGGTTGCAGGCGCGGTTGCAGGTCGCAAGCGAGGACAGCGGCCACATCGAGTACCGGCTGCTGCAGCCGGACCGCGACGACGCCGGCGCGCTGATCGGAAACCGGGGACTGCTGGCGCTGCCCGAGCCGGCCCCGGGGGACCTGTTCTTCGATATCGAGGGCGCGCCGTTCTACTCCGAGGACGTCAGCGAGTCCGGCCTGCAATACCTGTTCGGCATCGTCGACACCGCCGACACCGACGCCGCCGGGGTGCCGCGGTATCACCCGTTCTGGTGCTTTGACCGGCGCGGAGAGAAACAAGCGTTCGAGGACTTGATCGACTTCATCACCGAGCGCCGCAAGCGCTTCCCCGGCCTGCACGTTTACCACTACAACCATTACGAGCCCACCTCGATCGATCATCTGACCGAGTTGCACGAGACCCGCCAGGAGGCGGTCGGCCGGCTGATGGGCCGGTTCGCCACCCGTGAGGACGAGGTGGACGACCTGTTCCGGCTCGGGGTGTTCGTCGACCTGTACCGGGTGGTGCGCCAGGGCCTGCGGGCCGGCGTGCAGAGCTATTCGATCAAGCGGCTGGAGCCGCTGTGCGGATACGACCGCCAGGTAGACCTGCGCGAGGCGACCAGCAACCTGATCGCGTTCGAGGCCGCCCTGGAGGACGGCTCGGCGGCCGGTGACCTCACCCGGCAGGAGGTCGTCGCCGGGTACAACGAGGACGACTGCCGGGCCACGCTCGTGCTGCGCGACTGGCTGGAGGACCGGCGCATCGAACTCGCCGCGCAAATCGGCGAGCCCCTGCCCCGGCCGGCGGTCGAGGAGGACACCGGCGCGCGCGAGGATCCCGAGATCACCCAGATCCGGGAGCAACTGCTGGCCGGGCTGCCCACAGACCCCTCGCAGCGCACCCGCGAGCAGAACGCCAGGGAACTGCTGGCCAACCTGCTGGACTGGCACCGCCGCGAAGCTAAGCCCGGGTGGTGGCGGTTCTTCTACCTGCGCACGCTCAGCCCGGAGGAACTGATCGCGGAGCCCGACGCGCTCGGCGGCCTCACCGGAGGTGAGTGTATCGGCCAGGCGAAGAGGTCCGCGGTACGGCGGTTCGCGTTCCCGCCGCAGGAACACCGCTTCTCCCGGGGAGACATCGCGGACGACCCGGTTGCGGATACCTCATGGACCGTCTGCGAGGTCGACGACGAGCACGGCACCATCGACGTCAAGAAAGTCAGCACCTATTCCGGGCCCCTGCCCCGTGCCCTTCTCCCGCAAGGCCCGATCGATACCAAGAACCCGCGCGGCCGGCTGCGCGACCTCGGCCGCCGGGTGGTCTGCGACGGCCTGACCGGCCGCGATACGGCCACCGCGCTGCTGCTGCGGCTGCCACCCCGCACGTCCCGCCCCCCTGCGTCGCCGCTGCCGCACGCGGATGAGCCAGCACGAGATGCCGCACTGCGCCTGGTCTCCGAACTGGAGGATTCCTACCTGCCGATCCAGGGCCCACCAGGCACCGGGAAGACCTACAACGGCGCGCTGCAGATCCTGGATCTGGTGGAACGCGGCCGCACCGTCGGCATCACCGGCCCCTCCCATGCGGTCATCTGCAACCTGATC
>JBPYFL010000045.1:0-5938 GCA_051986485.1 Streptosporangiaceae bacterium | reverse complement strand
CCGCCGGCGGGCGCCGCGCCGCCGGGGCAGAAACCTGCTCCGGCCATCGGGCGCCGGCCCGCCGCGGACCGGGAATCGCGCGAGCGCGTCCAGGCCGCGAGGCGGGAGCTGCGGGCAGCAGAGGCGGCGGCGGCCACCGCTGAACGCGCGGCCGGCACCCGGGAACGCCGGCTTCGGGACGCGCGGACGGAACAGGACAGGATTCAGCGGCAGGTGGCCGCCCTCGAACGTCGGCTGGCGGACCTCCGTGAGTCTGCGGACCAGGCCGGCCGGGACCTGCTCGACGCCGAGCACGCACAGCAGGAGGCAGCGGACGAGGTCAGCAGCGCACGCGACCGGGTCTCGCGGGCGAAAACAGCCCTCGACCTGCTATGAGGCGACGAGCGCGTCGGTGAGCGGGCCGATGCCGGCGAGGTTCGCTGCCAGCTGGTCATCCAGGTGGTACCGGGCCGCCAGCGCCGCCGGCGCCAGGTAGGAGACCTTGGTCTGCCCGTCGTCGTCCCAGATCAGCACCTTGAGAGGCAGGTCGAGCGCGGACAACGGCGACGCCGCCATCACCGGCGTCCCGGCCGCCGGGCTGCCGAACAGCACCAGGGTGGTTCCGCGGAGCTGAAGCCCGGCCTCGCGCGCCTCGGCGCTCTGGTCGATCACCGCGAAGATCTTCATCCCCTTGCCGCTGATAATGCTGGTCAGCCGGGAAACGGTCGCGGTGACCGACCTCGGGCTGAGCTTCGTGACCACGTCGTTTCCGGCATCGGCTGCGTCTGCCGTCATTGCTGGTCCCCCGTTCGGGTGTTGCGGCGGTCATCCCGCGTTCCCCGGTGGAGCGCGGATCGCCGCGGATCGTGGTCCCGGCGGTCACGCTCGGTTCCATTCTGTGATTCGGCCGGCGCGATCGCCTAGGCGCGGCCGGCGCCGCCGGATGGACCTTTTGCCCCGGACCATCCCGGTTGGGCCCGTGCTGGGCCGGGTAGGGCGAGCCACGGCGCCGCCATTACCGGCACGCGCTCAACGGGGACGCACCATACGGGGGACAGCCATGCCGTACGTCAAGGTCGGCCAGGAGAACACCGGCTCGATTGAGCTCTACTACGAAGATCACGGATCCGGGCGTCCGGTGGTCCTGATCCACGGGTACCCGCTCAGCGGCCGGGCCTGGGACAAGCAGCTCATGGTGCTGCTCGAAGACGGGCACCGGGTGATCACCTATGACCGCCGCGGATTCGGGAAGTCCAGCCAGCCGGTCACCGGGTATGACTACGACACCTTCGCCAACGACCTGCACGTGCTGCTCGAAACACTCGACCTGCGCAACGTGACGCTGGTTGGTCACTCGATGGGGACCGGCGAGGTGACCCGGTACCTCGGCCGCTACGGCTCTCAGCGGGTCGCCAGGGGCGTGCTGGTATCCCCGATCCCGCCGTTCCTGCTGCAGAGCGGCGACAACCCGGAGGGCCTGCCCGCCAGCCTGTTCGACGGGTTCATCCAGAACGCCCGGCAGGACAACGCCGCCTGGATGGCGGGCTTCCTCGACAACTTCTTCAACATCGACAAGTTCCGCGGCACGCTGGTCAGCGACCAGTACTATAACTCATGCTTCAACATGGCCGTCTCCGCCGGCGCCACCGGAACGGTGGCCTGTATACCGACGTGGGAGACCGACTTCCGCGGCGACCTGCCGAAGATCGACATCCCGATGCTGGTCATCCAGGGCAATGACGACCGGGTCCTGCCCTATGACAAGACGGGGCAGCGGCTGCCCGGCTTGATCAAGGATGTGCAGCTGGTGACCATCGACCAGGGCCCGCACGCCATCGCCTGGACACACGCGGACCAGGTCAACACCGCCCTGCTCAAGTTCATGTCGTGACCTCGGCGCGGCGCCGGTCGGATTCGCGCCGGACCATCTTCTCGCCGATGCTGTCGATCATCATGCCGCTGGAGGCGAGGATGAAGATCCACGTCCCGGTGACCTCGAGGCGCGCGTAGAGGAAGAAGACGCTGCCGACGACGAAGGCGACATTGCCGATCAAGCCCATCCAGCGGTGGAACCAGGGGTACTCGTACGCCACTCCGCGGACGGCCTTCAGCCACATCGGCGTTCACTCCATGAATCGTTGACGCTGGGAGGTGATAACTCACCCAGTCTTGCAACGATCATGGACGTTTAGGGGCGCATCCCGGATTCCGACCACCGGCGCAGCGTCGTGACCTGCTCCGACTGCCAGGCCCCGTCGCACGGCATCGAGCCGTCCGCGACGCGGCTGAGGATCTCGGTGGCGTGGGCCCGGACGTCGTCGTATGACCACAGGTCGAAGGCGAAGCTCATCGACTGCCGGTCACGCGCCCGGAACAGCGGGCGGATGTGCGCCGCGAAGCTGACCGGCTCATCGGGACCGGGCGCCGGCGCGGCCGCGGCGGCCGTCTGGTCGCCGGGCTCCGGCGGCGCGCTGGGCGGTCCGGCAGGTCCCCAGTCCCAGCGCGGCACCGGGGACGGCAGGGTGTCGTTCCCGGTGCCGGCGTCGGTCAGTGCCGCGGACCGCGACAGCCAGTCGATGGTCGCCGCGAGCACGGACCGGAACTGCGGGTCGGCCGGCAGGCCGGCCTCGTCAGCGCAGCGGCTCAGCAGGGTCACCCACCGGGCCCGCGGTTCCCCGTCCAGGGGCTTCCCGCCGGGGGTCACGCTATCGGCGCGCTCGGTCGCCGGGCCGCCGAAGGCTTCGGCCAGCCACGCGGCGAGCCGCTGCGGCTGATCCTGCGGCATGTCCGCGAACAGCGGCGCGAGCAACGGATCGGCCGTCACGTGCTTCTCGTAGAAAAGCCGCGCCGTCCGGACCAGGGGACCGTTGCCGCCGGCCCATTCGAAGACGGTCGGCTCGTGGCCGGGCGGCGGGACCGGGTCCCGGAATCCCACGTACCAGTGCATGCCACTGCAGAACGGCTTGTTCTGGGAGTGCCCGCAGCGGCACAGCGCGTAGTGCTCCTGCGAGGATCCGTCGGCGTGCGCCACCGGCTTGTCCATGTCGCCGCTGAGCGGGATGGTGCCGGTCACCCGGTAGGGGCCGTCCCGGGTGACCTCGACGGCAGGCGGCCGGCTCCGGTCCCAGTCCACGTGGCGGCGAGCCTCGGCCCCGCCGAGCGCGTAGCTGAGGGCACCGGACGGGCAGTCCCGGACCGCGCGGATGATCTCGTCCATCCGGCCGCCGCTCGGCGCGACGAACGGCTCCTGGCCGGACCGGAAGACTGCCGCAAGCCGGTCGGTGCAGTACCCGGAGTGCTGGCAGATCCCCCGGTTGTCGAAGATCGTCACCTGCTCGCCCTGGTAGGTATCGCGGCGGTCGGGCACCCGCTGCGGGTCCTTGGCGTCGGTGAAGCCGTTGCGGGTACAGGCCCGGTCGCACAGCGGGCGGATCGACGAGCCGCCGCACCGGCACAGCGCCAGCTGCGGCGGCCGGCCCTCCGGCATGCCCAGGTAGTTGACCACCCGCGGGATGTTGGTGGCGAGGTACGGCCCGTTGCGCATCGCATGGATCGTGGCCGGCAGTGCCGCCTGGAGACCGCGTAGCTCGGCCAGCCAGTCCGCGCGCTCCGGGGCCGGGGCGAGCCGGCAGGCGAGATCCTGCAGCGCGGCTGTCGCCTCGGTCAGCTCGGGCGGGCAGGTGCCGGCGGTGCCCAGCCGGGCCCGCAACTGCGTCGCGGTGCGGGCCGCCTGGAAGACCCGTTCCGCCACAGGCCTGTTGCCCTCCCCGCTGTGCGGCGCCGGAAAGGGGTCCCGCGCCTTCCCCGTGGTCCGCGCTGGCATCGGAGCCACCGCGGACAGCGGCTGGAGCACGCTGTCCACCAGACGGCGCAGGACGAGGCCATAGGGCGGGCTTTCGCCCGCGGTGGCCTTCACCGCCGGGCGGCCGCCCGCCTCCACGCCCGTGTCCGTCACGATCGAGTCGACCGAGGCAAATAGGGCGGACAGCTCGGCCGGCCCGACTGCCTGGCCGGCGGCGGGACCAGCGGGGTGCCTGGCAGCCGCCCGGAACTCATCCGCCCTGCTCAGCATCGCGTCGAGTTCGCTGGAGCCGAGGCCGTCCTCCGGCGCCGCCAGCCATGCATGCGCGCTGCCGGCGGGCAGATGGGCGGCGAGCGTCGCCGACGTCTCCCGGAGCGCCGCAAGCACGGGCTGCAGCGGGCCGGCGATGCCCTCGCCCCGGCCGTTTCGTAGCTCGCTGCAGAGCCACGCGGCGTCGTTGAGCCGCTCCGCCAGCAGCGACCACGCCGCCTCCCGGTGCGGCATCAGGTAGTCGCTCTCGTAGAACAGCTCGAAGCTCGGGCCCGCGGTCCGGTCCGCGAACTCCGGCCCGGCCGGCAGGGTCGTGATCAGGTCGCCGAGCGGCTTGAGCACCCGCAGCATCAGCGCGACGGTCGCGTCCGCCAGCGTCCCCAGCTGCTCGTCGGTTTCCTCGGTGTGCGCGAAATACCGCTCGAAGATCTGCAGCAGGATCTCGTATCCGACGTTGAACAGGTCGGCCACCCGGGCGGTGAGCGGATCGGTGATCAGCGGTACGTCTTCCGCGCGGTCCTGCGGGCGGACGTTGGCCCGCACCACCGGGCGGACCGGGTCGAAGGCCGGGTTCACCTCCCGCATCTCCTGGTACTCGCCGAGGATGTGCACGAACCGCCCGAAGTGGGCGTCGCGCCAGCGCCCGCGCGGGCCCTCGCCCTGCTCCAGGATCTCGTCGATCGCCCGCTGCGCGCTGGCCAGGCCGGTCACCGGGATCAGCTCTGGCCAGCCGAACTGGGCCTGCGTCGCCTGTGCCCGTTTCGGGCCGACGAACAGCCAGTCCTCGCCGTGCTTCTCGGTCAGGCGGTGGAGGCCGAGCTCGATGGACCGGTACAGGTGCCCGACGGTCTTGAAGTCCTGGCCGCGGGGGACGATGTCCCGTTCGTTCATCACCGGGATCGCCGCGCCCATGGCGGCCATGCCCTCGGCGTCCGCCAGGTCCATGTTCTCCGGGCGCTCCAGGAACATGAAGTGCTGCAGCGCCTGCTCGCCGAACGGCAGCAGCGCGAGTTGAACGCCCGCCGGGTAGTGCCCGGCCGGGGCCGGAAGGTTCGGCCGGGCCATGTGCGGCGCCGCGCCGATCGCCGACAGCAGGTTGTGCACCAGCGCCAGGTGCAGCATCTCCTGGGCGGCCACGTGGGAGATCTGCTTGCGCCAGCGGAGCGCGGCGGCGAGTTCGGCGTCGGTGAGCCCTTCGGCCGTGGATTGCTTCAGGGAGAACGCCGCGAACAGGTACTGGCACATGATGCCGTGTTCCAGCTCTGCCGCCTGGCACAGCGTGTAGATCAGTGCCTCGCGGTGCTCGATCACGAACTCCGCCTCCGGCGCCGCCTTGCCGCTCCTGGTGGCGATGACCTGAGCCAGCCTGCTCGCGGCCGACCTGCCGCCGACCGTGTCCGTGTCGCCCCGCACAGCCCCTCCGTCCCTCCCGGCCGTTCGCCGTCCCCGTCAACTCTCCGTCGACCGGCGCGCACGATCAAACGATTACATCATTACGACCCTAATCGGGACGGCTGCCGGACGGACCGGCAGTTGCCCGGCAATTCGGGCGTTTGGTTGAATGTCCCGGATGATCATCTGCGCAATCCGGCGACCTGCCCCCGGGCCCGGTCCGGTTGCCCCGGCCGATGAGCGAGACACCTGAGAACGCGCGGCCACCCGGCCGCCCGCTCCCCCGGATCGCGCTGGGCTGCGGGAACTTCGGCGGGGTTGGCTCGGCGCCCGAGTTCTTCGGCCAAGGCCTGACCACGGACCAGGCGCTCGCGATGATGGATGCCGCCTGGGAGTCCGGCATCACCCATTTCGACACCGCGGACGCCTACGGCGGCGGGCGGAGCGAGGCGGCGATCGGCCGCTGGATCGCCACCCGCGGGATCCGCCCCCAGC
>JBPYFL010000044.1:0-2498 GCA_051986485.1 Streptosporangiaceae bacterium | reverse complement strand
CCGGCCGGGGGAGGGCCAAGCAGCAGCGGCTTCCCGCTGTTCAACCGTCAGCTGCATCTCACCAACGGCGACCAAACGGGTCAGAGTCCCTTGCCGCCCGGGGGCGGGATGCTGACCTTCATTCATTCGTGATGAGCGGTCGCTCGCCGCTCACACGGGCCGAGCCCGGGACCGGTCCCGCTTCCGCCCCGCGGAGCCGGTTCCGGCCGCCCGGCCGAGTTCGGATCGCCGGATTCCTGGCCGGTGTGCTCATCGCGGCCGGAATCGGGGCGCTAGCGCTTTGGCTGCCGCATCGCTCCCACAGCGAGGCCAGCGTCAGTCCGCCGCCCGAATGGCGGCGGCCCGCTGTGTCCGCGTCCGGCTTGGCCGAGCGCAGCGGCGTCCGGCTCGTCCGGGTGGCGGTAACCGCGGGTGGGGGACTTCTCGACCTGAGATACCAGGTCGTCGATCCCAGCAAGGCCGTGACCGTTCACGAGGCCCAGACGCCTCCGGCGATCATCGATGAGCGCACCGGGCTCGTCCTCAACCGGCTGCTGATGGGACATGCCCACCAGGGGCCGCTGAAGCCGGCCGTCAGCTACTACCTCGTTTTCGAGAACACCGGTAACTGGGTGCACCACGGTAGCGAGGTAACCGTCTTGCTCGGCGACGCCGAGGTGGAGCACGTCGTAGTGAAGTGAGGACCACACTGACCGGGAGGGGGCGGGCGGCGGTGCGAATTCTCCTGCGGAGCGCGGCACTCGCCCTGGGCGCCGTCGCCGCCATGGTGCTGTTCGCAGTGCCCGCGAGCGCACACGCAGACTTGGTCCGCTCGGACCCACCCGACGGCAGCGTGCTGGCCCACGCTCCCGGCGTCGCCCGGCTCTGGTTCAGCGAGACGATCTCACCGAAGTTCAGTTCGGCCCGCGTCGTGGACCACACTGGAGCGACCATCAGCGGTTCGCACCTCCAGGCGGGCGGCGGCGATCCAGCGCAGCTCACCGTGGAACTCCCGACCATTGGGACAGGGACCTACGGTCTCGTGTGGCAGGTGCTCGCCGAGGACGACGGCCACACCACGCGCGGTGTGGTCGTGTTCACCGTCGGCGGTGCGGCAGCCGCAGGGACCATCCCGGTAGCCGCGAGTGCCGGCGAGACCGGCACGGCCGCAACGCCAGTAGGCGTCCTGCTCCGATGGCTCGGCCTGTGCGCGCTCGCCGGACTGATCGGATGCCTCGCGGTGGCCGGTCCGGTCCTAGGCCGAGCTCGGGCTTCCTCCACGTCGGCCGCCGTCGCCGTAGGAGCGCAGCTGGCGCGGCGCAGGCTGCTGGCGGTGGCAGCAGGTTGTGCGGCCACGGCCGTCGCCGTCGGCATGGCAACTCTGGCCGAGGAAGGCCGGCGGGCGGTAGGAGCCGGCGGAGACCGGACGCTGTTCCAGGCGGTGTCCGATCTGCTCACAGGGACGCGGTGGGGCTATCTCTGGCTTGCCCGGGAGGCAGCGCTCATCGCGCTTGTCGCCATCATCCTCAGCATCCGGTCCAGGCTCGACGAGCCCCCAACCCGCCGTTCCACGGTTCGGCCGGCGGCGGCCGCGGTGCTCGTGCTCGCCGTCGTTGCGGTCGAAGGGCTCGGCAGCCACTCCGTCGCCCTGCAGTCCGCCCGGGCCGCCGCCGTGATCGCCTATTCGCTGCACGTCCTCACCGCGCTGCTCTGGCTGGGTGCCCTTCCCGCGCTCGTGCTGGTCCTCTTCCCCCGCGTGACCGGGCTCCCGCCTCGCGAAGTGATCCGAGCGTGCCGTGGTCCCTTCTCCACCCTCATCGTGATCAGCGTCACCGTTCTCGTGGTCACCGGCCTTTACGGGGCCGGCCGCCAGGTCCCCGAGCCCGGTCAGCTGCTGAGCACCTCCTACGGCCGCACCCTGCTGCTGAAGACCGCTCTGCTTGCTGTCGTGGGCGGTCTCGGCATCGCTAACTCGGGGCTGCTGCACGGCCGCCGGCTGAACAGGCGAGGGCGCCTCGTTCGCGCTCCAGGCGGCGCCACGCCGTCTCGTCGGCTCATCATCGTCGAGGTATCGGTAGGCGCCGTTCTGCTGGCGGCAGCCGGCCTGCTCGCCGAGACCGCGCCGCCGCGCACCGCGGCCCCGGCGATACCACTAGCCGCCCCACAGGCGTACGACACCACCGTCGACGACCTGGTGGTGTCGGTCTCCGCGACACCCAACCGGCCGGGTGTCAACGGGTTCACGGTGCTGGCCGACAGCTCGCGCCGGCCCCCGCCGGCTCCCATCGAGCGGGTCACGCTCAAGCTCGGCAGGTCTGGGGGGTCCGGAACACTCCCACTGCGGCAGATAGAACCAGGACGCTATTTCGGCACGGGCCGGATTGACTCGGCAGGGCCCATCACGATCACCGCGGTCATCTGGCGGGCCGGGGAAAGCCACACCGTCACGATGCCGTGGCGCGTCTCGCCCAAGGCCGTGCCGCCCCCAGTGGCCCCACAAGAGCATCGCCTCGCGCCGT
>JBPYFL010000043.1:0-26898 GCA_051986485.1 Streptosporangiaceae bacterium | reverse complement strand
CGGTGATCAGCTGGGCATCGACCCGAGCCAGCCGCTCCGTGATCTGGAAACGGCAATCCTCCGGCAGGACCCGTCTCTGGACGCGCCCATGGCGGCGGTCCCGGCGGCGGTCCCGGCGGCGGTCCCGGCGGGTTCCGCGGCGGACCCGGCGGTGGCAGGCCTGGCGGCCGTGGCCGCAGCGGCACCCAGGGCGCGTTCGGGCGGCCCGGCGGGCGCCCGTCCCGCGGCCGCAAGTCGAAGAAGCAGCGTCGCCAAGAGTTCGACAACATGCAGGCGCCGAGCGTCGGCGGTGTCCAGCTGCCCCGCGGTGATGGACGGACCGTCCGGCTGTCCCGCGGCGCTTCGCTGGCCGACTTCGCCGACAAGATCGGCGCGAACCCGGCGTCACTGGTGCAGGTGATGTTCCACCTGGGCGAGATGGTCACCGCGACCCAGTCGGTCAACGACGAGACCCTCCAGCTGCTCGGCGCCGAGCTGAACTACACCGTGCAGGTCGTCTCGCCCGAGGAAGAGGACCGCGAGCTGCTCGAGTCGTTCGACCTCGAGTTCGGCGAGGACGTCGGCGACGAGGCGGACCGGCAGCCACGGCCGCCGGTGGTGACGGTGATGGGCCATGTGGACCACGGGAAGACCAAGCTGCTGGACGCGGTCCGGCACACCAACGTGGTGGCCGGCGAGGCCGGCGGCATCACCCAGCACATCGGCGCCTACCAGGTGACCACCGAGGTGGATGCCCGGGAACGCAAGATCACCTTCATCGACACCCCGGGCCACGAGGCGTTCACCGCCATGCGTGCCCGCGGCGCCGAGACCACGGACCTCGTCGTCCTCGTCGTCGCGGCCGACGACGGGGTGAAGCCGCAGACCATCGAAGCGCTGAACCACGCCCAGGCGGCGGGGGTACCGGTCGTGGTCGCGGTTAACAAGATCGACAAGGAGGGTGCGGACCCGCAGCGGGTCCGGGCGCAGCTCACCGAGTATGACCTGGTGGCCGAGGAGTTTGGCGGCCAGACGCTGTTCGTCGACGTCTCCGCCATCGAGAAGAAGGGCATCGACAACCTGCTCGAGGCGATCGTCCTGACCGCCGACGCGGAGCTCGACCTGCGCGCGAACCCGGATCAGCCCGCTCAGGGCGTGGCGATCGAGGCGCATCTGGACCGCGGCCGTGGGCCCGTCGCGACCGTGCTGGTGCAGCGCGGAACGCTGCGGGTCAGCGACTCGATCGTCTGCGGCGACGCCTACGGCCGGGTACGGGCGATGCTCGACGAGAACGGCGGAACCGTTGCCGAGGCGCCGCCGTCCCGGCCGGTCCAGGTGCTCGGCCTGGCCACCGTTCCGGGCGCCGGCGACAACTTCCTCGTCGTCCCGGACGACCGGATGGCCCGCCAGATCGCCGAACGGCGCGAGGCGCGGGAGCGCAACGCGCAGTTCGCGCAGCGGCCGCGCCGGACCCTGGAGGACCTGGAGACCGCGCTCAAGGCCGGCGAGCGGGAAGAACTGCTGCTCATCATCAAGGGCGACGTGTCCGGCTCGGTGGAGGCGCTCGAGGACGGCCTGGTGAAGCTCGATGTGGGCGAGGAGGTCAGCCTGCGGGTGATCGCCCGCGGCGTCGGCGCGATCACCCAGGACGACGTGAACCTGGCGATCGCGTCCGACGCGGTGATCCTCGGCTTCAACGTCCGCCCGGCCGAGCGGGTCGGCGAGCTCGCGCAGCGCGAGGGCATCGACATCCGCTACTACACGGTCATCTATCAGGCGATCGACGAGATCGAAGCCGCGCTCAAGGGGATGCTCAAGCCCGAGTACGAGGAGGTCCAGCTCGGTACCGCCGAGATCCGCGAGGTCTTCAAGGTTCCGCGGATCGGGAACGTCGCGGGCTGCATCGTGCGCTCCGGGACCATCAACCGCAACAGCAAGGCGCGGCTGATCCGGGACGGCGTCGTCGTCGCGGACAACCTCACCGTCCAGTCGCTGCGGCGGTTCAAAGACGACGTCACCGAGGTGCGGGACGGCTTCGAGTGCGGCGTCGGCCTCGGTTACTCCGACGTCAAGATCGAGGACCGGATCGAGACCTTCGAGATGCGCGAGAAGCCGCGGACCTGATCGCCAGCTAACAGAGCCCATCGGGTATTGGTGGGCGCATGTACGTCGGTGCGCTGACGCTCGACCTGCTGCTCGGTGACGTGCGGTCACTGAAGCAGAAGCGCTCGCTGGTGCGGCCGCTGGTGGCCGAGCTGCGGCGGCGGCACCCGTGCGTGTCCGTCGCGGAGACCGGCCACCTCGGCCTGCACCGCCGGGCCGAGATCGGCATCGCCGTGGTGTCGTCGACGGCGGCGCATGCCGGGGAGGTCCTTGCGGCATGCGAGCGGCTCGCCGCCGCGCGTCCCGAGATGGAACTGCTGTCCGCACGGCAGCGGCTGTTCACCGAGGAGGAGTGAGCGACCATGGACGCCCCCCGGGCGCGCAAGCTGGCCGACCGGATCGCTCAGATCGTCGCGGAGATGCTGGAGCGGCGGATCAAAGACCCCCGCCTCGGCTTCGTCACGGTGACGGGTGCGCGCGTGACCAACGATCTGCGGGAGGCGACGGTGTACTACACCGTCTACGGGCCGGACGAGGAGCGCGAGGCGACCGCCGCGGCGCTGCAGAGCGCGACCGGCGTCATCCGCACCGAGGTCGGGCGCCAGACGGGGCTGCGCCACACTCCGTCGCTGGCGTTCGAGCCCGACAGGGTTCCGGACAACGCGCGGCACGTCGAGGAACTGCTGGACCGCGCCCGCGCGGCCGACGCGGAGGTGGCCCGGGTGCGCCAGGGCGCGGAGCCCGCCGGCGACCCCGACCCCTACCGGGACAGCGCGGGAGGCGAGGCGCCGTGATGCCAGCGGAGAGCACCTGGCAGCGGGCAGCCAGCGCCGTCGAGTCCGCCGGAGAGGTCTGCCTGGCCTGCCATATCTTCCCTGACGCCGACGCGCTGGGCTCGATGCTCGCGGTCGCGCACGCCCTCGCGCCGGACCGCCGGGTCGTGGCCTCGGTCGGCGATCCGCCCGCGGACGCGTTCCCGCAGGTGCCGGCGAACCTGCGGTTCCTGCCGGGCCTGGACATGCTCAGCCCGCCGGGCAGCTACCCAGCGAGGCCACAGGTGATGATCACTTTCGATGCCTCCAGCCCGTCCCGCCTCGGGCTGCTCGAGCCCCGGGCGGCTGAGGCGGACGAGCTGATCGTCGTCGACCACCACGCGTCCAACGCCGGGTTCGGCAGCATCGACCTGGTGAACCGGGACGCGGCGGCGACCGCCGTGCTCGCCTGCGACCTGATCGACCGCCTGCGCATTCCGCTGACCAGGCAGATCGCCCTGTGCCTGTACGCCGGCCTGGTCGCCGACACCGGGTCGTTCACCTTCACGACCACGGCTTGGACGCACCGGCTGGCGGCCCGGCTGCTGGAGACCGGCATCGACGCCGGCGCCGTCGGCCGTGAACTGTGGGACCGGGCGCCGTTCGGCTACCTGCGGGTGCTGTCCGCCGCGCTCGCGCGCGTGGTGCTGGAGCCGGCCGCAGCGGGCGGCCGCGGGCTGGTGTGGACCACGATCAGCCGCGCTGACCGCGCCGCGCACGGCGTTGACTACCAGGCCATCGAGCCGGTGATCGACGTTGTGCGCCGCACCAACGAGGCCGAGGTCGCGCTCGTCCTCAAGGAAGACGACAGCGGCACCTGGCGGGTCTCGGCCCGTTCCAAGGGCAAGGTGGACGTGGCCCGCGCGGCCGGCCGGCTGGGCGGGGGAGGGCACCCGGCCGCCGCCGGCTTCGCCGCGCCGGGGCCGGTGCAGGACATCATGTCCCGCGTGCGCTCCGTCCTCGCCGACGCCCCATGAACCCGGCACCCGCGGGTCTCGTCATCGTGGACAAGCCGGCCGGCTGGACATCCCACGACGTGGTGGCAAAGCTGCGCAAGCTGGCCGGCACCAAGAAGACCGGGCACGGCGGGACGCTGGACCCGATGGCGACCGGGGTGCTCGTCGCGGGGATCGGCAAGGCCACCCGGCTGCTCGGCAAGCTCGCCGCCGACGACAAGGAGTACACCGGCACGATCCGCCTCGGCCAGGCCACCAGCACCGACGATGCTCAGGGCGAGGTGATAGCGGTGGCGAGGCCGGGAACGCTGGCCGCCGGTGCCCTGCCCGCGGCGGCGGTCCGCGCGGCGGCGGCGGACCTCACCGGCACGATAAGCCAGGTGCCGCCGCAGGTGAGCGCCGTGCAGGTGGGCGGCGAGCGCGCGTACCGGATGGCCCGTTCCGGCAAGAAGGTGGTCCTGGATGCCCGGCAGGTCACCGTGCACGCGTTCGGAGTCGGTGACATCCGGCGGGACGAACGGGGAAACTGGGCCGACCTCGACGTGTCGGTCGCCTGCTCCAGCGGAACCTACATCCGTGCACTGGCCCGCGACCTGGGCGACGCCCTCGGTGTCGGGGGGCACCTGACCGCGCTGCGGCGTACCCGGGCCGGGGCCTACACCGATGCGGACGCCCGGACCCTTGACCAGCTGGCCGCGGAATTCGAGGTGATCCCGCTGGCTGAGGCGGCCGCCGCCGCATTCCCCCGGCGCGACGTGACCGCGGAGGAAGCCCGCCGGGTGGCCCACGGCGGCGCGCTGCCCGCCGCCGGGTCGGGACCCGGCCCCGTGGCCGTGTTCGGTCCGGACGGCGCGTTCCTGGCGCTGGTCGCCGAGGACGGCGGCCAGGCCCGCCCCGTCGCCGTCTTCGCGGAGCAGCCAGCCGGTTAGAGTGCGCGTTGTGGATGTGGACCGCGGGAGGGAGCGCATGGTGCGGGTGTGGCGCGGCCTGGATGACGTCCCGGGGGACTGGGAACCGTCCGTCGTCACCATCGGGGTCTTCGACGGCGTGCATCGCGGCCACCAGCGCCTCGTCGGGCGCGCGGTCGAGATCGCGGCGGACCGGGGCCGGCCGTCGGTCGCGATCACCTTCGACCCGCACCCGGAGGAGGTGCTGCGGCCCGGCACCCGGCCGCCGTTCCTGTGCACCGTGGCCAGGCGCGCCGAGCTACTCGGCTCGCTGGGCCTGGACGCCGTGTGCATCCTGCCGTTCAGCTATGAGTTCTCCCAGCTGGGACCGGACGAATTCGTCCGGGCGGTGCTCGCCGACCGGCTGCACGCGGTGGCGGCCGTGGTCGGGGAGAACTTCCGCTTCGGCCACAAGGCGGCGGGCGACGTGGCGCTGCTCGCCAAGCTCGGCGAGACCTACGACTTCACCGCGGAGGGCGTGCCGCTGGTCGGCGGCGACGGCGAGGTGATCTCGTCGAGTTCCATCCGCGAGCACCTGGCGCGTGGAGAGGTGCAGGCCGCGGCGGCGGCGCTCGGCCGGCCGCACCGGGTGGAGGGCACCGTGGTACGCGGCCACCGCCGCGGCCGCGCGCTAGGTTTCCCCACTGCGAACCTGCAGTGCGTGCCGGACCTGGTGATCCCCGCCGATGGCGTGTACGCGGGCTGGCTGTCCGGCTCCGGCCCGGCGGCCGGTGACGATGGTGCGGACGGCCGGGACGCATCCGGCGCCGGGCAGCCGGTGGCGCCGGAACGTTCCCGCGGCCACTGGCCCGCCGCGATCTCGGTCGGGACCAATCCGACGTTCGGCGCCGGTGACCGCAGCGTCGAGGCGTACGCGCTCGATCGCGACGACCTGGACCTGTACGGGACCCACGCGGCGGTGGACTTCACCGGCCGGCTGCGCGGGATGGAGAAATTCGGCTCGCCGGAGGAGCTCGCCGCGCAGATGCGCCGGGACGCCGACGCCGCCCGCGAACTCACCTCCCGCGCTGGGTAGATCGTCCGACCGGCACCGGGGATGCCGGATAATTGAGCCCATGGCGGACGGGGTCGGCTGGCTGCGGCGGCTGGCCGGCTATTGCTGGCGCCACCGGCGCAGCACGGTCCTCGCCTTCGGCGGTGCGCTGCTCGCCACCGCCGTCACCGCGACGGTCCCGCTGGTGCAGCGGGCGATCATCGACGACGCGGTCATCACCTCCCGGTACCCGGTCGCGCCGCTCGCCGTTGTGCTCGCCCTGCTGGCCCTGATCGGTTTCGCCGGCTCCTACCTGCGCCGTTACCGGGGCGGCCAGCTGTCCCTGGACGTGCAGCACGACCTGCGCACCGAGCTGTTCGGGTCGCTGTCGCGGCTGGACGGGGCCCGACAGGATGAACTGCACACCGGGCAGGTCGTCAGCCGGGCGATCTCGGATCTGTCGATGGTGCAGGGACTGCTCGGCATGGTGCCGATGCTGGTGGGCAGCACCGTGCTGCTGGTGCTCTCGCTGGTCATCATGGCGCTGCTGTCACCGGTGCTGACGCTGGTGGTGCTGGCCGTCGGGCCGGCGCTGTGGCTGGTGACGCTCGCCGCGCGGCGGAGGATCTTCCCCTCCAGCTGGTACGCGCAGCAGCAGGCCGCCGCCGTGGCAGGCGTGGTGGACGGCGCCGTGACGGGCGTCCGCGTCGTCAAGGGCTTCGGCCAGGAGGAGCAGGAACTCCGGCGGCTGGAGCAGGCCAGCGAGCAGCTGTATTCGGCGCGGGTCCGGACGGTGCGGCTGACCGCGCGGTTCCAGCCGGTGCTGGACGCGATCCCGTCGCTCGGCCAGATCGGGGTGCTCGCGCTCGGTGGCTGGCTGGCGCTGCATGGTTCGATCACGCTCGGCACGTTCTTCGCCTTCTCCGCGTACCTGATCCAGATGACGGCCTTCTCCCGCGCCCTCGGCCATCTGGTGGTGGCCGGCCAGCAGGCGCGGGCCAGCGTGATCCGAGTGTTCGAGGTCATCGACTCCCGCCCGCTGGTCGCCACCCGGCCGGGCGCGGTGGCGCTGCCAACTGAGGGGGCGCCGTGGCTGGACTTCGACGACGTGTCGTTCGGCTACCTGCCATCGGAGCCGGTGCTGCGCGGGCTGACGCTGCGGGTGGAACCGGGCGAGACGCTCGCCGTCGTCGGCACCTCCGGTTCGGGCAAGTCCACCCTGTCGCTGCTGCTGCCGCGTTTCTACGACGTGCGCGGCGGCGCGGTCCGGGTGGCCGGCCGCGACGTCCGGGACCTCACCCTGGATTCGCTGCGGTCCGCGATCGGGCTGGTCGCCGAGGACAGCTTCCTGTTCTCGGACACGGTCCGCGCCAACATCGCCTACGGACGGCCGGACGCCTCCGCCGCGCAGGTCCGGGCGGCGGCCCGGGCCGCCGAGGCCGACGAGTTCATCGCCGCCCTTCCGGACGGCTACGACACCGTGATCGGCGAGCAGGGCCTGACCCTCTCCGGCGGGCAGCGGCAGCGGGTGGCGCTGGCCCGGGCGCTGGTCACCGACCCCGCGATCCTGCTGCTGGACGACGCGACGTCCGCTGTCGATCCGCGGGTGGAGGCCGGGATACACGCCACGCTGCGGCGGGTGATGGACGGCCGCACCACGCTGATCATCGCGCACCGGCGCTCCACCTTGCAGCTCGCCGACCGCATCGCGGTGCTGGACGGTGGGAAGGTGGCGGACACCGGGACGCACCAGGAGCTGACCGCCCGCTGCCCGCTGTACCGGCTGCTGCTCGGCGGTCCCGGCGAGGACGCGGAGGGGCAGGACGCCGGTGAGCTGTGCAGCTACGCGGGCCCGGCGGCCTCGGCGGCGACCGCCGGTGCCCGCTTCGCCACCGCCGGGGTCACGCCGGTGCTGTGGGAGCCGGGTGCGGCTGGCCTCCCGGATGCGGCGCTCGCGGCCGGGGCCGGCCAACGGCAGGCTGCTGCCGCCGCTTCCCGTTACGCCGGCGGCCGCGGGCGGCACGGGTTCCTGGCCGGGGTGCCGCCGTCGCCTCAGCTGCTCGCCAAGGTCAGCGCGCTGCCGCCGGCGCACGACACGCCGCGGGTGGACCGTTCGGCCGCACGTGCGCCGGACCGCCGGTTCACTCTCCGGCGCCTGGTCAGGCCGTTCATCTGGGCGCTGACGGCCGGCCTCATCCTGGATGGCCTGGACGCGCTGGCCGGCCTCGCGCTCCCCGCGCTGGTGCGTAACGGTATCGACAACGGCGTCCAGGCCCACGCGTTTCATGCCGTCGTGATGGTGTCGCTCGCGGGGCTGGCGATCGTCCTCGCCGACTGGGCGGTTGGCGCGGCCGAGACGATGGTGGTGGGCCGCAACGGGGAGCGGCTGCTCTACACGCTCCGGGTCAAGATCTTCGCGCACTTGCAGCGGCTCGGCCTCGACTACTACGAGCGCGAGCTGTCCGGGCGGATCATGACCCGGATGACGACCGACGTGGACGCCTTGTCCACGTTCATGCAGACCGGCCTGGTCACGCTGGTCAGCTCGGTCCTCACCTTCGCCGGCGTGCTGATCGCGCTGGTGGTGATCAATCTGCGGCTGGGGCTGCTGGTGCTGTCGGTGATGCCGGTGCTCGCCGTCGCGACGCTCGTCTACCGGTCGAAGTCATCGCGCGCGTATGACGAGGCGCGGGAGCGGGTCAGCGAGGTCAACGCCGACCTGCAGGAGAACGTGGCCGGCCTGCGCACCACCCAGGCGTACCGGCGGGAGGGACGCAACCGGGCACGGTTCAGCCGGCGCAGCGACGCCTACCGGACAACGCGGCTGCGCGCCCAGCGATACATCGCGATGTACTTCCCGTTCATGCAGTTCGCCTCCACCGCCGCTGGCGCGCTGGTGCTGCTGGCCGCCGCCGGGCAGGTGCGCGCCGGAACGCTGACCGCCGGTGCGCTGATCGCCTACCTGCTCTACATCGACATGGTCTTCTCACCGGTCCAGCAGCTGTCGCAGGTGTTCGACGGCTACCAGCAGGCCGTCGTGGGGCTGCGGCGGATCCGCGAACTGCTCCGCACCCCGACGTCCACCCCGGAGCCGCGGCACCCGGTGCGCCCCGGTCGGCTGGACGGCCAGATCGAGTTCCGCGGCGTCCATTTCGGTTACGCCGAAGCGAGCATCGCAGGGAGCGCCAGCGACCGAGGCGCGCAGCGGCCGCGGGCGCTGGGAGGCACAGCCGCCGGGGCGGCGGAGGCCATCGCCGGGGTCGACCTGCTGATCAAGCCCGGAGAGACCGTCGCGCTGGTCGGGCAGACCGGTGCCGGGAAGTCGACCGTGGTCAAGCTCATCGCCCGATTCCACGACGTAACGGCCGGTGCGGTGCTGGTCGACGGAACCGATGTGCGCGCCTTCGACCTGGCCGCCTACCGGCAGCGGCTCGGTCTGGTGCCGCAGGAGCCGTACCTGTTCCCCGGGACGGTCCGGGACGCTATCGCCTACGGCCGGCCTGACGCCAGCGACGCCGAGGTGGAGGCGGCGGCCCGCGCGGTCGGCGCGGACGAGATGATCGCCCGGCTGTCCTGCGGCTTCTACCATCAGGTCGCGGAGCGGGGGCGGAACCTGTCGGCCGGGCAGCGACAGCTGCTCGCCCTGGCGCGGGCCCAGCTGGTGGACCCCGACATCCTGCTGCTGGACGAGGCGACCGCCGCCCTCGATCTCGCCTCCGAGGCCGCGGTGACCCAGGCCACCGACCGCCTGGTGGCCCGGCGCACCACGCTGGTGGTCGCGCACCGGCTCAGCACCGCGGCCCGGGCGGACCGGATCGTGGTGATGGATGCCGGCCGGATCGCCGAAACCGGCACGCACCAGGAACTGCTGGCCGCGGGCGGAACGTACGCGGGCCTGTGGGAGGCGTTCACCGGCGAGCCCGCCGAAGTGGCATAACGGCGGCGCCGCCTGCGCCGGGCCGGCCCGGCAGCGTGCCAAGCTGGTGCTGGTCGTGGAAACCGCGGCCGTCATCGGGGGCTAACGCTGGGGAGAGCCGTGGGAGCAGCGGAACCGCTGGCCATCGCTGGGCAGGGCCACTTCTTCGCCGGTATCAGGCAGCACACCGGGCAGTACGGCACGGCCGTGACCGGTATGCATGTCGATTATCAGGTTCCCGCGGAGCAGCGCCACCAGTACCCGCTGGTGCTAGTGGGCGGTGGCCAGGGGCTCGACTTCCTGACCACCCCGGACGGGCGGCCGGGCTGGGCAACCCTGTTCCTGGCCGCCGGGTACGCCGTGTACGTCGTCGACCGGCCCGGCGTGGGCCGCTCGCCGTACCATCCGGACCTGTTCGGGGCGCTCTCGCCGCCTCCGGGCTACGGCAGCACGGTTGCGGGTTTCGCCGCCCCGGTCGGCGGGGCCACCGGCGGGGCCACCGGCGGGGATCCGCCATACCCGCAGGCCGCGCAGCACAGTCAATGGCCGGGCAGCGGACTGCCCGGTGACCATGCCCTGGATCAGTTCCTGGCCGGACAGGAAGCGATGGCCGGCGACCTGGAATCCGCACAGCAGGCGATGCGCGGCGCGGGCGCGGACCTGCTGGACCGGATCGGGCCGGCGGTGCTGGTCACCCATTCGGCGGGCAGCGCGTTCGGGTGGCTGGTGGCCGATGCGCGGCCGAACCTGGTCAAGGCCATCGTGGCGGTCGAGCCGCTCGGTCCGCCGTTCGCCTGCCTTCCGGGCCTCGGCTCGCTGCGATGGGGGCTGACCGCGGTCCCGGTCGGCTACGAGCCGCCCGCCGCGGAGCCGGACGACCTGCGCCGTGAACTGCTGCCCGCGCCGGAACCCGGTCTCATCGACGCCTACGTCCAGGCCGAGCCGGCCCGGACGATCCCGGCGCTGCGCGGTCTCGCGGTCGCGGTGGTGGCGGCGGAGGCGTCCCGGTTCGCGCAGTACTCGCACGCCGTCGCCGGATTCCTCCGCCAGGCAGGCGCCGATGTCACCCACCTCCGGCTCGCCGAGCACGGCATCCACGGCAACGGTCACCTGATGATGCTGGAGCGCAACAACGCCGAGATCGCCGACGCGATCGACGCGTGGGTCAGCGCCCGTACGCCGGCCTGACGCCAAGCGCGTCGCCAACCGCACCCTGATCCGCCTGCTGGCATCAACCTGGCGCCAGTATGGCATCACGTTGCACATCCATGGCACCATACTCGGTCATTATGGCGTTGACATGGCGCCATGATGGTGCCAACATGGTGCCATGGATTTGACACCGTACGTGGGAAGGCTCCGGAGCGAGCTCGCGATCGCCGCCGAGGCGGGCGGCGAGGATGCCCGGGCGCTGGCCGAGCGGCTCACCGCCCCGCTGGACGCGGCCACCCGGCTCACGCTGCTGAACGTGCTGTCGGCCGCCGCGGACGAGATCACCCGCGACCTCGCGCCGGGCTCGGTCGAACTCCGGCTGCGCGGTGGTGACCCGGACTTCGTCGTGACGCCGCCGCCGGCCGAGGCCGGGGACGCGGAGTGCGAGAGCGGCGGCGAAGGCAGCTTCAAAGACTCGCTGATCCGGATGGGCGAGGTGATGGTGGGCGTCCGGCCGCCCGCTGATGAACCGGACACCGACGAGGGCGGCGGCACGTCGCGGATCAACTTCCGGCCGCCCCAGCACCTCAAGCTCCGGATCGAGGAGGCCGCGGCCCGCGACGGTCTCTCGGTGAACGCCTGGCTGGTCCGGGCCGCCGCGGCAGCCCTGGGGGCCGGCGGCGCTCAGCCCGCTGGCCGCCAGCCACGCCGCGCCGCACGGAGCGGGCAACGCTACACCGGCTGGGTTCGCTGAGCGCCCCCGTCCGGACCGGATCTGAGCACTGAAAACCCGCCAGCGGGAGACACCTGCTGGCCCAGCACTGAGGGGACCATCATGCCAACTTTCGACACTCCCGGGCCGATCTCGGTCACCGTCAGCCTCGGCGCCGGTGACGTCCGGATCACGGCAACCGAGCGCAGCGACACCGTCGTGGATGTGCGCCCGGCCGACGATGCCGCCGAAGACGACGTGCGGGCTGCGGAGCAGGTCCGCGTGGAGTACGCCGACGGCAGCCTGCTGGTGAAGGCACCGAAGAACTGGCGACGGTTCGGCCCGTTCGGCGACCGCGGCTCGGTCGACGTCACGATCGCCGTGCCGGCGGGCTCGGAACTGCACGGCGAGACCGCGGCGGCATCCCTGCGGGGCGAGGGACGGCTCGGTGATTGCGGGTTCAAGACCGCGGCCGGCGATATCCAGCTCGGCCAGACCGGCGCGCTGAACCTGAGCAGTGCCGCCGGGGACATCCGGGTGGACCACGTGGCCGGCCGGGCCCAGGTCACCAGCGCCTCCGGCCACGTGCGGATCGGCGCCGTCGACGGCTCAGCGGTGATCAAGAACTCCAATGGGAACAGCTGGGTCGGACAGGCGGCCGGCGACCTGCGGCTCGTCTGCGCGAACGGCGACATCGCGGTGGGCAGCTCGAGCGCCACCACCACCGCGAAGACCGCCAAGGGTGCGATCCGGATCGCCGAGGTGATCCGTGGCTCGATGGTGCTCGAAACCGCCTACGGCGACGTCGAGATTGGAATCGGTGACGGCACCGCCGTCCGGCTCGACGCATCAACCGGCTACGGCAGCGTGCGCAACGAGATGGAGTCCTCCGACGGCCCGCAGCCCACGGATGAGACGGCCGACGTGCGTGCCCGCACCGGGTTCGGCGACATCCTGATCCACCGTTCCTGACCGCGGGACAGACCGCGGGTAGCAGGTTCGCTAGCGGAAGGAGGGGAGATGGCACCCCCATCAGCGATCGTGGCCAGCCGGCTGCGCAAATCGTTCGGCGGCACGGTGGTGCTCGACGGCATCGACCTGGACGTCGCCCAGGGATCGATCTTCTCGCTGCTCGGCCCCAACGGCGCCGGCAAGACAACCACGGTGCAGATCCTGTCCACCCTCATCCGGGCCGACGGCGGCGAGGTCCGGGTCGCCGGCCATGACATGGCCGCCGACCCGGATGCGGTGCGCGCCGCGATCGCCGTCACCGGCCAGTTCTCCGCGGTGGACAACCTGCTCACCGGCGAGGGCAACCTGCTGTTGATGGCCGACCTGCACCATCTGGGGCGCGCCGTTGGGCGGCGGCGCGCGGCCGAACTGCTCGGCCGGTTCGACCTGGCCAGCGCGGGCAAGAAGCTCGCGGCAACCTACTCCGGCGGCATGCGCCGGCGGCTCGACCTGGCGATGGGCCTGGTGGGCGACCCGCGCATCGTGTTCCTCGACGAGCCGACCACCGGCCTGGACCCGCGCAGCCGCCGTGTCATGTGGCAGATCATCCGCGACCTGGCGGCCGCCGGCGTCACCATCTTCCTGACCACGCAGTACCTCGACGAGGCGGACGAGCTGGCTGACCGGATCGCCGTCCTCGACCGGGGACGGCTGGTCGCCGAGGGAACGCCGGAGCAGCTCAAGCGCCTCGTTCCCGGCGGGCACATCCGGCTGCGGTTCGCCGGGGCGGAGGCGCTCGATGCGGCCTCCCGGACGATCGGCGCCGGGGTCCGTGACGATGACGAACTCACGCTGCAGGTCGCCAGCGACGGGAGCATCCATCCGCTGCGGGCCCTGCTCGACCAGCTCGACGCCCATTCGGTCGCCGTGGAAAGCCTCTCGGTGCACACGCCCGACCTCAATGACGTCTTCTTCGCCCTCACCGGCCAGGCCGGACGGGCCCGCAGCGAACGGGAACCGGTGCGATGACCACGATCTGGAGCGCCGTGGGCGACTCGGCGACGATGCTGCGCCGCGATCTGCGGCACACGCTGCGCAACCCCAGCACGATGATGATCTCGCTGCTGACGCCGGTCATCCTGGTGCTGCTGTTCGTCTACGTCCTCGGCCGGGCGATGGGAGCCGGCCTCGGCGGCGCGGCCGGCGCGGCCGGCGCGGCCCACGGCTCCCGTTACATCGACTACATCGTTCCCGGCGTGATCATGATGACCGCGGGCTACGGGGCCGCGTCGACCGCCGTGCGGGTCGCGACCGACTCCAGCGAGGGCATCATCGACCGGTTCCGCACGATGGCGATCTCCCGCGGCTCGGTACCGGCCGGGCACGTCATGGGCAGCGTGATCCGGACCATGGCCAGCATCGGCGTCATCCTCGGCCTCACGGTGCTGATGGGTTTCCGGTCCGGCACCGGCCCCGCCGAGTGGATCGCCGCCATCGGCGTCATCGCGATGCTCGTGCTGGCGATCACCTGGCTGTCGGTCGCGCTCGGCCTGCTGGCGAGGACGCCGGAGAACGCGCAGATGACGACGATGGTGCCGGTGCTGCTGCCGTTTGTCAGCAGCGCGTTCGTCCCGACCGCCCTGATGCCGTCCGGACTGGCGGGATTCGCCCGGTACCAGCCGTTCACTCCCGTCATCGAGACGGTGCGCGGGCTGCTGCTCGGGACGCCCATCGGCGGCAACGCGGTCCTCGCCGCCGGCTGGTGCGCCGCCATCACCGTGGCGGGCTACCTCTGGTCGCGGCGGCTGTTCAACCGCGAGCCCGTCCGCTAGCGGCCGCGCTGGCAGCGGGACCAGCGGGGGCGGCGACATGGTACCGTGAAGTGTTGCCGGAGCCGTCCGGCACTGGTTTGCTGTGCCTTCAGACGGCTGTCCCGGGGCTCGCGGCGCGGCCACCCGCTACAGGGGGGCCAGCGAGACCGCCCCCGGCGACTACGCTGCCTGAACCACAGGCCAAACCGATCATAGTGAAGGAGCCACGTGCCGCTCGACACCGCCGTGAAGAAGGACATCGTCGCGGAACACGCGACCGGCCAGGGTGACACCGGCTCGCCGGAAGTTCAGGTCGCGCTGCTGACGCGGCGAATCAGCGACCTGACCGAGCACCTGAAGGTGCACAAGCACGACCACCACAGCCGGCGCGGGCTGCTGCTGCTGGTTGGCCGTCGTCGGCGGCTGCTGAAGTACCTGGCGAAAACGGATATCAACAGGTACCGGCAGCTGATCGAACGGCTGGGCCTGCGGAGGTAGCCCAAACCGGGCCAAGCACAACACCGATAAGCCAGTCCCGGCGCGGGTGTCCCGGATACACACCGGGCGCGTCAAGGGCCGGTCCTCGGTAGTGGTTCCCGGGTTGGAGCACCTGCCCCGCAAGCGGGCGGGCGAGCCGAGCCGGGGGCTTCGATCGAAGACCGGCCAGTGACTGACGGGGCGCCATACGTGGCACTCCCGCACGGCGCGACGCGGCGACGAGGTCCTCCCTGGGGCCTGCACGGGACTCGCAGACCGAGGAGGTCTCACCCGTGAAGGGTGCGTACAGCGCCGAGGCCGTTATTGACAACGGCCGATTCGGCCCCCGGACAATCCGGTTCGAGACAGGCCGGCTGGCCCGCCAGGCCGCCGGCTCCGCCGCCGTCTTCCTGGACGACGAGACGATGGTGCTGTCGGCGACGACGGCATCGAGGCAGCCCAAGGAGGGGCTCGACTTCTTCCCGCTCACCGTCGACGTCGAGGAGCGGATGTATGCGGCGGGCCGCATCCCGGGCTCGTTCTTCCGCCGGGAGGGACGGCCGTCCGAGGACGCGATCCTCACCTGCCGCCTGATCGACCGGCCGCTGCGGCCGTCGTTCACGAAGGGCCTGCGCAACGAGGTCCAGGTCGTCGAGACCATCATGGCCCTGCACCCCGAGCACCTGTACGACGTGGTCGCGATCAACGCCGCCTCGCTGTCCACGATGCTCGGCGGCCTGCCGTTCTCCGGCCCGATCGGCGGGGTACGGGTCGCGCTGATCGACGGCCAGTGGGTCGGCTTCCCGACCCACCCCGAGCTTGAGCGCGCCACGTTCGACATGGTCGTCGCGGGCCGGATCCTCGGGCCCGAGGCCGCCGGTGAGGGCGATGCCGCGGACGACGTCGCGATCATGATGGTCGAGGCGGAGTCCACCAAGCACACCATCGACCTGCTCCGCGGCCAGGCCGAGGGATCGGCCTCCGCGGTCGCCCCGACCGAGGAGACCGTGGCCGAGGGCCTGGAGGCGGCCAAGCCGTTCATCCGGGCGCTCTGCCGGGCGCAGCAGGAGATCGTCGCCGCCGCCGGGACGAACGACCCGGGCGCCCAGTTCCCGGTTTACGGGGACTACCAGGACGACGTCTACCAGGCGCTCGAAGAGGCGATCCGCGGCGAGCTCGCGCAGGCGCTGACCATCGCGGGCAAGCAGCAGCGCGAGACCGAGACCGACCGGGTCCGGGCGGTGGCGAACGAGAAGCTCGGCGCGCGCTTCGAGGGCCGGGAGAAGGAGATCGGCGGCGCCTTCCGCGCCCTGACCAAGAAGCTGGTCCGGGAACGGATCATCGCCGAGGGGGTGCGCATCGACGGGCGCGGCCTCGCCGACATCCGGCCGCTGTCCGCGGAGTCGCACGTCCTTCCGCGGGTGCACGGCTCGGCGCTGTTCGAGCGCGGTGAAACCCAGGTCCTCGGCGTGACCACGCTGAACATGCTCCGGATGGAGCAGATGATCGACACGCTCAACCCGGACCGGACCAAGCGGTACATGCACAACTACAACATGCCGCCGTACTCCACCGGTGAGACCGGCCGTGTCGGCTCGCCGAAGCGGCGGGAGATCGGGCACGGCGCCCTGGCAGAGCGGGCGCTGATCCCGGTGCTGCCCGCCCGCGAGGAGTTCCCGTACGCGATCCGGCAGGTCTCCGAGGCGATCGGATCCAACGGCTCCACCTCGATGGGGTCGGTGTGCGCGAGCACGATGTCACTGCTCGACGCGGGCGTGCCGCTGAAGGACATGGTGGCGGGAATCGCCATGGGCCTGATCCACGAGGGCGGCCAGTACGTGACGCTGACCGACATCCTGGGCGCCGAGGACGCGTTCGGCGACATGGACTTCAAGGTCGCCGGCACCGCGGACGCGATCACCGCGCTCCAGCTCGACACCAAGCTGGACGGGATCCCCGCCTCGGTGCTGGCCGCGGCGCTGAAGCAGGCCAAGGGCGCGCGGCTGACCATCCTCGACGTGATGCGCCAGGCGATCAGCGCGCCGGGCGAGATGAGCCCGAACGCGCCGCGGATCATCACGGTCCGGGTCCCGGTGGACAAGATCGGCGAGGTCATCGGCCCGAAGGGCAAGATGATCAACTCGATCCAGGAGGACACCGGCGCCGAGATCAGCATCGAGGACGACGGCACCATCTACATCGGTGCCACCGACGGTCCCTCCGCCGAGGCCGCCCGGACCGCGATCAACTCGATCGCGAACCCGCATCTGCCCGAGGTCGGCGAGCGCTACCTCGGAACCGTGGTGAAGACGACGGCCTTCGGCGCGTTCATCTCGCTGCTGCCCGGCAAGGACGGGCTGCTGCACATCTCGCTGATCCGGCGGCTGCACGGCGGCGCGCGGATCGAGAACGTGGAAGACGTGATCAAGGTCGGCGAGAAGATCCAGGTCGAGATCCGCGAGGTGGACGACCGCGGGAAGCTCTCGCTGATCCCGGTCGAGCTGGTGGAGCGCGAGCAGGCCGACGGCGGCCACGCCAGCCACGACGACGGCGGTTCCGGCGGTTCCGGTGGTGACCGCGGCGACGGCCAGCGCGACCGCGACGGGCACCGGCGCACCCGGCACCGCCACCACCGTTCCGGGTCGTCGGGCGGGAGCAGCGACCAGTGACAGAGACCGACGGGCCAGCAGACGGCCAGCCCGCGGTCCGCCGTACCGTTCTGGACGGCGGGCTGCGGGTCGTCAGCGAGTACCTTCCCTCGGTCCGGTCGGTGGCCCTGGGCATCTGGGCCTCGGTGGGATCGCGCGACGAGGACACGGCGCACGCGGGCGCGACGCACTACCTGGAGCACCTGCTGTTCAAGGGCACCCGCAAGCGCTCCGCGCTGGATATCTCGTCCGCGATCGACGCCGTGGGCGGCGAGCTGAACGCGTTCACCAGCAAGGAGTACACCTGCTACTACGCGCGGGTGCTCGACGACGACCTCCCGCTGGCCGTCGACGTGGTCTCCGACATGGTGATCGACTCGGTGATCGCCGCCAAGGAGGTCGATGCCGAGCGTGGCGTGATCCTCGAGGAGATCGCCATGAACGACGACGACCCGTCGGACGTCGTGCACGAGGCGTTCATGGCCAAGCTGTTCGGCGACACGCCGCTCGGCCGGCCGATCCTCGGCACCGTTGACTCGATCAACAAGATCACCCGTGAGCAGATCGCCGGACATTACGCGGAGCGGTACGGACCGGAGAACCTCGTGGTCACCGCGGCCGGTGGCGTCGATCACGACACGCTCGTGCAGGCCGCCCGGGAGGCCTTCCTGCCGGTTCTGCGTGCGGCGAGCCCGCGGCCCCCGCGGATGTCCGGGCCGGGCGTGCCGGACCCGGGCACCGGGGTCCGGCTGGTGTCGCGCGGCATCGAACAGGCCAACGTGATCCTCGGTACCGAGGGGCTGCCGCGCACCGACGACCGCCGGTACGCGCTCGGGGTGCTGAACGCCGCCCTGGGCGGCGGCATGTCGTCGCGGCTGTTCCAGGAGGTCCGGGAGAAGCGCGGCCTCGCCTACTCGGTCTACAGCTTCTCCTCGCAGTACGCCGACACCGGGCTGTTCGGCGTGTACGCGGGCTGCCAGCCGGGCAAGGCGGACGAGGTGCTGGCGATCTGCCGGGAAGAGGTCGACAAGGCCGTCTCCCACGGGCTCACCGACGAGGAGCTGGATCGCGGCAAGGGCCAGATGCGCGGGCAGCTGGTTCTCGGCCTGGAGGATCCAGCGTCGCGGATGAGCCGCCTGGGCAAGAGCGAGCTTGTCTACGACCGGCTGCAGCCGGTGGACGAGATCCTCGGCAAGATCGAAGCGGTCACCCCGGACGACATCCGGGAGGTCGCCGGGCTCGTCCTCGGCCGGCCGAAGGCGCTTGCCGTGGTCGGCCCGTTCGACGACGCGGACTTCTCCGCCGCCGTGGCATAGCACGGCGGCGGGGAGCCGCCCGGCCTTCCGGCAGGGCGCGCCAGGCGATTTCCATGATCGTGAAGCGGCGCCCGCGCCGGGACGGCATCATTCGCGGGTAGTACTCGACGATCATGCGAACGTGGGCCCGGGAGGCTGCAGATGATCAAGGTTGGCGTGCTCGGCAGCAAGGGCCGGATGGGCGCGGCGGTGTGCGATGCGGTGAACGCGCCCGCGGACATGGAACTCGTCGCCGGCGTCGACGCCGGCGATCCCCGCGAGCCGCTGACCGGCGCCGATGTGGTGGTCGACTTCACCCATCCGGGCGCGGTGATGGACAACCTGCGCTGGTGCGCCGAGCATGGGCTGAACACGATCGTGGGGACGTCCGGCTTCACCGAGGAGCGGCTGGACGAGGTGCGGGACTGGCTGCGGCCCGGCGACAACGTCCGGGTGCTGATCGTCCCGAACTTCAGCATCGGGGCGGTGCTGATGATGCGCTTCGCGGTGCAGGCGGCGCGGTTCTTCGACTCGGCCGAGATCATCGAACTTCACCACGCCGGGAAGGTGGATGCGCCGAGCGGGACCGCGCAGCGGACCGCCGACCTGATCGCGGCGGCCCGCTCGGCCGCGGGCAGCGGGCCGAGCCCGGACGCCACCGTGACCTCGTTGGACGGCGCGCGGGGAGCGGACGTGTCGGGTGTCCACGTGCACGCGGTCCGGCTGGCCGGGCTGGTGGCCCACCAGGAGGTGCTGTTCGGCGGGCACGGCGAGACGCTGACGATCCGGCACGACTCGCTGCAGCGTTCCTCGTTCCTTCCCGGCGTGCTCGCCGCCGTCCGCGGCGTGCGGTCGCTGCCTCCCGGCCTGACCGTGGGCCTGGAGCCGCTGATCGGCCTCGACTGAGCGCCTAGCCGCGGCGGACGAGCCGCATCGGGAGCGCCCGGCCGGGGCGGAGGGTGACGTTGGCTTCCGGGGTCGGCAGTCCCCGTCCGGCTAGGTCCAGCCGGTACCGGCGGCACATGGTGGCGAGCGCGAGCACGGCTTCGAGCTGGGCAAAGCCCGCACCCACGCAGCCCCGCCGCCCCCCGCCGAACGGGATGTAGGCATACCGGTGCGCCGCGGTGCCCGCTGCGCCGCCCGCTGCGCCGCCGGTTGCGCCGCCGGTTGCGCCGCCGGTTGCGCCGCCCGTTGCGCCGGCTCCGGGAAGGAACCGGCGCGGGTCGAACCCCGCCGGGTCCGGCCAGAACTCCGGATGCCGGTGAATCAGGTACGGCGACACCGCCACCGTGCTGCCTGCCGGAATCCGGACGCCGCAGACGTCGTCGCCGTTGACGGCCTCGCGCTCGATCGTCCAGGCCGGGGGGTACAGCCGCATCGATTCGCTCACGACCGCGGCGGTCCAGGGGAGCCGTTCGAGGTCATCGGCGCCCGGAGCGGTGCCGGCGGGCAGCGCGCCGGCTTCCTCCTCGAGCCTCTCCCGGGCGGCCGGGTAGGCCGACAGCAGCGCCAGGCTCCAGCTCAGCGTGTTCGCGGTGGTCTCGTGCCCGGCCAGCAGGAAGGTGGCCACCTCGCTGCGGATCTCGTCATCGGTCAGGCCGGACCCGTCCTCGTCTCGCGCCGTCATCAGCAGGCCGAGAAGGTCGCCCGGCTCCTGGCCATTGGCGGCGGCGACTCCGGCCGAAACCGCGACTCCGGACGAGGCGGCGGCGACTCCGGACGAGGCCGCAGCCAGGTCGGCCGTGCCGGGCGCGGCACCATCCGGCCACTGCTGACGGCGTGCGGCGACCAGGCGCCGCACCACGTCCGCGACCGTGTCGACCGGGCCGCCGAGCAGGTGGCTGAGCGCCCGCGCCGCTGGTTCCGGCACCGGGGTGAAGGTCGCGACCACGGCGGCTCGCTGCCCGGACCGCAGCGCCCGGGCCAGCGGCGCCGTCTCGTCGCGCAGGTCGGAGCTGAACAGGACCCGCCCGACGATGTCCAGCGTCAGTGCGCTCATCTCGGCGCTGGCGTCCACGATCGTCCCGGCCGGCCTGGCATCCCAGCGCGCGAGCAGGCGTTCCGCGCCTTCTGTAATCGTCGGCGCGAAGCCGGCCACCCGGCGGCGGGAAAAGATCGGCTGGATGATCCGGCGGTGGCGCCGCCACGTCGCTCCCTCGCTGGTGAGCAGACCGTCGCCGATCAGCACCCGCAGCGGCCGGTAGGTGAACGCCTTCACGTAGTTGTCCTGGCCGGTGGCGAGGACGTGCTCGGCGTGCTCGGGCCGGTTGAGGATGTACAGGCTGCGGCCGGGCAGGAACGGGATCCGCATCGCGTCGCCGTAACGGGCGAAAAGGGCCGCGTACTGGTCCAGCGGCCTACGGGCGAAACCGGCGAGGACCCGCGCGGCGTCCCGGCCGCGCGGCCCCGGTACTCCGGCCAGCGGTGGTGATCCGGCGGGCCGTGATCCGGCGGGCGGTGATCCGGCGGGCGGCGTTCCGGCGGGCGGCGTTCCGGCGGGCGGTGATCCGGCGGGCGGCGATCCGGAGCGGACCCGCCGCGGCCGTTGCCGCGATGCGGCCCGCCGCACGGCAGCGCTCCAGGGTGTTTGACGGCTCATGAAGCCATTGTGGCCATCGCGGACCGGGATTGCCCGTGCGCGATCCGCTTTACCATCGCGGGCATCCTGAAGGGGATGGATGAGTCCCGGGTGCATCTTGAGGTGGCCAGCGAGCTGCGGCTGTTCCTCGCGCCGCGGCACCGCGGCGGCTCGCTGACCGTGGGCTGGGACGGGACGTCCTCCCTGGGGCACCTGGTGGAATCGGCGGGAGTCCCGCTGCCGGAGGTCGGAGAGCTCACCGTCGGCCGGACCCGGGTGCCGCCCTCCTACCGCCCGCAACCCGGCGACCGCGCCGCGGTCGGACCGGTGCGGCGGCCGCAGCCGCTGCCGACGGCCCGCTTCCTGCTCGATGTCCACCTCGGCACCCTCGCCCGGCGGCTGCGCCTGGTGGGCGTAGACACCGATTACCGCAACGACCGCGACGACGACGAGCTGATCGAGCAGGCCAACGCGGCGCGGCGGGTGCTGCTGACCCAGGACCGCGGGCTGCTGCGGCGGCGGAAACTGTGGCTCGGCGCGTACGTGCGCGGCGCCCGCCCGGATGAGCAGCTCACGGACGTGCTCGACCGGTTCGCGCCCCCGCTGGATCCGTGGACCCGGTGCCTGGCATGCAATGGGCCGCTCGCCCCCGCCCGCAAAGCCGACGTGGAGCGCGATCTGCGGCCGGGAACCCGCCGCACTTACCACGAGTTCGCCCGCTGCCTGGCATGCGGCGGCGTCTACTGGCGCGGCGCGCACAGCCGGCGGCTCGATTCGATCGTTCGCTCGGCGGCCCAGGCGGTCGCCGCCAGCCGCCGGTGAGCACCCAACGGGGCTGACGGGCCACGGCGGGAGGCAGGGGAACAATGGCCGGTATGGCAGACGAGCGGGCGGCCAGCACGATCACCCTGGCCGATGGCGTCGCGATGCCGCTGATCGGGTTCGGCACCTGGCAGCTGCGCGGCCGGCCCGCGTACGAGGCGGTGCGGTATGCGCTGGAGGTCGGGTACCGGCACATCGACACCGCGACGATGTACGGCAACGAGGCGGAGGTCGGCCGGGCGCTGGCCGACAGCGGGCTCGACCGGGAAGACGTCTTCGTGACCACGAAGCTCCCTCCGGGGCGGGCGGGCAGCGAACGCCAGACGATCGAGGCGAGCCTGCGGGCGCTGGGTACCAGCTACGTGGACCTGTGGCTGATCCACTGGCCTCCGCGCGGCCGGGCGGGGACGCCGACATGGCGGGAGTTCCTGGCCGTGCGGGACGATGGCCTTGCCCGCTCGGCCGGGGTGAGCAACTACAGCCCGGCGGAGATCGACGATCTGGCCGCCGCGACCGGCGAGGCGCCTCCGGTCAACCAGATCCCGTGGAGCCCCGGCCGGCACAGCCCTCGCGAGCTTGCCGCGTTCCGCGACCGTGGCGTCGTCATCGAGGGGTACAGCCCGCTGAAGGGCACCAACCTCGGTAACCGGGTGCTGACGGAGATCGCGTCCGCGCACGGTGTCGGCCCGGCGCAGGTGGTGCTGCGCTGGCATCTCGAGCACGGCATCCCGGTCATCCCGAAGTCGTCACACCGGGACCGGATCGCCGCAAACTTCGCGCTGGAGGGCTTCTCGCTGACCCCGGACGAGGTAACCCGCATCGACGGACTGTCGGGGTCGCGCTGACCCGAGTGATCGATCACACACCCTCGCACGGTGGGAAATGTTTGCTTCTGATACCACGGGTACCTTCGTGTACCGGTACGCTCCTGAAGAAGTTATTTGGAAGGAATGGCCTGCATTTGCATGAGAACTTCGGCGCCTCGCGGCAGCGCGTCTTCGAGGAACTGGGGCAGTTCCTCGAGGTCGTGGAAAACGGGGGACTGGCCGACGAGTACGCAGCCATGATGAACACGCTGCCGGAACGGCAGCGCCGGGAGGCAGAGGTATTGTTCCGCGACTACCTGACCCTCTTCACCGAGGCTAAGGGAATGCGGATGCGCGTCCTGCGGCTGGTCCATGAGGCCTACACCGCAGGGCAGCAGGATTCTGCTGCAACCTCAGCCTGACCCGCATTCAACGCCGCATGCGGCATCGGTTCCCCGGATTCCGGGATGCTGACGGCTGCGGCGGAACGCTCCCGGCCGTTTGGCATCTTAGATGCGGATCGCCAGGCCGATCGCGAGCAGCGCGCCGAACGCGAGCTGCAGCCGTCCTGTCTGGCCGAGCGCGACGACCAGCCGCGGGCCGGCCGCGCCCCGGCGGACCAGCGCCACCGGCGGCAGTGTCAGCGGCAGCGCGGCGGCCGTGACTAGCGCCACCGGGCGGATGAACGCCAGCGACAGGCTGACGGCGAACGGAACGAGCACGCAGACGATATACAACGTGCGGGTGCGCTCGTCGCCGAGCACGACCGCCAGGGTGCGCTTGCCCGCAGCCCGGTCGGACGGGATGTCCCGCAGGTTGTTGATCACTAGCAGCGCGCAGGTGAGCACGCCGACCGGCACCGCAGCGGCCACCGCGAGCCAGGGAAGGCGGCCGAGCTGGACGTAGGTGGTGCCGGCCACGGCGAACACGCCGAAGAAGATGAACACCGACAGCTCGCCGAGCGCCCGGTAGCCGTACGGGCGGTTGCCCCCGGTGTAGAACCAGGCCGCGGCCACCGCGGCGGCCCCGGCCAGAACCAGCCACCACGAGCTGACCGCGGCCAGCACCAGGCCCGCCGCGCACGCGACGGCGAAGCAGCCGGCCGCGGCGGCCAGCACCCGGCGCGGAGTGGCGAGCCCGGACGCGACGAGCCTGACCGGGCCGACCCGGCTCTCGTCCGCGCCCCGGACGCCGTCGCTGTAATCGTTGGCGTAGTTCACCCCGATCTGCAGAGCCAGGGCCACCAGCAGCGCCAGCGCTGCCCGCCACCAGATGAACCGGCCGTAGCTCGCCGCGACCGCGGAACCCACGACCACCGGCACGATCGCGGCCGGAAGCGTGCGCGGCCGCGCTCCCGATGCCCATTCCCGTCCGGACGCCACCGCTCAGCCCCTCATTCCGCGGCTCCGCCGACCGCGACGTGCAGCCGGATCATCGCGACCGTGGTCCCCATGTCGAGGTCCGCGCGTGCGCCGTCGGCGCGCCAGCCCGAGGACTCGAGGAACCCGCGGATGCTGGCGCCGGACTCCAGCGCCCAGGCGCAGAGCGTCTGAAAGCCGTCCTCGTGCACCGTGTCGGCGACCGCGTTGAGCAAGCGGCTGCCGTGCCCGCGCCCGGCCAGGCCGGGCGCCACGTCCAGTTCGTACATCTCGGCGTCGGTAGCCGGCCACCGGTCGGCATCGGTGGCGGGACCGCACGACGCGAAGCCAGCCACCACCCGCTGCCGTGGCTCGCGGGTCTCCACCGCGACCAGGACCCGGTGCCGCGCGGTCGGCGGGCGGTCGGCTGCCGCCTCCCACTGGCCGCGGAATTGTCCCTCCGCCTCCGGGCTGGTCAGCTCGGCGAGAACGGGGTCGGGCACCAATCCTGAGTACTGTGCCCGCCAGCATTCCACCTGGATCCGGGCAAGGTCCGCGGCGTCGGCGGTCCGCGCCGGCCGGACGAACGAGTCAGCTGTCATCGCCGGATGCGGTCAGCCGCCGAGCGGGCCGGCCCCGGGCGCGCCGGCGCCGATCTGGCTGATGTCCCGTACCGCTCCGGTGGAGCCGGAGGTGGCCATCGCCGCGTACAGCCGCAGCGCCGTGCTGACCGGGCGCTGCCGGTTCCGGGGCTGGTAGCCGCCCAGGTTGGCGGTCAGCTTCTCCCGCCTCGTGTCGAGTTCGCCGGCGTCCACGTCGAGCTGCAGATCGCGGCGGGGGATGTCGATCACGACCCGGTCGCCGTCCTCCACCAGCGCGATGACGCCGCCCGCCGCCGCTTCCGGAGCGACGTGGCAGACCGACAACCCGCTGGTGCCTCCGGAGAACCGGCCGTCGGTGATCAGCGCGCACGCCTGGCCGAGCCCCTTGCCCTTCAGGAAGCTGGTCGGGTAGAGCATCTCCTGCATGCCCGGGCCGCCCTTGGGGCCCTCGTACCGGATGATCACCACGTCGCCTTCGGTGACGTCGCCGCCCAGGATGCCGTCGACCGCGTCCTCCTGGCTCTCGAAGACCCTGGCGGGCCCCGAGAACACCAGCAGGTCTTCGGGGACTCCGGCCGACTTCACGATCGCGCCGTCCGCGGCGAGGTTGCCGTGCAGCACGGCGAGACCGCCATCGGCGGAGTAGGCGTGCTGCACGTCCCGGATGCAGCCCGCGGCCGGGTCGGTGTCGAGCGACTCCCAGCGGGCGGACTGGGACAGCGGACGGATCGTCCGTGCGCCGCCGGGAGCGGCGTGGAACAGCTCGATCGCTTCCGCGCTCGCCTTCGGCGAGCGGATGTCCCACTCGCTGAGGTAGTCGGCCAGCGAGGGGCTGTGCACTGGGCGCGTGTCCCGGTGCAGCAGGTTGTTGCGGTCCAGCTCGCCGAGGATCGCCGGGATGCCGCCCGCCCGGTGCACGTCCTCCATGTGGTACGTGCTGCTCGGCGCCACCTTGCACAGGCACGGGACGCGCCGTGACAGCCCGTCGATGTCGGTGAGGCCGAAGTCCACTCCCGCCTCGTGGGCGGCGGCGAGCAGGTGCAGGATCGTGTTGGTCGATCCGCCCATCGCAACGTCGAGCGCCATCGCGTTCTCGAATGCGTCGCGGCTCGCGATCGACCGGGGGAGCACGGACTCGTCACCGTCGCTGTAGTACCGCTGGGTGAGCTCCACCGCCAGGGCGCCCGCCTTCTCGAACAGCCGCCGTCGCGCGCTGTGGGTGGCCAGCGTGCTGCCGTTGCCGGGAAGCGCGAGGCCGATCGCCTCGGTCAGGCAGTTCATCGAGTTGGCGGTGAACATCCCCGAACACGAACCGCACGTCGGGCACGCCGACTCCTCGATCTCGGACAGCTGCTCGTCCGAGACCGACGGATCGGCCGAAGCGATCATCGCGTCGATCAGGTCGAGCTTGTGCCGGGCGACCTGCTGCCCGTCCGGGCCCGGCGTGGTGACCGCCTTGCCGGCCTCCATCGGGCCGCCGGAGACGAACACGGTGGGGATGTTGAGCCGCATCGTCGCGATCAGCATCCCCGGGGTGATCTTGTCGCAGTTGGAGATGCACACCATCGCGTCGGCGCAGTGCGCGTTGACCATGTACTCGACCGAGTCGGCGATCAGCTCGCGGCTGGGCAGCGAGTACAGCATGCCGCCGTGGCCCATCGCGATCCCGTCGTCCACGGCGATCGTGTTGAACTCGCGCGGGACCGCGCCTGCCGCCTTGACCGCCGCGGCGACCACCTGGCCGACCTGGCGGAGGTGCACGTGGCCGGGGACGAACTCGGTGAAGCTGTTGGCCACCGCGATGATCGGTTTGCCCAGGTCCTCGCGGGCTACCCCGGTGGCGCGCAGCAGTGCGCGCGCCCCGGCCATGTTCCGGCCATGGGTAACGGTGCGGGACCTCAGCGGCGGCATGGGAATCTCCTGGATACGGCGGGAAACAGTGAGGTAAACCTACTGCACGTCCGGGTCAGGGCGGCGCC
>JBPYFL010000042.1:0-65323 GCA_051986485.1 Streptosporangiaceae bacterium | reverse complement strand
CTCGCACATGGCGATGATGGCCGCGATGGAAGAGGGCAAGGTGAAGGGGATGATCTGCATCGGGCAGAATCCCGCGACGTCGCTCAACGGATCGGCGCAGCGACGCGCAATGCGCAAGCTCGATTGGCTGGTGGTCAAGGACAATTGGCTCACCGAGACGGCGACGCACTGGCATTCAGCGCCCGAGATCAAGGACGGCGACGTCAAGGTCGAAGACATCAAGACCGAGATCTTCTTCCTTCCGTCGACCCAGATCGCGGAGTACGAGGGAAGCTTCACCAACACGCAGCGGATGCTGCAGTGGCACCATGCCGCCGTCGAACCCGCCGGGGACGCGCGCAGCGACCTCTGGTTCACCTACCATCTGGGGCGGCGGATCCGGGAGAAGCTGGCCGGCTCCGCCGATCGCAACGACCGGCCGTTGCTGGACCTGACCTGGGACTACCCCGAGGAAGGGCCGCTGCGCGAGCCGTCGGCCGAGACGGTGCTCGCCGAGGTCAACGGCTGGGACGCTCAGCGGCGCCCGCTGTCCTCCTACACCCAGCTCGCCGACGATGGCTCGACCGCCTGCGGGTGCTGGATCTACTGCGGCGCCTACTCCGGCGGGGTCAACCAGACCGCCCGGCGCAAGCCGGGCCGGGAGCAGAACTGGGTCGCCAGCGAGTGGGGCTGGGCATGGCCGTCCAACCGGCGCATCATCTACAACAGGGCCTCGGCCGACCCCGAGGGCAGGCCGTGGAGCGACCGCAAGGCGCTTGTCTGGTGGGACGGCGAGAAGGGCAGCTGGACCGGGCACGACGTCCCGGACTTCGTCGCCAGCCGGCCCCCCTCGTACCGGCCGCTCGACGGTGCTTCCGGGGTGGACGCGATTTCCGGCACCGACGCGTTCATCATGCAAGCCGACGGCAAGGCCTGGCTGTACGCACCCGCTGGGGTGACCGACGGCCCGCTGCCGACGCACTATGAGCCGCAGGAGTCGCCGTTCCGGAACGACCTGTACAAGCAGCAGCGCAACCCGGTGCGCGAGCTGATCCGCCACCCGGAGAACCTGTACCAGCCCAGCGGCGACGAGCCGGGCGCCGAGGTCTTCCCGTACGTCGCCACCACCTACCGGCTGACCGAGCACCACACCGCCGGAGGCATGTCCCGCTTCCTGCCGTACCTGTCGGAACTGCAGCCGGAGTTCTTCTGCGAGGTGTCCCCGGAACTCGCCGCGGAACGCGGGCTCGAGCAACTCGGCTGGGCCACGATCGTCTCCGCGCGTACCGCCATCGAGGCGCGGGTGCTGGTCACCCGCCGGGTCTCCCCGCTGCGCGTGCACGGCCGCATCCTGCACCAGATCGGCCTGCCGTATCACTGGGGGCCGAACGGCTACACGACCGGCGATTCGGCGAACGACCTCGCGCACCTGTCGCTGGACCCCAACGTGCACATCCAGGAGGTCAAGGCGCTGGCGTGCGACATCCAGCCGGGCCGCCGCCCGCGCGGGCCCGCGCTGCGTGACCTGGTACGCCGCTATCAGCAGCGGGCGGGCATCACCGACCAGACAGGGATGGAGACCTGACGATGAGTGCAGCGTCCGCGGCCGCCGGGCTGGAACCAGTGCGCGACGCCCCGCCGTTCGCCCACGGGCCGGCCGACGCGGCGGGCGGGCTGGATCCGGCGGCGGCCACCGGCTACCACGACCACCCGCCCCGGATGGGCTTCTTCACCGACACGTCGGTCTGCATCGGCTGCAAGGCCTGCGAGGTCGCGTGCAAGGAATGGAATGCGGTCCCGGAGGACGGCCTGCAGCTCACCGGCATGTCCTTCGACAACAGCGTCGGCCTCGGCGCCTCCACCTGGCGGCACGTCGCGTTCATCGAGCAGATCGGCCGGCCGGGGGACTCGCCCGACGGCCGGCCCGACGGCCCGCCCGATGGCGGCGCCTCCCGCTGGCTGATGTCCAGCGACGTGTGCAAGCACTGCACCGAGGCCGGATGCCTCGACGTCTGCCCCACCGGCGCGCTGATGCGCACCGAGTTCGGGACCGTGGTGGTGCAGGACGACATCTGCAACGGCTGCGGCTACTGCATCCCGGCCTGCCCGTTCGGCGTGATCGGGCGGCGCGAGGAAGACGGCGGCGCGCACAAGTGCACGCTGTGCTACGACCGGCTCGGCGACGGTCTCACACCCGCCTGCGCCAAGGCGTGCCCCACCGAGTCGATCCAGTTCGGTCCGGTGGACGAGCTGCGGGATCGTGCCGCGCAGCGGGTGGACGCGCTGCAGGAGGCGGGCGTGACCGGCGCTCAGCTGTACGGCGAGAACCCCCATGACGGTGTCGGCGGCTCCGGAGCGTTCTTCCTGCTGCTGGACGAGCCGGAGGTGTACGGCCTGCCGCCCGACCCGGTTGTCCCCACCCGGCACCTGCCGCGGACGTGGCAGCACGTCGCCACCGCGGCGGCGGCGCTCGCGGCGGGCGCGTTCCTCTCCGGGCTCTCCGGCCTCCGGCGGCGGTCATGACGCTGCGGGGCAGGCTCAGCCGCTGGGCGGACGGCCGCCGCGAGGCTCCGGCCAGTCCGGCCAGTCCGGCCAGTCCGGCCAGTCCGGCCAGCGATGGCCCGCAGGCGATCGGCCGGCGCGGCGGCGCCCGGCGCGGTCAGCACCGGCGCGCGGAGCAGCCGATGGTGCCGTCGGCCGAGTTCCGGTCCTACTACGGCCGGCCTGTCATCAAGGAGCCGGTCTGGCGGGTCCCGGAGGTTCCGGGCTACCTGTTCCTCGGCGGGCTGGCCGGCGCGTCCTCGGCGCTCGCCGCGTCCGCGCAGCTGGCCGGCCGCCCCGAGCTGGCCCGGAACGCGAAGGTCGCGGCCGCGGGGAGCATCAGCCTGTCGGTGGCGGCCCTGGTCGCGGACCTGGGCCGGCCGACGAGGTTCCTGAACATGCTCCGGGTCTTCAAGCCGACCTCTCCGATGAGCGTCGGTTCCTGGCTGCTGGCCGTGTACGGCCCAGCCGCGGGGGTCGCGGCGGCGTCCGACGTCACCGGCCGGCTGCCGTGGATCGGGCGGGTCGCGACCGGCGCGGCGGCCGCTCTCGGGCCGGGGGTAGCCGCCTACACGGCGGCGCTGCTGTCCGGCACCTCGGTGCCCGCCTGGCACGAGGCGCGCAGCGAACTGCCGTACGTGTTCGTGGGCTCGGCCGCGACGGCGGCCGGGGGCCTCGGCCTGCTGCTGCTGCCGCCGGACCGGGCGGAGCCCGCCCGCAACCTCGCCGTGATCGGCGCCGGCGCCGAGCTAACCGCCAAGAGCCTGCTCGAGCGGCGGCTGGGAGCCGCCGCGGAGCCGTACCGGACCGGCGCCGCCGGCCGGTTCATGGAGGCTGGCGAGGTGCTGACCGCGGGCGGGCTGACGGCCGTGGCGCTGGCGGGCCGGAACCGGGTGACCGCCGCCGCCGCGGGTGCGGCTCTGATGACCGCGTCCGCGCTGACCCGGTTCGGCGTCTTCTACGCGGGCCGGACGTCGGCACGGGACCCGAAGTACACCGTCGCGCCGCAGCGCGAGCACAAGCGTGCCCGCGGCTCCGGGGACCCATCCGGGGTCGCGGGCACATCCACGGAGGACCCGGTCACTCCTGGTCGTCAGTGAGGGGCGCGACGAAGTCGTAGGGGGCCATCGGGCCGCACAGCCGCAGGTCGGCGTGCTGATCCCAGTCGCGCGCGAGGTTGTCGAGCGCGGCCTCCAGGTCCGGCTGCCCGGCCACCGTCATCAGGACGGCAACGTCGGCACCGTCCGCGCCGGAGCCGTCATCACGGTGCCCGCGAGCCGGGCTGAGGACACGCGTGGCCGCGCAGTAACCGCCGATCTCATCGACGATCATGTCGGCGACCCCATCGTGGTCCGGGTGCCCGCGGGCCTCGATGACGTACTCGGCCTGCCCGTCCAGTTCGCTGAGCGCTTCGGCGAACTCGTCATGGTGCGGCGCGAGCAGCTCGCTGACGACCGCCGACCGGTCCGCCACCACCGACCCGAACCGGATCGGGAGCACCGGAACCTCGGCCGCCGTGGCGTCGAGCAGATCCCGGTGGGCGTGCAGATCGCGGGGCCGCCGCAGCGGCTCAGCCTGGTCGATCTCGCTGACCAGGGCCGCGATCTCACCGTGGCGGACGAGACGGACGCGCCCCGGGGGCTCGCCGACCCCGCCGGCGTCACCGGCGAGTTCGACGTCCTCCGGGACGATCCCGTAGACGTACCAGCCGGGCTCAGCTTCGGCGCCCACTGGCACTGCGGCGTCTCGTGACCGGAGGACGCGAGCGCTGGGTGCGCTGGCCTCCGGCGGCCTCGCCGTCCGGTTCTGACCTGGCTCTACCGGTCGTCGCCCCGCCGTTTCCGGATCCGGCCTGCTCCGGCTCGTAGTCCGGCTCCGGCTCGTCGTCCGGCTCGTACTCCGCCTCTTCGTCCGCGGGCTCGTACTCTCCCGCCTCTTCGTCCGCGGGCTCGTACTCTGCCTCTTCGTCCGCGGGCTCGTCTGCGGGCTCGTACTCTCCCGCCTCTTCGCCGCCGGCCTCGTCCGCTTCGCCGGCACCGGGCTCGGGCTCGTATTCCTCTTCCTCGTACTCGCCCTCGTCCCCGGGGGCATCCTCGCCCTGCTCCTCGCTGACGGCGGTCTCGTGGTCCTTGACCACCTCGCCGTCCTCGATGGTGCCGCGCCATCCTTCGATCTCATCGGGTGTCAGGATCGTCTGCGTCATGACATGGCGCTGGAAGTGCTTGAACTCGAGCCGGGCCCGGCGTCCCTGCGCACGCCACAGGTTCGCGGTCTTCTCGAAAAAGCCGTTCGGGTGGTACTCGAGGATCAGCAGGATCTTGGTCAGCGACGGCCCGAGCTCGTGGAACGTCACGGCGCCGTCGACGTAGCCCTTGGCGCCCTTAGAGCGCCAGATGATCGCCTCGTCCGGAACCTGGTGAACGATCGTGGATTCCCAGTTGCGGGTCGACCAGAAGATCTTGGCGCGCCACTGCAGCTTCTCGTCGGATTCCTGCTCGACGCTCTCCAGCTTCTTCGTATAACTGGGGAAGTCCCTGAACTGGGTCCACTGGTTGTAGACCGTCCGGACCGGCACGCCGACGTCCGCGGACTCGACGATGTTGGTGACCTTCAGCTTCTTGCCCTTGCCACCCTTGCCACCCTTGCCGCCGCCGAACAGGCCCTTGATGCTCTCCTTCGTGCCGGTCATCCCTGCCCCGAGCATGGCCCGGACCGGGGACTTCCCGTCGGCGAGGTCCTTGACGCCGGTCGCCGCGGCCATCAGGCCGGGGCCGCCGCCGTTGTCGGCGTAATCGGTGAGCCGGCCGGCGGTCTCACCGACCCGGTCGCGGACCGACTCGATCGCCCGTTCGCTGAAGGCACCCAGCAGGTTCTTGAACTCGCCCTTCAGCAGGTCGCCGGGCTTCTGCTTATCGTCGCCGCGCGATTTGGTCTGTGTGGTCGCCATCGTTACCTGCCCTGGCTCGTCGTGCGGCTGGCGCGCCGCACCGGTGCAGAACTGCCGGCCTGCTGCGCTCGCCGCCGCTGTGGCCGCGCCGGTGCCGAAGTGCCCGAGGCCGTCCGCCCGGCCGCACCGGTGGTGCGCCGGCCCTGGCCGGTGCTGCGCGGGGCCGGGCCACTGCGCCCGGTCTCACCGGTTCCGCGCCGGCCCTGGCCGGTGCTGCTCTGAGCCTCGCCGGAACTGCGCCGGCCCTGGCCGGTGCCGCGCCGGCCCGTACCGGTGGCGCTGCGGATTGCGCGCTCCGGGCGCGCCGCGGCCGCGGGCCGCCGGGCAGGCCGGGGGCTGCGCTCGTCGTCCCGGCTGTCCTGGTCTTCGCCGTCTCCGATGACCTCGCCGGTCAGGGGCGCGGCCTTATCGGCCGGATTGCGGAGGGTCTCGGCGCGGTCGCGGAGCTGGTCGCTCATCGACTCGATACGGCTGTTCACCGCCGCCATCCCGGCGGTCTTCGCAGCGTCGAGCAGCTCTCCACGGACGATTCCGCCGATTTCCCCGAGTCCCGGGGCCACCTTGCTCAGCGCTTCGGTGGAGCCGAGGCTGGAGCCCGCCATTTTCACGCCGCGGCGAACCAACTGGCCGGCCGCGCCGCTGGTACCTCCGGCCAGCGCCGCCGTCCCTAGCATGATCGCCAATTTCCTTCTCGGTCGCCGGCCGAGGACGTACCCGACCCCTAGCGCGAGGGTCACCTGTGGTCCGGTTGGCATTTCGCTCTCCTGTCCGCTTTGTCGCGGTCCGTGGCACCCCGCGGAACCGGCCGCGAGCCAGTCCGTCAGGCTCACGGCCGCCCCGCCGGCAGCGGCGCCGACGGAGCCCGGTTTCCCGCCGCGCGGGACCGCAATGCCGCCGTCTACCCCGCGATGTGGAAAGCAAACAAGCCAGTGCAGGTTCCGGCCTGTCGCAAAGATGATTTTTACGCTGACAGGAATTTTCCTCCGACGGGAATGAGTCCGCCGCTTGCGGGCAGAGGCGGCGGAACGCACCGGACACATCCCCACGGAGGGGGGCGACAATGACCACCCCGATGCAAGCCACCCAGGCGCAGGGCGGGGGCGGCTCGTCCGCGCAGGGGCTGGCTGACGTCATCGACACGATCCTGGACAAGGGTCTGGTAATCGACGTGTTCGTACGGGTTGCGCTCGTCGGCATCGAATTGCTGACGATCGACGCCCGGATCGTCGTGGCGAGCGTCGACACGTACCTGCGGTTTGCGGAGGCGACCAACCGGCTGGATCTCAATTCCGGCAAGCCCGCCGGACTGCCGCAGATCGTCAACGACATGCAGGAAAGTGGCGCACAGAGCAAGACGAAGGGTGCCGCCACCGGAGCCCTGGAGGCCGCCGGTGACAAGCTGCGCGAGTTCACCGGCGCCGGGGACCAGGATCAGGAACCCGCACGACGCGGTAGCAGCAGGGGCGGGGGGCGCTGACGATGTCACAATCGGTGACCCGCGACGACGCGCACGAGGAGCAGTCCGCGGCACAGACCGCCTGGTATGTGTACGGCATCGTGCCGGCCGACGTCTCGACCGACCCGGATGCCCGGGGGGTGGGAGACCCGCCCGGCCGGATCAGCCTGGTCCGGCATGGCGACGTCGCGGCACTGGTCAGCGAGGTCGATCTGACCCGGCCGCTCGGGACGCCGGAGGATCTTCGTGCGCACCAGAAGCTGCTGGACGCGGCCAGTGCCGAGGTGCCGGTTCTCCCGATGCGCTTCGGCGGAGTCGTCGGCGACCAGGACGCGATCGCCGCCGAGATGCTGGAGCCGCACCATGACGAGTTCGCTGCCGCGCTGGAGGAGATCTCCGGCCACGCCCAGTACGTGCTGACCGGGCGGTACGACGAGTCGGCGGTACTGTCCGAGATCCTGGCCGAGAACAACGAGGCCGCCCGGCTCCAGCAGGAGATCCGCGGCCAGGACGAGGACGCGACCCGCCCGGCGCGGATGCGGCTCGGCGAGATTATCGGACAAGCCGTCGCGGCACGACGAGACGCGGACAATGCCACGGCGGCCGAGGCTCTCGAGCCGCTGTGCACCGCGGTCGCTGTCCGGGAGCCGACGCATGAATTCGGCTCCGCTTACCTTGCGGTGCTCGTCGACGACGGCCGCCGCGAGGACCTCAAGCAGGCCTACGACGCGCTGGCCCGCGACTGGGCGGGCCTGGTGGAGCTTCGCCTGCTGGGACCGATGGCTCCCTACGACTTCGTCAAGAGCCCTGGGACGGAGGAATGACCATGGACCTGGTGACCTTGCCGTTCCGGCTCCCGTTCCTGCCCGTTCAGGGCCTGATCAGGATCGCGGAGCTGATCCAGGAAGAGGCGGAACGCCAGTATCACGACCCAGCCGCAGCCCGGCGCCGGCTCGAAGAGGCGGCCGAGGCCTACGACCGCGGCGACATCTCCTCCGAGGAGCTGTACGACGCCCAGGTGGAGGCACTCGAGCCGGTGGTCCGGCCGGCCCCGGCACCCGGCGCTGCGGGAACGGACGCGCGCGGGGAGGAGGAATGACCGATGGCACGAATCGCCCGCGACGACGACCGAGCCCGGCCTAGAGCCGGCCGTAACAGTGAACGGCCCGCCAGCGCTGACGCACCAGCAAGGCGTCGGGCGGCGCCGGCGCCACGGCGCGGCCGGATCCGCGCTGACGGCGACAACCCGAGGCCCGCGCCGCCGGACACCGGGGATGATGGCGCTCCGGCCCGGATCGCCGCGCCCGCCGCCGCACGCGCCGGGCTGAGCCAGATCGTCGAGCTGACGGGAAAGGAACCGGAGGGAGTGACGGCCGTGAAGCCGGCCGACGGCGGCTGGGTGGTCGGTGTCGAGGTGGTCGAGGACCGGCGCATCCCTTCGTCGTCCGACATCCTGGCGGTCTACGAGGCGGAACTGGACGCCGGCGGCGACCTCACCTCCTATCGGCGGATCCGGCGCTATGCGCGCGGCCGCGGCGGCGACGACGGGGGCTGAGGAGATGACTCCGGAGAACGGCAACATCGTCCGGGGGAGCACCGGAACGGCCCGGCCCTACGGCTACCAGTCCGGCGGCGGCTCCCAGGCCGCGAACCTGGGCGACATCCTCGAGCGGGTACTCGACACCGGCATCGTGATCGCCGGTGACATCCGGGTCAACTTGCTGGACATCGAGCTGCTGACGATCAAGCTCCGGCTGGTGATCGCCTCGGTCGATACCGCGCGGCAGCTGGGCATCGACTGGTGGCAAACCGATCCCTGGCTCAGCTCGAAGACCCGGGAGAGCCCGGGGGGCCGCGACCTGGCGGAAGAGAACCGCCAGCTCCGCGCCCGGCTCGAGGAGGTCGAGCGCACCCAGATCGAGGGGACGGAAACTGTGCAGGCGGAGGCCGAGCCGCTGGACGCCGGGAGGGCGGACGCCGATGACTGACGACTCCGGAACCTGGGTATACGCCGTCACCAGCGACGCCACGCCAGGCATCCGCGGGGTACCGGGGATCGGCGGGACGCCGGTCCGCGCCGTCGCGGAAGCGGGACTCGTGGCGGTGGTGAGCCCGGTGGACCTGGCCGAATATGGCGAGGAACCGCTGCGCAGGAACCTGGAGGACCTGCAGTGGCTCGAGGCCACGGCGCGGGCGCATCACGACGTCATCCACGCGGTCGCCGACGCGGCCCCGGTGGTGCCGATGCAGCTGGCAACGGTCTACCGGGGGGATGAGCGCGTCGCGGCGATGCTGGCCGAGCGGGGCGACGACTTCCGGGCGGTGCTGGAGGAGATCCGCGCGCGTTCGGAATGGGGGATCAAGGTATATGCCGCCGGGGCAGCCGGCGGATCCGCGTCCACGGGGGCGTCGCGGTCCGCCGGCTCCGGCCGCCCCGGCGCCGCATACCTGCAGCGCCGCCGCACCGAGTTGTCGGACCGCGAGCGGGAGCGGGCGGAAGCGGCGTCGAGCGCGGAGGACATCCACGACGAGGCTGCCGCGCTGGCGGTGGCGAGCCGGCTGCACAAGCCGCAGCATCCGCAGCTCACCGGCCGGTCCGAGCCGATGATCTTGAATGCCGCGTACCTGGTGGACGATGACCAAGCCGCGGCGTTCTCCGCGACGGCCGATGAGCTGGCTGGCCGGTATCCCAGCGTCAAGCTTGAGCTGACCGGGCCGTGGCCGCCGTACTCGTTCACCGTTGCGAGCCAGGACGAGGACGCCGTCGCGAACCCGGCGAGCTTCAGCCGATGAGGCCTGCGGCCCCGCCCGAGGAGATGGCCGTTCGTCCCGCCGCACAGGGCAGGGCGGTCCGCCACCAACGGGTGGCGCTTGTCGACCTCCTGGACCGCGTCCTGGCGACCGGGGTGGTCGTCACCGGCGATGTGACGCTGTCCATCGCGGACGTGGACCTGGTGACGATCTCGCTCCGCGCGCTGGTGTCCTCGGTCGGTGCCGAGGGCCTGGTACCCGGACTGGACGAGGGAGGCGCAGGCAGTGACGGATCCTGAGCGCCGGACGAGCGCGGCGCGGGCAGTGACCGATTTTGACCGGCGGCCGACACGTGAGGACGACCGCAGCCCGCTCCGGCGCATCTCGGCGGACCCGGAGTCGGTGGAGAAGGGGCTCGTCTCGCTGGTGCTCACCCTGGTTGAGCTGTTGCGGCAGTTGATGGAACGCCAGGCGCTGCGCCGGGTCGACCAGGGTGACCTCAGCGACGACCAGGTGGAGCGGATCGGCCAGACGCTGATGGCCCTGGAGGAGCGAATGACCGAACTCCGGGAACACTTCGGGCTCCGGCCCGAGGACCTGAACATCGACCTCGGGCCGCTCGGCACCCTGCTGCCGGAGGACTGAACTCCCCTGTTCACAAAGCATCCCCTAGATCATCCGAGAGCGCGGCCAGCGCAATTGTTACCCCAGGTCCTGAAGTTCGTTGCCCGGTGAATGATGCCGGGGCTCGCGGGCAATAACGGAAATGCGGGGGAGCAGTCACGGCGACCATGCGGCAATCCGCGGGGGAGGTCGCTACTAATCCTGCATAAGAAGTAAACCGGGCATATTTCGCTTGCTGGGTGCACGCATCGGGGGGTTGGCGTGCTGGTGCTGGTGCTTGCGGCTGTCGCCGGGGCGGTTACGCTCGCCGCCGCACTGTTCCCGCAGCTGGAGTTGGTTTACCCCATCCCGGCTCTGCACGTCGCTTTTGAGACCGCCGGGGCGCTCATCGCGCTTCCCGCAGCCCTTCTTATCGTCGGCCGCTTCCTGCGGCGTGCCCGCCTGGCCGAGGTGGTCCTGGCATGTTCGCTCGGCGGGCTCGCGTTGTCCGAACTCGCATTCGCTACGGTTCCGGCCGGTCCGGGTGGTGCCTCGACGCAGCTGTCGGTCTGGGCGGCTTTGGCTGGCCGCGCCGTCGGCGCCGTGCTGTTCGCGCTGGCTTTGTTGATGCCGGCTCGACGGCTGCGCCACCCGGGGCTCGCCCTCTCGGTGGGAGCCGTCACGGTCGTATTGACCCCCCTGCTGATCGCCGGAGCAGCCGTGTGGTTCGCCCCGAGGCTGCCGGGCTTGAACATGACCGCCACCGGGCTGACGCTGAGCTCGCGGCCCGGCATGACCGCCGACGCGATCCTGCTGAGGTCGGAACTCGGGCTGACAATGATCTACGCCCTGGCGGCGGCCGGCTTCCTGCGCCGCGCGGAACGAACCCACGACGGATTTTCCAGCTGGCTCGCCCTCGCGGCTGTCCTCGCGGCGGCCTCGCACCTGAACTTCTTCATCTATCCCAGCATGTACACGCAGGTTGTTTCGCTGGGCGACGTGTTCCGTCTCTGCTCGTACGCGGTGCTGCTGGCGGGATCGGCCCGGGAGATCTCCTCCTACTGGCAGGCGCTGCCAGAGGCGGTGCTCCGGCAGCGCCGGGCCGCCGCACGTGATCTGGCCGATGGGGTGGCGCCGGAACTCAGCTATCTGCTGCGGAACCTCGGTTCACTCGACGGCACGGTTGACACGAACACGGCGGCGCAGCTGCGGCGGGCCGTCGAGCGCGCCCAGATCGAGGCCCGCCTGGCCGTCAGCAGGCTCGGCGGCTCGCTCGCACCTGTCACCGGGGGCGACACCGAGATCGTCGGCGTGCCGATGGCGCGCACGGCCGCGGATGGCAGGCGGCGGCACGGGTTTCGCCCCCAGGTTCTCCTCCGCGCCGGGTCCCGGCCCCGGCGGCGCGACGAATGCCCCACCCTCACTGACCTGGACGACGGCTTAGCCAGCACGATCACAGAGGTCATTGCCGACGGCCCCGCGCTCCCGTGAGCGGTGGACGAGCGAAATGCGCACAATGACCGATATAAACCATTAACCAAGAAAAAAGCAAATTTATGGTTAATGCCCAGGTCGGAGAGCCTGGGAGGGGATGGCGGTCTATAGACACATTGTGGATGCTGGTAGTAGGTTTACGGTGGCGGTTCTGGTTAGCTCCCGTTCCGCCAGTAATCGAATAAACCTCTGCGCAGTGTTCATTTCTCCTCCTCGCTCGGACACTGCGGCACGAAGTAGTCGCGGGCTGCGGGCTACTAATAGCAAGTTGCCTCCCGGAGTCACGCAGCTATGCGCCTGATCGTCTTGGCGGCCGCGGCATTCTTGGCTGCCGCCGCCCTCACGGCAGTGTTGGTGCCGCCCTTCCAGCCCACGTATGGGACTTCCGCGCAGTACGCGGCAGTCGCGACAGCTGGCCCGCTTATCGCGCTATTCGCGGGAAGTCTCATCCTCATCAGCTTTTTCCGCAGTTATCACCTGAGCGAACTGGCGCTCGTCTGCTCGCTCTTGGCGCTCGCGCTGTCGCAGCTGGCCTTCGCGGTTGTCCCGATCGGCTCTGAGCACACTTCCCAGATCCTCATCGTGTGGGCGTCGCAAGCGGGCAGCGCGGTGGGTGCCGTCCTGTTCGCGCTTGCGGCATTCGCCCCGCAGCGTGAGCTGATCCGGCCCGGGCTGGCCTTGATCGCAAGCGGGGCGGCAGTGATCGCAGCCCTGTTCCTGATTGCTTTCCTAGCGGTCTGGTTCGCTCCCGGTGTGCCGGCAATAGCCGTCGCCGCGCCGGCGTCGGGCGGCCAGGTGCGGGCCGCAGTCCACCCGGCTGCCGCTATGTTTGCTCCGGGGACCGCAGTGGCGGCGTGCTACGTTGCCGCGTCCGCAGGGTTCCTCCGCCGTGCCCGAAGAGCCATGCGGTTCCGGGATGACTTCGCGATCTGGCTCGCGATCGCCGCGATCCTGGCTGCGGCCGCGCAGCTCGACTTGACCGTGCGCCCAGCCTTTTCCGCGCAGATCATGACCGTCGGCCACCTGTTCGTCCTCGCCTCGTGCGTGGTGATCCTGGCCGGCGCCGCCTTTCACCTCCGCTCGCGCTGGCGGCTACCAGCGGGTGCGGCGGTTCTGGCAGAGCGGCAGCGGATAGCGCGGGATCTGCACGATGGCCTGGCGCAAGAACTGGCATATCTGCAGCGGCACCTCGGTGCGGTCGACGCACCGGACGACGAGGAGACGATGGAGCACCTGCGCCGGGCCGCCGAGCGAGCTCACGTCGCGGCGCGCCTGGCGGTCACCAGCCTCTCCCGCACGGATGGGGACACGATCGACGTCATGATCGCGAGGACAGTCGGCGAGATCGCGGCGCGTGATCACATTGAGCTGGCGCTCGACATTCCGCCTGGCATACGGGTCTCCGCAGACCGTGCCGAGGCGCTGATCCGGATTGCCTGCGAGGCAGTCGGAAACGCCGCCCGCCACAGCGGTGCGGTCCAGGTGCTGCTGAGCGTGCGCCGCCTCGGGCCGCGCACGTGGCTGGGTGTCTCCGACAGTGGCTCCGGCTTCGAACCCGCGCTGCGCTCCGATGGTTTCGGGTTTGCCTCGATGCACGAGCGCGCCCGGTTGGTGGGGGGTGACCTGCGAATCCACTCAGTGCCGGACGGCGGCACCTTGGTGGAGGCCACGCTGTGAGCAGCGTCGCGCGGATACCGTGGCGGGTCCTCGTCGCCGACGACCACTCGCCGACCCGTGACGACATTTGCCGGGCCCTGAAACACGCTGGGCGGTTCGAGGTCGCCGCCCAGGCGGCTGACGCGGCCGGCGCGGTGCAGTCGGCGCTCCGGGAGAGGCCCGACGTGTGCCTGCTCGACCTCCGGATGCCGGGCGGCGGCCTTGCAGCGGTATGGGAGATCGCGGCGCGCGTGCCGGAGACAAAGATCGTGGTACTGACCGTGTCCGACGAGGACGCCGACCTCTTCGCCGCACTCCGGGCCGGCGTCAAGGGGTACCTGCTGAAGACCATGAACATGAACCGGCTCCCGGACGCACTGGATGGCGTCTGCTCCGGCGAGGCCGCCATCCACCGCACGCTCATCGCCAGGGTTCTCGAGCGCTTCCGTCGGCGAGAGCCGGCAAGGTGGCAACCTCTCGCCAGGGAGGCTTCACGGCGGCGGCTGACGGTCCGCGAGTGGGAGGTGCTCGAACTGCTGGCAGATGGAGGGTCAACGGCTGAGATCGCAGCGCAACTCGTGCTTTCGCGCAGTGCGGTCCGGGTACACATCGCCTCGATCGTCCGCAAGCTTGGAGTTGCCGATCGAGCCGCCGCGGCGGACCTCTTCCGCCGACAATGTGACGCGTGAAGGTTACCAGCTACGGCGCATGCCGTGTAATAAATCCCGCGTTCAGAAATCTGAACGGCGAACGTGAGATTAACGCTGCATTAATGTCCGAACCCCGGGTAGGCGGGAATGAGAAACCGGCCTGCCGGTCAAGACCTCGCTGGCCCGCCTGGCCCTGGCGCCCAGGTTTGCGGCCGGAGCGTGGTGCCCCGGCGGAAACCGCATTGGGGCAGGGGGCACGAATGCGTAATGCGAATGGGATCGTCGACGAACTCCGCCAGGTATGCCATGACATCCGGCAACCCATAGCCGGGGTACTTGCGCTCGCGGGAGCGGCGCTGGCTGAGGCGGGGCTTTCGGAGAGCGCCCGTGACTGCCTGGAACAAATTGCCGACCTGGCTGAGTGGCAGTCCAAATTGATCGATCACTGGTTCTGCGAAACCACGCCTGACCCGCCACACAGCCGTCATGCCGATGTCGTCCGAGTTGTCAATGAGGCAATTGCTGCGGAGCGGGCAGTGTGGCCGGGTGAGCTGATCTTCCTGTGGCCCGTTGAGCGGGCATTCTCCCCAGTGCATCCGGTCGCCCTGCGCCGCGTAGTTGCGAATCTGCTCGCAAACGCGACGCGCGCGGCCGGCCCGGCGGGGATGGTGACGATCGAGGTGGGCTGCCGGGGTGGCCGGATGCTGGTAACCATCGAGGACAGCGGTCCGGGCTTCGGCCAGCTTGCCGCGGGTTCGGGACTCGGCTTGGTCGCAGCGGCCCGGCTGGCCGCACGGCACGGCGGAAAGCTAGCGTGCGGCCGCGGCGTCGACGGTGGCGGGCGGGTAAGCCTGAGGCTGCCGGTGGCGTCGGCCGGGCCAGGAGAAAGGGCGGCAGATGCGACTTGTTCTGGGTGACGACAACCGCATACTGTGCGACGCGCTCGGCGTCGTCCTGCAGGGACGCGGTCACGACGTGGTAGCGATCGCGACGAGCGCTTCCGGCAGCCTCGCCGCCGTGGCCGAGCACCGGCCGGACGCCTGCCTGATCGATATCCGGTTTCCCGACGGCAGCGGCCTGGACGCGGCACGGGAAATGCGCCGCCGCCATCCCGAGACGAAGATCGTCGTCCTGTCCTGCGTCGCCGATCCCGCGGCGTTTTCGGCGGCGAAGAAGATCGGGGTTTCGGGATATCTGCGTAAGGACCAGAGGGCCGCCGCGATCGCCGGCGCACTCGACGTGATCGGCGCCGGCGGGGTCGCCCATGATCCCCAGTTTCCCCGCCGGGCTAGCGGGCCCGCCGGATCATCCAGCCTGAATCCGCTGGAAATGCTCACCCCCCGCGAAACCGAGGTGCTGCGACGGATCGTCGCCGGGCAGCAGACCGCGGGGATGGCCGATGAGATGAACGTGTCGATCGCTACCCTCCGCAGCTACATAAAGAGCATCCTGTCGAAGCTCGGCGCGCACAGCCGGCTTCAGGCCGCCGCTATCGCACGCCGGGCGCACTATGCAGGGCAGCACGATGTGGGGCAGCATGCCGGGCACCCGGGTTCGGCACCATGACGATCAATGTCATCGTCGCCGATGGCGAACGTATCTTCGTCGACGCCCTGATGGCCCGGCTCTCGGCCGAGGGCGATATCGAGGTCGTGCTCGCCGCTCAGGTCACGGCGCCGGGGCCCTGGCTGGTTGCAGGGAAAAATGCCGAGGTCATGGTGCTCGACGGCGACCTGCCAGGAGAAACCGCCAATCGCCTGTGCGCACACCTGTCCGGGGTCGCCCGGCCGATGCGCGTGATCATGCTCAGCTCGTCGTCAGAGCCCGAGAGAATCGGGGAGGCCGTGCGTTCCGGGGCGGCCGCCTGGCTGCGCAAGGACCAATCCGTCGATTACCTGTTGGACGTAATACGCGGCGTTGCGCGCGGGGAGACCCGGCTGCCCCCGGGCGAGACCGGCGAGGTGCTGCGGCTATTGATACGGGGAGCGGACCGGAAGCGGGAGAACGAGCAGGCGCTTGCAGTGCTCACGCCACGCGAGCGAGCGGTCCTAGAGTGCCTCGCCGACGGTGCCGGGCACCGCGAGACCGCGGAAGCGCTGCACGTGACCGTCAACACCGTACGGACCCACCTCCAGAACCTGATGGACAAGCTGGGTGCCCACTCGGCCCTGGAAGCGATAGCACTCACCCGCGATGACCCGGACTGGCCCGATCAGGGCGTCTGAGCGGAAGGCGTCGGTGGATGCAGACTCCTGAGCGCGCAGGTGGCGGGACCGTCCTGGAACTGGCCGATCCACGGTGGGCGGAGTTCGTGGACCGCCATCCGGCGGCGACGCCGTTTCATCACCCAGCCTGGACGCGCCTGGTGGCCGAGAGCTATGGATTCCGGGCTTTCGCCCTCACCGTCAGCGATTCCGCCGGGACCATCCGGGCCGGGCTGCCGCTTATTGAGGTGCGCCATCTGCACAGCGTGCCCAAGTGGGTGTCGCTCCCATTCACCGACTACTGCCCGCTCCTCGTGCCCGATCGGCAGCAGGAGGGCAGGCTGGTCGCCGCGCTGCAGCGGGCGAGCGCCGATTCTGGCGTCCGGCGGGTCGAGGTCCGGGCACCGCTCGCCGGTGCACCATCCACGGGGCCGGCACTCAGGCACCTGCTCGCTCTGGAGGAGGACCCGGCCGCGGTGTACGCGGGTTTCCACCGGTCTCAAGTGCAGCGCAGCATCCGCCGCGCGGAACGCGAGGGCCTGACGGTTCGCCGCGCCGAGCGGGAACAGGATGTCACCCGCATCTTCTACCGTCTGCACCTGCGAACTCGTCACCGGCAGGGGGTGCCGGTCCAGCCACGGCGGTTCTTCCGGCTGCTCTGGGAGGGCGTGATCCGGACGGGACTGGGATCGGTCCTGATCGTGGAGACGGCGGGGCGGCCCGTTGCCGCGGCCGTCTTCCTGTCCTGGAAAGGCACCGTGGTTTACAAGTTCGGAGCCTCCGACGCGAGCGCCTGGCCGTTGCGCCCCAACCACCTGCTCTTCTGGCATGCCATCCGGGCAGCATGTGAGCAGGGATACCAGTGGTTCGACTTCGGCCGCACCGACGCTGAGCAACGGGGACTGCGCGACTTCAAGATGTCCTGGGGAGCCGCCGAAGAACCGCTCGACTACACGACGCTGGGCGGCGGTTCGCACCGGTCCTGGCCGGCCACGGGCCGGATGGCGCAGATGCTCGAGTTCGCCATCAAACATGGCCCGCCGCTGATGTGCCGGGCGTCCGGGGAGATGCTTTACCGCTACACAGCGTGACAGGTCAGCCAGGGCCGGCGGCAGCGCGGCAGGGTCAGCAGCACCGGGCAGCACCCGGTCCCAGGGAAGCGATGCGGACGGCGAGTTCCGCTGCGTCACGCTCGGTGACCCGGCCGTGGGTCGGCAGGTTCACCAGGTGCTGGGCGGCACGCTCGGCGCGGGGGCAGCTGCCTGGGGGATAATCGCAATACCGGGGATCGGCTGCCTCTTCCAGTACCGACGTGAACCAGGTGCCCAGAACGGCCCGGGTGCCCATGGCCCGCTGCGCGGCCTGGCGGTCCGCCACCCACACCGGGTAGCGGACATATGCCGGTCCCGCCATCGGCGGTGGCTCCGGCAGGGCGAATCCGTGCGGTGCCAGCAGTGACCGGTACCGCAGCGCGATTCGGCGGCGGTGAGCCAGATTCCCGGCAAGTGCGGCGAGCTGGGTGAGTCCTACGGCCGCCTGGCCATTGCTGAGCCGCCGGGTGTAGGCCTCGGGGCGCTCGCCGCGAAGCTCGGCATCCTCTGTGGGCCGCGACAGGGGGTGATGGCGACCGGCGAGTTCGTAGGCGGCCCTGGCGAGCACGTGAGCACGCGGTTCGGTCAGCGCGTAATAGACGATGAGCTTGAGCAGGTAACGGGCCGCCTGGCTGGCAGTGGGCGGCTGGCACCTCCGCTTGAACTCTCGCAGCCGGGCGGCCAGGTAGTCGTCGTCGGTCGTCACGATGCCGCCCATGGTGGTGGAGATGGTCTTGGTCTCCTCGGTGCTGAAGAACGCGGCCCGGCCGAAGGTGCCAACCTGCTTTCCGCCGAAGGTCGCGCCCAGCGCGTGCACGCAGTCCTCGATCAGATGCAGGCCGTGGCGGTCGGCCAGCGCCACGGCGTAATCCAGGTCGGTGGGGATGCCGAAGGTGTGCTGGACCAGCAGCGCGCGGGTGCGTGGCGTGAGCCGTTCTTCTGCTTGCTTGAGGTCGATGCCGTAGGTGGAAAGGTCGCAGTCGACGTAGACGGGCCGGGCTCCGGTGTACCGGATCGCGTTGGCCACCACGACATGGGTGGGCACCGGAACCAGTACGTCATCCCCGGCGCCGATCCCGAGGCAGCGGAGGACGCCGTACAGTCCAACCCGGCCAGCCCCGAAGCTCACCGCATGCGCTGCCTGGACGGTGGAAGCGAACGCCGTCTCGAAAGCTCCCAAGGCCGGCCCGTGGGCCAGGCCGCCGGGGGAGGCCAGCTGCCGGATGGCCGCTGCGACGTCCCGTCCAGTCGTGGTGCCGCCGAGCAGGGCGTGCCGACGTGGCAGAGTGCTGATCGGGCCGTAGGTGGACTGCCGTCGGCCGTTCATAGGAATCGGTACACCCGGTCTCCGGCCACGGCTGTGACGGATAGCGGCACCCGGCGCCAGGCCCTGAGGGCGACGGCGCGTGCGCGGGCCCCGCCGGAGGGCTTGCGGTATCCGTCGCTCTCAGCGGGCAGCGGCGGCGCGTGGTAGCGGATCAGCTCCCGGGTCTCGGTACCCCACTTGGCCTTGAACGCGGCAAGGCCCACGTTTCTCTCCTCCACCTCGCCGAAGTCGTACCATCGGCATCCCGCGGCAATCGCGGCCCGCATCGCATGTACCTGCAGCAGGTCATTCGGCCGCAATGGCAGCGCCTCCCGCATCCTGCCGTTGAATGCGTAGAAGGCCGTCTCGCCGAGCATCAGCAGCAATGACCCCGCGAGCACCACGTCCTGTCCGCGCTGCTCCCGGCAGGCAAGGAGAAGGCGCAGATAACCACGCGGACCCAGCTGCTGGAAGGCGGCCTGGAAGAACCGGTACGGGCGCGACGGTAGCCCTCGCCACCGGTTCACATCCAGGTACAGGCGATACCACTCGCGCAGTTCGGCCTCGTTGGCGGCGTCACGGACGCGGAGCCCCTCGCGTGCCGCCTTGCGCAGAGACCACTCGATCCGGGCATGGTTTCGGGATTTCCCGAACCTCAGCCGTCCGGGATCATCGGGCAGCGGCTTGACATAGCTGGGCCGCCACGGATCACCGTGCAGGCCGGGAAGCAGGCCGTCGAGCGCCATCCCGGCCGGCTTCAACTGCAGCCGCAGCCCGGCAGCGGCGGCCCGGTCCATGGCCGCCACGATCAGGACCTTCAGGACCTCCGGGCTGGTGCCCAATGGCCCGGCGACGGGGGTGCGTGGAAGCGAACTGAGCCGACGGCCGGCGCTCGCGCCGCCGAGACGAAGCGGCAGCCCCCGGGTCACCATAAGCGGGAGGACACCGCTGAGCGTGCCATCCGGTTCCTCGCAGGCAAGCCGGATGGGCTGCCGCCCGCACTCCCGCTCCAGGGCGGCGAGCCAGCCAGAGGAATGGAAAGCGGTGGCATCCGGGGCGGCGAGCGCGAACGCATCCCACCGCGGATCACCCTCGCTCAGCTGGATCACCCGGTGGTGATCGGATCTGTTGCCGGTGGCTCTCGCTGCTTGGCTGCTCGCCAAGAGTCCACCCCCCTCCGGGACCCGCTGACCCGGTCCTGGCCAGTGCCGAATCTAGGCGGCAGGGACGGCAGCGGGCACCCTCAGCTGACGTAAGGGCGAGCAGGCTGACTTAGGGGTGCCGATCAGCGTCCCCTCGGCTCCCGCCGGACGGCAAGCGGGCGCGGTGGGAAGTCGATCGTCACTCTCACAATTGTGAAGCCGCCTGCCTTACGTGGGGGATGCGCCGGCAACTCAGGCGACCATACGGTCGCGGTTGCTCGGTAGTTTTCGTTCCCGTGGAGGCATGGCGTGGTCAGCTCAGCAATTCAGCGCCCTACCCTCGAACGTCCGGTAATCCAGGCGGAGGAGTGGGCGCGTCCGTCATTCGTCCGTCGGGTGTTCGGACCCCCCGTCCGTCGAGCATTTCTACGGACCGGACGCCATGCCGGAGCCGCGCAGCTGACCTACCTCTGCAAGGTGCTGAGCTACCTCGAAGCCGGCCACTGGCTGGCTAGCGAGCAGGCTTGTCCCGAGATCGTCAACGACGACGGATTCGCCCTCTTCGGGATCGCATACGGCAAAATCTTCGGGCGCGCGCCGCTCTACCTGGAGTTCGGGGTGTTCGAGGGCAGGATGATGCGCTGGTGGTCGCAAAACCTAACTCAGCCCAGCGCAAAGCTGGTCGGTTTCGACAGCTTCGAGGGACTGCCGGAGGACTGGCGAGCGTACCCTGCGGGCAGCTTTCAGACTAATGGGCCACCGAGGATTAACGACAGTCGCGTGTCGTTCCAGATCGGCTGGTTCGAGGAAACACTGCATCACTTCACCGTCCCAGATCATGACCAAATCATCTTGAACGTGGACTGCGACCTCTATTCGAGTACCTCAACGGTTCTGCGCTGGGCCCAGCCGTACCTGCGTCCCGGGTCGCTAATCTACTTCGACGAATTCGTGGACCGCGACCACGAGATGAAGGCGTTCAACGAGTTGTGCGCCAGCACCTCGCTCCAGTTTAAGCCGGTGGCTATCGCTAACGGTGGATCGCACTGGCTGTTCGAGACCTCTTGAGGAGCCGATGGCCGGAACATGGAAATGAATATCGCAATTGTGGGCTGCGGATACTGGGGATCCAAGCACGTGCGGGTCCTTAATTCGCTGGACGAAATCGGCGGACTTCTGCTGGTGGATTCGCGTGAGGACCGCCTGCGGAACCTGGCCCGCAGTTACCGGACCGCCCGCTGCTTCACCCAGCTGGCGGATGCCCTTCCGCTAGCCGACGCGGTGGTGGTGGCGACCCCACCGAGCACCCACGTGCCGATCGCGATGGAGGTGATCGGCGCCGGCAAGCACGTGCTGGTGGAAAAGCCGCTCGCCCCCGCGGTGGCGGGTGCGCGGTCGGTGATAGACGCGGCGTCGCGGGCCGGGGTGGTGCTGATGGTGGGGCATACCTTCGAGTACCACCCGGCGGTGCGCAAGCTGTGCGAGCTGGTGCAGCGCGGGGAACTGGGCGAGATGTATTACCTCGACAGCGCCCGGCTCAATCTCGGCCTGTACCAGGACGACGTCAATGTCATCTGGGACCTCGCCCCGCACGATGTGTCGATCATCAACCACGTAACCGGCCGCAGGCCGGTCGCCGTCCAGGCGTGGGCGGCCCGGCACGCGCACCAGCGGCTGGAGGACGTCGCGTATCTGCGGCTGTTCTACGACGACTTCTTCGACGGCCGGGGGCTGTCGGCGAACATTCACGTCAGCTGGCTGGATCCGTGCAAGGTACGCCGGGTCACCGCGGTGGGCAGCGAGAAGATGGCCGTCTACGACGATCTCGCACAGGACGACCGGGTCCGCGTCCTCGATAAGGGGGTCTGCCTCCCGGGCGGGGACCAGGGTGCCACCGGCAACCTTACCCAGCCGCCGATGTCATACCGGTACGGCGACATCGTCGTCCCGTTCGTCGCCGCCGACGAGCCCTTGGAGCTGCAGGACGCGCACTTCGTGGAGTGCATCGCGAGCGGCACCGCGCCGCTGACCGGCGGCGGCGACGGCCTGGCCGTGGTCGAGGTACTGGAGGCCGCTCAGTTGTCGCGCCGCCTGGGTCGGCCTGTGCTGGTCGAGGAACTCGGGTCCTACGCCTCGTTCGTCCGGCAGGCGGCGTCGGCCAGCAGTCATCGGGACGGCGTTTCCCGGCGGTCATCCGGTTTCCCGGAAGCGTCGCTGATGGCGGCTTCCGCGGCGCGGAAGGAGCACCGTTGAGCGAGATCGTTCCCTTCACCGACGTCGGGGCGGCGACCCGGGAGGTCGGGGAAATGGTGGCCGATGCGTGGCGCTACCTGCTGGACACCGGCGCCTTCATCGGCGGCGAGGCGGTGCAAGGCTTCGAGCAGGCGTGGGCGGACTACTGCGGCACCTCGCACGCGGTCGGCGTCGGGAACGGCACAGACGCGATCCGGCTGACCTTGACCGCGCTGGGTATCGGGCCGGGAGATCAGGTGATCGTGCCGGCGAACACGTTCATCGCCTCGGCGGAGGCGGTGGTGCTCGCCGGTGCCACACCGCGGTTCGCCGACGTGGACCCGGCCACGCTGCTGCTCACCCCGGACACGCTGAACGCGGCGGTCACCAGCCGGTCCCGGGCGGTGCTGGTGGTCCACCTGTACGGGCAGATGCCGGACATGGACGCGCTGGGGCGGGCCGCAGCGCGGGCCGGACTGGTGATGATCGAGGACGCGGCGCAGGCGCACGGCGCCACCTGGCGGGGCTGGCGCGCCGGGTCGTTCGGGCGGGCCGGGTGCTTCAGCTTCTACCCCGCCAAAAACCTGGGCGCCTTCGGCGACGCCGGCGCGGTGGTGACCTCCGACGCCGAACTGGCGCAGCGGGTCCGGTGTCTCGGCGACCACGGCCGGGTCACCGGCGGGCACCACCGGCATGAGGTGATCGGCACCAACAGCCGCTTGGACGCCCTGCAAGCCGCCGCGCTAACCGCCAAGCTCGCGAGGCTGGACCGCTGGACACAGACGCGCCGCGCACTGGCCACCCGGTACCGCGCCGCGTTCGCCGACAGCCCGGTCCGGATGGTCGATGAGCTGTCACCGGCGCGCGGCGTCTACCACCTCGCTGTGGTGCGGGTCCGCGACCGGGAGTCCGTCCGGGGCCGGCTAGCTGCGATGGGCGTCCAGACCGGCGTTCACTACCCGGTGCCCTGCCACCAGCAGGGCCCTTACCGGAGTTACGCCGCCGGCCCATTGCCCGCTGCGGAGCATGCGGCCGGCGAGATCCTCTCGCTGCCGATTTTCCCGCAGATGACCGGCGCCCAACTCGACCGCGTGTGCCAGGCGGTCCGCCAGGCGTGCGGAGCCCGCCAGTCGCAGGTGGCCTGACACGGGGAGCTCTGACATGGGGGAGTCATGCACATAGCCGGCGTGAATGCAGGAGAGGGCCTAGAGGCTGACGCGAGCGTATTGCTCGGCTACCACCGGGCCCGCAGCCACGGAGGCCAGCGCGACGATGGCCAGGGACGGGAGCTGCGGCTCGGACCGGACGCGCGCATCCGCAGCGGCAGCGTGCTCTATCTCGGGTCGCGCATCGGCGCCCGCTTGCAGACCGGGCACAACGTCGTCATTCGCGAAGACTGCGCGCTCGGCGACGATGTCTGTGTCTGGAGCAACACCGTGGTGGACTACGGCTGCCGGATCGGCGACCGGGTAAAGATCCACTCCAACTGCTATGTCGCCCAGTACACCCAGATCGAACCTGACGCCTTCCTCGCGCCCGGGGTGACGATCGCCAACGACCTGTATCCGGGCCAACCGCAGTCCGCTCAGGTCATGTCCGGGCCCTCGATCGGCGCGGGTGCGCAGATCGGGGTCAATGCGACGATCCTGCCCTACGTGCGGATCGGCGCCGGGAGCCTTATCGGCGCGGGGGCGACCGTCGCCCGCGACATCCCCGACGACGCCGTCGCCTACGGCAACCCGGCCACCGTGCGCGGCACGGTCAGCGACCTGGTGCCGGTCGAATCGCGCATTACCGAGGTCGCTGCCTCGGCCAGCCGGTACCGCTTCACCGGGCACGAGGGCAATCGGCACGTCCGGAAGGCCGGGACACCGCGATGACCTCGAGGGCGACCCAACCGCCGCCCGCTCGGCCGCGGACCCGGAAACACACCGTCCCCTGGCGGGGTAAGCGTCCCTTTGACCTCGTCATCGCGATGATCTGCCTGATCATCCTGATGCCGTTGCTGGTGGTTACCGGGGTTGCCGTGCGGTTGACGACCCCGGGACCGGTGCTGTTCCGCCAGACCAGGCTTGGCCTGCATGGCCGCCGGTTCGTGCTGTACAAGTTCCGGACGATGTATGACGGCTGCCCGGACGAGTTGCACCGCCGCTATGTCCGCCAGCTCCTCACCGTCGGCGCGGCTCCGGCCGCCGGAGTCGGCGGCCGGTACAAGCTCGAGGCCGATCCCCGGATCACCAGGGTCGGCTGGATGCTCCGCCTGACCAGCATCGACGAGCTTCCCCAGCTACTGAACGTCATCCGTGGCGAGATGTCGCTGGTGGGGCCCCGGCCGGCGCTGCCCTGGGAGGCCGAGATGTTCGCCGACGGCCACCGGCAGCGATTCCTGGTCCCGCCCGGCATAACCGGGCTGTGGCAGGTCAGCGGCCGTAGCCAGCTGACCATGAAACAGGCCCTCGACCTCGACGTCGATTACGTCCGCCGGCAGAGCTTCGCGCTCGACCTCGCCATCGTGCTCAGGACGGTTCCGGCGGTGCTCTCCACCCGGGGGGCCGGATGAGCATTCTCGGACGCCGCCGCGCTGCACTGGCCGGAGCCGCCGCTGGAGAGGCCGCTGCGGGCGAGGCCGCTGCCGCGGCGGGTGACTCGCTGACGGCCGCGGGCTGGACGATGGTCAGCCGGGTCACCGGCGTGGTGCGCGTCGCCGTGGTCGGGGCGGTGCTGGGTCCCACCTTCTTCGGCAACACCTACCAGTTCACCAACACGCTGCCGAACCTCGTCTACTACGGGTTGCTGGCCGGCACCCTCTTCTCCTCGCTGCTGGTGCCCGCGTTGGTCCGCCACCTCGACACCGGTGACCGCCGGGCCGCAGAGCGTGTGGCCGGGAGCTTCGTGGGCCTGGCGCTGGCCGGACTGCTCGTCGTGGCACCGCTGGCCGTGGTCGCGGGACCGCTGCTGCTGCGGCTCGCCACCGTGGGAGGCGGGCCGGACCTGGCGGGCGCCGCGCAGCTGCGCATCGCGCGGCTGCTCATCGTCATGTTCCTGCCGCAGATCTTCTGCTATGCGGTTATCGCGACGTCGATCGCCGTGATGAACGCCCGCCGGCGGTTCGCGCTGCCCGCCGGTGCCCCCGCAATCGAGAACCTCGGAACGATCGCCGTGCTCGGGATTACCGCAGCCCTCTACGGGACCGGCGGCGGGCTCGGCCATGTCCCGCTCGGCGAGATGCTGTTGCTCGGGCTCGGCTCCACCGCCGCGGTCGCGCTGCATGCGGCGGCCCAGTGGCAGGGCGCCCGGCGGGCCGGCGTCGTGCTGCTGCCGCGCGCCCGGTGGCGCGACCCTGAGGTCAGGGCGGTCGTCCGCCGGGCGTTGCCGGCGCTCGGGCAAGCGACCCTGCTGGCACTGCGGGATGTCGCGCTGCTGGCGGCCGCGAACCGGCTCCCGGGCGGTGTCATCGCCTTCCAGCTCTCACTGAACTTCTACTTCCTGGCCGGGGCGATCGGCACCACGCCGGTCGCGCTGTCCCTGCTCCCCCGGCTTTCCCGGATGCATCTCGACGGCGACGCGACCGCGTTCCGCGACACTCTGGTCCGTGGCTGGGCCCTGGGGTTCTTCATCACGGTTCCCACGGCGGTTGCCTATCTCGTGCTGGCGGTTCCGCTGGCGCGCGCGCTCACATTCGGCCGGATGGGCTCGGCAGCGGGCATCACGATGGTCGCCATCTCGCTGGCCGCCCTGTCGGTGGCGGTCCTCGGCCAGACCGGCTTCCTGATCGGCACGCATGCGTCCTACGCTCGCAAGGACACCCGCTCGCCGCTGCTGGCGTCAGTGATCCAGACGGTCATGAGCCTCGCGCTGGTCAGCACGGTTTTGCTGGTACACGGACCGGCCGTGCTGCTGATCCTCGGGCTGGCGCTGTCCGTCTCGGTCTGCACGGCCGCGGCCTATCTGGCCGCCCGGATGCGGCGCCTCCTCGGCCCCGGCCGGACCCGGCGGCTCACCCCATCGATAGCCCGGTTCCTGGTGGGAGCCGCCGTGATGGCCGGCCCGGCCTGGCTCTGCGCCCGGGTGACATCGGGATGGTTCGGGCCGCCATTGGGCACCCGCGTCGGCATCCTCGCTGCCGCGGTCGTCGGGGTCGCTGTCTACGTCGCGGTGCAGGTGCTCTTGAGGACCGAGGAGCTTGGCTGGCTCACCGGTGGGTTCGGCTTGGTCCGCGGCAAGGCACGGCGAGCCGTCATGGGCGGCGGCCATGGGTAGTACCGGTTTGGTCCGGGAGTCCCCGCGTCGCGCGAGTGTCGTCCGGCTGATGACTCACGTCGGTGGATGGGACGGCAGTCGACGTGCTGACCCTGCCAGCCGATGGCTCCTTTGGCTGGCCATCGTCGTGGGCATCGGGGCCGGGGCGGCCGCGACGATCGGACCGCTGAACGCGATGGCCGGCTTGGCGGTTCTGCTGCTGATAGCCGCCGTCTGCAGATGGCCGGCTTTGGCCGCTTACCTCATCGTGGTGGTTACGCCGCTGACCGTCGGAATCAAGACCGGCGCTTCCCTGCCGTTGCGGCCGAACGAGGTCCTCGATGCTCTCGTGGGCGTGGGCCTGGCAGCCGGCGGCTTCGCCCGGCTGCGAACCGGCCGGGTGCCCCGGCTGCGGCTGGGCAGCGTCGAGTGGTCGATGCTGCTGATGGCGGTGTGCAACTCGGCGCTGCCGCTGCTGGTGATGATGATCCGGCAGCAGCAGATCTCCCAGGACGATCTGCTCTACGCCCTTGTCATGTGGAAGCTGCTGGGACTGTATGTCATCGTCCGGCTGAGCATTCGAACCGACCGGCAGATCCGGGTCTGCCTGTGGCTTTCGGTAGCGGCGGCGTCCGTCGTGGCGGTTGTCGCCATTGCCCAGTCGCTGCATCTGTTCGGGATAGCAGGGCTGGTGACCCACTACTTCGCACAGAAGCAGAGCGGCCCGGTCACCGCGGGGGCCCGGGCAAGTTCGACGCTCGGCCTGCCCGCCGCCACAGCGGATCTGATGATTTTCAACCTGGCAATCGTGAGCGGGCTGTTGGTGCGGTACCGCCGTCACCGGCTCATCCTCGCGATCGCCGCCGCCTTGTTCGTATTCGCAGCGGTGGCTGCGGGCGAGATCTCGGGGTACATCGGCCTGATCGTCGGCGTCGTCTTGATCGCCATAGTGACGCGATCGACGCGGCCGCTTGCTGTCTTCATCGTGGCCGGCCTGGCCGGCGCCGGTCTGCTCCGGGCCGTCATTGGCACGAGGCTCAGCGGTTTCCAGTCGCCTTACCGGGTGCCGAACAGCTGGCTCGGCAGGCTGAGCAATCTGCGCAGCTATTTCTTTCCGAAGCTCTTCTCGGACTGGAACTTCGTGTTCGGCGTCCGGCCTGCGGCGCGCATTCCCATCCTCACCCAGAACCCGGGCTACGTCTGGATCGAGAGCGGCTACGCCTGGCTGCTGTGGGGAGGCGGCATCCCCTTTGTCGCCAGCTACGTCTTTTTTGTCGTGGCGGCCGCGAAACGGGGATGGCGGGCCGCGCGCGACAGTACCGGCGCGTCAAGCGTGGCCGGGGCCGCGGCGTTCGTGGCCGTGCTCGTCACCACCGTTTTGATGCTGTTCGATCCGCACCTGACCTACCGGGGCTCGGCGGACGCCCTGTTCGCCCTGCTCGCGCTGGCCGTGCCGCGGCCGGCGCCGCCGCGAGCCGCGGACCCCGGCGGGATGCCTGAAACAAGCCGTACCGCGTGGCAGGGAGGCTCCATCGTGGCACCAGAAGACGAAACCAGAACCACCAGCGGCGCGCTGGCCGACCGGCGTTCCGCGTTTTCGCCGAACGGTAACGCGCGCGGTTCGTCCGGGCACGCCGGTTCGCTGGCCGGCCCGGACGGCTGGGCGCCCGGTGTTAACCCCGCGGGATCCGGGCCTAATGCTCGCGCACCGGGTCACCTGCCGCGGTTCCTCAGAGCGCATCTGGCTGGCATCGTTGCGATCGCGCTGGCCGTAACCGCTGGGGCGGCGCTGCTGGCCGGGTCGCAGACGCGAGAGTACAAATCGCAGGCGGTCGTGGTCGTCTACCCGTCGCCGTCTGAGGCGGGTACCGGTATTCAGGCGGCCGTGATGGGGACCGAGCAGGCGATTGCGACCTCAGGGGTTGTCGCCGGGATCGCGTCGAACCGCGTGAACGTACCGGAAGCGCAGCTGCGCACCGGGCTGTCCGTCAGCGTGCCGGCCAACAGTTACTTGCTCAACATCTCCTGCGCCAATCCCGATCCGCATGTGGCGCAGCGGAGCGCTCAGGCGATCGCGGAATCGTACGTCGCGTACCGCACGCTGCCGCACGTGCCGACCCCGAACCAAAGCGGGAGCACGGCTGTCGCGCCGGTGGGCTCCGTCGAGCCCGTGGTCGTCACTGCGGCGTCGCTGCCGGCCGCACCGGCCAGTCCCAACGTCGCGCTCGATACCGGGGCGGGCCTGGTGCTGGGCATCATCCTCGGGCTCGGGTTCGCGCTGGTCCGCGACCGAGTCGATGACCGGCTCCGCAGCCGTGGCGACCTCGAGGCGGAGTCCGGGGCCCGGCTGCTCGCGGCGATCCCTCCCGTCGAGGACGGCGTGGACGGCGGCGGCCCGGTTATGGTCCGCAGCCCCGGCTCGGCGGCGGCGGATGCGTTCCGTGACCTGCGGACCCGGATTGTCCAGGCCGCGGCGTGGCAGGACGCGCGGACGATCCTGGTGGCGAGCCCCGAGGGAGCGGACGAGGCACTGGTTGCCGGCAACCTCGCGGCCGCGCTCGCGCTGGCGGGCCAGCACGTTGTCCTCGTCTGCGCCGATCCCCGACGAGCGCGTACGCAGGAGCAATTCGGTGTGGCCGCCAGCACCGGCCTCACCGGCGTTCTCAACGGCGATGCCAGCCTCGCGACCGCGATCCGGCGCACCGATCTCCCTACCCTGGAGATCCTGCCTGCCGGCCCGGATTCCAATGGCAGCGCGAGCGTAATACGGGCAAGCGAACTCCGCAGCATTCTGCGCGGGATACGCGACGGCGCCGACTTCATCATCATCGACGGGCCCGGAATCCTCACCGCCCCCGAGGCCAGCGTCCTGGCTGAACTCGCCGACATGGTGCTGCTGACCGCGGACGCCGGTAAAGCGACCCGCACCGGGGTGCGGGCCGCCGCACGGGAACTGCAGCAGGTTCATCTAGTGATCGATGGCTGCGTCCTCACTGGACTCGGACCGGGCCGCCATATCTCGCCGCGCCGGTCGCTGCGGCTGGGCGCCTGGCGCTTCCCGATGGCCGTCAGCCGCGCTGCCGCGAAAGTCCCACCGCCAGCGCGCAGGCCGGAAAGGGCCGGCCAGCAGCTGCGGCGGGGCGCCTGGCGCTTCGCGATGGCCGTCAGCCGGGTGGCCGCGAAAGTCCCACCGCCGGCGCGCTGGCCGGCCCTGGTCCGGCAGGTGCGGCATAGCGACCGAGGCAGGACGGATGATGACCGATGATCACCCGTCTCACCGGGGGTCCACCGAGGGTGACGAACCGGTCTCGTGCTCCGGCGATGGACCGCGGCCATCGGGTTTCCGGGCAGGTACCCGTGCCGCATCCGGCAAACGGCCGCGGCGCTGTCATCGTCCCCGGCTATCGGGGCCAGCCCAGCGGCGCGGAACTTGCCCGGCAGGCCGCCCTCGGCACCCGGCCTCGGAAGGATTATGTGGAGGTGGCCCGCGCGCTGGACGCGGACATCATCGACCCGTCATACATGGCGGAGCAGGCATCGCCGGTAGGGCGGGCACTGGCCATCCGGGCGGGCATCCTTGCCGGCGAGCTGTATGAGGCCTTCGCCGGGCGCAACCGGTTCAGCGACGTCTGTGCATGGGCAGACCGGGCCGGCCTGCCGCTCGCATTGCTGTACAAGGTGGCCCGGTCGCGCTCCGATCTGACCCTCATATCCGGCTTCCTGTCGAGCGGAAAGAAGTCGCTGTTCCTGCGGCACCTCGGAGTGCATAGCCATCTCGGCGCCATCGTGAACTTCTCGAGCGTCCAGATGGAACTCGCGGCGCAGCAACTGCGCGTCCCGCGCAGCAAACTGCACCACGTCATGCAGAGCGTCGACGAGCGCTTCTGGCACCCGGTGAATATCCCTCCCGAGGACGGGATCTGCTCCGTGGGCTGGGAGGCCCGCGACTACCGGACATTGGTCACGGCGGTGTCCGGGCTGCCGCTGCGGGCGCACATCGCTATCGGCACCCAGGGGTTGTCGTCCTCGGCGATGGAGACGGACGACAACGGCGATTCGCAGCCGCACGCCTTCGAGTCGATGGCGGGGACGTTCACCCAGCCGCTGTACACCGCGTGGCGGGCCGAGATCCTCCGGGACGGCCTCCCCCCGAACGTCACCGTCCACAACCAGCTCAGCCAGCTGGCGCTGCGCGACCTGTACTCGCGGTCCCGCTTCGTCGTCGTTCCACTGCACGAGGCGGACTTCGACCCCGGCGTCACCACCATCTGCGAGGCAATGGCCATGGCTAAGCCCGTGATTGTCACCCGGACCCGCGGCCAGGTTGACATCGTCCGCGATGGCGTGAATGGGTTGTATGTTCCCCGTGGTGACCCACGGGCCTTGCGGCAGGCCATAACGTACCTCCGGGCACATCCGGAGGATGCGGTGCGGATGGGGCGGGCCGGCCGGGACCTGGCCGAGACGCGACATGCGCTCGACCAGTACGTCCAGCGCGTGGCGGCGATCGTGCGGGAAAGCCGATGAGAGCGCGGCTCATGAGGGCCCGACTGCTGCGCGCCCTTGCCGCAGTCTGCGCGTCGGTCCTGATCGCCTCTGCTTGCCAAGCAGGAAGCGCCGGCATTCTGAATGCGGCGCATGGGACGAGTAGCCCGAGTTCTGCAGCCAGGGACACCACGGGCGCCGTGCCGAGTCCCAGCCGCGCTCCGTCATCGGCGGTGCCGAGGCTTCGGCAGAGCCAAGGGCAGACCGTGGTATCGCTGACATTCGATGACGTATATGAGGAGCAATGGTTGTATGCCGCGCCGCTCATCGCCGCGCACAATATGACCGCGACCTATTATGTGATCACGACCGATCCTGACGCCGCCCATCGCTGCTGCATGTCCTGGTACCAAATGGAAATCTTGCAGTCGCTGGGGAACGACATCGGCTCGCACACGACGAGCCACGCAAACCTCACAGAGGTGAGTCCCGGCCAGCTGACACAGGAAATATGCGGCTCACGGCAGGACATGATCAGTCACGGGATCACCGACCCGCAGTCGTTCGCCTACCCGTTCGGTGCCTACAACCCCACCGCAGAAAGCGTCGTGCATCGGTGCGGTTTCAACAATGCGCGGACCGGTGGCGGCATCTCGAACTCCAATACCACGCCGTCCGCGCCGTTCCAGGAAGCAATTCCGCCCAAAGATCCCTACGCCCTGAAGACGATTGCGGTGGACGGAAGCAAATCGATGCGGCTGGCCGACCTGGAGAGCTACGTGACCGCGGCGGCCGAGCACGGCGGCGGCTGGCTGCCGATCAACTTCCACGAGGTCTGTGATGCGCGCGCCGCTGACTTCAGCCGCTGCATGTCCAGCTATGGTCCGGTCCAGGACACCGTGCTGAGCCAGTTCCTCGACTGGCTCGCGGCGGCCGGGAGATCCGGCGGTGCGCCAGCCGGGGTCATCGTGAGGAACGTGTGCCAGGTAATGCATTGCCCCTGAACAACGCGTTGCCCGGAATCCGGTCAGCCGAGGCAGCCGCTAGCCGCCCCGGGCGGCAGGTTCCCGCGCGTCGCGGGCGGCAAGGTGGTTACGGTAGCCCAGCCCATAGCTCATCGTCGGGTCTCCGCGATAACTCGTGATCAGTGACGGCTCACCGGCGCAATCCCCGACGTTCCAAGCCCAGGCCAGGTAGCTCACGCCGTCTGAATCCAGCCAGTTGAGCAGGGGCTCGATCGAGCTCCCGGTGCAGTTCCTGGAGCCGATCTCCCCCGCCACCACCGGGACTACGGCGGCGACCGGGGCGATCTCCCGATCCCAGCAACCCCGTACGTCGCAGGGGGAGCTGCCCGGAACGTAGATGTGGATGGACGCGACCAGCTGATGTAGCGGATCCGCCGGCTGAAATTCCCGCCACAAGTCGAGATCGCCCGCGTACTGCGGCCCAGCGATCATCAGCGGCTGGGTGGCCCCGGCCGCCCTGATCACGTTGACCAGCTGCTGGAACCCGGCCACGGGATACGCCACGCCCGGGCAGCTACCACCGTCGCGAATGCATCGCCAGGCCGCGGTGGAGTCCTTGTTGCCGTCCGGGTAGGGCTCGTTGAACACGTCGAAGATCAGGTGATGGTCGGCAGCGAAGTAACTGGCGATACTGGCCCAGAAGGCCGGCGAGTGCTGTTCGTCCGCCATCGGCTTCTCGTCCGCGGGGATCGCAGCGCCGGGCGCAGCGAAGTGCAGGTTGAGGATTGGGGTGAGGCCGAAGCGCTCCAGCCTCCAGACGTAGTCGGCGATCGCGGCACGGTAACTGGCCCCGGAAAACCGGGCGCTCAGGCCGTTGATGCCGAGCCAGCAGTCCTCATTGAGCGGGATGCGGACCGCGTTGGCATGCCAGTCGGCGATCGCCCGCACCGCCGCATCGGTGTCGGTGGGACCATCGAAGATGCCGAATCCTCCGGCGCAGGCGTACTCCGCACCAGAACGATTCACCCCGGTCAGCTGGACAACGTTACCGCTGCCATCAATCAGGTGGTTGCCGCGCACCGATAGCGTCGGCGCGACGCCTCTTCCAGGCGGCGCACCCGGGCTCGCGCGGACGGCCGCACTGCCGTTGGGCCCTGGCAAGGGGCCCGCATGTGGCCCGCCAGTCGCGCAGGCCACCAGAGCCAGCAGGAGCAGCACAGCCGTAGCCGAGCGTGCCGGCAAGCTCCGGGCAGGCTGGCGTCGAAGCCGCCGAGGGTGGCGTGTCATCCCCGCTCGCTGGCCGTTGCGGAGATTCCGATCATCCAGCTTCTCTCCTCGCCAGGGTTGGACGGCGGGAACGTGGCTTTCCGATGAGCCTGCAACAACCGATCCGGGCGGCGGCAACCCCATGCCGGGCAGGTCACCTACGCGATATGAGGGTTGGCCAGATTAAGCGCCGCGCGCAAGGCTCCGACTATGTCGCGAGAGCGCAAGCCGCGGCGAGCGCCGGTGAACCGGGATTCTGCCCGCCGGGTGCTCATCATCGTGGAGAACCGGCCCGCGGGGCTGGACAATCGGGTGATGAAACAAATATGGAGTCTCGTTCGGAATGGATGTTCCGTGCGGGTGGTCACCCAAAGGCATCCGGCAAATGACATCTACGGGTCTAGCCCCGGCGTTCAATTGCTTCAGTACCGAGCGCCCCCGGAGCCCGGCGGCCTGCTTGGCTATCTGGCAGAGTACGGCTACTCATTTCTCATGGCGGCCGCTTTCTCGCTAAGGGCCCTGGCGCGGGAGCGGATCGATGTAGTGCAGTTCTGCCAGCCACCGGATATCTATTTCCTGCTGGCGCCGCTTTTCCGGTGGGCCGGCGCTCAGGTGGTGTTGGATCAGCGTGACCTGCTGCCGGAGCTCTACGAGGCACGCTACGGGCGGTCCAGCCGGCGGCTGCTGCGGGCCTTGCACAAATTCGAAACGCTGAGCCAGCGAAGCGCCGATCACATCGTCTGCGTCAACGAATACCTGCAGGAGCGCATACTGGCCGCATCCGCCCGCACACCGGGCGATGTCCGGGTAGTCAGGAACGGCCCGGTGCTCGCCCAGGTGGCTGGTACGACAGGCGACAACACGCTGAAGCGCGGTCGCCAGCATCTCTGCTGCTGGGTCGGTGAGATCGGTCGGCAGGACAGAATAGACCTACTGCTCAGATCCGTGCACTACGCCATCCGCCGACTGGGCCGGACCGACAGCCTGTTCGCCATCATCGGGGACGGGGAATGCCTCGCTGAGGCGAAATCCCTCGCCGGCGAGCTGGAGATTGATAACTGGGTGCACTTTCCCGGTTTCCTGTCAGCAGACCAGGTATTCCAGTACCTGGCCACCGCGGACATCGGCCTGGACGCCAGCCTGCAATTCGAGGTGTCACCGGTTAAGGCCATGGAGTACATGGCATTCGGACTGCCGCTGGTGGCGTTCGACCTGGCGCAGACCCGGGCCATCGCAGACGGGGCGGCCTTGCTCGCGAAGCCAGGAGATATCGCTGGCCACGCCCGGAACATTGATGCCCTGCTGGCGGACCCGAGCCGGCGGGACGCGCTAGGCGGCACAGGCCGCCTCCGGGTCCGGGAAGAGCTGGCCTGGGAGCATCAAGCGGCTACGTACCTGGAGACGGTCGCCAAGCGCCGGTGACACCGGTCAGGCGCCTAGCTGCGCGCGGAGCGGCGGAGTTCCGCGGCGACCTGCGGAGGCGAGAACCAGTCCGGCAGCTCGCGTCCCTCGGCAAGCCAGCGTTTGAGCAACGTGCCGGAGATCGACCGCACCCGGGCGCCGGCGGGAACCTCATCCTCGGGCAGATATGCGCCGGTCCGCTCGACGTACACCAGCCTCTTGAAGGGCACGACCCGGACCCTTAGCTCGCTTGCGTGCCGGCGCAGCAGGTCCTGGGCCTGGTACGGGCGGTAGAACGGCCGGCCGTCGGTGGCGGTACCAGGCCCGGCGTGGTCCCTGCCGACGATGAAGTGGGTCGCGCCGTAGTTCCCGCGGATGATCGCGTGCCAGAGCGCCTCCCGCGGTCCTGCCATCCGCATCGCAAGCGGAAGTACCGACAGCATTGCCCGTCCATCCGGATAGCTGGGCAGGATCGCCTGGTAGCAGCGCACTCGTATCCGGGGTTCGATGTCACCGGGTTTGGTCATGCCGACAACCGGATGGATGAGCAGGTTCGCGTCGTGCTCGAGAGCAGCCCGGAGCGTCAGCTGCTGATGAGCCCGGTGCATCGGATTCCGGGTATTGAACGCGACCACCCGCCGCCAGGCGCGGCGCGCGAACTCGGCACGCAGCTGCGCGGGGGTGTGCCTCAGCCGCGGGAAGTACCGGTGCCGCGGCAGCTGAAGGACCTCAATCTCTCCGGTGATGTACCGCCGGTGCGTGTGCCGCAGCAGATAATCCACCCCCAAATGACAAGGGTCCGCGGTGCCATAGACCGCCTCCGCCTCGGCGTGCAGGTCGGGCACCCATGACTCGGCTACATGCAAGATCGCCAGGAGCGCCCCGTCTGGGCCGCGCAGCGCCAGCATCCCGGCGCGCCCCGCTGCGATGGCCACCTCATCCGGCACGTCAAGCATCACCGGGACCGGCCACAGCGTCCCGTCGGCAAGGCGCATGGAGTCACATACGGCCTGGTAGTCCTCCCGTCCCAGGAAGCTCCTCAGCGGCGAGAAGCCGCCGCACGTCAGCAGCTCCAGGTCACATATCTGGCGCCGGGTGAGCCGCCAGCCCGGGCGGCCGCGGGCACGTTGCCTCAGCTCAGCCGCCCGGCCCGGCCGGGCAAGCAGGTCGATGAGTGGCCCCTGAAGTGGCGGGGCGGAGACGGTCACCGTTGCGTTCCTCCTCCAGTCGGCCCGGTTACCCGCCGGACCGAGCCAAATCGCGGCCGGAGCAGCCGGCCCCAGCCTCCGCGCCTACCCGGCAACGAATTTCTGGTACGCCAGATGTGCCCTGCTCCGGAGCTTGTCCAGGGAGGGCTGCTGCCACTGGCTTCGCAGGGCGTCCTTCGCGCGCTGGCGTTCACCCGACGGGACATACGACGTCCGCTCTTCCAGGAGCGCGGCACGCGTTATCGCCGGGCGTTCGCGGCGCAGCTGGTCACGGCTGACCAGCCCGGATTCGAAGCCGAACAGCACCGGTGACCTGGTGCCGGTCAGTTCGCAGAGCTCGAGGCACTCGCGCACGTTCGCGTCGCTACGCACAAACGGGGCGAAGTCCGTGCCGAAGCGTCGGTTGAGCTGCTGGACAACTGCCCCGAAGTCGCTTGTGACCTGCCGAAATTCGGCAACAACAAGGCTGCGCCGGCACCGGAGCAGGCGCTCGTAGAAGCGGGAGTAGGCGACAAGCGCATCCCGCAGCGCCACCTCGGGTCTCCGGACCAGATGGGAAAGTATCGCGCCCTGCGGTTCGCGGATCAGCGCGAGCGCCGGGATGGCACGGCGCTCGGCCTCAATGAACTGCGCCGGGGCGTGCAATCTGTGCGCGAGCCGCACCGGCCTGTCTTGGGAAAGCTGGAATGCATAGACGGCGAAGGTGTTCCCCGACCGGGTGAAGCCGTCGATCACCAGTTCGGTGGCGGGACCGATGGGCTCGGCGCCGTGCCACACGGGGCCATATCTGTGCCGGGCGCGGGGCAGGTACACCGCCGGATGCTCGGAGGCGTAGGTGCGAAGCCGGTACTTCGCCCGTCGCAGCGGTGAGACGGCCGGGAGGCCCGCGGGCAAGGCGGGGGCGCCGCCCGCGGGCCGGAGGGTTGTCCTTGTCATCTCGGAACCGGGCTGCGCTTGCCGGCCGCCAATTCACCGGCTGACGTCCCCGCCGTGCGGCCGGCGTCGACCGGTCCCGCGACCTGGATCATTCCGTCGCGGGCGAGGAACTCGGTGACGGACCCGCGTCCCACTGAGCGGCGCCAGCGCTCGTCGCCGATGCCGGTGAGCTGGACGAGCACCAGCCGGATCATCACCGCGTGGGTGACCGCGGCCACTGTCTCTCCCGCGTGCCGGGACGCTATCAGCTGCAGCGCGTCCATCATCCGCTGCTGGGCGTCGCGTAGCCGCTCACCGATCGGGCAGGCCGCGCGGCTGGGGTCCGTCCGGTACAGGTCGAATGCGGCCGGATCAAAGGCCGCGGCTTCGTCGGCAGTCATGCCCTCCCAGGCGCCGTAGTCGACGTTGTTCAGCCCATGCAGAATCCGCAGATCGGGTACCCGCGCTTCGTCGGCGATGATCTGCGCGGTGGCGATGGTGCGGCGCAGCGGGCCGGTGTACACCGCGGCGAGGCCTGCTCCGGACAAGCGCCGCGCGGCGTCAACCGCGTCCTGGTACCCGGTCGCGTCGAGCGGTATGTCGCGCCGGCCGCGGTACCGGTTCTGCACGTTCAGCGTCGTCGTCCCATGACGGATCAGGTATAGGCGGCATACGGCGGCCGCTTGTTCTTGCTCCGGCCCGCCGGATCTCGCAACTTGGCTGGTCACCACAAGGTCACACCCCCTGCTCTCCCGGGATCCGGGGCCCCCGGCAAGTCCCGAATGTAGGCAGCGGATCCGAGGCAGCGCAGCCCTCAGGTGACGTACCGGTGGTTAACCGGGTTGGGGTCCCGGGCTTGTGAACCGGATCCGCCCCGAGGAGGATGCGGGACCCTCAATGCGCCAGCCGCGACCATGGCGCCGCAACGCTGAAGCCGCCCGCTCCCGCCACCAGCCCGCTGCCTCACCCGGCAGTGCGTTCCAGACCGTCGGGTCATCGCGGAAGATATCGAGGAGCTTCCGGTACCCCCCGCTGAGCCGTTCGTCCTGGGCATAGTCAGGGTGGGTCAGGACGAGCACCATCCCGCCGCGCTCGCGAACCTGCTGCGCCTTCCGCAGCCAGATGCCGGCGTCGCGGCATTGCAGGATGCTGAACAGGGTGTGGTCCTGCGGCAGCGTGATCGGCAACTCCACCATGCCGTCGTGCATGTAGGGCAGGTACGTGCAGCACCCGCCCGGCTGCGGCTCGTAGGGATCGGTGTCGCTGTATGAGCTGTCGTACTCGAACCCGAGACGCGGCATCACGTCCCATTCGCGCTGGGTGGCCGGGGACCGGAAACCCACGGCGTTCCACCGCCTCGCGTGCTCGCGCATCATCGGCAGCCGCCGGGAGATCAGGCGCGGTGACCCGAGGTCACGGCCGTCGTGTAGCAGGCCGTGCACTCCGACCTCGCAGTCCTCGCCATGCAGCGCACGAACCGTCTCATCGCCCACCTGGTAACGCAGCGGCACGAAGTTCCACGAGGACCGGTAGCCGAGCGTCCGTTCCGGCCCGCGCAACAGCTCCATGTCGCGGTAACCCGTCGCGGTTTCCACGTCGTGCGTCAGCACCAGGCAGCACGACCGGCCGCCGGGCCACAGATCGATCCACGGCACCGCGGTGCCGGAGATCTCAGCGGCCAGCGCGAACAGCCATGCGTAGAGGTTGTGCAGGCTATCCTCAGCTGGCCATGCCGGGAAGGACGGCCGCTCCTGCACCCGGGTGAACACGCGCCTCAGCCGCAGCTGGACCGGCCTGGGCAAGGCGGGCCGGGCCAGGTAATAGCCACGCAACAGGGCACGCCGGGCCACGGCGGCCAGCGGCGGGCAGAGGATCTCGCGGTACCTTTCCGACCAGAACCGGTGCATGACTTCGCCCGGATCGAAGGGCAGGAACACACTGCCGCCGCCGTCGCGCCAGATGCTGGCAACCGCGTCGCCGCGGGCATCGAGAATGGGTTCGCTGCTGCGCCATCCGGAGCCGTGCCCATCCAGCATCGCGCCCGCCTGCGCATCGGATATGAGATGCGCGAAAAAAGTGCTGCCGCCGAGCCGGTACCGTCCCAGAGTCCCGGCCGCGCGCCCGGACGGCCGCTCATTCCCGCCCGCCCAGAAAAGCGAACGCGGGCGTCGGTCAGAGTTCCCGCGCGCCTCGATCCGGTGCAGGCAACCCAGCGCTCCATCGCCGGCCGGATGGGCGGCCGGCCGGATTGCGCAGGGCACGCGGAAGTAGTCGAAGAACCCGAACGGGTGACAAGCCTCGAACACCGCTCCTCCGTACGCGGCCTCGTCCGGTGCGCGTTGCCGTGATGAGTCCTCATCCTCGGCAGCGCGCCGTCGGCCGGCCAGCCCCACCGCGACGGTGACAAGCTACGGGAGGTTGGGGGCCTGCATCGCTAGCCAATGAGGGGCGTGTAGGACGCGATGGAGAACGCGGCGGTGACGTCGGCCGCGCCGCCGAGCCGGGCGATCCGGCGATCAGCCTCCTGCGGCGGCACATGCCGGGCGCTCGGTCCCATCATCACCAGCGACCGCAGGTCCGCCTCCCCGAGGTGCAGCCGCTGCTCCACCACCTCCTGGCCGGTCTTCCGGAAGAACCGCCCGAGCTGGGCGCTGAGGCGCTCGGGCTTGTCGCCGGCGATCCGCAGCAGGCCGAGCGGCTCCGTGACCTCCTGAAGGTGCCGGCGTGCCGGTGTCACGACGATGAGCCGCCCCCGGCCGTTCAGCACCCGATGCAGTTCCGGTGGGTTGCGCGGCGCGAAGACAACGAGCGCGACGCCGGCTGCGCCGGAGCGGACCGGAAACCGCTGCCACGTATCGGCGACCACCGCCCCGATACGGGGATGGGCGCGGGCGGCCCGGCGGGCAGCGTGCTTGGAAGCGTCGAGCGCGATGCCCGGGATGGCGGGTCCGCTGCCGAGGACGCCGGCGAGGTAGTAGCCGGTGCCCGCTCCGGCGTCGAGAACGCAGGCGTCACCGCCTGCCTCCGGGACGGCCTGGCGGCTGAGCGCGGCGACCCGGCCGGCGAGCCCCGCATAGTGCCCGGCCGCCAGGAACCGCTCGCGGGCCCCGATCATCGCGGCCGTGTCGGCATCGTGGTGCCGGGCGCCGCCGGTGAGCAGGTTCACGTATCCCTGGCGGGCGACGTCGAAAGTGTGGCCGCTGGGGCATGTCACGGCGGGGCCGCGATGGCGCAACGCGTCCCCGCACACCGGGCAGATCAGGAACCGGATGACGTCGTCCAGCACAGGGCGACGCTACCCGCGCGGGCCGGCCCGGATGCTTCGGTGCACCGAGTGCGGGCGCTGCCTCGCCCGCGGCCGGGCCGGTAATATCCTCCGGAGGTGAGCACGCAGGCAGAGCAGGCACAGCGGTTCCGCGCGCTGCACGTTGCGGGCCGGCCGCTGCTGCTGCCCAACCCGTGGGACGAGGGGTCGGCCAAGGTCCTCGCGTCCCAGGGATTCGAGGCCCTGGCGACCACGAGCAGCGGCCATGCGCTGTCCCTCGGCCGGCCCGACGGGAAGGTCAGCCGGGACGAGGCGCTGGCACACGCCAGGCGTATCGTCACGGCAACGCCGCTTCCCGTGTCGGCCGACCTCGAGCGCGGTTTCGCTGACGAACCCGGGGGCGTCGCGCAGACCGTTGAGCTGGCGAAGGGCGCCGGGCTCGCGGGATGCTCGATCGAGGACTTCACCGGCGTGCCCGCTGAACCCATCTACGGCACCGCCCTGGCGGCCGAGCGGATCGCCGCCGCAGCGGAGGCGGCGCACCGGGGAGAGGTGCGCCTGGTCCTCACCGCCCGGGCGGAGAACTACCTGCACGGCCGCCCCGACCTCGGCGACACGATCGCCCGGCTGCAGGCCTTCCAGGAGGCCGGCGCCGACGTGCTCTACGCACCCGGGCTGACCGCGCTGGCTGACATCCGCCAGGTCGTCGCATCGGTGGACCGTCCCGTCAACGTGCTCGCGCTCCCCGGCGGCCCGGCTGCCGGTGACCTGGCGGACGCGGGCGTTAGCCGGGTGTCGGTTGGCGGATCCTTCGCGTTCGTCGCCCTCGCCGCCCTCGCCGAAGCTGCGGCCGAGTTCCGCGACGGCGGGCCGGGCATGTTCCTGGAACGGGCCGCGTCCGGACGGGCCATTGCCCGCGACGCCTTCGGCACCCAACAGTGACAGTGGGGCCGGCGGCCCCCGGCTCGCCATTGCGGCCGTCATTGGCTGCCGCGTTCCCATTTCCCGGCATTGTCAATAGCGTGATCAGTTGCAGTTAGATAACACGTGCGCTTTTCTGTCACCTCCGCCCGTCACTGTGACCATTCCGTTTCCCTTGATCGTGAGAGTAGCCGCGCGTTTCGCGGGCATCATTCTCGGGTGACGGAGGGATGCATTACCTGGCCCCCGGGCGTGCGGACGCCGGCGCTGCTGGAGGCCACGCCAACGGAAGCGACACCGGTCAGAGCCACACCGGCCCGAGCCACGCCGGCCGGAGCCACGCCGGCCGGAGCCACGCCGGCCGAAGCAGGGTTGCGGGACCTGACCGACCTGGCGGTGCGGGGCGAGCCGGAAGCGGTCGCATCCTTAATTGAGCAGGTCCGGCCGATGGTGGTGCGCTACTGCCGCGCGCGCCTCGGCCGGGTAACGGGCCACTATCACGTCGCCGATGACGTCGCCCAGGAAGTGTGCATTGCGCTCTTGTCGGCGCTTCCGCGCTACCGGGACATGGGCCGGCCATTCGTGTCGTTCGTTTTCGGGATCGCGTCGCACAAGATCGCGGACGCCGTGCGGAGTTCCGTCCGGAGCGCGGTGCCGACGCCGGACCTGCCCGACGGGCCGGACGACAGGCCCGGGCCGGAGGAGACGGTCGTGGCCTATATCGAGGCCCAGCGTGCCCGCGCGCTCCTCGGGCGCCTGCCCGAACAGCAGCGTGAGCTGCTGATTCTCCGGGTAATAACGGGATTGACTGCCGAGGAGACCGGCAATGTGCTGGGGATGTCGGCGGGAGCCGTGCGGGTGGCGCAGCACCGTGCCCTTGCCCGGCTGCGGGCGATGGCTTACGAGGAGTCGATTGCGTGACCACCGGGGGTGGCCGGGCGCCTGGTCCGGCACCGCGCCGGCCGCGCGGAAACAGACGGGGCCGGGGGTGCCGTGCGCGTCCCGGCGCAATCGGACCTGACGTCCTTGATCCGGGTGCGGTCCAGGCCACCGACCTGATTGTCGACCTGCTGGCCGCCCGCGCCGCCGGGCCGGCGCCGCGGACCGACACCGCGGCGGCACTGCTCGCCGCGCTGGCCGCGGATGTGGACTACGACCAGCCGTCGAGTGCCTGGCTCGCCCGGCCATGGCCGGGCGGCGGCCTTGCCAGGGCCCGTCTGGTGCCCGCCCTGATCCTGCCGGGCGTGTGGCTGTTGCTCGCAGCGCGGGATGCAGCCGCCGGAGGCACCCGCCGGCCGAAATAGGATTGACAGCACCCCCTTCGCCGCCGGGGGAGCGCCGAAATGCGGCGCGCAGCCGATCCACCGGAAGGGTGCCGATGGCAGACCGTGAGCCGCCGCGCGGACCGGACCTCCCCGCCCACACCGCGCCGCCGGGCAGCGCCGTTCCACCGGCCAGCGCCGGCCCGCCGGACCGGGCGGGCAAGTTCGCCCCGCCCGGGCTGACGTTCGACGACGTGCTGCTGGTGCCCGCCTATTCCTCGGTGCTGCCGAACGAGGCCGACACCTCCGCCCGGCTCAGCCGCAACCTCGCGCTGCGTGTCCCGCTGCTGTCGTCCGCGATGGACACCGTGACCGAGGCGCGGATGGCGGTGGCGATGGCCCGAACCGGCGGCGCGGGCGTGCTGCACCGCAACATGCCGGTGACCGAGCAGGCGCAGCAGGTGGACCTGGTGAAGCGGTCGGAAGCCGGGATGATCACCAATCCGGTGACCTGCCCGCCGGAGGCCACCGTGGCCGACGTCGAGCGACTGTGCGCCCGGTACCGCATCTCCGGCGTGCCGGTCACCGACAGCGACGGGATCCTGGTCGGGATCGTCACGAACCGCGACATCCGGTTCGAGCAAGATCAGGCCAAACGCGTGTCCCAGGTGATGACCCCGATGCCGCTGGTGACGGCGCCGGTGGACGTTCCGCGGGAGGAGGCCTTCGCGCTGCTGAAGCGGCACAAGGTGGAAAAGCTCCCGCTGGTGGACCCCTCGGGACGGCTGCGCGGCCTGATCACGGTGAAGGACTTCACCAAGAGCGAGCAGTTCCCGCTCGCGACCAAGGACGCCGCCGGCCGGCTGGTGGTCGGCGCCGCGGTCGGCACCGGCGAGGACGCGAAACAGCGAGCCCAGGCCCTCACCGAGGCCGGCGCGGACTTCCTGGTCGTCGACACCGCGCATGGCCATCACCGGGCCGTGCTGGAGATGGTGCGCCAGATCCGGGCCAATGCCCAGGTGGACGTGGTCGGTGGCAACGTCGCGACCCGGGCTGGCGCGCAGGCGCTGATCGACGCGGGCGTGGACGCGGTGAAGGTCGGCGTCGGGCCCGGTTCGATCTGCACCACCCGGGTGGTCGCCGGGGTGGGAGCCCCCCAGGTCACCGCCATCTTCGAGGCGGCACGAGCGGCACACCCGGCAGGCATCCCGGTGATCGGTGACGGTGGCCTGCAGTACTCGGGGGACATCGCCAAGGCGATCGCCGCCGGCGCCGACAGCGTGATGCTGGGCAGCCTGCTTGCCGGGTGCGAGGAGAGCCCCGGCGAGATGGTGTTCATCAACGGCAAGCAGTACAAGGTGTACCGCGGCATGGGCTCGGTCGGCGCGATGCGCGGCCGTGCCGCGTCCGGTGCCGGTGGCGGCAGCGGCCGGTCGTTTTCCAAGGACCGGTACTTCCAGGACGACGTGCTCAGCGAGGACAAGCTGGTCCCGCAGGGGGTCGAGGGGCAGGTGCCGTACCGCGGCCCGCTCGCCGCGGTTGCCCATCAGCTCGTCGGCGGGCTCCGCGCGGCGATGGGCTACGTCGGCGCCCGGACCATCGCCGACCTGCAGGAGGCCCAGCTGATGCAGGTGACGGCGGCCGGGCTGGCGGAGAGCCATCCGCACGACATCCAGCTGACGGTCGAGGCACCCAACTACTCGACCGGGTAGTTCAGCGGCGCCGTGATGGATGGAGGAACGTGACGCAGGTGGAGATCGGCCGCGGCAAGACCGGGCGGCGTGCGTATTCCCTGGACGAGATCGGCATCGTGCCCGCCCGCCGGACGCGCGACCCGGAGGAGGTCTCGATCGCCTGGCAGATCGACGCGTACCGGTTCGAGCTGCCGCTGGTGATGTGCCCGATGGACAGCGTGACCTCGCCCGCCACCGCGATCCAGGCCGGCCGGCTCGGCGGGCTCGCGGTACTGGACCTGGAGGGCCTGTGGACCCGGTACGACGATCCGGAGCCGCTGCTCGCCGAGGTCGCCGAGCTCGATGACGCGTCCGCCACCCGCCGGCTGCAGCAGATCTACGCGGAGCCGATCAAGGAGGAACTGATCGGCCGGCGGATCGGGGAGATCCGGGCCGCCGGGGTGACGGCCGCGGCGCGGCTCTCCCCGCAGCGGACCGCCCAGTACCACAAGGCGGTGCTGGACGCCGGCGCGGACATCTTCGTGATCCGCGGCACGACGGTGTCCGCCGAACACGTGTCCGGGCAGACCGAGCCGCTGAACCTCAAGCAGTTCATCTACGAGCTCGACGTGCCGGTCATCGTGGGCGGATGCGCCACCTACACCGCGGCGCTGCACCTGATGCGCACCGGTGCGGCGGGCGTGCTGGTGGGCTTCGGCGGCGGCTCCGGCCACACCACCCGGACCGTGCTCGGCGTCGTGGTGCCGATGGCTACCGCGATCGCGGACGTGGCGGCCGCGCGCCGGGACTACCTGGACGAGTCCGGCGGCAGGTACGTGCACGTGATCGCCGACGGCGGCGTGAGCAGCGGCGGCGACGTCGCCAAGGCGCTCGCCTGCGGCGCGGACGCGGTGATGGCCGGCTCGCCGTTCGCCCGGGCCGCCGAGGCCCCGGGGCGGGGCTACCACTGGGGCTCGGAGGCACATCACCCCGATCTCCCGCGCGGCGCCCGGGTCCGGGTCGGCACCGTCGGCACGCTGGAGGAGGTCCTGCACGGCCCTGCCTCGGTTTCGGACGGCTCGATGAACCTGATGGGAGCACTACGGAGGACGATGGCCACCGCTGGGTACTCTGACCTTAAAGAACTGCAGCGTGTCGAGGTGGTGATCGCGCCACACGGCGCGTCGGGGGGAACCGCACCGATTGGGTCAATGCCATGACCGGATCTCTGGAAACAGCCGCACTGAACCCGCGTCAGCGCCGTTCGGCGCTGGAGACACTGGCCTCGAAGGAGCATCAGGTCGTCGTGATCGGCGGCGGCGTGGTGGGGGCGGGTACCGCGCTGGACGCGGTCACCCGCGGCCTGTCGGTCGGGCTGGTCGAGGCGAGGGACTTCGCCTCCGGGACCTCGTCCCGGTCCAGCAAGCTGATCCACGGGGGCCTGCGGTACCTGGAGCAGCTCAACTTCGGGCTGGTCCACGAGGCGCTCACCGAGCGGTCGCTGCTGCTGACCAGGATCGCCCCGCACCTGGTGCGCCCGGTCCAGTTCCTGTTCCCGTTCACGCACCACGTCTGGGAGCGGGCGTACATCGGCTCCGGCGTGGCGCTGTACGACGCGCTGGCGATGGCGTCCGGGAGAAACCGCGGCGTCCCGCTGCACCGGCACCTGACCCGCACCCAGGCGCTGCGGATCGCGCCCTCGCTGCGCAAGACCGCGTTCACCGGGGCGGTGGAGTACTGGGACGCCCAGGAGGATGACTCCCGCTTCGTGCTGACGCTGGCGCGCACCGCCGCGACCTACGGCGCGCAGGTGGCATCGCGCACCCAGGTCATCGGGTTCCTCCGGGAAGGTGAGCGGGTGACCGGCGTCCGGGTGCGCGACCTGGAGACCAGCGCCGAGTTCGACCTCCGCGCACAGCAGGTGGTGAACGCCACCGGGGTGTGGACGGACGACATCCAGGCGATGACCGGCGGACGCGGCGTGATCAACGTGCGGGCGTCCAAGGGCGTGCACCTGCTCGTCCCGCGGGACCGGGTGCACTCCGCCACCGGGATCATCATCCGCACGCCGGTGAGCGTGCTGTTCGTGATCCCGTGGGGACGGCACTGGATCATCGGCACCACCGACACCGACTGGAACCTCGACAAGGCCCACCCGGCGGCCAGCCGCGCCGACATCGACTACGTGCTCAGCCAGGTCAACCGGTTCCTCGCGGTCCCGCTCACCGAGGACGACGTCGAGGGCGTGTACGCCGGGCTGCGGCCGCTGCTGGCGGGCGAGTCGGAGCAGAGTTCCAAGCTGACCCGCGAGCACGCCGTCGCGCACCCGGTGCCCGGCCTGGTGATGATCGCGGGCGGCAAGTTCACCACGTACCGGGTGATGGCCAAGGACGCGGTGGACGCGGTGGCGCACGGGCTGGACGCCGACTCCTCCACCAACGTGCCGGAGTCGGTAACCGACAAGGTGCCGCTGGTCGGCGCGGACGGCTACCCCGCGCTGTGGAACGCCCGGCACCGGCTGGCGGCGCAGTCCGGGCTGCACATCGAGCGGATCGAGCACCTGCTGCACCGCTACGGCACCATGATCGGCGAGATCCTCGACCTGGTGGCGAAGGACAAGGACCTCGGGCGCCCGCTGACCGGCGCGGACGACTACCTGCGGGCAGAGGTGGTCTACGCCTGCACCCACGAGGGCGCCCGGCACCTGAACGACGTGCTCAGCAGGCGTACCCACGTCTCGATCGAGACCTATGACCGCGGGCTGTCCGTCGCGGCCGAGACCGCGGAGCTGATGGCGGAGCCGCTGGGCTGGGAGCCCGGCCAGGTGGCGCGGGAGATCGAGTACTACCGCAAGCGCATCGAGGTGGAACGCGAGTCGCAGAAGGCCGACAACGACCAGGCGGCCGACGCCATCCGGCACGGCGCACCCGAGATCGTCCCCACCGCGGCACCCGCGCCCCTTCCCGGCTGATGGGGCCGCGCTGATGGAGGGCGGGCCAGGCCTGCACACGGGGCCGGGCCCGTCGGGCACGCAGCCATCCGATGACTTCGACACGGTGCTGGTGGTCGACTTTGGCGCGCAATACGCTCAGCTGATCGCCCGGCGGGTCCGGGAATGCCACGTTTATTCGGAAATAGTGCCGCACACAATGCCGGTTTCGCAGATTCTGGCAAAACGGCCCAAGGCGATCATTCTCTCCGGCGGTCCGGCGTCCGTATACGCGGAGGGGGCGCCGCCGGCCCCGCCGGCCGCGCCCGGCGAGCCGGGCCTGTTCGGCGCGGGCGTCCCGGTCCTCGGAATCTGCTATGGGTTCCAGCTGATGGCCACCGGCCTCGGCGGCGCGGTGCAGCGGACCGGGTCGGGTGAATACGGCGGGACGGTGCTGGAGCTGACTGGGGCAGGCGGCCGGCTGCTGTCCGGTCTGCCCGACAGCATGCGGGTGTGGATGTCGCACGGGGACTCGTGTACCACCGCGCCGCCGGGGTTCGCCGTCACCGCCCGCACCGCCACCGTCGCCGTGGCGGCGATGGAGGACCCGGGCCGCGGGCTGTTCGGCGTCCAGTTCCATCCAGAGGTGCTGCACACCGAGCACGGGCTGGAGGTGCTGCGCCGGTTCCTGGATGCCGCCGGGTGCCGCCCCACGTGGACGATGGCCGGGATCATCGAGGAGCAGACCGCCGCGGTCCGCGCCGACATCGGCGGCGGCCGGGCGATCTGCGGGCTGTCGGGCGGGGTGGACTCCGCGGTCGCCGCGGCACTGGTGCAGCGGGCGATCGGGCCGAACCTGACCTGCGTCTTCGTCGATCACGGCCTGCTGCGCAAGGGGGAGGCGGAGCAGGTACAGCGGGACTTCGTGGCCGCCACCGGCGTGGACCTGAAGGTGGTGGACGCGGCGGACCGGTTCCTGGCCGCCCTGGCGGGTGTCGCCGACCCGGAGGAGAAGCGGAAGATCATCGGGCGGGAGTTCATCCGCGCCTTCGAGCGGGCCGCACGGGAGATCATCGAGGGGGCGGGCGCGCAGGGAGAATCCGTCGAGTTCCTCGTTCAGGGCACGCTGTATCCGGACGTGGTGGAGTCCGGTGGCGGCACCGGCACGGCCAGCATCAAGTCGCACCATAACGTCGGCGGCCTGCCCGGTGACCTGAAGTTCCGGCTTGCCGAGCCACTGCGCTGGCTGTTCAAGGACGAGGTGCGCCGGGTCGGCGCCGAGCTCGGCCTTCCGGCGGATATCGTCTGGCGCCAGCCGTTCCCGGGGCCCGGGCTGGCCATCAGGATCGTCGGCGAAGTCACCGAGGACCGGCTGCGGGTGCTGCGGGAGGCGGATGCGATCGTCCGCGAAGAGCTGTCCCGGGCGCGCCTGGACCGGGAGATCTGGCAGTGCCCGGTGGTGCTGCTGCCGACGGTGCGCTCGGTCGGGGTGGCCGGCGATGGCCGGACCTATGGCCATCCCATCGTGCTCCGCCCGGTAACCAGCGAAGACGCGATGACGGCGGACTGGGCCCGGCTGCCGGACCAGGTGCTGTCGGGGATCTCGAGCCGCGTCACCAACGAGGTGCCCGAGGTTAACCGCGTGGTGCTCGACGTCACCAGCAAGCCGCCCGGAACGATCGAATGGGAGTAGCGCCCGCGCCATTTACCCGGTCCTCGGCGACCTGATTCCCGGCGCACCGGAACGGGAATGAACGCGCTACCGGGAATTACGGGGGAGCCGGGAGCTATCGATGCGCGTTGCACGCATTGCAGCCGCCACCGCCGGATCGCTGGCGCTGGTCGCCGTTCCGCTCGTCAACATCACCCACCTCAGCGGTGCCCCGGGGGCCCGGCCTCCGGCAGCGGCCGCGAGCCGTGACGCCGCGGGCGGACCACAACTGCGGCCGGGCGAGGTGCACGCGCGCAGCGCGCAGTCCGCGCCGCCCACCACGACCTATTGCGAGCAGCACTTCCAGATCGCCTGCTTCCAGCCCGGCCAGGTCCAGCAGGCGTACAACCTGGCGCCGCTGTACCGCCACGGCGTGGACGGCCGCGGCCAGACCATCGTGATCGTGGACTCGTTCGGGTCCCCGACGATCGGCCACGACCTGGCGGCGTTCGACACCACGTTCAACCTGCCCGCCCCGCCCTCGCTCCGGGTGATCCAGCCGGCCGGGAAGGTTCCGGCCTTCAACCCGGGGAATTCGGCGATGGTCGGCTGGGCCGGCGAGACGACCCTGGACGTGGAGTACGCACATACGATCGCTCCGGCGGCGAGCATCCTGCTGGTGGAAACACCGGTCGCCGAGACCGAGGGCGCGACCGGGTTCCCCCAGATCGTCGCCGCCGAGGACTACGTTCTCAACCATCACCTCGGCGGCGTGATCAGCCAGAGCTTCAGCGCCACCGAGGAGACGTTCGCCACGGCGTCACTCCAGGCGCAGCGCGGCGCGTACCAGCTCGCCGCCCGCGACGGGGTCACCGTCCTGGCGGCGTCGGGTGACAGCGGGGCGGCGGACGTCGGCCAGAACCAGTCGACCTACTATCCGTATCCGGTCACCTCGTGGCCGCCAAGCGACCCGCTGGTCACCGGCGTCGGCGGCACCCAGCTGCACCTCGGCTCGAACGGCCGGTTCACCGCGCCGACGGTGTGGAACGACACCGGCAACGCGCCCGCCAACCAGTACATCTTCGGCAACCGCGGGCCGAACCCGCTCGCCGGGGGCAGCGGCAAGTCCGTCGTCTTCGCCCGCCCGGCCTACCAGGACCACGTGGCCGGGGTCACCGGAAGCGCACGGGGCGTGCCGGACATCTCGATGAGCGGCGCGTGCAACGGCGCGGTGGACGTCTACCAGAGCTTCCCCGGGCAGGCCGCGGGCTGGTACCCCACCTGCGGTACCAGCGAGGCCACCCCGCTGTTCGCCGGCATCGTGTCGCTCGCGGACCAGGTGGCCCGTCACCCGCTCGGCCTGATCAACCCGGCGCTGTACCGGATGTCGCAGGCGCGGCTGCCCGGCATCGTGGACGTCACCTCGGGCAACAACAGCGTGTTGTTCTCCCAGGGCGGGGCGGAGCACAAGGTCACCGGTTTCGCGGCGGGGCCGGGCTACGACCTGGCCTCCGGGGTGGGGACGGTCAACGGGGCGTCGTTCGTACCGGAACTGGCCGCTCTGGCAGGAAGGACGAGGTGAGCGATCGCGCCGGGCGGCAGATGTGCGCCGTCCGGGAGGCATAACGTCGGCCCGGCGCACATCTGCCGCCCGCCGCGCCCGGGGTACTCGGCCGGCCCTGCTGGATGCCCGGTGCGGGGCGCCGGGTTTCTGGAGATCAGCTCGCGCGGCGGTGGCGCATCCGGGTGCGGAGGGCGATGAAGGCCGCTACGAGGGCGGCGCCGACTGCGGGGCCGATTCGCTTGATCACGGGCCAGGCTGCTACGCCGAGCAGGTTCAGGGACTGCTCGTCGGCCTGGGTTGCCTGGGTGGACGTGGTGCCCGTTGTCGAACTGGCCGAGGTTGCGGCCGCACCCGTTCCAGCCGCTCCAGCACCGGCTGCGCCCGCACCGGCAGCACCGGCGGCCGGGGCTGCGGCGGTGCCGCCGCCTTCGCTCTCGCTGAGCATGGCGGCGAGGTTGTCGGCGAAACGGGTTACCAGGCGGCCGCCGACGTCCTCCAGGATGCCGCGGCCCATCTGGGCCGGACGACCGGTCACGTTCAGCGTGGTCTTCACGTTGACCACGGTCTTGCCGTCCTCGCCCTGCAGGACCGAGCGCACCGAGGCCGACGCCGTGCCGCTGCCGCGCGTCTCCTTGCCGGACGCTTCCAGCACGACGGTGTGCGAGGCGGCGTCGCGTTCCACGAAATGGGCCTTGCCGCGGTACTCCTGGCTGATCGGGCCGACCTTGACCTTCATCCGCCCGGTGATCTCGTCGCCCTCCACGGATTCGACCTTGGCGCCCGGCATGCACGGCGCCACCCGCTCGACGTCGAGCAGCACGTCCCAGGTCTTCTCCGGCGGCACCGGAACGGTGAACGAGTGCTCGAATTCCATAGCCATCTTCTGCTGCTCCTCCGTGTTGTTGGGCGCGGCCAGCCTAACCCGCCGCGCCCGCCGGGCCTTATCTACCCGGCGGGCGCGACGTCAAGGGCCGACGGACTGATCCGTCAGGCTTCCGGCCAGTGGCTACGCTCCCGCCGCGGCGGCGAGGGCGCGGCCGGTGAGGACCCGGGCCAGGTGCCGCCGGTAATCGGCGGACCCGTTCAGGTCGCTCGGCGGTTCGGTGCCCTGGTCGGCCTGACCGGCCGCCTCGTTGAGCGCGCCGGCCGACGCCTCCGCGCCGGACGCGGCGTTCTCCACTGCCGACGCACGAACAGGGGTGGAGCCCATGTTCGTCAGCCCGACCCGGGCCTCGGCTACCTGGCCATTGCTGCGCCGGACGGCCGCCGCGACGCCGACGATCGCCCACGCCTGCGCGGTGCGGTGGAACTTCTCGTACTGGTATCCCCAGCCCGCGCCCAGCTTGGGCACCCGGACCGCGGCAAGGATCTCCGCCTCGTCCAGGGCCGTCGTCAGGTAGTCGAGGAAAAACTGGCTCGCCGGGATCTCCCGCTCGCCGGACGGGCCGTGCGCGATCATGACCGCGTCCAGCGCCAGCGCCACCGCCGGCAGGTCACCTGCCGGGTCGGAGTGCGAGAGCGTGCCGCCGAACGTGGCCCGGTGCCGGACCGCGGGGTCGGCCACGGTGGACGCGGCCTGGGCGATCAGCCCGCAGTTCGCGACGACCAGCGGATGGTTCATCAGCTGGTGCATCGTGGTGAGCGCGCCGATCCGCAGCGTTTCGCCCTCGTCGCTGATCCCTCGTAGCTCGTCGAGGCCGCCGACATCCACCAGCAGTTCCGGGTAGGCCAGCCGCAGCCGCAGCAGCGGCAGCAGGCTCTGCCCGCCTGCGATCACCTTGGCGTCATCGCCGCCCTGGCTGAGCGCCGTCGTCGCCTCGGCCAGTGACGCCGGCCGGGTGTAGTCGAACTTCGCCGGAATCATCGGTCGCCTCCCTGCTGTGCCTTGCCGTCGCGCACCGCCAGCCAGACCCGTTCCGGGCTGAGCGGCATCCGGATGTCCCGGACGCCGTACTGGCGCAGCGCGTCCACGACCGCGTTCACCACGCAGGGGGTGGACGCGATCGTCCCGGCCTCGCCGACACCCTTGACGCCGAGCGGGTTGGTGGTGGAAGGCGTCTCGGTCAGGTCGGTCACGAAGTCCGGCAGGTCCGCCGCCACCGGCACCAGGTAATCGGCCAGCGTGGTGGTCAGCAGGTTGCCGGACTCGTCGTACACCCCTTCCTCGAAGAGGGCCTGCCCGATGCCCTGGGCGATGCCGCCGTGTACCTGCCCCTCCACGATCAGCGGGTTCACCACCACGCCGACATCGTCCACCGCGACATACGACCGGAGCTTCACGCTGCCGGTCTCGGTGTCCACCTCGGCGGCGCACAGGTGCGTGCCGTGCGGGAAGGAGAAGTTCGACGGGTCGAACGTGGCGTCAGAATCCAGCGACGGCTCGACACCCTCCGGCAGCTCATGGGCTGCGAAGGCGGCGAGCGAGATCTCCTGGATCGTCTTCGACGCCGCGTCAGCACCCGCGCCGCGGGCGCGGTACGCACCGCCGGAGAACTCGATTTCCTCCGGAGGTGCCTCCAGCAGCGCCGACGCCCACGCCTTGCCCTTCTCGATCACCTTGTCACAGGCCACATGAACCGCGACGCCGCCGACGGCCAGCGACCGCGATCCGTAGGTGTCCATCCCCCTGGGTGAGACCAGCGTGTCGCCGTGCAACACCCGTACGTCCTCGAACGGGACGCCGAGCCGGTCGGCGACCAGCTGGCTCCAGGCGGTCTCGTGGCCCTGCCCGTGTGCGCTCGACCCGGTGACGACCTCCACGGTTCCGGTCGCCAGCATCCGGATGCTCGCGTGCTCCCAGCCGCCGGCGGCGTACTTGAGCTGGCCGAGCAGCCGGGACGGGGCGAGGCCGCAGGCCTCGGTGTAGGTGGAGACCCCGATGCCGAGCTGCACCCGGTCGCCGCGCTCCCGCCGTTCGGCCTGTTCTTTGCGCAGGTCGTCGTAGCGGAACATTTCCCGGGCCCGGGCGGTGGCCGCCTCGTAGTTGCCGGAGTCGTAGGTGAGCCCGGAGACCGTGTCGTACGGGAACTCCTCGTGCGCGATCCAGTTCCGCGCCCGCAGGTCCAGCGAGTCGATACCCAGCTCCGCGGCCAGATCGTCCATCGCCCGCTCGATCGCGAACGTCGCCTCCGGACGGCCCGCGCCGCGGTAGGCGTCGGTCGGCATCTTGGTGGTGAACACCCCGGTGCACCGGAACGAATACGCGTCCATCTTGTAGATGGCGTTGAACATGAACGCGCCGAGCAGCGGAATGCCCGGTGTGACGAGCATCAGGTAAGCGCCCATGTCGGCGAGCAGGTCCACCGACAGCCCCCGGAGCTTCCCGTCCCGGTCGGCCGCGATCCGGATCCGCTGCAGCTGGTCACGGCCGTGGTGGATGGTGAGGTTGCCCTCGCTGCGGGATTCGGTCCACTTCACCGGCTTGCCGAGCTTCCGGGCCGCCAGCAGGGTCAGCACCTCTTCGGCGGTGACCTGCAGCTTGGACCCGAAGCCGCCGCCCACGTCGGGCGCGATGATCCGCAGCTTATGCTCCGGGATCCCGGTGACCAGATTCAGCGCGAAGCGCAGGACGTGCGGGATCTGGGTAGCCGACCAGATGGTGAACTCGTCGCCGGACGGGTCGCAGACCACGGCGCGCGGCTCCATCGCGGACGGGATCAGCCGCTGCTGGACATAGTTGCGCTCGATCACGACCGGCGCGTCCCGGAAGGCCGCGTCCAGGTCGCCGTTGGCCAGCGTCCACTCGTAACACTTGTTGCCTTCGGGGTGCACCTTGGGCGAGTCGTCCGCCAGCGCCGACCGCATGTCGGTGACGGCGGGAAGCGGCTCGTAGTCCACCTCGATCGCCTCGAGCGCGTCCTGCGCGGTGTACCGGTCCCGGGCGAGCACGCACGCGACCGCCTCGCCGACGTAGCGCACCTCGTCCACCGCCATCGGCGGATGGTTCGGAATCACGATGTCGTCGGTGACGGGCCAGGCGCACGGCAGGCTGCCCTGCTCCTCGGCGAAATCGGCGCCGGAGAAGGCGGCGATCACGTTCGGCATGTCCCGGGCGCCGCTGACGTCCACCCGGGTGATCCGGGCGTGCGCGTGCGGGCTGCGCAGGAAGGCCATGTGCAGCATGCCGGGCAGCGTTATGTTGTCGGTCCACATGGTGTGGCCGGTGATCAGGTGCGCATCCTCCTTGCGCAGCCTGGCCTGGCCGATCTCCCGGGCGGTGCTCTCTTTGGCCTCCGCGGTCATGACCTCACCCCCGCCGATGCCGCACCGGCCGCACCCGACCGCTGCTCGCGGGCGGCGCGCTGGACGGCGCGGACGATGTTCTGGTATCCGGTGCAGCGGCACATGTTGCCCTCCAGACCCTCCCGGATCTGGTGGTCGGTCGGCTCCGGGTTCTCCTGGAGCAGATCCGCCGCCGCCATGATCATTCCTGGCGTGCAGTAGCCGCACTGCAGCGCGTGCTCCTCGTGGAAGGCCTCCTGCAGCGGCGACAACTGGGAATTGTGGGCCATGCCCTCGATCGTCTTGATCTCGCTTCCGTCCGCCTGGACGGCGAGGACGGAGCAGCTCTTCACGGACGTGCCGTCCATCAGGACCGTGCACGCGCCACAGTTGGTCGTGTCACAGCCGACCACTGTGCCGGTCTTCCCGAGCACGTCGCGCAAGTAGTGGACGAGGAGCATCCGGGGCTCCACGTCGTCGGAGTAACGGACGGAATCTACGGTGACGTTTACCTTGGTCATGCGCGACCTCCTCGTTGGGGCCAGAGCGCTTTAATGCCCAACGTAGGACGCCGCATGGGCGCAGACCAGACCCCTCGGGCAGCCGTTTACCGGCCGCTCGGTGGTACGCCTGGTATGTCACGATATGGGCGACTTTTTCCCCGCACTCACGGCGGCTGCAGCATGCCCATGATGAAGCGGACAATGATCGCGGTGATCTCGTGCGGGGCCCACTCGACGGCAGCCGTGCACCAGTTCAGCATCAGCTCGTTGACCGCCCCGATGACGGCCATGGCCGCCAGGTGATAATCGCCCGGGCGGTACCGGCCAGATGGGCCGGCCAGGCGCACGGCCTCCGTCTCCAGTAGCTCGGCCCACAGGCCGCGCCAGCGCAGCCGGTGCTGCTCCACCCTGCGGCTGACGCCGATCAGTTCCACCGAGGCGATCCGCGTCCAGCGCGGGTCGCTGGCCAGCGTCCGGACGTAGGCATCGGCGGCGACCTCGATCCGCCGTCGTACGCCGCGCTGACCGCCGTCCGCGCCGGATTGCCCCGCGGCGCGGGGGTGGCCGGTGTCGTCGCCCAGCGCGGCGGCCACCGCCTGAATGGCCCGCTTGGTCACCCGGTCGTGCAGCGCGATCAACAGGGCTTCCCGGCCGTCGAACTCCTCGTAGAAGCTCCGGGTCGAAACCCCGGCCGTGGCGCAGAGCTTCTCGATCGGCGTCGCCGCATACCCGGCGGTCCCGAACAGTTCGAACCCGGCCGAGATGAGGCGCTCGCGGCGATCGGCACGGCGCTCGGCGGCCGTCCGGCCCGCATAGCTGCGCTGGGGCGTGCGCCGCGGCTCCGGTTCAGCCCGCGGCGAGCGCCGCGGACGCTGTGGCGATGAGGTGCGCCCGGTCAATGTGGTCGTATTCCTTGTCAGAATCGCCCTGAGCGCGTTAACGTTCGGGAGGGAATAGCAACGGCTGCTGAGCAGATTAGCATGCACGCTTTCTGGCCAGGTTGCGGGCGGTCCCGCTTTAGGGCAGCAGCGCCAGGCAGCTTTCTTCCCCAGGGCACACCGGATCCGTGAATGCCCGGTGTAGGCGCCAGCGAGGACCCGGCCGGGGCGGGCTGCATTGAGGGGGCTGCCCGTCTCGGCCGAAATCTCCAGGGGCGAACAATGGCAGCGGGTATGCCGGGCTACCGGGAATTGAACGCCGGTATTGTCACCCGGCCTGGATGACCTGGAATGCCTCGGCGAGGCAGCCGCCCGGCAGTCCCGCCTGCCGGGCGTTGCGCTCCAGCCACCCGCGGATCATGTCCTCGAGTCCGTCCATGTGACCGGTCTGGCTGCGGTGTGCGCGCAACGCGGCGATCTTGCGGCTGAACGTGCCGGTCACGTCCACGTACCGGTTCGGCGATGGGCCGCCGGCGATCCACACCTCGTCGACCACCCAGGCATCCAGTCCCTCGTCCCGCCGCAACTCCGGGAACGCGAACGGGTTCCGCGCGTCCGGGTACACCGCGTCCAGCGCGGCGGAGCCGGCCGCCCGGTGGTCGGGGTGGCTGGGCGGCATCCGGGTGTAGTTGCGCTCGGGGCTGGGGCAGACCACCCGCTGCGGGCGGACCTGGCGGATCACCCGGGCCAGGTCCTTGCGCAGCGCCAGCGTCGCCTCGAGGATGCCGTCCGGGTAGCCGAGGAACCGCAGGTCGCTCACGCCGACGTGCTTCGCCGCCTCAGCCTGCTCCTCGCGGCGCAGCGCGGCCATCTCGTCCCGGCCGATGCTCTCGTCGTAACCGCCGGCGTCGCCGTCGGTGACGATGCAGTAGATCACCTCGGTGCCCGCGTCGGTCCACGAGGCGACCGTGCCGGCCACGCCGAAGTCAAGGTCGTCCGGATGCGCCGCGATCGCCAGGATGCGGCGGATATCCGCTTCGCTGCGCTGGCTGTCCTGCCGCGCGCTGTCCTGTCCAGCCACGCGGTCATCCTATGGACCGGCCGCGTGGCAGGTGCCCGGTGTCGTTGCCAGCCCATAGTCTGGATCGCGTGACCGCCGCCGCGAACGCCGACTCCGTTCTCGACGAACTCAACCCTCAGCAGCGGGCAGCGGTGCTGCACGAGGGCTCCCCGCTGCTGATCGTGGCGGGCGCGGGCTCGGGAAAGACCCGTGTCCTCACCTACCGGATCGCTCACCTGATCGCGAACCGGGAGGTGCACCCGGCGCAGGTGCTGGCAATCACCTTCACCAACAAGGCCGCGGGTGAGATGGCGGACCGGGTGGCCGCCCTGACCGGCCCGCGCGCCCGGCACATGTGGGTGATGACGTTCCACGCCGCGTGCGTGCGGATCCTGCGCCGGGAGGCGAAGCGGCTGGGCTACCCGTCCAGCTTCTCCATCTACGACCAGGCCGACTCGCAGCGGCTGATGGGCCTGGTATGCCGCGACCTCGACCTGGACCCGCGGTGGTTCCCGCCGAAGTCGATGCAGGCCCAGGTGTCGAACCTGAAGAACGAGCTGATCGATTACGAGACGTTCGGGCGGGACGCGTCGGGTCACCGCGAGAAGGTGCTGGCCGAGGCCTACGAGATGTACCAGCGCCGTCTCATCCAGTCCGGCGCGATGGACTTCGACGACCTGATCATGGTCACGGTGAACCTGTTGCAGGCATTCCCGGAGGTTGCCGGCCACTACCGGCGGCGGTTCCGGCACATCCTGGTGGACGAGTACCAGGACACGAACCATGCGCAGTACGTGCTGATCCGGGAGCTTGCCGGCGCCGAGCCGTACGACGAGGGGAGCGGCGCCCCGCCCGGTGCCGGGAGCCCGCAGGACGAGGCCGAGCGGCTGCCCCCGGCCGAGCTGTGCGTGGTCGGCGACGCCGACCAGTCGATCTACGCGTTCCGGGGCGCGACGATCCGCAACATCCAGGAGTTCGAGGAGGATTTCCCCGACGCCCAGGTGATCCTGCTGGAGCAGAATTACCGGTCCACCCAGAACATCCTCGCCGCCGCCAACGCGGTGGTCTCGAACAACACCAGCCGCAAGCCCAAGATCCTCTGGTCCGACCAGGGCCACGGACCGCCGATCACCGGCTACGTCGCCGACAACGACCACGACGAGGCCGCGTATGTGGCCAGCGAGGTGGACCGCCTGCATGACGAGGACGAGGCGGTGCCCGGTCAGGTCGCGGTGTTCTACCGGACCAACGCGCAGTCCCGGGTCTTCGAGGAGATCTTCATGCGCACCGGGCTCTCGTACCGGATCGTCGGCGGCGTCCGGTTCTACGAGCGGCGCGAGGTCCGTGACCTGCTCGCCTACCTGCGGCTGCTGGCGAACCCCGAGGACCTGGTGTCGCTGCGGCGGATCATCAACGTGCCCAAGCGCGGCATCGGCGACCGCGCCGAGGCGTCCGTGGGCGCGTTCGCGCAGCGGGAGCGGATCACCTTCGCCCAGGCGCTGGCGCGGGCCGACGACGTGCCCGACATGGCGTCCCGGTCCCTCAACGCGATCACCGAGTTCAACCGGCTGATCGGCGGGCTGCGGGAGCTGACGAAGGACAACCCGCCGTCGGCCGTGGCCGAGGAGGTGCTGGAGCGCACCGGTTACCTGGCCCAGCTGAAGGCGACCGGCGAACACCAGGACGAGGGCCGGATCGAGAACCTGTACGAGCTGATCGAGGTGGCACGGGAGTTCGAGAACGGCAACCCCGGCGGCACGCTGGTGGAGTTCCTCGAGCAGGTCTCCCTCGTCGCCGACGCCGACCAGCTGCCCGGGGAGGATCGCGGCGGCAAGGTGACGCTGATGACCCTGCACACCGCCAAGGGCCTGGAGTTCCCGGTGGTCTTCCTCACCGGGATGGAGGAAGGTGTCTTCCCGCACCAGCGGTCGCTCGGCGATACCAAGGCGCTGGAGGAGGAGCGGCGGCTGGCCTACGTCGGGATCACCCGCGCCGAGCAGCGGCTGTACCTGACGCGCACGACGGTCCGGAACTGGTTCGGGCGCCCCGCCTTCCACCCGCCGTCGCGGTTTCTCGCCGAGATACCCGGCGAGCTGATCGACTGGGAGCGGGACGCGTCGTCGGCGGGGGTCGCGCCGGCCAGCGAGCAGCTTGCGCAGCGCCCCGGCGTCCGCTCGCCGGGTAACCGCCCGGTTCCAGCGCTGTCCCCGGGCGACAAGGTGACCCATGACAGCTACGGCCTCGGCACGGTGGTCACCGTCGGTGGCGCGGGCGAGCGTGCCGAAGCCAAGATTGACTTCGGCGGGGAGCATGGGGTGAAGACCCTTATCCTGCGCTACGCCCCGCTTGAGAGGCTGTAGCGATAGCTCGTGCCTGCCGGATGCCCCCGGCAGGCCGCCGAAACCCCCTGGGAGGCAGCCGTGGGAAGCATCCGCGTCCTCGTCGCGAAGCCGGGACTGGACGGGCACGACCGCGGCGCGAAGGTCGTGGCGAGGGCACTGCGTGACGCCGGCGTCGAGGTCATCTACACCGGGCTGCACCAGACCCCGGAGCAGATCGTCGGCGCCGCGGTGCAGGAAGACGCCGACGGCATCGGGCTGTCGATCCTGTCCGGCGCGCACATGACCCTGTGCGCCCGGGTAATGGAGCTGCTGGCCGAACGGGACGCGACCGACATCACCGTCTTCGTCGGCGGCATTGTCCCCGACGCCGACATCGCTGAACTGGAGCGGATGGGGATCGCCCGGGTCTTCACGCCGGGCGCCTCGATGCGCGAGATCGTGGACTGGGTCCGCTCCGCCCTCGGCGAGCACGCGGAGCGCTCGGCGGCGTCCGGCGGCTAGCCGTGCCGGTCCGGCGCGGGCGGTGTCCGGGGACGAGCGCGCAGGTGCGCGCGTTCCCCCTGCCGGCCGAACAGGCTGAGGAACTCGACCGGCTCGGCGCCCGCGGCACCGAACCAGTGCGGCACCCGCGTGTCGAACTCGGCCGCTTCGCCGGGCGACAGCACCAGATCGTGGTCACCGAGGATCAGCCGCAGCCGCCCGTTCAGCACGTAGATCCATTCGTAGCCCTCGTGCGTCTGCGGGTCCGGTTCGCTGCGCGGGCCACTGGCCGGGATAACCAGCTTGTATACCTGGATGCCGCCGGCCCGGCGGGTCAGCGGCAGCATAGTCATGCCGTGGCGGGTGACCGGACGTAGGGTGATACGGGGGTCGCCGGTGGGCGGGGCGCCGGTGAGTTCGTCGAGGGTGACGCCGTGGGCCCGGGCGAGGGGGAGCAGCAGTTCGAGGGTCGGCCGGCGGGCACCGGATTCCAGCCGCGACAGGGTGCTGACCGAAATGCCGGTCGCCGCTGACAGGTCAGCCAGTGTGGTCTCGCGCTCCCGGCGAAGCGCCCGCAGCCGCGGCCCGACCGCGGCGAGTGCCTGCTCGAGGTCGTCTTCCATCCCGCCAGATTGCCATACCGGCAACAAGTATTGCCATAAGAGCCAACGGGACCGCATCGTTGCCGCGGAGGTGATCACGATGATCGAGCAGCTGAGAGACAGCTACGACGTGGTGGTGGCGGGCGGCGGCGCTGCGGGGCTGAACGGTGCGCTGATGCTGGCCCGCTCGCGGCGGCAGGTGCTGGTGATCGACGCGGGCACGCCGCGCAACGCCCCCGCCGCGGGGGTGCACGGGCTGCTGGCACGGGACGGGATCGCACCGGCCGACCTGCTGGAGCGGGGCCGGACGGAGGTCCGTGGCTACGGCGGGCAGGTGGTGCCCGGCGAGGTTGCCGCGGTGGCTCGCGATGACACCGGCTTCGCGGTGACGCTGACCGACGGCCGGCCGGTCCACGCGCGCCGACTGCTGGTCGCCACCGGGCTGGCCGACGAGCTGCCGGACATACCGGGCCTGCGGGTTCGCTGGGGCCGGGATGTCGTGCACTGCCCCTACTGCCACGGCTGGGAGGTCCGGGACCGGGCCATCGGCGTGCTGGCCAGCGGGCCGCTCTCCGTTCACCAGGCGCAGATGTTCCGGCAGCTCAGCAACGACGTCACGTTCTTCTCCCACACCAGGCCCGCGCCGGCCGGCGAGGAAGCCGAGAATCTGGCCGCCCGCGGCATCACCATGGTTCGCGGCGAGGTGGCATCGGTGCAGATCACCGGTGACCGCATCGCCGGACTACGGCTGCGCGACGGCACCCTGGTCCGCCGCGAGGTGCTGGCGGTGTCGCCCCGGATGAGGGCGCGGGCCGGTTTCCTGGCGGCGCTCGGGCTGTCGCCGGCCGAACACCCGATGGGTACCGGTGAGCACATCCCGGCCGGGCCGACGGGCCGGACCGACGTCCCGGGACTGTGGGTCGCTGGCAACGTCACCGATCTGGTCGCCCACGTCGGCGCCGCCGCCGCGGCGGGTGCTACCGCGGCTGCCGACATCAACTCGGACCTGATCGCCGACGAGACCCGCCAGGCGGTCGCCGCCCGCCGGGACCCGTTCTCGCGCCAGTCCGAAGCGCGGGTGTGCGAGGTGGTGCTGGGCGACCGTCGCCACGGCCTGTGAGCCGCGGAAGCCCGCCATCGAGCCGGGCGAACGCGGCCGCGGAACGGTCTGTCACGCCGCGGCGTTCGGCGGCGATGCGACCTGCTCCGCCGCGTGCACTACCTGGGCATTCGGTGCGTCGATCGCAGTCGGGCCACCGGGGATCGGCACATACCAGATGTGCATCATCGGCTGCGTCACCCGGTTGACCGATCCGGCCGGGCACGACGAGCGGCCCGGTCCCACCGCGCCCACCACGCCGAGCCCCCGGCTCAGGCACAGGTCGGTGTGCACGTGCCACTGGGTGAGGCAACCGCCGGGCTGCGGGGTTGGCCCGTTGCGCGGTGAGGTGATGTACATCGCCGCCACCAGCACCGCGCCCTTCGGGGTGTTGGCGTAGACCAGCGACTGCGGCTGCGCGGTGTTGAGGACCGGCCCGCCTAGGACGGTAGCCCGGTAGTAGGCCGGGTTCAGGTAATGGACGACCGGCGCGCCGACCGGTGTTATCGGCCGGTAACCGGCCGCCTTCGCCGCAGCCAGGCTCTGGTACGTGCGTGCCTGCGCCCAGCTGTTGTCCACCAGGGTGACGGCGGCCTGCTGCTGCGCCTTCGTCGGCGTGGCGGTACAGGCCGCAGAACTCGCCATCCTCGTACCCGGCATCATCTGCATGTCCGTATCCGGCATCGTGATGTCGCCAGCGGGGTCGGCGGTCGGGAGCTTGATCGCCGATATCCCGGTTCCGGGCATCTGCATCGACCCGCTGCCGGAGTTGGTGCCCCCGGTCGCGGAGTTCCCGTTCATGGTCATCACCATCTCGGGACCACCGGCCACCAGCGCGATGCTCACCAGGACCGCGGTCACCGCGCAGGTGGCCGCCGAAAGCGTGATCATGGCCTGCCGGCTGACCCGGCGGTCTGTCCGCGCGATCAGCAGCCAGGCGCAGCCGGCCACGACGATCGCCTCCAGGACCGTGCACAGCCCGTCGCCGAAGCCGAACGGTTCCACCGCGTGCGGCGTCGGCCCGATGACGTCCCCGGCGGTGCGGGTGACGATGTACACCGCCACCACGCCGGCGTTGAGGGCCGCCCCGCCGAGCAGCAGCAGCCGGTGCGGCCGCGCGGCGGTGGCCGCCGCCAGCACCGCCCACACCAACTGCAGCCAGGCGACGACCAGCATGAAAACGCCGAACGCCCAGTATTCCTGGAAGTGGTTGCCGGCCACCGCGAAGTGGATCACCGCGGTCGCCACGCCGATGATCGCCAGGCAGTAGACGACGGCCCGGCTGCGGGACACGACGGGACCGCCGGGGTGCGCGGAACGGATCTCCTGGTCGGTGCGGGTCATCGGGACCGCCTCCCGTGCGGCGCCTCACTAACATCAGATACGCTATTAAAATAGCGCTCACTATGTGAGAAGGACATCAGATGTTCCTGGGAACTCGATGAGGACTCCGGGCACCGGTGATGCGAGGAGGCGGCGACGGACGGAGAAGGTGCGGGCGGGCGGCGGCAGCGGCTGACCCGCGCAGAGGCCAGGACGCGGACGCGGCAGCAGTTGCTGGACGCGGCGGCCGGCGTATTCGCGCGCAAGGGGTTCGCCGGGGCGTCGGTCGAGGAGATCGCCGAGTCGGCGGGCTATTCCACCGGGGCGCTTTACTCGAACTTCGAGAGCAAGGAGCAGTTGTTCCTGGAGCTGTTGGCAGCCAGGCGCTCGCGAGCTACCGAGCGGCAGGCCGCCGCGGTGGAGGAGGTCCTCGGCTCCGGGCAGGCCGCAGGCGCGGACCCGTCTGCCGCGCTCTCCAGGCTGTTCGCCACGGTGGCCGGCCGGGGCGGCGAAGCGGTCGCGCTGCAGGCGGAATTCTGGCTGTATGCGGTCCGCAACCCCGAGGCGATGGGGATCGTGGCCGCCGCGGCGCGCGACCAGGTCGACGCGCTCGAGCCCCTCATCGCCACCGCGATGATGCGGTCCGGCGCATCCGGTGACGTGCCACCGGAGGCGGTAACCCGGGCCGCCCTCGCGCTTTTCCAGGGCCTGGTCCGGCAGCGCCGGGTGGACCCGGCGGCCGTCCCCGACGATCTGTTCGCCCAGGCCCTCCGGTGGCTGCTGGCCGGGCTGAGCGCGGCCAGCGGCGTCCGGGGCTAGCGCGCCGGGTACCGCGGCAGCGCGGAGGAGGCCGCCGCGGCTAGAACAGCGTGCATTAGGCTTCCGCCAGGTGTGCCGTTACGACCCGTTGATCGCGGAGGACTACCCGAGTGGACCTGTTCGAACATCAGGCGAAGGAACTGTTCGCCGAGTACGGCGTACCCGTACCGGGTGGCAAGGTCGCCACAACCCCCGAGGAGGCGGCGACGATCGCCACCGAGTTCCTCGCCGCTGGCAGGCCCCGCGTGGTCGTGAAGGCGCAGGTCAAGACGGGCGGGCGCGGCAAGGCAGGTGGCGTCAAGCTGGCCGGTGACCCGGATGAGGCCCGTGCCCGCGCCAGCGAGATCCTCGGCATGGACATCAAGGGCCACACCGTGCACAAGGTCCTGGTCGAAGAGGCCAGCGACATCGCTGCGGAGTACTACTTCTCGTACCTCCTCGACCGCGCCAACCGCACGTTCCTGTCCATCTGCTCCGCCCAGGGCGGGATGGAGATCGAGGAGGTCGCGCGGACCAGTCCGGAAGCGGTCGCCCGGGTCCCGGCTTCACCGCTGACCGGCGTCGACCGCGACAAGGCGCGGGAGATCGTGACGGCCGGCGGGCTTCCCCCCGAGGCCGTGCCGGGCGCCGCTGAACTCGCGGAACGGCTCTGGGCCGTATTCGCCGACGAGGACGCCACCCTGGTTGAGGTCAACCCGATGATCCTCACCAAGGACGGCCGGGTCATCGCGCTGGACGCCAAGGTCACCCTCGACGACAACGCCGCCCCGCGCCAGCAACACGCTCAGTTCGCGGATCCGGAGTCGGCCGATCCGCTCGAGGCCGCCGCCAAGGCCCGGAACCTCAATTACGTCAAGCTCGACGGCCAGGTCGGCATCATCGGCAACGGCGCCGGACTGGTGATGTCCACGCTCGACGTCGTCGCCTACGCCGGCGAGGACCTCGGCGGGGTCCGCCCGGCGAACTTCCTCGACATCGGCGGCGGAGCGTCCGCCGACGTGATGGCCAACGGACTGGAGATCGTGCTGTCCGACCCGTCGGTCAGCTCGGTCCTCGTGAACGTGTTCGGCGGCATCACCTCCTGTGACGCGGTGGCCAACGGCATTGTGTCCGCGATCGGCATGCTGGCCGAGCGCGGCGACGAAGTCCGGCGGCCGGTGGTGGTGCGACTGGATGGCAACAACGCCGAGGAGGGCCGCCGCATTCTGGCCGACGCCAAGGCCAGCGGCGCGATCCGCACCGTCGAGCAGAACGAGACCATGGACGGCGCAGCGCGCCGTGCCGCCGAACTCGCCGTGACGGGAGCATGAGATGGCGATCTTCCTGACCGAGCGCAGCCGGGTGATGATCCAGGGCATCACGGGCTCCGAGGGCCGCAAGCACGGCCGCCGGATGCTCGCGGCCGGGACCCAGGTGGTCGGCGGCGCCAACCCCCGCAAGGCCGGGCAGACCGTCGACTTCGACGGGACCGAGGTACCGGTGTTCGGCTCCGTCGCGGAGACCATGGCGGAGACCGGCGCGGACGTCTCGGTCGTGTTCGTCCCGCCGATGTTCACCAAGGATGCGGTCGTCGAGGCGGTGGACGCGCAGATCCCCCTCGTCGTGATCATCACCGAGGGCATCCCGGTGCACGACACCGCCTACTTCTGGGCCTACGCGCAGAACAAGGCCGGCAACCGGACCCGGATCGTCGGGCCGAACTGCCCGGGCGTTGCCTCCCCCGGCAAGTCCAACGCGGGCATCATCCCCGCCGACATCACCACCGAGGGACGGATCGGGCTGGTGTCGAAGTCCGGCACGCTCACGTACCAGATGATGTACGAACTGCGTGACGTCGGCTTCTCCACCTGCGTGGGGATCGGCGGCGACCCGGTGATCGGCACCACCCACATCGACTGCCTGCAGGCCTTCCAGGAAGACCCGGAGACCGACGCGGTCGTGATGATCGGTGAGATCGGCGGCGACGCGGAGGAACGCGCGGCGGCGTTCATCGAGCAGCACGTCACCAAGCCGGTCGTCGGCTACGTCGCGGGGTTCACCGCGCCGGAGGGCAAGACGATGGGCCACGCCGGCGCGATCGTGTCCGGCTCGGCCGGCACCGCCCAGGCCAAGAAGGAGGCTCTGGAGAAGGTGGGCGTCCGGGTGGGCAGGACCCCGAGCGAGACCGCCCGCCTCGCCCGCGAGGCCGTTCTGAACCGGT
>JBPYFL010000041.1:0-2266 GCA_051986485.1 Streptosporangiaceae bacterium | reverse complement strand
CGGAAGGCGTCGACCTGACCTACCTGAGCCTGCCGGTCGAGGAGACGTTCTTCCGGATGCTGCGGCATCGCGAGTTCGACGCCGCGGAGATGTCGCTGTCCTCGTACGTGATCAGCCTCGGTGATCCCGGCGGCTCGCCGTTCATCGCGATCCCGGTGTTTCCCTCGCGCGCTTTCCGGCACAACGGCATTTACGTCAACGCGGCGAGCGGCATTACGTCGCCGGGTGACCTGCGCGGCCGCACGGTCGGCCTCGCGGAGTACCAGCTCACCGCGAACGTGTGGATCCGCGGGATTCTCGCCGAACACCACGGCCTGCCCGTCGAGGCGGTCCGCTACCGCACCGGCGGGCAGCATCAGCCGGGCCGGGTCGCCAAGGTCGCCCACGATCTGCCGCCCGAGATCGACATCGCGCCGATCCCGCCGGACCGGACGCTGGCGGACATGCTCGTCAGCGGGGAGATCGACGCGCTCTACACGCCGCGAACCCCGCGGCCGTTCGCGCAGCGGCGCCCGGAGGTGCGCCGACTCTTCCCCGATGCCCGCGCGGAGGAGGAGCGCTACTACCGCCAGACCGGCATCTTTCCCGTCATGCACGTGGTGGTGCTCCGCCGCGATGTGTACGCGACCCGGCCGTGGCTGGCGCAGTCGCTGTTCAAGGCGTTCGAGGAGGCACGGCAGCGAGCCGTTGCCCGGCTGGCCGAGACGGCGGCGTCCCGCGACATGCTGCCCTGGCTCTACGCGGAGGCCGAACGCACCCAGGAGCTGATGGGCCCCGCCTGGTGGACCTACGGGCTGGCCGGCAATGACGCCTGCCTGGCCGCTTTCCTGCGCTACTCCCGCGAGCAGGGCCTCGCCCGCCGCGCCATCGAGCCGGCCGAGCTGTTCGCGCCGGAGACCCTGGAGAGCTATGTTATCTAATCCGATTAGCTGTAAGCTAATCTCAATAGCCAAGCGGGCGAGCCGACGAAGGGGATGGCATGTCGCGCAACGGGACAGAGGTCGCCGAGAGCGTTCACCGGCTGACCAACGGGGTTTCGAACTTTTACCTGATCGAAGACAACGGCAAGCTCGTCCTGGTCGACGCCGGGGCTCCGAAGGACTGGGCGAGGCTGACCCGGGCGGTGACCGCGCTGGGCCGCAGGGTCGAGGATCTCGACGCCGTGATCTTGACGCACGCGCACTCCGACCACACCGGGTTCGCCGAGCAGGCACGGACGACGGCCGGGGCGCAGGTCTGGGTGCCCGCGCCCGACTCCGACATGGCTACGACGGGAAAGGCCGGCCCGCGGGAAGGGAAGGCGACAGCGTACCTGCTGCGGCCCGCGTTCTACCGGACGCTGTGGATCCTGACGCTGGGCGGCGCGACGAAGATCATCCCGGTCCGGGAGGTGTCGACTTTCGGCGACGGCGAGACGCTGGACGTTCCGGGCAGGCCGCGTGCGGTGCACGCGCCCGGCCACACTCCGGGCAGCGCCGCGCTGTTCTTCGAATCCCGGCGGACCCTGCTTACCGGTGACGCGCTGGTCACCCACAATCCGCTGACCGGCCGGCTCGGCCCGCAGATCATGCCCTCCGGGCTGAACAGCGATTCCGCCCAGGCGCTGCGCTCGCTGGACAACCTGGCGGGGATCACGGCGGATGTCCTGCTCGCCGGGCACGGCGAGCCGTGGACCGACGGGGTCGCCGCGGCGGTCAGCCGCGCCAAGGCGGCCGGCACCTCGTAACGGTTGCTGGCGCTAAGGTTCTGGCTATGCCGGGTACTATCCGCAGGCCGGAACGTTGAGGCCGACAGCCAGCCGCCGGGCCGGGCTGACGGCCGACGAGGTCGTACGGGCGGCCGCCGAGATCGCCGACGAGACGAGCTTCGCGAACTTGACCCTGGGTTTGGTAGCCGAGCGGCTTGGCGTCCGCCCGCCATCGCTGTACAAGCACGTGGACGGGCTGGCCGACCTGCGGCACCGGGTTGCCGTCCTGGCGATGACCGAACTCGGCGAGATCGCCCGCGACGCGGCCGCCGGACTGGCCGGCCGGGACGCGCTCGCGGCGCTGGCTCATGCGCTGCGCGGCTATGTGACCGCCCATCCCGGCCGGTACACCGCGACGATCGGAGCGGAGTTCACCGGCCCGGACGACCCCCTGCTGAAGGCAAGCACCCGGGTCATCGACCTGATCGGGGCGGTGCTTCGCGGCTACCGGATAGCCGAACCCGCGATCGTGCACGCCATCCGCTCGGTGCGCTGCACCTTGCACGGCTGGGCCGCGCT
>JBPYFL010000040.1:0-2111 GCA_051986485.1 Streptosporangiaceae bacterium | reverse complement strand
TTGTGCGCATCAGCGTCGGCGACATCGGCGGCCCGAGTGCGGGGATGATGTTCGCGCTCGGGATCATCGACAAGCTCACCCGGATGAACCTGACCGGTGGCAAGTTCATCGCCGGCACGGGGGAGATCACCTCGTCCGGGCTGGTGCAGCCGATCGGCGGCATCCAGCAGAAGATGGTCGCGGCGCGGGACGCTGGCGCGACGGTCTTCCTGGCCCCGGCGGGGAACTGCGCGGACACGGCGGGCGCGATTCCCGCCGGGCTCCGCGTGGTGAAGGTCGCCACCCTGCCGCAGGCCGTTTCCGATCTGGAGGACATCCAGGTCGGTAAGCCCGTTCCATCCTGCTGAGTGTTATGCGGGCGATGCTCGTCCGCCACCTGGCAGGGCGTAGGCTTTCGAGCTGATAGGACTTCGAAGGGAGCGCATGAGGTCGTGGCACTTCGGGTACTCGTCGACGCGACTGACGTCCCGACCGACCGTGGCGCGCTCGGCCGGTATGTCGACGGCCTGATTAGCGCGCTCGCCGCGGCAGGGGCCGCCGACCTCGTGGTCGTCTGCCAGCGTGCCGACGAGGAACGGTACGGGAGGTTGGCGCCCGGAGCGACCGTGGTGGCCGGACCCGCCGCGCTCGGGCACCGGTCGGCCCGGCTGGCCTGGGAGCAGAGCGGGCTGCCGGTCGTCGCGCAGCAGGTGAACGCGGACGTCATCCACATGCCGCACTACTCGATGCCGCTGCGCCCCGGCAGGCCGACGGTGGTCACGGTTCACGACGTGACGTTCTTTACCGAGCCCGAACAGCACTCGGCGGTCAGCGCCATGTTCTTCAAGTCGGCCATCAGGACGGCGACCAGGCGCGCGACGCGGCTGATAGTCCCGTCCAATGCGACCCGCGACGAGCTGGTCCGGGTGCTCGGCATGGATCCGGCCAAGATCGACGTCGCTTACCACGGGGTGGACCACCGGCTATTCCATCGCCCCGAGCCGCGTAGGGTCACCGCGGTCTCCGCGAGGCTCGGGCTGCACGGCAAGCCGTACATCGCGTTCCTCGGCTCCATGGAGCCGCGCAAGAACGTGGCCGCCCTGGTCCGCGGCTGGGCGGGTGCCGTCGCCGACCTCGCCGACCCGCCCGCGCTCGTGCTCGCCGGTGGCGGTGGCTGGAGCGAGGAGGTGGACGAGGCCGTCGCCACCGTTCCGCCGCACCTGAGGCTGTGCCGGCCGGGCTACCTGCCGTTCGCCGACCTGCCCGGCTTCCTCGGCGGCGCGTTGGTAGCAGCGTTCCCGTCCCGCGGCGAGGGGTTCGGGCTGCCGGTGCTCGAGGCGATGGCCTGCGGCGTTCCGGTGCTGACCACGCAGCGCACCTCGCTGCCGGAAGTGGGCGGCGAGGCGGTCGCGTACACCGAGCCGGACGCGGAGTCCATCAAGGTCGCGCTGCGCGCGCTGATCGACGACCCGGAACGGCGGGCCGCGCTCGGCGCTGCCGGGCACGTGAGGGCCCAGGAGTTCACCTGGGCGGCGTCGGCGGCGGCGCACCTGGCCAGCTACAAGCGGGCGGCCGATCAGTCGGAAGGCGAGCGCGCCGGATTAGGTCACGAAGGTCTGGGCCCGCGCATCACGCGACACGATCGAATCTCCAGCGTGCCCTGGGGATGGGCGGCACATGAGTATGCTGCGTAAGTTGCCGGCGCCGCCCGGCGACTATCCGTCGTAGCCGACGCTTAAGGTGAGAACATCTATGCCGCGTGAACCGCTTGAAGCGATCATGCTCGTGGGGGGCAGGGGTACTCGGTTGCGCCCGCTTACCCTGTCCGCGCCCAAGCCGCTGCTCCCGACGGCCGGCGTTCCATTCCTGGCCCATCAGCTGGCCGGGGCGGCGGAGTCCGGCGTCACGCACGTGGTGCTGGCCACCTCCTACCGGGCGGAGATGTTCACCGAGGCCTTCGGGGACGGCGCGGGGTTCGGGTTGTCGATCGACTACGTCTACGAGGCCGAGCCGCTGGGCACCGGCGGCGGGATCCGCAACGCGGCGTCCCGGCTGCGCGGCCGGCCTGACGACGCGGTCGTGGTGCTGAATGGCGACGTCCTGTCCGCCCACGACGTGCCCGCACAGGTAGA
>JBPYFL010000039.1:0-2156 GCA_051986485.1 Streptosporangiaceae bacterium | reverse complement strand
TCTTCGTCAAGATCATCGACATCGACCTGGACCGGCGGCGGATCTCGCTGTCGCTCAAGCAGGCCAACGAGGGCACGATCGGCGAGGCCGTCGGCGACGACTTCGACCCGACCCTGTACGGCATGCCAGCCACCTACGACGACCAGGGCAACTACGAGTACCCCGAGGGCTTCGACCCGGAGACCGGCGAATGGCTGCCCGGCTACGACTCGCAGCGCGAGGAGTGGGAGCGGCAGTACGCCGAGGCTCGCGCCCGCTTTGAGGCGCACCGCCGCCAGGTGGAGGAGTCCCGCGCCAAGGCCGAGGAAGAGCCCGAGACCGCCGCCGAGGCGCCCGCCGATGGCGAGCAGCCGCCTGCTCAGCCCCGCGCTCCGCGCGGCGGCCGGGGCAGTTCCGAGCCGAGCGCTCCGGAAGGCACCCTCGCCTCCGATGAGGCGCTGGCCGCTCTCCGCGACAAGCTGTCCGGCGGCCAGAGCTAAAACAGTTATCCCGAACGGACTCGTGTCGCTGCCCCGCCCCACATTCCTGTGGCGGCGGGGCAGCGTCGTTACTGACGTCTGCGTCGCCCCCGCACCTCCGCGGCGCAGACGGCGCTAGGCCGTCCGGCTCTTCGCCCGGGCCTGCAGCTCGGCCCAGACCTCGGAGACTCGCCGGTCCATGTCGGCTAGCGTCCCTGAGTTGTCGATCACGATGTCGGCTACGGCCAGCCGCTGCTCGCGGGTCGCCTGGGCGGCCATCCGGGCACGGGCCTGCTCCGCTGGCATGCCCCGGCCCGCCAGCCGGGTGACCTGAACCTCGGGTGGCACGTCCACGACGATCACCAGGTCGAAGTCCGCCGCGCGCTGGCCCTCGGCGAGCAGCGGAATGCCGTGTACCACGATGGTGTCCGGGCCGCCGTCCTTGATGGCGGCTGCCTCCGCCGCCATCAGGTGCTCGTGGATGAGCGGATGCGTGATCGCGTTGAGCTTTTCCCTGGCCGCGTCGTCGGCGAACACGATCGCGGCGAGTTTGGCACGGTCCAACGACCCGTCAGGGGCGAGCACGCCCGGCCCGAAGGTCTCGGTGATCCGCGCCAGCCCCGGCGTACCCCGCTCGACGACCGCGCGGGCTGCCGTGTCCCCGTCGAGCACCACCGCGCCGAGCGCGGCGAACCGCCGGGACACCTCGCTCTTGCCGGATCCGATTCCACCGGTCAGCCCGACCCGCAGCATGGTTCTCCTTCCGCCACCGACACACCTTATGCCGCCGTCTGGGCCGCGCCGGGCGAGGATGGCGCCGCACAGCTGCCCCGGGCCCGACTTATACCCTGCAGCTGTGACATGTTCCGGTTCCCCGATTGGACAGAAGGGGCAGGCATGGCAGGTATCGCGGCCGGTGGCGAAGCCCGGCTCCAGCCCGCGGCCGAGAACCAGGGGCGGCGCCGTGCCGCCGGGATATACGGGGCCATAATCACCGCGGCGATCCTCGACACAGCAGGGGGGCAGGTGTCCACCACTGTGCTGGTGGTCTCGGTCGTGGTCACGCTGCTGGTGTACTGGATCGCCGAGGAATACGCCGAGGTTCTGGGCGAGCAGGCAGCGGGCGGCCGGCTGCCGAGCCGGGCCTCCATCGAGGGTGCGCTGATCTCGACCTGGCCGATGGTCACCGCGTCCTACCTGCCGTTGCTCGCGGTGGTGCTGGCCGACCTGGCCGGGGCCTCGAAGCTGACCGCCGCCAATGTCGGGCTGGTGGTCGCGGTCGTGCTGCTGACGGTCCATGGCTGGCTGGCCGGCCGGGCGGCCCAGCTTCAGGGCCGGAAACTTCTGCTCGCCACCTCGGTCGCGGCGGCGCTGGGGCTAGTGATGATCCTGCTCAAAGACCTGGTCCTAATCCACCTGCATTAATGTCCGCCCTCGGACGTCCTACCGGTCATGTAGCTGGGACGTCGAGGGTGGACTGCCGGCCCGCTCAGCGCCTCCCGGGTGCGTGCTCCGGGACGGAATGTCACACCCCCGCCGTAGAGTTGAACGGTGAGCCGCCGCGGGACCTCGGGCGGCGAGGAGGAGGTGGCGCCGTGCGGCCGGTAACCGACCTGAAGCGCAAGGTAGCGCCGTTCAAGGTCGTCACGGACATGGTTCCCGCCGGAGACCAGCCGACCGCGATCGCCGAGATCGAAG
>JBPYFL010000038.1:0-68959 GCA_051986485.1 Streptosporangiaceae bacterium | reverse complement strand
ACGCCGGTCGATCCGGGCTCGTATGACTACACCCGGGCGGCGCGTGATGCGCTGCACTTCGCCGCGCTGTTCGACCGGTTCATCCAGAACCTCAGACGCTTCCTCGGCTACGACGTGCAGTACTTCGCCGCCATCGAACCGCAGCGCCGCCTCGCCCCGCATATCCACGTCGCGATGCGCGGCACCGTCTCCCGCGCCGACCTGCGGCAGGTCATCGCCGCCACCTACCACCAGGTCTGGTGGCCCTCCACCGACCACGTGCGCTTCGATGGCAGCCATCTCCCCGTGTGGGACGAGGCTGTTGAGCGCTACCTCGACCCCGCCACCGGGGAACTGCTCCCGTCCTGGGATGACGCGCTGAACGCCATCACCGGCGATGACGAGCCGCAGCACATCGCCCGCTTCGGTGCCCGGTTCGACGCACAGGGCGTGCTGGCGGGGTCCAAGGACTCGAACCGGTGCATCGGCTACCTGACTAAGTACCTGACCAAGCACGTGGCCGACTGCCACCAGGTCGAAACCGGCGCCCAGGTCGAACACGCCGACCGCCTCGCCGCCGTGCTGCGGTACGAGCCCTGTTCCCCGACGTGTGCGAACTGGCTGCGCTACGGCGTCGAACCCAAAAACCCCCGGCCCGGCCTGATCCCTGGCAACTGCAAGGGCAAAGCCCACCGCCGCGAACACCTCGGCTTCGGCGGCCGCCGCGTCCTCACCTCCCGCAAATGGTCCGGCAAGACCCTCGCCGACCACCGCGGCGACCGCAAGGACTGGCTCACCGCCACCCTCGATCTTCCGGCAACCGACCCCCGCCAATACCGGTGGGAACGCGTCGAACCCGACGACCCCGACTACATGCCAGCAAGCAGACGGCTCCTGCACGCCGTCGCCGACAAGCTCCACTGGCAAGCCGCACTCGACGAAGCCCGACGAAGAGCCAGCACCGATCAATCGAACCCCGATCTTTCGGCAACTGGGAGGGCCGCATGACTGTCAGGGGCCGAGATTCTGCTAGCGATCACCTGCTCACCATTGAGGAGACGACGGAATGGCTCCGGGTGAGCCGGTGGTCGGTCTACAACCTCATTCGTGCGAACCAGTTGCGTACGATCAAGATCGGCCGTCGTCGGCTGGTCAGCCGTGACGCCCTGGACGAGTGCGTCGCGCTTCTCGCAGAGGACGCGGCCTAATGGCGCGGGGACGACAGCGAGCCAACCGAGAGGGCTCGATCTTTCCCTACCGGACGGGATACGCCGCCTACGTCTGGGTCACCACCCCAGACGGGATACGCCGCCGCAAGTGGGTCTATGGGAAGACCCGCGAAACCGTCCACGCGAAGTGGATGAGGCTGCATGACACCGCTCGTCGCGGGCCGGTGGCGACCAGTTCGCCGACCCTCGCCGAGTACCTCGGCTACTGGCTGCGGGAGGTGGTGGTCCCGCCGAACTACGCGCCGCTGACCTGTGCCACCTACGAGACGCTGACTCGCCTGTACATACTGCCCGGGCTCGGCAAGAAGCGCCTGGACAAGCTCACCCTCCGAGACGTGCGGGCTTGGCTCAACAAGCTGCGTGACACCTGCCAGTGCTGCGCCCAGGGCAAGGACGCTCGCCGCCCGGAGAAACGGCGCCGCTGCTGCGCCAAAGTTCCGGCAGCCTGCTGCCGCAGCGTCGCGTCCGACCGGACGATTCTGGACGCCTGGACGATCCTGTGCAGTGGGCTGACCAACGCGGTGACCGAAGAACTGATTCCCAAGAACGTCGCCGCCCTGGCGCACGTCGCCAAGCCGCGCAAGAGGAAGGTGAAGCCGTGGACCGTCGCGGAGGCCCGCCAGTTCCTGGAATCAGCCAAGCGCGACCGTGATCCGTTGTACGCGGCTTACGTGCTGATCCTCGTCCTGGGCCTGCGCAAAGGTGAGGTCATCGGCCTGACCTGGCAGGCAGTCGATTTGGACCGCGCCGAGCTAGATACCACCTGGCAGCTTCAGCGTGTGCGCGGGCAGCTCCTGCACCGCCAGACGAAGACTGAGGCATCGGACGCGACCTTGCCGCTGCCTGAGATTTGCGCGACCGCGCTGCGCGTGCGTGAGAAAGAGCAGGCGGAAGCTCAGACTGCGGCGGGCGATGCCTGGGCAGGCGACGGGCTCGTGTTCACCACGCAGGCGGGAACTCCGTTCGAGCCCCGCAACTTCAACCGCCGCTTCGAGGCGCGATGCGCGAAAGCGCGGGTCCGGACGATCACCGTGCACGATGTGAGGCATACCTGCGCGACCCTGCTTGCCGCGCTCGACGTGCACCCCCGGGTCGCCATGCGCATCCTGCGGCACGCTCAGATCGATGTGACGATGAACGTCTACACCGAGGTCTCTGACGCCAAGACGTTGCAGGCGCTCAAGAGGCTTGGAAAGCAGCTTGGCTCATGACGTTGCTGTACTTTGCTGCTGTACCGGACGGGAAAGGCCACCTGCGAAGATCGCAAGTGGCCTGTGAGCTTGGTCGGGGTGGCCGGATTTGAACCGGCGGCCTCTTCGTCCCGAACGAAGCGCGCTGCCAAGCTGCGCCACACCCCGGTGGCTGGTTCACGCGCAGCCCCAACTGGACGAGCAGCGCGCGAACGCCTGGAAAGTCTAGCGGACGGCTGGTACCGGTTGTCGCGCCCCGCCCCGCGCGCTCCGCGCCGCGGTCCGCGGAACCAGGGTAAGCAGCGTCGCCTCCGGCGGGCACGCGAACCTGACGGGGGCCCACGGCGACGTTCCGAGCCCCCCGGACACATGCATCCATGCGCGATTCCCGGCGAGGGGGCGATCGGCCGGATGGCGGTGCAGGCCCCGGGCGCGGGCGGGTTCGATGCCGCAGTTGGTCACCACCGCTCCCCGCAGCGGCAGGCACAGCTGGCCGCCGTGGGTGTGCCCCGCCAGCAACAGGTCGAAGCCGTCCTCGGTAAACCAGTCCAGGACCCGCGGCTCGGGCGAGTGCATGATGCCGATCCGCAGGTCGGCAGCAGGATCCGCCGGTCCGGCGATCTCGTGGTAGCGGTCCCGGCGGATGTGCGAGTCATGCACGCCGGCCACCTCGATGTCCAGCTCGCCGACCTTCATACGGCCGCGGCGGTTGTTGAGGTCCAGCCACCCAGCAGCGACCATCCTGGCACCCAGCTCACCCCAGGGCAGGTCGGGCACGCTGCGCCGACGCCGGTGGCTGCTGGACCGCCACAGGTAACGCGCCGGGTTCGTTGGCACCGGGGTGTAGAGGTCGTTCGACCCGTAGACGAACGCGCCAGGCCGTTCGAGCAGCGGGCCGAGGGACTCGATGAACAACCGGACCGAATCCGGGTGCGCGATCGAGTCCCCGGTGTTGATCACCAGGTCCGGGTCCAGGCTCTCAAGCGAGCGGATCCACGACATCAGCCGCCGCCTGCCGGGCGTGAGGTGGACGTCCGATATATGCAGGATCCGTAGCGGCCGCACGCCGTCGGCGAGCACGGGCACGTCGTAACGGCGTAGCCGGAAGGCGTTCCGCTCGATTATTGAGGCGTAACCGAGACCGGCCAGGCCGGCAGCCGCAATCCCGGCCGGTATGAGGGCGCGCGCTCGCATCACTACATGGTGCCATGGCCTCGCCGCCGCTTCCGCCACGCTTTCCAGCGCGCGGCCGAAGGCGGCCCGATGCGCCGCGCAGCCCGCCGCCGGACGCGGCACGAGGCGCCGCCGAAGGCGACACAGTGCGCCGCCGAGGGCGGCGGAATGCGGAAGCGGCGGTGTTATGGCGTGGCCTGCGACACCGCACGCGGCAGGATGGTGCCATGGCTGATCTCAAGGAGAAACTGCGCGCCGACCTTTCCGCCGCGATGAAGGCTCGTGACGAGGTACGCCTCCGGACGCTCCGGATGGCACTGACCGCGATCACCAACGAGGAGGTCGCGGGCAAGGCGGCTCGCGGTCTCTCCGACGAGGAGGTCGTGGACGTGCTCACCAAGGAGGCGAAAAAACGCCGTGAGGCCGCCGAGGCCTTCTCCACCGGCGGCCGGCCGGAGCGAGCGGCGGACGAGGAGGCCGAGGCAGCCGTCCTCGCCAGCTACCTGCCGGCCCAGCTCACCGACGAGGAGATCATCGCGATCGTCAGCGAGGCGATCGTCGAGACCGGCGCGTCCGACGTGAAGGCGATGGGGCAGGTGATGAAGGTCGTCACCCCGCAGACGAAGGGCCGCGCGGACGGCGCGCGCGTCGCCGCCGAAGTCCGCCGTCTGTTGTCGGCGACGTAGCAACTCGCTGAGCCACGTACGGATGGCTCGGACCTCTCGGCCGACGGCCAGGCCGCAGCCGACGGCCAGGCCGCAGCCGCCCGCCGGGGCTCACCCCCCGCCGTGGCCGTGCCCGCCGCCGCCGGTGCCGCCACCGCCGCCGCCACCACCCGGGCCGCCGCCGCCAGGCTGCGGGCAGAACGGGAAGGTCGGGCAATTCTGGGACCCCCCCTGGTCACCTTGGTTCGGCGGTTTCGGCGGTTTCGGCTCGGACGGGACGGACTGGCCGTCGCCCTTGCTGAGGAACGGGCTGTTGCCCGGCACCGGGACGAAGTTGAAGGGGCTGCCCAGATCGGCGTTCTGGAAGCTCATCTGCCATGTCTGCCCGGGGCCCATGCTGCCGTACATGTTGCCGGGGCAGCCGCCCCGGTAGCAGGAGCCGTCGCCCTGCATCGTGTAGCCCGGCCCCCGGGGGTCGGCCATGATGACCGACGCGAGCAGGCCCGGTGTGTATCCCACGAAGGCGGCCGACGCGTAGCTGTCCGCGGTACCGGTCTTGGACGCGGCGGGCCGGCCGATCCCGTCGTCCGGCGCCGTCCCGCCCGACTTCAGGTCTCCCTGCAGGATGTAGTTGGCCGCGTCGGCAACGTCCGTGGACATCACGCGGTGGCATCCGGGCGAGTCCACGCCGAGTTTCTTGCCGTTCCGGTCGCTGATCCTGTCGATCGCCATCGGGCTGCACGACATTCCGCGGGCCGGGAGCGTGGCGTCGGCAGCGGCCACCGAAAGCGGGGTGACGTTCACGTCGCCCAGTGTGAAGGACGCGACGTTGTCGGCCGACTGCTGACCCGACTGCTTGTCGGAGTCCAGCAGTGACGTCCCGTCGGGGAAGGCCAGGCCCATCGTGCTGGCCGTGTGCACCACATTGCACAGGCCGACCTTTTTCTCCAGGGCGGCGTAGAAGGTGTTGATCGACGCCGTGGTCCCCGTGTACAGGCTGTAGCGCCCTCCGTGCTCGCTCTCGTCGTTGTGCACGTTCCAGGTGCCGTCGTCGTTGCCTGCGCAGTTGGTGACGCCGTTGACCGTGGTCGAGTAGGGCGCGTCCTGGGCGTAGCCAAACGGCATGCCCTGCTCCAGCGCCGTGACCATGGTGTAGATCTTGCCGGTGGACCCGATCTGGAACCCCTCGCCGCCGTCGTACTGCGGGCCGACCGCGTAGTTGACGGTCGTGCAGCCGGAGCACGTCCCGTAGCCCCGGTCGATCGCCATCGCACGGATCTGGCCGGTACCCGGCTGCACCATGACCTCGGTGTCGAGCTTCTTGGTCGGGTTGTTCGGCCCCGAAGCTGGCAGTTCGTAATCCACCGCGTGCTGGGCCGAGCCCTGATCCCGGGGGTCCAGCGAGGTGTAGATCCTCAGCCCGCCCTCGCCGTTGAGCTGTTCCCGTGCGGCCCGGAAGCTCTTGTCGTTGTTGATCAGCGACAGGACGTAGTCGCAGAAGAACGGGGCGTATGAGCTGACACAGCCGCCTGGCGGGAAATTCAGGTGCAGATTCAGCGGAGCCTTTTCCTCCTGCGCGGCCTGTGCCTGGGTGACGCCGGTCAGTGACGGCAGCTGCGCCATCCGGGCCAGGACGATGTTGCGGCGGGCGATCGCCGCTTGCGGGTGCTGCGCCGGGTCGTAGGCCGTCGGGTCCTCCACCAGACCGGCCAGCAGCGCCGCCTGCGGGAGGGTGAGCTTCGCCGCGCTGGTGCCGAAGTACCGCTGCGCCGCAACCTCCACGCCGTACGCCTGCTCGCCGAAGTACGCCACGTTCAGATAAGAGGAGAGCATCTGCTCCTTGCTCATCTGGTGTGACACCGCGACCGCGTACCGCAGTTCGCGGAGCTTGCGGCCGAGGTTGTCCTGGGACGCGGCCTGCGCCTCCGCCGGGGTTTTGGCACTGAGAATCTGGATGTTCTTCACGTACTGCTGGGCGATCGTCGAGCCGCCCTGCACCGCCCGCCCCATCAGGTCGTCGAATGCCGCCCGTGTGGTGCCCTTGAGGTCGAATCCGCCGTGCTGGTAATAGCGCGAGTCCTCGATCGCGACGATCGCCTGCTTCATCACCGGCGCGATCTGGTTGTAGCCGACCGGGACACGGTCCACCACATCCTGCGAGTTGCCGTATGCGTGGCCGTAGATGTAGGCGAGCGGGTGACCGCCCGCGTCCAGGATTTCGGACCGCTCCGGGAGCGTGCTCGGCAGATGGGCGGACAGCCCGGTGAAGCTGTCCGACGCCTTGCGCGCCACCATTCCCACCCCGCCGACGGCCGGCAGGAAGATACCCGCGACGAGCACGCCCGCGATCGCGGACATCGTCACCAGCCGGGCGATGGCACCACCCTTGCCGAGCGCTTCAGCCAGACCGTCGAGGCCGGGGCCGTATCGAGGCCCGGGGCCGGGCCGTTGTCCGCTGAGCACGGGTCACAGGGTAACCCTGGAAATTGCCGTCCGCCCTGTCATCTCCGCGACACATACGGGTCATAACAGGCCGTGTCCCGGCCTCCCCTACGATTAGAGCCCGGCCGTATGGCCCAGATGGGCTATCCCGGAAATGGGCCCAACGAGTCCTTGGCCGCACCCCGGAGCTTTCGTAGGTTGTCCAGATCGCACCTGCTTGCGACGGCTGACGTCCGCTCTAGTCGGCCGGGATCGCGAGTAAGTACCTTCCAAGCGACACGCCCGCCATGGGCGTGACGCAGCAAAGGAGTGGGGCCACATGTGGATCACGGACTGGACTGCACGCGCGGCGTGCAGGGGGACTGATCCCGATGAGCTCTTTGTTCAGGGCGCCGCGCAGAACCGTGCCAAGCTGATCTGCCGCGGTTGCCCGGTCCGCACCGAGTGCCTCGCCGACGCGCTCGACAACCGCATCGAATTCGGCGTCTGGGGCGGCATGACCGAGCGTGAGCGCCGCGCGCTGCTCCGCCGCCGCCCGGACGTCACCTCATGGCACGAACTGCTGCAGAACGCCCGTGAGAGCTACGAGCGCGAGAACTGCCCCGAGGAAGCCGAGGAAGGCGAGCTGGTCGCCAGCTAGCAGCTCGTTCAGCTTTACTGGTCCGCCCCGCCCGCGTGGCGGGGCGGACCTGTGTCTGCGAGGCAATCGCCGACTACCCGCAGGCCGTCCAGATCGTGGACATCCTCCGGCTGAGCCGGGATCTCCGCGACCGGAACCGCCGGGTGGGCCGACGTGAAGTTCCGGGCCAGCCGCTGCTCCCGGGCCTGCAACTGCATCCGCTCCGCGTGCAGCCGCAGCACGGCGACGGTCAGCGGGTGCCGGGACCCGTCGAGCGTCTCGGCCGCCGCCAGGCTCCGCGCGGCCGACAGGCTGTCGGCGGGTGACCGGTGGACCCGGTTGATGATGAGCCCGGCCAGCGGCATCCGCTCCGCCGCGAGCCGTTCCACGAAGTAGGAGGCCTCCCGGAGCGCGTCCGGTTCCGGCGCCGCGACCACGACGAACGCGGTGCCGGGCGCCTGCAGCAGCTGGTAGGTCATCTCGGCGCGCTCGCGGAATCCGCCGAACATCGTGTCCAGCGCCGTCACGAACGTCTGCACGTCCCGCAGCACCTGGGCGCCGAGAATCTTCGTCAGCACGCCGGTAACCATCGAGAATCCCGCGGTGAGCACCTTCAGGTACGCCCGTCCGCCGGTCTTCGCCGGCGCCATCAGCAGCTTGATCAGCCGCCCGTCCAGGAACCGGCCCAGCCGCTGGGGGGCGTCGAGGAAATCAAGGGCAGAACGGCTCGGCGGCGTGTCCACCACGATCAGGTCCCACTCGTCCGAGCGGCGCAACTGGCCGAGCTTCTCCATCGCCATGTACTCCTGGGTGCCGGAGAAGCTCGACGACAACGACTGGTAGAAGGGGTTCGCCAGGATCTGCCGGGCTCGCTCCGGGTCGGAGTGCGCCTCGACGATCTCGTCGAAGGTCCGCTTCATGTCCAGCATCATCGCGTGCATGCTGCCGGCTTCCCCGGAGCTCCCGTCGCCGTTGGTCATCACCAGCCGGGGGGTGTTGTCCAGCGACGTCAGCCCCATCGACTGGGCCAGCCGGCGCGCGGGGTCCACCGTGAGCACGACCACGTCCCGGCCACGCTCGGCGGCGCGCATCCCGAGGGCTGCAGCGAGGGTGGTCTTCCCGACGCCGCCGGATCCGCAGCACACGATGATCCTCGTCCGCGGGTCGTCGATCAGCCGGTCGGCATCGAGCTGCGGCGCCGCGCCGTCTGTGCGTCCGTGGGTCACGCCGCCCCCTGCTCCCGCAGGTCGGCGGCCAGCCGGTAGAGGCCGGCCAGGTCGATACCGTCCGCGATCAGCGGCAGGTCGTAACGCGGCTGACGGGCCGCGGCGAGCCGGCGGCGGTCCTGCCGTTCGAGCGCCACCCTGCGGGCGTGCTCGGTCAGCTCGGCAGCGAGCTGGCCGGCCACCGCTCCCACGTCGCGGTTGTCGTCGATCCCCGCCGCCTTCAGGCCGACGGTCAGCTCAGCGAGGTCGATGTCGCCTCGGGCGGCCGCGGTGAGCTCGGCCGACGACAGGACCGGCGGGCGCACCATGTTGATCACGACGCCGCCTATCTGGAGCCCGTAGCCGCGTAGCTCTTCGATGCCGTCCAGCGTCTCCTGCACCGGCATCTCCTCCAGCGTGGTGACGAAGTGCACGGCGGTCTGCGGTGAGCGGATCACGCGCTGCACGGTCTCCGCGTGCGTGCGCACCGGCCCGACCTTGGCCAGTCCCGCGACCTCCGCCGTCACGTTCAGGAACCGGCCGATGCGGCCGGTGGGCGGCGCGTCCATCACGACCGCGTCGTAGCTGAACTTGCCGCGGGAGCCGCCGTCGGCGCGCCGCCGGACCGCCTCGGTCGCCTTGCCGGTGAGCAGGACGTCGCGCATTCCCGGAGCGATGGTGGTCGCGAAGTCGACCAGGCCGATGCGGGTCAGCGCGGCGCCGGCGCGCCGCAGGTTGTAGAACATCTCCAGGTAGTCGAGCAGCGCCTCTTCCGGATCCACGGCGAGCGCGTACACGTCACCACCGGGGCGAGAGCCAGATGCCGGGCCGACAGCGACCTTGCGCTCGCTGTAGGGCAATGGCGGGCAGTCGAACAGCTGGGCGATCCCCTGCCGGCCCTCCACCTCGACCAGCAGCACGTTCCGGCCGTGAGACGAAAGCGCGAGGGCCAGCGCCGCGGCCGCGGTCGTCTTCCCGGTCCCGCCCTTGCCGGTGACAACGTGCAGCCGCACGCCCTCCCAGTCGGTATCCCGTGCGGTCACCCAACGAAGATTACCGACGCGGATGGCAGGGATGAGCCGCCTCGCGCCAGCCTGCTGTCCGGCTCGCCGCTGGTGGCCGGTCCGGGTGGACGCGCCCGGTGCTGGCTCAGGTTTCCGGGCGTGCTCACACGGCTAGTCTGGAACAGACAACAGAACCGCGGACGATGGTGATTTTCATCACCCGAGAGAAGGTGTTTGCGGTGGCGGCAGTGATAGCTGTCGTTGTAGTGATCGTGGTCCTCGGCCTGATCACCCTGGCGCGGTCGGTCCGGGTCATCCAGCAGTTCGAGCAGGGCATCGTCTTCCGCTGGGGCCGGGTGCTGCCGCAGACCCGCGGACCCGGCCTGACCACGGTGCTGCCGGTCGTCGAACGGCTGCAGAAGGTGAATATGCAGATCATCGCGATGGCGGTGCCGGCGCAAGAGGGGATCACCAGAGACAACGTGACGGTCCGGGTAGACGCGGTCGTCTACTTCCGCGTCGTGGATCCGGTCAAGGCCGTCGTGAACGTGCAGAACTACCTGTTCGCCGTGTCGCAGCAGGCTCAGACATCGCTGCGTTCGGTCATCGGCCGCAGCGACATGGACGAGCTGCTGACCGAGCGGGACAAGGTCAATATGGAGCTCCGCAAGATCATCGACGAGCCGACCGAGGGCCCGTGGGGCATCCGGGTCGAGCGGGTCGAGATCAAGGACGTGTCGCTTCCCGAGCAGATGAAGCGGTCGATGTCCCGGCAGGCGGAGGCCGAGCGGGAGCGGCGCGCGCGCATCATCACCGCGGACGGTGAGTTCCAGGCCTCCAAGCGGCTCGCCGCGGCGGCGAACGTGATGGCCCGCGACCCGGCCGCGCTGCAGCTACGGCTGCTGCAGACGGTGGTGGAGGTGGCCGCGGAGAAGAACAGCACGCTGGTGATGCCGCTGCCGGTGGAGATCATGCGGTTCTTCGAGCAGATGGCTCCACCGTCGAAGGACGAGCTGCGGCCGTCCGAGAACGTCGACACCGGCGACGCGGAGGTCGCCGCAGCCGAGGCCGCGATCGAGGGCGCGGGAAAGCTGCCGGAGCCAGAGGTTCCTCCCATCCCCGGCGTTCCCGGCACCGGGAACAGCGAGGCGGGTGACGGAAGCCTCCCAGCCGGCGATAACTCAGCAGAACGGCTTCCGCTCAGCGACGAGCCGACGACGCCGGGAATCACCGACGGGCACCGGGCAGAACCCGACCCGGCGCAGCCCCGGTCCGGAGGCAAGGAAGAGGGCTAACGACGACACCGGCGCCCGGGCCGGCGGCTCGCCGCCGGCCCGGGCGTAACCGGCGGACGGGAGTTGCAGCCGATGGCAGGTGGCGGCAAGGTCAGCGGGTCCGAGGCCGCGCTGAACGGCGCGGCCGGTGAATTCGGCCGGCAGGCTCCGGCGATCGCCCGGCTGGTCCAGCAGCTGACTGCGAACCAGCATGTCAGCACCGGCGATGGATCGCTTGACGGCCTGCTGAGCGCCCTGGTGACCGCGGTGGCGACGTCGCTTGGCGAGTTCGGCGAGAACGGGGTGCAGGCCGGTGCTGCCCTGCTGGCCCAGCAGGCGAGGAACTTCCACGGCGTCGGCCAGGACGTGCAGCCGTAGCCGCGAGATCGGCCACCGTTAGGGTGACCCCATGCAGAAGTGGGAGTACACGACGGTGCCGTTGCTGGTGCATGCGACCAAGCAGATCCTTGACAACTGGGGCGAGGACGGCTGGGAGCTCGTCACGGTCGTCCCCGGGCCGACCGCGGAGCAGCTGGTCGCATACATGAAGCGGGAAAAGGCGTGACGGCAAAGAACGGCACCGGTTCCCCCGAGGAACGGATCGCGACGCTCGGCCTGAAGCTCCCGGACGTTGTGCCGCCAGCCGCCGCGTATGTGCCCGCCGTCCGCAGCGGCAAGTGGGTCTATACGGCTGGCCAGCTCCCGATGGTGGACGGCGTCCTCGCCGCCTCCGGGAAGGTGGGCACGGAGGTCGACCAGAAACGTGCCGCTGAGCTGGCCCGGTTCTGCGCGCTGAACGCCCTGGCGGCGGTCGCCTCGGTCAGCGGCGGGCTGTCTGCCATCCGGCAGATCGTCAAGGTAACGGGGTTCGTGGCGAGCGCGCCCGATTTCACCGATCAGCCGCTGGTCGTCAACGGCGCGAGCGAGCTGCTGCTGGACCTGTTCGGCGACGCCGGACGGCACGCGCGCAGTGCGGTCGGCGTTGCCGTGTTGCCGAAGGACTCCCCGGTCGAGGTCGAGCTGATCGCCAAGGTCGGCTGAACCGGCGGCGCCGGGAACCGGCGCCTGACCGGCACGGATGTCAGACCCCCGCCGTAGCGTCGTGGCAGACGACGGCCACGGAAGGCGGGGATGACGATGACCGAGTCAACCGCGACCGGGGAACGCGCGGACATGCTGGCGATTTTCACCCAGCACCGTGGATTCCTGCGTTACACGGTCCGCGACCTCTCCGACGAGGAGGCGTCGCGGCGCACCACCGTCAGTGAGTTGTGCCTCGGCGGGCTGATCAAGCACGTCGCAGCTGTTGAGCGGCAGTGGGTCGACTTCATCCTCGACGGCCCGGCCGCCATCGGGGGCTTCGACGAAGCGGCGGCGGCGCGGCACGCGGCGCAGTTCCGGATGAGCGACGGCGAGACCCTGGCTGGGCTTCTTGATGAATATCAACGGGTCGCCCAGCGCACCGACCGGCTGATATCGGAACTCCCGGACCTCGGCATCACCCAGCCGTTGCCCGAGGCGCCGTGGTTCCGGGCCGGCGCCCGGTGGTCGGCGCGGCAGGCCCTGCTGCACGTCCTCGCGGAGACGGCCCAGCACGCCGGCCACGCCGACATCATCCGTGAGTCGCTCGACGGGGCCAAGACCATGGGTTAGTGATCGCGGCCTCGGCGGCAGGACCCGGCGAGCGGGCGAAGCGGACCGGCCAGGGCATAAATTGAGGCCCCGGTTTGTCACACCCGGGTGGAACAGTGATTGCGGGGTGCTCCTCAGCCGGGAGCGGCAGTAATGACGGGGGTTCAACCAGAGACGCGGGTCTCGACCACGCGTCCCCCGAGACCTACACTTCAAGATATATCTTGATCCGCTCCTCAAGGAGGCGGCGTTGACGAAGTTCCGCGGCAACCCATGGGCCGTTCTGCTGGTCATCTCGCTCGGGTTCTTCATGACGCTGCTGGACCTGACGATCGTGAACATCGCGATCCCCAACATGATCAGCCGGCTGCACGCGTCGCTGGACGACATCCTCTGGGTGATCAACGGCTATGCGCTGGTGCTTGCGGTCCTGGTCATCACCGCTGGCCGGATCGGCGACCTGCGCGGGCCGCGGAACATTTTCGCCGCCGGGGTCGCGTTGTTCACGCTCGCTTCCGCGGCGTGCGGGCTGGCGGGCAGCCCCACCCAGCTGATCGCGTTCCGGGTGATCCAGGGCGTCGGCGCGGCGATGCTGATGCCTCAGACGCTCGCGATCATCACTCACACGTTCCCGCCGGAACGGCGCGGCGCCGCGTTCGGCGTCTGGGGTGCCGTCGCGGGCGTTGCCACGGTCGCGGGCCCCACGCTCGGCGGCCTGCTGGTCACCGCGTTCGACTGGCGGTGGATCTTCTTCATCAACCTTCCGATCGGAGTCATCGTCCTCGCGGCGAGCTTCGTCATCATTCCCGCGATGCGGCCCGGCGGCCGGCACCGGCTGGACATAACCGGCGTCGTGCTGGCCAGCGCATCCCTGCTCGCCATCTGCTACGGGCTCATCGAGGGACAGCGCTACAACTGGGGAAAGATCACCGGGTTCGTGTCCATCCCGCTGGTGCTCGGCGCCGGCGTCGTGCTTCTCGGGATCTTCCTGCTGTACCAGGCGCGGTCGCAGGACCGCGAGCCGCTGGTGCCGTTCGCCCTGTTCCGCGAGCGCAACTTCTCGCTGATGAACGTCGTCATGGGGTCGCTGGCCATCGGGATGATGGGAATCTTCCTGCCGCTGACCATCTACCTGCAGTCGGTGGTCGGCATGACAGCGCTGCGCGCCGGGCTGACGCTGGCCCCGGCGTCAATCGTGTCGATGTTCCTCGCTCCATTCGCGGGCCGGATGGCGGACCGGATCGGCGGCAAGTACATCCTGATGACCGGCCTGACGCTGTTCGGGGCCGGGATGGGCTGGATAGCGCTCATCGCGCAGCCCGCTTCGCGGTGGTATGACTTCGTGGCCCCGCTGATTGTCGCCGGGACCGGCATGGGCTGCATCTTCGCCCCGATGTCGACCATCGCGCTGCGGAACGTGAAGCCGCAGCTCGCCGGCGCCGCCTCCGGGATGCTCAACACCAACCGCCAGGTCGGCTCGGTGATCGGGACGGCGGCGGTCGGTGCCCTGCTGCAGAACCGGCTCGCCGCCGCGCTCACCACCGAGGCGGCCCGGCGTTCCACCGCGCTGCCGCCGGCGATCCGTCCGCGGTTCGTCGGGTCGTTCCAGCAGGCCGCGAAATCCGGCCTCCAGGTCGGCAGCGGGCAGAGCGGCAGCGCGGTCAAGCCACCGCCGGGTACGCCGACGGCGCTGGCCGCCGAGCTCAGCCGGATCGCTCACGAAGTCTTCGGCACCGGATTCGTCAGCGCGATGAAGACGACCCTGATCCTGCCGATCGCGGTGATCGCCGTCGCCGCGCTCTGCTGCATCGCCATCAGGAGCCGCGACGACACCGGCCGCCGGCGCTTGCAGACAAGGCCCGACGAGGTAACCGCCACCGCGTAGCGGTTCGCCGACGAGCTAAGGCTTGCCGGGGAGCCCCGGGGAGCGGCGACGGTATCCGTTCAGCCGTCTCCCCGGGCGCGTGACGGGCACCCGTCCGCGGTCCTCACAGCAACGGCTGGGACTCCGCGGCCGGGTCGAAGGGAAAGCGGTCGGCGAACGCCGGTTCCAGGTCGGTCAGCCAGGTCGCCGTGGGGTCGTAGCGGGCGAAGAAAGGCTTGCCGACCAGGGACGGATCTCGGGCCTGGATCAGGTGCAGCACGAACACCTTCTCCCCCGCGATCTCCGTTACGCCGTCGACGCAGACCTTGCCGGGGGTCGATGACATCGAGGGCCCGCGCACCGTCCGGCAGAGGCCGGACACGTTCCGGTACGCCTCGCGGAAGATCTCGTATCCACGGGCCAGCGGCACGGCGAAATAGTCCTGGGGGCCGGTGTCCCGCTCGACGAACATGTAATAAGGGATCATGCCCATCCGCACCTGGCGCCGCCACATGGCCGCCCAGTCCAGCGACGAGTCGTTGATGGTCCGGATCAGGGGGGCCTGGGTCCGGATTGTCGCGCCGGTGGACCCGATCCGGCGGACGGCCTCCGCCACCATGGGCGACTCGAGTTCCCGGGGATGGGAGAAGTGCGCCATGAAGGCCAGGTTCCGGCCGGAGGCGACGATCCGCTCGAACAGCCGCAGCGTTTGATCGGCATCGGGATCGGTAACGAACCGCTGCGGCCAGTAACCGAGGGACTTCGTGCCGATCCGGATCGACTCCAGATTTTCCAGCCGCGGGTCAAGAAGCGGCTCGATGTAGCGGGAGAGCACCGGCTCCCCCATGATCATCGGATCGCCGCCGGTGACCAGGACGCTGGTCACCTCGCGATGGTCGCTCAGGTAGCTGATCAGCCGCTGGGTGTTGTCGGTCGCCATCTTCAGGTCTGGCTCGCCGACGAACTGGGCCCAGCGGAAACAGTAGGTGCAGTACGCGTGGCAGGTCTGTCCTTGACGGGGGAACAGCAGCACCGTCTCCGGGTACTTGTGCTGGACGCCCGGCAGCGGCTCGTCGCCGTGGTGGGGAACGTTGAGGATCAACTGGCCGGCCGGATGGGGGTTCAGCCGCATCCGCACCTCATGCGCCGCCTGCTTCAGGTCGTCTTCATGAGCTCCGTCCGCCAGCAGCCGGGAAAGCCGGCGCACATCGGTCTCGGGAAGCATGTCCGGCTGCGGGAAGACGAGCCGGTAGATGGGGTCGTCGGGTGCGGCGTGCCAGTCGATCAGGTCCTCGATGACGTAGGAGTTCGTGCGGAACGGGAGCACGGTGGCCACCGCCCGCACCGCGAGCCGGTCGGCTGCGCTCAGCCCGGCCCTGGTCAACAGGTCATCAAGGTGTTTTGTGGTGTACGCGCGGAACCTGCGGCCCGGCGACGGTGCCGCAGGCGTGAACTCATGAACTGCAGTCACACATCTCCCTTCGGTTCACCGCTCCCACTGGTCTTATACCCGGGCACGCGGACCCGGCCGCAGACGGGCGGACCCATGATCGTCGCGGTGAGATTTCCAGCTACCGTGACCAGACGAAAGGACCACAAGTCTAGGGACTCGTTTAACGCGCCGGTAAGGTCGGGGGTTCCGGGGTGCTGGGACCAGCATGCCGTGTCCGACGGGTACGGACATAGGGTTCCGATTCAGGAGGTGGCCATGGCGCTGTCCGGCAACAGGCCATCCGGCGTTCGCGGGGCCAGGGCGCCCTCCGGCCGGGGAGCGGGGAAGCCCACGGCGGATCCCGGGGACCGCGTTCCGCCTGGTGAGCTTGTCGATGCGGGAGAATCCCGGCTGCATGTGGTCAGGGACGGGACCGGACGTCCGCCGGTGGTGATGACGTCCGGGCTCGGCGGGACATGGCTCGACTGGATCTCCGTCGTTCCGCTGGTCACAGCCCGCCATCAGATAGTCCGGTTCGACCGTCCGGGTCTCGGCTACAGCCCGCGGCTGCCGCACGGCCCGTCACTGCGCGCCGAGGCGGACCGGATAGCGGCGCTGGCCCGCACGTTCGCTCCGGGCGAGCGGGTCGTTGTCGCGGCGCATTCGATGGCGGCGTTCCACGCGGAGGCGTTCGCCCGGCTCTACCCGGATCTCACCGGCGCTCTGGTGCTGGTCGACCCGAGCTACGAGCCTGCCCCAGACCGCCTCTCGCCCCGGATGCGCACCGCGCTGTCCGAGCTTGCCAGCAGGGCCGGCCTGCTGACCGGCAGGGTCGCGGGGGTCCTCGGGCTGGCCCGGGCCATGGCGCCGCCAGCGCGCGCCTTCGGGGTGGTGCAGGCCACCGTTCGCCGCGCCGACCCGGTTCCGGCCGCCGACGCGCGACCCGCGTACGGCACCGGCGACGCGGTCGGGGCGACGCTGGCTGAGCTCGCCTGCTACCGGTGGCAGGCCGACGACCTCGCCCGTCTGCGTGAGCAACAGCCGTTTCCGGCAGTCCCCCTGGTCGTCCTGGCGGCCACCGGCCGGCTGCACAGTGATCAGTCCCGGCGCCGGGCGATATCGCGCACCCAGGAACTCGCCCGGATGACGCCCGGCGGGAAGCAGGCCGAAATCACCGACTCGGGTCATCTCGTGGCCTTCGACCGCCCGGACGCGATCGCCGAGGCGATAGAAACGGTCACGGCCGCGATGCCGGGCCGCAGCGGCGATGCGCCTCCGGACCAGGGCTGACACGCGCCCGCGGTGATTCGATGACACAAGGCGACTGGACGCTCAACGTGCCCGATGGCCGCGCCGGGGCGGCTGGCGGGGCGCGTCGCCCGGTCATCGCGGTCGACGCCATGGGAGGCGATCACGCTCCCGGGGAGGTCGTCGCCGGCGCGGCCGCTGCCGTCCGCGAGCACGGGTCCCGCGTGGTGCTGGTCGGGCCCCCGGCCGAGATCCGGCCGCTGCTCGCCGAGCACGACGCCACCCGCCGGATACCGATCGTCCCGGCCGAGGACACCATCGCGATGGACGAGGGTGCCCTCGCCGTCTGGCGCCGTCCCCGGTCCGGGGCGGCGGTCGCCTGTCAGATGATCCGCCGCGGCCAAGCCGCGGCCCTGGTGTCGGCGGGCTCCACCGGCGGCGTGGTTTCCACGGCGCGGCTCCGGCTGAAGCTGCTCCCGGGCGTGCTCCGGCCTGGGCTCGCCGTGCTGCTGCCGAGCCAGCCGAAGCCCACGGTGCTGATCGATGCGGGCGCGATCGCGGACCCGAAACCCGAGATGCTCGTCCAGTTCGCCCAGCTCGGGTCCATCTATGCGCAGATAGCCCTGGGTATCACCCGTCCCCGGGTGGGCCTGCTGACGATCGGCACCGAGAGCGGGAAGGGCAACAAGCTGGTGCGGCGGGTGCACGAGTTGCTCGCCGCCGAGGCCACCTCCCCCAACGAGACGAACCGCCTCGACTTCGCCGGCAACCTGGAGGGCGGCGACCTGATGGCGGGCCGGGCGGACGTCATCGTCACCGACGGGTTCACCGGGAACGTGGCGCTCAAGACGCTCGAGGGCACCGCGCGGTACATAGCGGACCAGGTGCGCGCCGCCATGACCGGGAACCGCCTGGCCCGCCTCGGCGCGATCTTCTCCCGCCGCCGACTGCGGCAATTGTCCAGCCGTATCGATCCCGAGGCACAAGGTGGCGCGGCGCTGCTCGGCCTGAACGGGCTGGTGGTGATCGCCCACGGTGCCTCAACCGCCCGGGGCATCACCTCGGCGTGTGCGCTGGCCGCGAAGCTCGCCGAGGGCCAGCTCGCGGACGAGATCAGCGAGCGCCTTGGTGGCGGCGCCGGCCGCGCCCACTTCCTGCGGCTGCCCAGCCACCGCGACAGCACCCAACGCGACAGCACCCAACGTGAAGGCGGCCAACGTGACGGCAGCACCCGCGAAGGCAGCGCGCGCGAAAGCAGCCAACGCGAAAGCTAGTGGCCCCCATCTGGGGGCCACTGAACGGACCTGAGGCGAGCCCGGTAAGCGGGCGGACTGCTTACCCGGGGACGCGCGCGACGCCGAGGACGGTCTGCCCGAACGGCGGGTGAATCTTGTCGATCATCCGGGTGAGCGGCACGACCGTCCGGTCGTAGATCTTGACGATCTTCGGGTCGGGGTAGGTCACACCGCGCTTGCGGACCGTCAGCCACCAGGCGACGCCGCCGACGAAGTTGATCGGCCGGACAACCTCGGGCTCCAGCCCAGCGCCCTCGATGGAAGCGCGCAGCGTCTTCGGCGTGTAGCGAGTGACGTGCCCCACCTTCCGGTCGAACTCGCCGTACAGCTGCATGAAGCCGGGAACCCAGATGACGATCCGGCCTCCGGGCGCGGTGGCCTCGGCCAGGCACTGCAGCGCCTTGACGTCCTCGGCGACATGCTCGAGCACGTTCATCATCACGACCGTGTCCACCTTCTCGGACACCGGGACCCTCATCGGCAGCGCAAGCTCGAGCACATCGACCGCCGGGTCGCTCTGGTAGCGCTGGCGCAGCTGGTCTACGCAGTACGGGTCGTTGTCGCTGACCACCAGCCGGTCCAGCCTCGGGCGGAACTGCTCCGAGAAGTGGCCCAGGCCAGAGCCGATTTCCAGCATCGACCGGCCGACGTAGGGCGCCACCTTGTCGTACTCATACTGGCGGTAGTTCTTGGCCTCCTCGCCGCCGAGGTGATTCTCCAGGGCGTCAGCGGATGCCGGCGGCTGCGCGGGCCCAGCGGAAGCGGGCGGCTGCGCCGGCCCGGTGGCTGCCGCGGCCGGGCCCCGGTCTGAAGCCGCAGCCTGGGCGGCAGCTTCCAGACGGTGCGTCGAATTGTTCGGCTTTTCGGTGTGAGGCGGCATCTCATCCCGTTCGTCGGCATTCGGGCAAAGAAATGGTAATGCCGGGAGATGTTACTGGACGGCGGCCCGTCCTGGTCAACCGAATGCACACAATTCCCGCCCCCGCAGGCCGGGACGCGCCGGACGGCAAACCTGGCGCATACTCCCAGCGTAATCACAGCGTACCCATGTGGGGATCCCAGAACACCCGGCCATCCTGTGCAGCATGGATGGATCGAACTGGGGCCAGGGCCCCGAGAGGTACTGGTATCCGGAGGGTCACCAGGGCGCCGAGCCTCGCCAGGCTCAGCCCCCGGGTGATCTGAAATCGTTCTTCGCCCGGGACCGGCGCAAGGCGCTGCGCTGGAGCGCCGGCATCGCCGCGGCAGCGGTGCTGGCCGGCGGCGGCGCGATCGCCGGTGTCGCCGTGGCTGGCCAGGGCTCCCAGCCGGCGAACCAGGGCCCCGCGCTCAGCGCGGCCGTCAACACGGCGGCCTCGCCCAGCCCGGGGACAGGCGGCGCGAAGTCGGGGGCGCGCAAGCGGGCTCTGGCCCGGCTGCGGGCACTGCGCGGCGTTCACGGAGAGGCGACATACAAGACGAAGAATGGCTTCCGCGAGATTGCCTGGGAACGAGGCGTGATCCAGTCGGTGAGCAGCCAGGACGTTGTCGTGCGCAGCACCGACGGCACCACCTGGACCTGGACCCTGGCCGGCAACACCGCCGTCCGGGACCAGGGCAAGAAGGCCAGCGCCTCCAGTCTCGCGGGCGGTGACACGGTACTCGTCGCCGGACCGGAGAGCGGCAGCACCCGGACCGCGAGAGTGATCGTCGTCCCGAAGAAGGCGGCGGGCGGATCCGGCGCCACCCCGGGCTCGAGTTCGACGTCGGGGACCTGACACCCACGGCGCATGCCGGAGCCTGGTGCCCGTGATCGCGGTCGGATCACGGGCACCACGCCGCGTCCGGGCGAGGCCGGCGCGGGCCGTCCGGGTGCCGGGCGGATGCGGCACCGGCTCGCCGGCACTGATGGCGCTGCGTTACCGCAGCGCGCCCGGCGTGCGGGATCATGGAGATGCCACCATCCGGAAGATGTGCCATAGATGACGGACAGTGACAGCACCCCCAAGGTGCTCGTTGTCGATGACGAGCTGAACATCCGCGAGCTCGTCCAGGTCGCGCTGCGCTTCCACGGACTATCGGTGACCACGGCAGCCACCGGCGCTGACGCGCTGCGCCAGGCCGCAGCCGACCGGCCTGACCTGGTGATCCTCGACGTCATGCTCCCGGACCTGGACGGCTTTGAAGTGTGCCGGAGGCTGCGGGCGGGCGGCGACGAGGTCCCCGTGATCTTCCTGACCGCGCGTGACACCCCGTCGGACACCGTCACCGGGCTCGCCCTCGGCGGCGATGACTACGTGCCCAAGCCGTTCTCGGTGGAAGCCCTGGTGGCGAGGGTCCGGGCGGTGCTGAGGCGGGTCCGCCGCGTCCAGCACGCGTCCGGCGCCCGTGACGCGGACGGGCTGGACGACCACGACGTGCTCCGGTTCGCTGACCTCGAACTCGACGAGTCGCGGTGGGCGGTTCGCCGGTCGGGCCACCAGGTCGAGCTCTCCCCCACCGAGTTCCGGCTGCTCGCCTTCCTGATGCGGCATCCGGGCAGGGTGCTCACCCGTACCCAGCTGCTGGAGCACGTCTGGGGATGGGACTACGCGGGCCAGTCCCAGATCGTCGAGACCTACGTCAGCTACCTGCGCCGCAAGCTGGACCAGCACGGCCCGCCCCTTATCCACACCCAGCGCGGCGTGGGTTACGCGCTGCGCCCGCCCTCGGGCGGCGGGGACGGATGACCAGCCGGCGCGAGGCGCTGCGCCGGGGGCGGCTGTCGCTACGCGCCCGGCTGCTGGCCGGCCTCGTCGTCATCACCACGGTCTTCCTGGTCGTGATGGGCGTGGCCAGCACCCTGGTGCTGAAGAACCGGCTCGGCGGCCAGTTCGACGCGCAGCTCCGGCTGGCGCTCGCCCGCACTCCCGTCCAGCTCGCCGACAGCGCCCCGTCCGGCGACATCGCGGTGGTCATCTCACCGGCGACCGGGCAGTCCTCCCCGCTGACCACTGGCACCCGCAGCGGCGAGCTGCAGTCCGCCCTCACCCAGCTGAGGCCGTCGCAGCTGACCGGGCTTTACACCGGCCGCACGGCGGTGAACCTCCCGCTGTCCGACGGGACCGGTGTCCGCGCCGTCGCCCGGCCGGTTCCGGTGGCCCAGGTCGCGAGGGCCGGGGTGCCGGTGCCGTCCGGAGTGCGGATGTTCCAGGTCGTCGCCCGCCCGGTCAGCGACCTCTATAACCCGGTGAGCGGGGTCGTCATCGCCGAGCTGATCACCGGCGGAGCGCTGATCGTGCTGCTTGCCGTGTGCGGGCGGTGGCTGATCGACCGGGGTCTCTCGCCGCTGCGCCGGATGGCGGCCGCCGCGCGCCGCATCACCACCGGCGGCGATCTCACCGCCCGGATGCCGGACGCCGACCCGGTGACCGAGGCGGGCCAGCTCGGCCAGGCGATCAACGTCATGCTCGACCGCATCCAGTACGCGTTCGCCGACCGGTGGCAATCGGAGCAGAAGGTCCGCACGTTCGCCGCCGATGCCTCGCACGAGCTTCGCACCCCGCTCACCACGATCCGCGGCTACGCCGAGCTCTACCGGCAGGGCGCGCTCAGCCCAAACGAGCTGGCACGCGCCATGCGCCGCATCGAGGAGGAGAGCACCCGGATGAGCCAGCTGGTGGCCGAGCTGCTCGAGCTGGCGCGGCTGGACCGGGCCTCGTCGCTCAACCTGACCACCTGCGACCTGGCCGGCATCATGGCGGACGCGGCCGCCGACGCGGCCGCGGTACAGCCCGGCCGGCCCATCCGGCTGGACGCCCCGGCGCAGCTGTCCGTGGTCGCCGACGAGCCGCGGATCCGCCAGGTGCTGGCGAACCTGCTGGCAAACGTGCGGGAGCACACCTCGCCCGGCACGCCGGTGTTCCTCCGGCTGGCCCGGGCCGGTCACGGGGTGCTGATCGAGGTAGCCGACAGCGGCCCCGGAATGAAGCCGGAGGACGCCGCGCTGGCCTTCGACCGGTTCCACCGCGGGGCCCGCAACGGCAGCGGCGGCGATGGCGCCCCCGGCGGCGCGGGCCTGGGGCTGTCCATCGTCCAGGCGATCGCCGCCGCTCACGGCGGGCAGGCGACGCTGGAATCCGCCACCGGCCGCGGGACAACGGTCCGGGTCTGGCTTCCGGACCGGCCGTCCCCGGCACCACCTCCGGGGCCGCAGCACTCGGCTCCGGATGCCCAGACGGCCATCGGGCCAGCGCGCACCGGCCGTTGAGCAAATTGGAGTCGAACCTCTACCGGCGGGTAGGACCACGGGGTAACTTCGTGACTACGTCCGCATGTAGTGAGGTTTGCCATATGGCTGCTGTGAACCCGGTCGACGAACGCCAGGCCCGCCAGGTCGCAGAGGAAGCCCGTGAGTCAGCATGGCTGAAGCCGAGCTTCGGCAAGCAGCTGTTCCTCGGCGACTTCCAGCTGGATCTCATCAACCCCCCGCCCCGCGCGGACGAGGAGATGAAGGTCCGCGGCGACGACTTCTGCCGCCGGCTGCTGGAGTTCTGCGAGACCCGGGTGGACGGCGCGGTGATCGAGCGCGACTCCCAGATCCCGGACGAGGTGGTCAAGGGCCTCGCCGAGCTGGGCGCCCTGGGGATAAAGATCCCGCGGGAATACGGCGGGCTGGGCCTGTCCTACCAGTACTACACAAAGGCGCTGATGATCGCCGCGTCGGCGTCGCCCGCGCTCGGCGCGCTGCTGTCGGCGCACCAGTCGATCGGTGTCCCGCAGCCACTGATGCTGTTCGGCACCGAGGAGCAGAAGAAGGCGTACCTGCCCCGCTGCGCGCGCACCGACATCAGCGCCTTCCTGCTCACTGAGCCCGATGTCGGCTCGGACCCGGCCCGGCTGCGCACCACCGCCCAGCCGTCCGAGGACGGCAGCGAGTACATCCTTGACGGCGTCAAGCTGTGGACCACCAACGGCGTGGTCGCCGACCTGCTCGTGGTGATGGCGCGGGTGCCGAAGGGCGAGGGGCGCCGCGGCGGGATCAGCGCCTTCGTGGTAGACGGCCGCGCCGACGGGATCACCGTCGAGAACCGGAACGCCTTCATGGGACTGCGCGGGATCGAGAACGGCGTGACCCGGTTCCACCAGGTGCGGGTTCCGGCGGAGAACCGCATCGGCAAGGAAGGCCAGGGCCTGAAGATCGCCCTCACCACGCTGAACACCGGCCGGCTGTCGCTGCCGGCGACCTGCGCGGCCGGGGCAAAGTGGTCGCTCAAGATCGCCCGGGAGTGGTCGGCGGAGCGGGTGCAGTGGGGCCGGCCGATCAGCCAGCACGAGGCGATCGGCGAGAAGATCTCCTTCATCGCCGCGACCGCGTACGCGCTCGAGGCGATGACCGACCTGACCGCTCGGCTGGCCGACGACAAGCGCAACGACTTCCGGATCGAGGCGGCCCTGTCGAAGCTGTACGCCTCGGAGATGGCCTGGCTGGTCGCTGACGAGCTGGTGCAGATCCGCGGCGGCCGCGGCTACGAGAGCGCCGCATCGCTCGCGGCCCGGGGCGAGCGCGGGGTTCCCGCCGAGCAGCAGCTGCGCGACCTGCGGATCAACCGGATCTTCGAGGGCTCGACCGAGATCATGCACCTGTTCGTCGCGCGTGAGGCGGTGGACACGCACCTGTCGGTGGCCGGTGACATCATCGACCCCGAGGCCGACATGAGCCGCAAGATGCAGGCCGCTCGCAAGGCCGGCAGCTTCTACGCGCGGTGGCTGCCGACCCTCGCGACCGGTTCTGGCCAGAAGCCCAGCGCCTACCGGGAGTTCGGGCCGCTCGCGGCGCACCTGCGGTACGTGGAGCGGACCTCGCGCAAGATGGCCCGCGCCATCTTCTACGCGATGTCGCGCTGGCAGGGCCGGCTGGAGAACAAACAGGGCTTCCTCGGCCGGATCGTGGACATCGGCGCCGAGCTGTACGCGATGAGCGCGGTGTGCGTGCGCGCGCAGGCCGACGACGAGCACGGGGTCGGCCAGGGGCCGAGGGAACTCGCCGACGCGTTCTGCCAGCAGTCCAGGGTCAGGATCGAGGCGCTGTTCAGCCGGCTATGGCACAACAGCGACGTGGTGGACGCGCGGATCGCCCGCCGGGTGTCCGAAGGCCGGTACCAGTGGCTTGAGGAAGGCATCGTCGATCCCTCAACCGATGGCCCCTGGATCGCGGCCGCCGAGCCGGGCCCCTCGAAGCGCGAGGATGTCCACCGCAGTTTCACCTAGGAGTCCGTTCGCCCTTCCAGGCGCGCCAGCAGGGCATCACGCTTGGCCACCGCCGCGCCGAGTGCTTCGCACTGCTCCTCAAGCTGGGCGACCTGCCGCTGAAGCAGCCGGACCCGGTGCTCCAGGTAGAGGATGCGCCGGATGGACGCCAAGGTCATTCCCTCGTCGACGAGTTCCAGCACGTACTGGACACGGGTGATCTCGATACGTGAGTAACGGCGCTGGCCGCCGTCCGAGCGCGACGGGCGGACCACCTCGAACTCATCGAGGCGCCGCAGGAACGCGTGCTGGACATGCAGCATCGACGCGACCTGGCCAACGGAAAACAGCGGCGCGTACTCGTCGTCGATCGGCAATGAGGCCATGGCACCAGTAAACAGATCACCGGAGATGGATACGGCCCGGCCACGGGCTCATCCCATGACCGGGCCGTGGCCTTATTTGTGTGGCCGGCCGTTCAGCCCGGTCAGCTCTTGATCGCCTTGCTGTCAGCGGTCTTGATCTCGACCTTGCGCGGCTTCGCCTGCTCGGCAAGCGGAACCCGCACCGTCAGCACGCCATCGGCGTAGGCGGCCTCGATCCTGTCGGCCTCGAGGGCGTCGCCCAGACGGACGCTGCGGGTGAACGTGCCCGCCACCCGCTCACGAACGAATCGGCGGCCGTTCTCGTTGTGCTCCTCCGTGCGCCGCGCGCTAACCGTCAGGACGCCGCGGTCCACGGTCACGTCGATGGAGTCCCGGTCGATCCCGGGTACGTCGAAGCGGAAGACGACCTCGTCATCGTTGCGCGTCGCGTCCATCGGCATGAAGCCGCGGTTGACCGCGGCCGGACCATCCCACACGCCGAACGCGCGGCCGAGCCGGCCATACCCGAACGGGTCAAATGACGTCAGCACCACCGTGAGTCACCTCCTCGTCCCTGAACCCCATAGTCCAGGCTTTTTATAACTCACGCTCGATAGAACCTACAAGCTGAGTTTCATATTCCGCCCTGGGATCGAGACCCGGCCCTCCCCCGATCGCCCGCGACAGGCGGCGATCCAGCCCGCCGCGCAGCCCCCGCCGCGGACGCAGCAGCCAGGCATCCGCGCATCCTCCGTGACGGAGAGCCGGCCCACGGCTAGCTGCAAGGTAAGACAGTCTTACCTAAATCGGTACGTCTTGGTAACCTGATCGTTACAGATGAGAGAAGGGAGAGACGAGTTGCTTCCGGCACGGCACAGCAGCGCCGTGCCTTGTCCGATCTACGGGAGGACCCGGACAACGAGAACGACGTCTCGGATCTGCGTAAAAAGCTGATCGCGCTCCAGGGGGGACATGATGAGCCGATTGATTGCTTTTATCGCGGCGCTTGCATTCATCACGATATTCGCGTCCATATTTCCTCGCGCCATTACGCCACAAGCGCGCGCCAGCACCATCAGTGTGGCCGCTTACGACTGGGCACAGCAGAGGCCGCCTATCGGCACCCCGTACCAATGGGGCGGGTATGGCAATCCCGGCTATGACTGCTCTGGCCTGGTGGCGGAAGCATACGGCCACGCTGACGGCATATGGCTTCCGCATTCCACGTACTCGATGCTCAGTGACTCGCGGCTGCACTTCACGTGGTACCCGCATACGGGTGACCTGGCATTCTTTGGCACCGGTCACGTGGAACTGTATGGCTGGGGGAACGGCCACGGCTCATGGGGATCGACCGGTGATATCGCGTCGCAGGACTACGGCTACGGGCCGTGGTGGTATTACTGGGCCTGGTGGTCGTCGTGGCACCCGTGGCTGCCTGGCGGAAAGCCGCCATTTGCGTGGGTGTCATAGCCGATCCGCACGCAGCCGGGGGGCGGTCCGGTCTTAGCGGCCCGTGGTCTTAGCGGCCGGTGAAGCGGGGCGCGCGCTTTTCCAGGAAAGCGGTGATCCCCTCCTGGGCGTCCTCGGTGGCCGCGAGTTCCGCCAGCCTGCCGAACAGGTAGCGCACCTGCTCGTCGAACGGCTGTCCGTCGATCTCGAAGAACGCCCGGCGGCCCATCCGCAGCGCCGCCGGGCTCTTCGCCGCGATGGTCGCGGCCACCTCGCCCACCCGCCGATCCAGCGCGTCCCGTGGGACGGCCTCGGTCAGCAGCCCGATCCGCACCGCTTCGTCTGCCCGGACCGGCTCACCGGTGTAGTACAGCTTGAACGCCTGCTTCGGGGCGATGTTCCGGCCCAGCACTGCCATGATCATCATTGGCCAGAGGCCGGCGTTGATCTCCGGCGTGCCCAGTTTCACGTCGTCGGCGGCGATCGCCACGTCGCAGCTGACCGCAAGGCCGAGTCCGCCACCGAGCGCGTGCCCGGCCAGCCGGGCGATCAGCGGCTTGCCGTACTCCCGGAGCTCACGGAACAACCGGTCGGGACCGCCCGCCGCTTGTGTGCCGCCCGGTCCGGCCGCACCGTCGTGGTCCTCCCCCGCCCGGCCGAGCGCACCCAGCGAGCTGAGGTCGCCGCCGGCGCAGAAGGCACGATCCCCCGCGCCGGTCAGGACCACGACGCGCACCGAATCGTCGCCGTCCGCCCGGCCGAGGGCGTCCAGCAGGCCGGAGGTGACCTCGGCACTGAGGGCGTTCCGCGACCGGGGGCGGTTCAGCGTGATGCGCGCGACTGCGCCGGCCACCTGGTAGGTGACCGCTGCCTCGTCAGCCATCCGGGCCCGGAATCAGCTCACGCGCTCGATGATGGTGGCGTTGGCCTGGCCGCCGCCCTCGCACATCGACTGCAGGCCGTACCGCCCGCCAGTGCGCTCAAGCTCATGCACGAGCTTGGTCATCAGGATCGACCCGGTCCCGCCCAGCGGATGGCCGAGCGCGATCGCCCCGCCGTTCGGGTTGGTCTTGTCGAGCGAGGCGCCGGTGTCAGCCGACCAGGCGAGCAGCACCGGAGCGAAGGCCTCGTTGATCTCGTAGGCGTCGATGTCGTCGACGCCCAGGCCGGCCTTGCCGAGCGCCTTCTCGGTGGCGGGGATCGGGCCGGTGAGCATGAACACCGGGTCGGCGCCGACGACCACCAGCGAAACGATGCGCGCCCTCGGCTGCAGGCCGTGCCGCCGGACCGCGTCCTCCGACGCGATCAGCAGTGCGCCCGCGCCATCGGAGATCTGCGAGGCGGTCGCCGCGGTGAGCTCCCAGCCCTCCCGCAGCGGCTGCAGGCCTTCCAACTTCTCCCGCGAGGTGTCCCGGCGCGGGCCCTCGTCCGCGGTCACGCCGGCGATCGGGGCGATCTCCCGCTCGAAACGGCCGTCGTCGATGGCCTCGATGGCACGGCGGTGGCTCTCCAGCGCGAAGTCCTCCAGCTGAGCACGCTTGAGGCCCCACTTCTCGCAGATGAGCTGAGCGCCGCGGAACTGGGAGATCTCCTGGTCGCCGTAGCGCTCCTGCCACCGGTCGCCAAAGGGGAGCGGCATGCCCTGCCCGACGCTCGACCCCATCGGGACCATGCTCATGTTCTCCACCCCGGCCGCGACAACCAGGTCCTGGGTGCCCGAGAGCACCGCCTGGGCGGCGAAGTGGACGGCCTGCTGCGAGGAGCCGCACTGCCGGTCGATGGTGACACCGGGGACGCTCTCCGGGAGCCCGGCGGACAGCCACGCGTTGCGCGCGATGTCCATCGTCTGCGGTCCCACCTGAGAAACGCAGCCCATGATCACGTCATCCACGGCCTCGGCGTCCACGCCGGTTCGCGCGACGATCTCCTCGAGCACGTGGGCTCCCAGGTCCACCGAGTGGATCCCGGACAGCCCGCCCTTGCGCTTGCCGACCGGTGTCCGGACCGCTCCGACGATGTAGGCCTCAGCCACGATGCCTCCAGTTCAGGTTCTTCGCGAAGTCGCTGGCGATGTCGGTGTCAACGGCGATGTGAGCATGGGCCACGGTGGGCCGCTGTCGCCATCGCGCTGTTCACGGAGCCCGGCAAGGCTACGCCGACCATACCGAGCGGCATTCGGTTAGCCTGAGCCTACCTCGGGCGGGCGGCGGCGGCATCCCGGGATACCGGGCTGTCACCCAGCGGGGCATGGTTATCCACACCCCGTCGTGGCGCGGTGAAGCACGGGGGTGGCGGACGGTAGCGTTTCCCCGTGCCTGCCGGTGGTGATGTGCGTCAGCGCCCGGCCGAGCCGCCCGGGATCCCGGATCTGCTGGCGGCGGCCGTCGCGGACATCGGCGGCGCCGAGCGTCCCGGGCAGGTCACCATGGCCGAGGCGGTGCGCGATGCCATCGACGGCGGCCGGCATCTCGCGGTCCAGGCGGGGACCGGGACCGGCAAGTCACTGGCGTACCTGATCCCGGCCGTCCGGCATGCGGTCACCGGCAAGGCGGCCGTCGTCGTCTCGACCGCGACGATCGCGCTGCAACGGCAGCTGATCGACCGCGACCTCCCGCGCCTCGCCGCGGCGCTGCGGCCACTGCTCGGCCGCGAGCCCGTCTTCGCGATCCTCAAGGGCCGCCGGAACTACCTGTGCCTGCACCGGCTGCAGGCCGGCACGGCGGAGGATCCGGGTGACACGCTGTTCGACGCGGCGCCCGAGGAGCGCACCGGCGGCGCGCCCGCCGCTGCCGGGCCGGCGTCGGCGCTGGGCAGGCAGGTGCGCCGGCTGCAGGAGTGGGCGGCCGAAACCACCACCGGAGATCGCGATGAGCTCGTGCCGGGCGTGGAGGAGCGCGCCTGGCGGCAGGTCGCGGTTTCCGCGAAAGAATGCCTCGGCCAGCGCTGCCCGGTCCGCGCCGAATGCTTCGCCGAACGCGCCCGCGACGACGCGGCGGCGGCCGACATCATCGTCACCAACCACGCGCTGCTCGCCATCAACGCCCTCGAGGATCATCCGGTGCTGCCCGACCATGACGTGGTCGTCGTCGACGAGGCGCATGACCTTGTCGACCGGATCACCTCGGTGGCAACCGGGGAGATGTCCGCGGCGGCGGTGGAGGCAGCGGCCCGCCGCTGCGGGAGGCTCATCGCCGAGGCGGAGGCGGACCGGCTGCATGCGGCGGCCGACGCGCTCCGCCCGGTGCTGGCAACCTCGCCGGCCGGGCGGATCGACGTGCTCGGCGAGGCGCTCGCCGAGGCGCTGACCCTGATCGGTGATGCCGCGCGAGCGTGCGCGGCGGAGCTGCGGTCGGCGGGCAGGCAGAGCGAGGACGACGCCCAGCGGCTGGCGCTGATCCGCGCCGCGCAGGTCGCGATTGACGACATCTTCGAGACGGCAGAACGGCTCACGCGGTCCTTCGACGACGACATCGCTTCCCGTGCCGAGGTGGTGTGGCTGGACCGCCCGGGCGATGACTGGCCTGGCGGGCCGGCAAGCGGGCGGGGCTACACGGAGCCCGCAGCGGGCCCGGCCGAGCCCGCGGCAGGCCATGCCGAGCCGACGGCAGGCGAGGAGTCATCGCGGCGGCCGCCCACCCTCCGGGTCGCGCCGCTGGGGGTCGGCGCCCTGCTGGCGGACCGGCTGTTCGCGCGGCACACCGTGGTGCTGACCTCGGCCACGCTCGCGCTGGGCGGCTCGTTCGAGCCGATGGCCCGGCAGTGGGGGCTGCCGGCGGAGTCGCCGGACAGCTGGTCCGGCGTAGACGTGGGTTCTCCGTTCGACCACCCGCGCAGCGGGATCCTCTACATCGCGCGCCACCTGCCGCCGCCCGGCCGCGACGGGCTGCCGCCGGAGTATCTAACCGAACTGCGCGAGCTGATCGACGCCGCGGGCGGCCGGACCCTGGGGTTGTTCTCCTCGATGCGGGCGGCCCGCAAGGCGGCGGACGAACTGCGTGGCGCGATCGGCTACCCGCTGCTCTGCCAGGGCGACGACGCGACCGGCCAGCTGGTGCGGCAGTTCGCCGCCGACGAGAACAGCTGCCTGTTCGGCACCCTGTCGCTGTGGCAGGGGGTGGACGTTCCCGGGCGCTCGCTCCAGCTGGTGGTGATCGACCGGATCCCGTTCCCGCGTCCGGACGACCCGCTGTCATCGGCCCGGCAGCGGTCCATCGCGGCGCACGGCGGAAATGGCTTCATGGCGGTCGCGGCGGCCGGCGCGGCACTGCTGCTCGCGCAAGGCACCGGGCGGCTGCTGCGCACCAGCACCGACCGCGGGGTGGTTGCGGTCCTGGATCCCCGGCTGGCGACGGCACGGTACGGGGGCTTTCTCCGGGCCTCGTTGCCGCCTTACTGGACGACCTCAGATCCCGGAGTGGTCCGCGCCGCGCTCCGCCGGCTCGCCGGCACCTAAAGTATTCACATGCGGTCATCGAGTGAGCAACCAGGGCAAAACCGACCGCGACGCGGGCCGGTGCGCGGTGAGCTGTCGGCCGATGAGATCCGCGTCCTGCGCGGCTCCTCGTTCGGCACCGCGGCCGCGGCGTACGCGGAGCACCGGCCCGCCTACGCGGAGGCGGCCGTGCGGTGGGCCCTGGAACCGGTCGCGGGCCGCGACCCGGTCCGGGTGCTGGACCTGGGCGCGGGGACCGGGAAGCTCACCGCCAGTCTGGTGAACCTGGGCGCGGACGTGACGGCGGTCGAACCGGATCCGGCGATGCTGGCGCAACTGCGCCGGATCCTTCCCGCGGTGCGGGCGCTGCCCGGCAGCGCCGAGGCCATCCCGCTTCCGGACGGGGCGGCTGACGCGGTCGTCGCCGGGCAGGCCGCGCACTGGTTCGACATGTCCCGTGCCGTGCCGGAGATCGCTCGCGTGCTCACCGGCGGCGGCGTGGTCGCGGGACTGTGGAACGTGGACAACGACTTCGTGGACTGGGTCGGCGGCCTGCACGACGTGTGCGAGGGCCAGGCGAGTGCATCGCTGAGCCGGTGGCGGGAGAGCACCGGGGCGTACCTGGAGGTACTGGGAGCGGCGGGCAGCGGGCCGTTCCGGGACGGCGAGCGGGCGGAGTTCGAGAACGGCCAGCTGCGCACCGCCGATTCGCTGGTCGCCACCCTGGCGACCCACTCGGGCCTGCTGGTGATGGATCAGCCGGACCAGGAACGGCTGCTCGGCAGGATCCGCGGCTACCTGCGCTCGCGGCCGGAGACCGCCTCCGGCGAGTTCACGATGCCGGTCGTCACCTGCGGTGTCCGGGCCGTCCGCGACGCCCGCTGACGGCCGGCCGTGACGCCGGTACCCACCGGGCCAGCCCGGTTCCCGCGCACCCATTGACACGAATAGTCGACGGTATACAGTCCGGATTATCTGGGAGACCACGGACAGATAACCGCCGGCTGCTGGTGCGGGGTGCCTGGTGCACTGCGGGGGCATCCCGCACCCGCCGGCCGTGTGGCCCGTCCGGCGGCATGGTGGTGACTGCCGGGCGGGCCGCGCACCGCAATAAGGCCTCGCACCGCAATAAGGCCTCGCACCGCACGAGGGAGGGTCAGCGACTCCGAAAGCGGGAAGGAAAAGCACGTCGCGATCCTCGGCTTCCCGGAACCGGCGGTCCGCCACGGACCAGCCACCACACCGGCAGCGGAGTGGGAGGTGGACGAGTGGCGTCAGGCAGGAGACGCGGGTCCATCGGTGGCCCGGGTGCGCTCGTGCTGGGCGGTGCGGGTCTCCTCGACATGCTGTCGCATGATGTCCGCTGCCCGTGCCCCGTTGCCCGCCTCGATGGCATCGATCAGCGCCTCGTGCTCGTCCCAGGAACCCCCGCCCCGGGTGAGCGCAACCGATCGGTGATACCAGTGCATCCGCCCCTTGACGATGCCGGTGAGCTCGGCCAGGACGGCGTTGCCGCTCGCCGCAGTGATCTCCGTGTGCAGTGCCGTGTCCGCCGCGGCTACCCGCTCCGGGTCGTCGGCCGCGAGGGCGTCGGCTCCCTCCCGGAGCAGCTCCCGGAGGCGCGCGATCTGCTGCGGGGAAGCCGACCGCGCCGCGGACCGCGCCGACTCCGACTCGAGCAGCGCGCGCACGTCCAGCAGCTGGTCAACCTCCAGCTCCGTCGGCACGTGCACGAAGGCTCCCTGGCCCGGCCGAAGCTCGACCCAGCCCTCCGCCCGGAGGCGGTGCAAAGCCTCCCGCACCGGCTGGCGGCTGACGCCGAGATAGCGGGCAAGCTCCGCTTCCACGAGGTGCTGACCCGGCGCGAGGGAGCCCTCCACGATCAGCTCCACCAGCGCGTTGTAGACGCTGTGGCGGAGCGGAACGGGCCGTTCCACCGGCCGGATCGGCTGCCCAGCCGAGCCGCCGGACCGACCCGGATACGGAACTCCACCGGCCTCACCAGGCTGGCGGGAAAGCCCGCCCGGGAGGCTCGCCCCATCACCGGCCGGACCGGCCGGCCAACCCGTATTCCGAGCTTCCTGGGGAGGCGTGGTCATGAGCACATCCTCCAACTCCCGTCCCGCACGGCTTGAGTATATCGGCGACTGTATGCAAAGTGCCGCCAGCGGGGGTTCGGTCGGCCGGCGGCCAGCGGCGCCAGAGCCGCCCATCGCGCGGGGCCGGCACACCGGGCCCGACGATGGCGCGTGCCTGATGGAGCTCGCTTCGATGATGGCCGGGGAGCCATGGTCCGACAGCCCGCACGCGGTACACCCGGTGCTCGCGTCGGTGGCGCGCGCGGTGAACGACCGGGTCGGCGACGCTACCCGGTCCCGCCTGGGCCGGCTAGTGCCGATGATGCTGGACACCGAGAGCACCGGCCTGCGCGGCTGCGCCGCCGTGGTGGCGGCGTGCGCCGACGCGGCGCTCGACACCGAGTACTGCGACATGGCCACCCGCTGCGGGCTGGAAGCAGCCCGCCGCCGGGCGCGCCGCATCCTCGGCGGCCGCGCCCTGTCGGCACGCCTGCGCGAGCACCGGATCGCCATCCCGCTCGCGGGCATGCTGGACTGGGCGTACTGTCACGGCTCGGTACTACGGACGGCTGAGGCCGTCGCGGTGGTCGCCAACGCCGAACCGGACGCCGACCATGACGAGGACGACAGGCTCGAGTGGCTTCTCGCCGGGTGCGCGCACGCAGCCAGCGAGATCGCCGCGCGCGACAGGTGCCTGCCGGAAACCCCGGCTGGAGCGGACGAACCGCCCGCGGCATCCGCACCGCCGCAACGAGAGGATGCGACACTGGTCGGCGTGTAGCGTCGGCGCAGCGAAGGTCCCCGGGAGGAGCATCAGTGGAAGGCCTGATCCTGTTGGTGCTCATCGGCGGGCTCGTCGCGTTCGGCTACACCCACGTCCGGAAGCGGATGAAGTTGAACGTGACCAGCAAGCACTGGACCGGCGCGATCATCTTCGTGGCGATCGTGGCCCTGATCTTGTGGGCCAACTCGCACGCCCACCACTGACGCTGCCGCGCGCGGCTGTGCTCAGCCGCTGATCGGCATCTCGAACCAGACGGCCTTGCCCTCGGGCGTCGGCCGGGACCCCCAACGGGTCGCGAGCTGGTCTACCAGGTAGAGGCCGCGGCCACCCTCGTCGTTCTCGCCGGCGCTGCGGATGCGCGGCAGCCGGAGATCGGAGTCGAAGACCTCCGCCCAGATCGACGCGGCGCCGCGGCGGAGCCGGAGGGTGAACTCCCAGTGAGCAACGGGCCGGGGGTTACCGAGCGTTTCCCATCCGTCCTCCACCGCTCGGTCCTCCACCGCTCGGTCCTCCACGGCGACAGCAGCCAGCCCGGTGCCGTCGCTCGCCGCCAGATCGTCGGCGGCGGGCACGCCATCGCCCGCAGCGGCGGCGTCAGGGTGCCTGGCGAGGCCGGCGATCGCTGCGTCGCCGTTGCGCGCGCCGCCCACGCCGGACGCCGTGGCGTGCAGCACCACGTTCGTCACCACCTCGGACACCAGCAGGCACGCCAGTTCCGCCTGACCAGGATCCATCCGCCAGGAGGCGAACGTCTCGGCGGCCATCCGGCGCGCCTCCGACACCATGATCGGCTCGGCGGGGAAGGTCCGCTGCCGGGAGGCAAGGTCTGGCGTTGATGATCGCAGCACCACGATCGCCAGGTCGTCGGCGATGTCACCGGGCACCGCATCCTTCGCCGCGTCCGCAACGGCGTCCACTTCCTTGTCCGCGGCAGCGGCGACGGCGCCGGAGACCATCTCGCGGGTCTCGTCCTCCGAGTAGTAGCCGCCGTCGTCCCGCGCCCGCCGCTCGGTGAGGCCGTCGGTGTAGAAGACCAGGGTGGCACCGGGCGGCAGGGTCCGCCGTTCCTCGCGGAACGGCGGAACACCGCCGATTCCCTTGGCCCGGACGCCGAGCAGCACGCCCTTGTGCTCGATCTCCATCGGGCGCACCTCGCCGTCCACGATCAGCAGCGGCGCGTCGTGGCCGGCGTTGGCGAACGACAGCTCGCGCGACCATGCGTCATAGACGAGGTAGGTGCAGCTGGCGATCGGGGTCTGCGGCAACTCGGCGCCGTGCGCGTCCACCTCCACCTCGCCGAGCAGGCGGCACCATTCGTCCAGCTTCTGCAGGATCTCCTCGGGCGACTTGTCGTCCTGGGCGAGCGCCCGCAGCGCGGCACGCAACTGGCCCATGATCGCGGCGGCGCGAGCGCCGCGGCCCTCCACGTCGCCGATGACGATCCCCACCCGGCCGGCCGACAGCGGGATCACGTCGTACCAGTCGCCGCCGACCTGGGTCTGGATGCCCTGGCCCCGCGCCTTCAGCGGCTTCGCGGGAACGTAACGGCAGGCGGTCTCCAGGCCATCGATTTCCGGGATCTGGTGCGGCAGCAGGCTGGTCTGGAACGCCAGCGCGGTACGCCGTTCTTCCTCGAAAAGCAGCGCGTTGTCGATCGCGATCGCCACCCGGCTCGCGATCGCCCCGACGAAGTCGCGGTCGAAGGCGTCGTAGTGCGGGTCGTCGCGCTCGGTGAGGTGCGACAGCGCCAGGCTCATCACGCCGAGAAGCTCGCCGCGGGCGCACAGCGGGGCGGCGATGACCGAGGTGATCTCCACCTCGTCGGCGGTGCTGAGGCTCTCCGCACTGGGCGCCGGGTACCGGCCCCGCCCCACGTCCTCGAACACGATCGTGTCCAGCCGCGCCATCGCCTGCTGGCAGAAGTGACCATCGGGGTAGCGGATCTCCTCGCCGACCCCGGCCCACGTCCCGGGCAGCGGCTGCCAGCCGCCAGCGTGCCGGTCGATCCGGCGCACCAGGGTGCCGCCGCTGAACAGGTCGACGAAGCAGTGGTCGGCGAACTGCGGCACCAGCGTCTCCGCCACGTGCCGCAGCGTCCCGTCCAGTTCCACCGGGCCCGCGAGCCGCTCGCCGATCCGCTCCAGCATCCCGAGCCGGTCGTGCTCGCGATGGTTGCCCCGCTTCATCGCCTCCCGGGCGAAGATAACGATGCCGTCGATGGCGCCGGACGGGTTGCGCAGCGGAACGGCCTGGGCGCGGACGAACACCCGTGTCCCGTCCCGTCGCAGGTTGGCGAACGTGCCCTCCCACGCGTGGCCACGGAGCACCTCTTTGGCGAGTTCGGTGGCGTTGACGACGTCCGCCTCGTCGAAGGCGAGGGCCAGGAACGAATGGCCGATCAGGTGCCGGAAGTCGGCAGGGTAGCCGCCGAGGCGGCTAGCGTAATCATTGGCGTACAGCAGGTTACCGTCGCGGTCCGTCACGATGACCGCCGTCTCGACCTGGTCGAGTACGGTCTCCGCGGGCAGGTAGGCGTCGAACGCCGCCTCGCCACGTCTCATCGGCACGCCACCTCTTGCGCGGCGGGCGCTGGCGGGGAACCAGCGCTCCGCCCCGGGTCAAGCCCTCGCGACGAACACGTGCGCTGCGACCCAGCGCGGCAGTTCGGCCTCTGTCGCGCCGGTTCCGTCAGAACCGGTCACCCGCACACCGTCGTCGCTCGCCGCGAGCGTAATCCTGCGTCCGGGTTGTATCCCAACTTGCTTGAGTTTAAGCATCGCAGCCGTGTCGCTTTGGACTTGTTCACTGATCCGGCGCACTATTACCTGCCCGGATGGCTCCAGGGCGGCGTCGGTCATCACCTCGGCGGGCTCCTGCTGCGCCGCCGCCACCCGTGCCTTGGCCTCCGGCGGCAGGCCCAGTTCGTCGAGCCCCGGGATCGCGTTGCCGTGCGGGCAATGCGCCGGGTAGTCGAGAAGCTCCGCGATCCGGCGCTCGACCGCGTCCGACATCACGTGCTCCCACCGGCACGCCTCCACGTGCACGTCCTCCCACGGCAGCCGGATGACGTCGGTGAGCAGGCATTCGGCCAGCCGGTGCTTGCGCATCACCCGGGTTGCCAGCGAGCGGCCCTCGGCGGTGAGGGTGAGATGGCGGTCGCCCGCCACCCGCAGCAGCCCGTCACGTTCCATCCGCGCCACCGTCTGGCTGACCGTCGGCCCGCTCTGCGAAAGCCGCTCGGCGATCCGGGCGCGCAGCGAGACGATGCCCTCCTCCTGGAGCTCGAAGATTGTGCGGAGGTACATCTCCGTGGTGTCGATCAGGCCGTGCGCGGTCAACCATCCGTCCTCTCCGGGCCCGGCGCGCCGGCACGTCGCGCGCCGGGCACCGGCCTGGCCAGCGACGATGTGCCCGTAACGCTGGTAGCCGGTTCGCAGCCGGCGCCTTCACCTAGATGGTACGTCGGCGGCGCCGGTCGCCACCCGGATCGTCAGGGAGCGAGCCGCTCAACGATCCACCCGCCGGGCGCATCCGGCGCGCGGCCGTCCACCCGGCGGTACCGCAGCCGGTCGTGCAGCCGGCTGGGACGGCTCTGCCAGAACTCCGCGTTCTCCGGTGCCAGCAGGTAGCCGCCCCAGAAATCAGGCAACGGCACCTCGGCGCCGGGCGGCCACCGCTCGCCCAGCCGCGCGAACCGCGCATCCAGCTCGCCCCGCCCGCCGAGAACCGTTGACTGCCTGCTCGCCCATGCGCCGAGCTGCGACCCGCGCGGCCGGGTGCGGAAGTAGGGCTCGCTCTCGGCCTGCGACAGCGCCGTCACCGCCCCCTCGACGATCACCTGCCGGCCCATCGCGTGCCACGGGAACACCAGGCACGCCTGCGGGTTCTCGGCCAGCTCACGGCCTTTGCGGGAGGTCCGGTTGGTGTAGAAGGTGAAGCCGCTGGCGTCGTAGCCTTTAAGCAAAACGGTGCGAGCACGTGGCACCCCGGTCGCCGATGCGGTGGCGAGAACCATCGCAGCCGGTTCCGGGATCCCCGCGTCCACCGCATCGCCGAACCAGCGCGCGAACTGCGCAACCGGATCGGCCGCCAGCGACTCCTCACTCAGCTCATCCGGGCCGCCACCAGGTGCCGCCTCATCTGCCGCCTCCACGGATGCAGATCCTAGACGGACCCCGGGTTACCGGCCGGTTGGCCGGGCGAGGTTCAATGGTCCGGCTGGCCCTGCCGGCGGGCTGCCCGCCCGGCCGCCGGCGTTGAGCCGCCCGCCGAGACCCCCGCGGAGATGGAGGAAGCAGATGCCCGACGACTTCAAGCCGGGACTCGAAGGCGTCATCGCGTTCGAGACCGAGATCGCCGAACCCGACAAGGAAGGCGGCTCGCTCCGCTACCGCGGCGTGGACATCGAGGACCTGGTCGGGCACGTGTCGTACGGCAACGTGTGGGGGCTGCTGGTCGACGACCGGTTCTGGCCGGGCCTGCCGCCCGCGGAGCCGTTCCCGCTCCCGGTCCACTCCGGCGACGTCCGGGTGGACGTGCAGAGCGCGGTCGCGATGCTCGCGCCGGTGTGGGGGCTGCGCCCGCTGCTGGACACCAGCGACGAGAAGGCGCGCGACGATCTGGCCCGGGTGTCGGTGATGATGCTGTCGTACGTGGCACAGGCCGCGCGCGGTCTCGGGAACCCGATGGTGCCGCAGAAGAAGGTTGACGCTGCCCAGACGATCGTCGAGCGGTTCATGACCCGGTGGCGCGACGACCCGGACCCCCGGCATACCCGCGCCATCGACGCCTACTGGACCTCGGCCGCCGAGCACGGCATGAACGCCTCCACGTTCACCGCCCGGGTGATCGCCTCCACCGGCGCGGACGTCGCGGCGGCGATGTCCGGCGCGGTCGGCGCGATGTCCGGCCCGCTGCACGGCGGCGCGCCGGCCCGGGTGCTGCACATGATCGAAGAGGTCGAGCGCATCGGCGACGCCCGCACATACGTCAAGGAGACCCTGGACAAGGGTGAACGGCTGATGGGCTTCGGGCACCGGGTGTACCGGGCCGAGGACCCGCGCGCCCGGACGCTGCGCCGGACCGCGAAGGAACTCGGCGCGCCGCGCTACGAGGCCGCGGCCGCCCTGGAGAACGCCGCGCTCGAAGAGCTGCACGAGCGCCGGCCGGACCGGGTGCTCGCCACCAACGTCGAGTTCTGGGCGGCGATCATGCTGGACTTCGCCGAGGTCCCCTCGAACATGTTCACCGCGATGTTCACCTGCGCGCGGACGGCCGGCTGGGCGGCGCACATCCTGGAGCAGAAGCGCACCGGACGGCTGATCCGGCCGAGCGCCCGGTACGTCGGTCCGGGCACCCGGTCCGTCAGCGAAGTCCCCGGCGCCACCGAGGCCCTCGGGCTCGGCTCGTAGCGCATGCACCGGCCCGCAACCCCGATACCCTTGGCCGGGTGACCACCATCGAGATTCCCGGAGAGATCAAGCCTGCCGACGGGCGGTTCGGCTGCGGGCCGTCGAAGGTCCGGCCGGAGGCGCTGGCCGGCCTGGCGTCCTCGACGGACCGGTACATGGGCACCTCGCACCGGCAGGCGCCGGTGAAGTCGCTGGTACGCCGGGTCAGGGAAGGGCTCGCCCAGCTTTTCGAGCTGCCCGACGGCTACCAAGTGGTGCTCAGCAACGGCGGCACCACCGCGTTCTGGGACGCCGCCGCGTTCGGCCTGGTCCGCAGCAGGTCGCAGCATCTGTCGTTCGGCGAGTTCTCCAGCAAGTTCGCCAAGGTGACCGCCGCCGCGCCATGGCTGGCGGACCCGTCGGTCATCGAGAGCCCCCCGGGGTCGCACCCGCAGCCGCGGGCCGAGGAGGGCATCGACAGCTACGCCCTCACCCACAACGAGACCTCGACCGGGGTCGCGATGCCGATCCAGCGGGTTCCGGGCGCTGACCCCGGCGCCCTGGTGCTGGTGGATGCCACCAGCGGGGCCGGCGGCCTGCCTGTCACGGCAGCCGAGTTCGACGCGTACTACTTCGCGCCGCAGAAGAGCTTCGGGTCCGACGGCGGTCTGTGGCTCGCATTGCTGTCCCCCGCCGCACAGGAACGGATCGAGGAGATCGCCGCCTCCGGCCGTTATGTTCCGGAATTCCTGTCGCTGCCGACGGCGGTCAGCAACTCCGCCAAGGACCAGACCTACAACACCCCGGCCGTCGCGACCCTCTACCTGCTCGCGGAGCAGATCGAGTGGATGCTCGCCCAGGGTGGCCTGGCCTGGACCACCGCGCGGACGGCGGACTCGTCGTCCCGGCTCTACACCTGGGCTGAGAAGGCGCCGTACGCGACGCCGTTCGTGGCCGATCCCGCTCACCGCTCCCAGGTGGTCGGGACGATCGACTTCGCTGACGAGGTGGACGCCACTGCCGTGGCGGCCGCGCTGCGGGCGAACGGGATCGTGGACACCGAGCCCTACCGCAAGCTCGGCCGCAACCAGCTGCGCATCGGGATGTTCCCGGCGGTGGACCCGGCGGACGTCGAGGCGCTCACCGCCTGCATCGACTACGTGATCGAGCGGCTGTAAGGGCAACCGCCGGGGCGCGCGGCCCTTTCCGCCGCCGCACGCTGCGGGGCGGCCCGGGCCGCGTCCGGGCAGGTCAGTGGATCAGCGCGCCGATCAGGACCGCGACCACGAGCAGCGCGAGCACCGTTGGCAGCAGCCAGCGCCGGGCCATATGCACGTGCGTAGCTTAATGCCGCCGTGAGATGCTCCCGCCATGACCGTCAACCGAGTCGATGCCCCGGTGCAGGCGGGTGAGCGGGAGATGCTGACCGCCTGGCTCGACTACCAGCGCGCCACCTTGGCGATGAAATGCGACGGGCTCGCTGCGGCCCAGTTGCGGCGGCGCGAGGTGCCGCCGTCGTCGCTGTCGCTGCTCGGTCTCGTCCGGCACATGGCGGAGGTGGAGCGCGCCTGGTTCCGGCGCCGCCTCGCCGGCGGGGACGCGCGGTTCATCTACGTCTCCGAGCGGAACTGGAACGCCGAGTTCGACGACGTCGACACCGCCGACGCCGCCGAGGCTTTCCGCACCTGGGAGGCCGAATGCGAGGCCGCCCGGAAGCTCACCGACGCGGCCGGATCGCTCGATGACCTCGCGAAATCGCCCACCGGCGAGCGGGAGGACTTCGTTTCGCTGCGCTGGATCCTGGTGCACATGATCGAGGAGCACGCGCGGCACAACGGCCACGCCGACCTGATCCGCGAGCGGATCGACGGCGCCACCGGCGATTGACCGCCCTGGCCACCCGCGGCTGGCCTCCCTGGGCGGCGGCGATTGACCGGCCTGCGCATCGGCGATTGACCGCCCTTAGCGCCGGCTAGGGTTCGCCGCGGCCGAGCGGCCAGGTGGCCATGACCTCGTGCCGGGTGCTTGCCCCGAGATAGCTGCGCACCAGGGCGATCTCAGTTGCGCTCCAGTCCGACGTGCGGAGGCCGGCCAGCGAGCCGACCAGGTCACGGACGTCCTCGGGCCTGCGGCAGCGGGCGAGGGTGAGGTGCGGACGTGCCTTCCGGCCCTCGCCCGGCGGGGCCGCGCCGGCCCGCCGCGCGCCGGCCGCCACCGAATCGATGAGGGCGCCGAGGCCGCGCTGGTCGCCGTCCACTCCCGTCCACACCACGGTCGCCCGGGTCGCGCGGGGGAAGGCGCCGCCGCCGCCGAACGACAGCACCGGAGGCGGGTGCCGGCGGGCCGCCCGCTGCAGCCGCTCGGACAGGTTCCCGGTCGCGGAGTCGTCAACCTCCCCGAGAAAGGCCAGCGTGAGGTGCCACAGCTCGCGGCGGACCCACCGCAGGTCCGGCCAGTGCGCCCGCAGCGGCGCCACCGCCGCCTCCACCTCGCCGAGGGCCGCCTCCGGCGGCTGTAGCGCGACGAACAGCCTCATGCGGCCGAGGTTACGAGGCCTCAGCGCTGGCCGGCAGCCCCTCGCTCCGGGCCGGCAGGCTCTCGGTCCGGGCCGGCAGGCTCTCGGTCCGGGCCGGCAGCCTCTCGGTCCGGGCCGGCAGAAAGCTGCGCGGCCGCAGGTAACGGCGGGCTTGCTCGCCGCGGCGGTGCGCCAGCATCACGCCGACCGCGACCGCGGCGGCCGCGGAGATCAGGCCGCCCGCCACCAGGCCGGCCCGCGGCCCGAACTGCTCGGCCAGCCAGCCGATGATCGGCGAGCCGATCGGCGTCCCGCCGAGGAAGACCAGCATGTAAAGGCCCATGACCCGCCCCCGCATCTCGGGCGCCGAGCCGAGCTGGGTGGCCGAGTTCGCCGCGGTGTTGAGCGTGAGCAGGGCCAGCCCGACCGGAACCAGCGCGGCGACGAACGACCAGTAGGACGGCATCACCGCGCTGGCGGCCTCCAGGACGCCGAAGGCGAAGGCGGTGACCAGCAGCAGCCGCAGGCCGCGCCGGCGCCGCCCGGCGGCGAGCAGCGACCCGCCGAGTGCCCCGGCCGCGAACGCGGTCGACGCCAGGCCGAACGCGCCGGCCCCGGTGTGGAAGACGCCCCGCGACATCAGCGCGTTGGTCACCTGGAAGTTCATCCCGAACGTGGCCACGAAGAACATCAGGACCATCGTCATCCACAGCTGCGGCCGCGATCGCACATACCGCAGGGCCTCGCGAAGCTGGCCCTTCTCCCGTGGCACCGGCGGCGCCGGGCGGAGTTCGGCCGGGCGCATCAGCTTGAGGCTGGTCAGCACCGCGCCGAACGACGCGGCGTTGACCAGGAAGGCCACCGGGGTACCGACCGCGCTGATCACCAGTCCCGCGACGGCCGGCCCGGTGATCCGGCCGAGGTTGAAGCTGGCGCTGTTCAGGGCGATCGCGTTCGGCATGTGCGAGCGGCCGACCATCTCGGCCACGAAGGTCTGCCGGGTGGGGTTGTCCACGACGGTGATCAGGCCGAGCCCGAACGCGAGCCCGTACACCTGCCAGATCCGCACCAGGCCGGTCACCGCGAGCAGGCCAAGGACGACCGCCAGGGCACCCATCAGCGACTGCGTCACCATCAGCAGGCGCCGCTTGGAGTAGCGGTCGGCGACCGCCCCGCCCCACAGGCTGAACAGCAGCATCGGCAGGAACTGCAGGCCGGTCGTGATGCCGAGCGCGGTCCCGCTGCCGTGGGTGAGGTTGAGGACCAGCCAGTCCTGGGCGACGCGCTGCATCCAGGTGCCGCTGTTCGACACCACCTGACCGGTCGCGTACAGCCGGTAGTTGCGGATCCGCAGCGAACTGATGAACCGCCCGGGCCCGCCCGCGGCGGACGCGGGGGCCCCGGTGCCTGCGGTTGGCTGGGCGCCGACGGCGGGCTCGGTGCCGGCCGTGGGGTGGGTGCCGACGGCAGGCTGGGAGCCGGCGGCAGGCTCGGCGCCGCCGCGGGTCAGGCCTGGCTGAGCTTCTCCAGCACCGGCGCCGCTGCCCGCAGCGCCGCCCGCTCCTGCGGGGTCAGTTCCTTCAGCCTCCGGGCCAGCCAGGCGTCCCGGAGCCGCCGGGATTCCTTCACGAGGTTCCGGCCGTCCCCGGTGACCGACAGGACCACCTGCCGCCGGTCGGTCGGATGCGGAGCACGCCGTAGCAGGCCGCGCGCTTCCAGCGTGGCGATCACCCGGGTCATCGACGGCGGCTGCACCTTCTCGTGCGCCGCCAGTTCTCCCGGGCTCATGCCATCGTGCCGCTCCAGCGCCGCCAGCGCGGCGAGCTGGGTATCGGACAAGCCGGTTTCCGCTAGGCCGCCGGTACGCTCGACCCTCAGCCGGCGGGCCAGCCGGCTCACCGAGATGCGGAGCGCCGTGGCCAGGCCGGTGTCTGTCCTGGTCGGTGAGATCATCATGTTCATTAGCCCGAGTCATTACTTTTGCTAACCATACCTGATGCCGCGGCATTCCTGATCCGTTAGCACCGCTAACTAAAGGTCCCCGCGGTGCCGGGCACCGCGGGGACCTGGTTAACGCCGGATCACATCGCCCGCTGGTAGGCGCGGAACGCACGGGTCGAAGCCGCCGCCGTGACCACCAGCGCGATCACCAGGAAGGCCGCGTAAGACCCTACCGTGGCCCAGGAAGGGTGGCTGCTGACAGCCATCCTCCCGGCGCTGGCTGCCCAGTTGACCGGGTTGAAGCGGGCGATGGCGGCGATCCACCCCGGGACCAGCACCAGCGGCAGGAACGCGGCGGACAGGAAGGTCAGCGGCATCACCAGCGTGGTGGACGCGCCGATGAGCGCTTCCCGCTGGCGGGTCAGCAGCGCGAACGCGTTGGAGACGCCGGTCATCGCGAGCGCGATCAGCACCGACACGCCGATCAGGACGGCCACGCCGCCGGCGCCGCCCGGGAAGGACGCTCCGGTGGCCCGGCCGAGGCCGATGATCACCGCCGACTGAACGACGGTGACGACGGCCTGGTACGCCATCGACGCCGCGATCAGCGCGCCCCGGTGCACCGGCGCGGTCAGGAACCGGTCCATCACCCCGGTCTGCATGTCCTCGATGAAGGACATCCCGGTCCAGCTGGAGGCGAAGATCGCGGTCATCACCACGACGCCCGGGGTGAGGTAGGTGTGATAGTTCCCCCCGCCGAACCCGGGGATCTTGGCGACCTTCTCGAACAGGGCGCCGAACAGCAGCAGCCAGATCACCGGCTGGGTGAGGGTGATGAAGATGACCGCGGGCTCACGGTATAGCTGGCGCAGGTAGCGCGTGGTGATCACCCACGTCTGGCGGACGGAGCTGGTCAGGGTGTTCATGAGACGGTGATCCCTTCTGCTTGACGGAACGAGCGGCCGGCGTGGTGCAGGTAGACGTCATCCAGCGACGGGCGCGCGACGGTGACGGACTCCACCGGCACGCCGGCCGCCTCCAGCCCGGCGATCACCGCGGGCAGCGCACGCGGGCCGTCCGCGACGCGGGCCCGCACCACCGCCCCGTCGGCGCTGGTGTCCCGGACCTCGGGAACATCGGCCAGGACCTTGCGGGCCTGCTCCACCCGGCCCGCCTCGGCAAGCTCCAGCAGCACGGAGTCTCCGCGCAGGCCGGCCTTGAGCTCTGCGGACGTCCCGTCCGCAACGACGCGGCCACGGTCCACGATCGCGACCCGGTCCGCGAACTGGTCGGCCTCCTCGAGGTAGTGCGTGGTGACGAGGATGGTCGTGCCCGCCTCGGCGGCCAGGCCGGTGAGCACCGCCCACAGGTCGGCGCGGCCTTCGGGGTCCAGCCCGGTGGTCGGCTCGTCGAGGAACAGGACGGCCGGGCGGTTCATCAGCGCGGTCGCGATGTCCAGGCGCCGCCGCATGCCGCCGGAATAGGTGCGCGCCTGCCGGCGTGCCGCGTCCCGCAAGCCGAACCGGTCCAGCAGTTCCGCGGCGCGGGGACGGGTGTCCTTCGAGCGCATCCCGTGGATCCGGCCCTGCATGGTCAGGTTCTCCTCGCCGGTCAGCTGGCCGACCGCGCCACTGTGCTGGCTCACCACGCCGATGGCGGAGCGCACCGCGGCGGGCCGCCGGAGCATGTCGATCCCGGCCACTTCCGCCCGGCCCCCGTCTGGGCGGGACAACGTGGTCAAGATCCGTACCGTCGTGGTCTTCCCGGCCCCGTTCGGGCCGAGCAGGGCGAACACGCTTCCGGCGGCGACCCAGAAGCTCAGGCCGTCCAGCGCGCGCACGTCTGGTTTGTAGGTCTTGCGGAGGTCCCGGACCTCCACGACTGGGCTTCCGGTGCTCATCCCGCAGTCCCCTCTTAACGATGTTCGACTTAAGAACACTGTTCACCATGTCCGAACACTGTTTACCGCAGAACGCTGTTCACGTCAAGTACGATGTTTGCCATGATCGACAGACCGGAGCCGCGGAACCGGGGCGGTCGCGCCCGGCGGGCCGGGGCGGACGGCCAGGGGATGCCGGATCCCCCGTGGCGCACGGCCCCCCGCCGCCGTAGCGTTCCGCGCCCGCAGCTCAGCCGCGACGTCGTCGTGGCGGCCGCGCTGGCGGTGGTGGACAAGGAGGGGGGCGACGCCCTGACGATGCGGCGGGTGGCCGATGAGATAGGCGCCTCGGCTTCCTCGCTGTACGGCTACGTCGCCAACAAGGAGGAACTGATCCAGCTGGTGCTGGAACGGATCCTCGAGGAGGTGAAGCTGCCCGCCGAGGGCGGCCGGTGGCAGGACGAGCTCAAGGAGTTCGGCCGGTCCCTGCTCGACGTGTTCCGCCGCCACCGGGGCGTCGCGGCGCTGACCCTCGGCCGGGTGGTCATCGGGTCCACGATGCTGGAGGCGGTGGAGCGCAGCCTGGCCGAACTCCGCGCCGCCGGGATGCCCGATCAGGTGGCGGTCTACGTCGGAGACCTGTTCAGCTTGTACGTCGCCGCGATCGCCTACGAAATGGACATGACACCGCCGCAGGCCGACGGGGACTTCGCGGCCCAGTTCAGCGGATGGCTCAGCTCGCTGCCGCGGGACCGGTTCCCCAACGTCACCGAACTGGCCCCGATGATGGTCGCCGGGAACGCCGACGACCGGTTCGAATGGGGGATGGACGTGATCGTCCGGGGTCTCGCGAGCTACCTGGACTCTCCCCCGACCGCCGACGCCCGCTGGCCCGTGCCTGATTGACCGGTCCCTGGCCTCGCTGCGGCCCGGCGTGGCCTCGGCGCGGCCCGGCCTGTGCGCGGCATCGCCGCAATCCCGTGGCGCTCGCACGACGAGCCCGGATACCGGCTGCCTGCGGCTTGCGCCCGGCGGCCGTGGGTATGGTCCGCGTGTGACGAACGTCGTACCAACGCCGAGCGCCGTCCACCGTGCGTACCGGGAGGAACTCGGCCCCGGAGAGCGGTCGGCCCTGATCAGCTGGCTGGCCTTCAGCGGGACCTTTGCCGGGCTGCGTGCACTCACCTACAGCATCCGGGCCGGCAAGGGCCCGTTCGGCAACATCAGCGTCGGCGGCGAGCACCTGCATCACTACATGTGGGGCATCGGCCTGCTGTCCGCCGTCGGCGCGGTCGCCGTCCGCGGCGAGGAGCGGCAGCGCCGCCATCCAGCAGTCGCCGTCAGCTACGGCACCGGCATGGCCCTCATCGTGGACGAGTTCGCCCTGCTGCTCGACCTGAAGGACGTCTACTGGGCCAAGCAGGGCCGGATCTCGATCGACATCGCGGTCGGCGGCATCGCCCTGACCGGCTCCTTCTTCGCGGCCCTGCCGGTGCTCCGCAGGCTGCGAGCCGATCGGTGGAAGAAGGTGACCGGGGCCGAGGCGGCACCGGATGCGAAGGCGGTGCCCGCCGCTGAAGCGGCGCCCGTGACCGGCACCGTCTGAACTGATCGGCTTGGCGGGCACGACCTGGCGGTGCCGCCTCAGGCGGCCCCGGCCATAGGGTTATGGCATGAGCGCGCGCCCGCCCGAGCCTCCGCCGCCGATGGAAGGCGATGACCGCCTCATCACCCTGACGGTGACCGCGGGCTGGGCGGTGGCGCTCGTCGTCATGCTGATACTCACCGGCCTCAGCGTGCTCCCCGGGCGCGACCGCTGGTGGGACTGGACCTGTGGCCTCGGTCTGGCGATGGGCCTGTTCGGCCTGTGGTACGTGCCCCGGCTCAAGCGCTCCCGGGCCCGGACGGAGCAGCGGCGCGCCGAGCAGCGGCGCGCGGAAGCACAGGATTCCGGGGTCCCGCAATAAGCCAGCAGCCCGGCCCGGCGCCCGGGCGCGGCCTCAGCCGTGGTCGAACGGCTCGAAGATCGTCTCCTCGACCGAGACTCCGGGCAGCTCGACGAGGTCGTAGCCGAGTTCGTCGATGATCGGCGGAACCGGCGCGTCCCCATCCCCCGGCGGCGCTGCCTCCGAGTGCGCGCCGCATCCATGGTCCACCGAGACAACCCGGCCGTCATCGGGCGCGTAGGCGTTCGCGCACGCGCCGAACATCTGGCCCAGCGGGCCGCTCAGGCCGACGAAGAACCCGCAGGTCGCGCAGGTCGCCGGTGCGGCGTGCGCCAGCGGGGTCCGCGGCCCGTGGTCCAGCGCATACCAGCGCTGGGCCGTCTCGTCCCGGCCGGCCGGGGAGAGCACCCGCTTGCGGTCGGTGGCGATGGGCAGTGACGCTGCCGGGCCCGCCGAGCCAGGCTCCGCGGGCCAGGGTGTGTCCCCGCCACCTTCGAGAGCGACGACGGGAACCAGCCGTTCGTCATCCCCGGACGCCGGGAGCAGGTCGCCCACGCCGACATCGCCGGGTCGCAGCCGGTCACGCCACGGCACCCATACCGGCGCCAGCAGCGCCTCCGGGCCGGGGAGCAGCGCGCTCTCGTTCACCGTCACCGTCCGCGCCCGCGGCGCGCGCGCGACCGTGACCGCCCATTGCCATCCCCGGTAAGCCGGATCCTGGCACTCGAACAGGTGCGTCACGACCCGGTCGGTTTCCGCACGGGCGTCGATGTGCGCACCGACCTGACCGCGCCCGGCGATCTCCTCGGCCGCCGCGCGCGCGTCGTCTACGGCCTGCGCGCAGGCGTCATCGAGCACGGGCGTTCTGGTCTGGGTCCGCGTTGGGCTCACGCTTGGTAATTGTCCCCCATGTGGCGAGCGTTCGCATCCGCTCGGCGTGGATGTCGTAATCGGCCGGCAACGGGAAGAATACTTGAGTCATGGCAGCGGACAGGCACCGCCGTGTCTGGGACGCCACGGGGCGGGCCAACCGAACGAGGGGCACTGCCGGCCGTGCCGCGGGCTCCGCGGGACGCGCCGCGGGGTCTGCTGGGCGCGCGGCGGGGTCTGCTGGGCGCGCGGCCGGTAGCGCCGGGCGCTGGACGCTGCACCTGGTCCACCGGACCACCCGTGCCTCCGGCGCGGGGCGCACCGGCCTTGCCGACCTGATCGAGCTGACCGCGGTCAGCAGCGCCGGCGACGCATTCGTCGCCGTCTCGCTCGCCGGGACACTGTTCTTCAACGCATCGCTGAACCAGGCACGCGGCCAGGTCGCCCTCTACCTCGCGGTGACGATGGCACCGTTCGCGGTGCTCGCGCCGCTGATCGGGCCGATGCTGGACCGGCTGCGGCAGGGACGCCGGTTCATCATGTCCGGCACGCTGATCGGCCGCGGCCTGCTGTGCTGGGGGATGGCCGGTGCTGTGGTGCACCACGACACGGTCACGCTGCTTCCCGCAGCGTTCGGCTCGCTGGTGCTGTCCAAGGCATACGGAATCACCCGGACCTCGGTCACGCCTCGGCTGCTGCCGGCGCGGATCAGCCTGGTGACCGCCAATTCCCGGTGCTCACTCGCTGCGCTGATCGCGGCCGCGATCGCCGCGCCGGTCGCGGCCGGCGTGGCCGTGGCGGTCCATGCCGACTGGGTGCTGCGGGTTGCGAGCGTGATATTCGTTGCCGGCGCCGCGCTCGGCCTCCGGCTCCCCGAGCACGTGGACACCCCGGCCGCGGAGCCCGCGACGGCTGCAGGCTCCGCAACCGGTACCGCGCCGGGCACGGGACCGGCCGCTGGCCCGGACGGTTGGCCGAGCACGGGGCCGGACACGGTTCCGACTGCTGAGCCCGAAACGGTGCCAACCGCTGGGCCCGACACGGTGCCAACCGCGGGGCCTGACACCGTGCCAACCGCAGGGCCCGAAACGGTACAGAACGCAGGGCCGGACACGGTGCCAACCGCGGGGCCCGACACGGTGCCGACCACAGGGCCCGACACGGTGCCGACCGCTGGCCCCATCGGCGGTCCGGCCGCCAACGGGCGAGGGCGGGGCGGACCGGGATCCGCGGCATGGGGATCCGCCGGACCCGGATTCTCCGGGGCCGGCACCACCCGGGAGAACGCTGCCGAATCCGGTGGACGCGGCAGGTCAGGTACGACGGCCGGGGTCGGCGGAAACGGCCGGAGCCGCCGCGACCACGGGCTGCGGACGGCCAGGACCCTGCGCAACGTCGGGCCGGTGGTCGGCGAGGCGATGCGGGCGAACGCCGTGCTGCGCGCCTTCTTCGGCTTTACCGAGTTCTACCTGGCCTTCCTGCTGCGCGAGGACCATTTCCACGGGGTGAGCAACAAGTTCGCGCTCGGGGCCCTGGTGGGCGCGCTCGCCATCGGAGCGATGGCCGGGACGGGCCTGGGATCACTGCTGAAGACGCGCGCACCACATTTGATCATGTTCGGCATGCTCGCCATCACGACCGCCATCACCCTGTTCACAGCGATTGCGTTCGGCTTGCTCACCGCCGTGGTGGTCGCATTCACCGCGTCGCTGGCGCAGGCCCTGGTGAAGCTCGGGCAGGACTCCACCGTGCAACGGGAGATCGGCGAGGAGGTCCGCTCGTCCACGTTCGCGGTCTCGGAGACGCTGAACCAGCTGTCCTGGGTCGCCGGCGGCCTGATCGGCCTGGTGCTGTCGTTCGCCACAAGCGGAACGCTCGGGATGGCGATCGCCGGGGCCGGGCTGGCCCTGGCGCTGGGTGGCCTGCTCGCCGCCCGGCGGCGGCGGAAAGTGTCGAGGGACGCCGCCGCCAAGCGGGTGCCGGCCGGCAGCAGTCACGCTCCGCGGATGTGAGCCTCGCGCATCAGCGCTGGGCGCCGCTGCGCGGCATGAGCCTCCCCGGGCGTCAGCGCCGGGCGCCGGTGGGCTCGGCACGCGGCGGGCGGCCGCCGGGCCGGTGCGTCGGGCGATCCTCGGCGTCAAGGTCGCTCGCCACCGCGCGCAGCACCGAGGCGATCTTCTTCGCGTCCCGGGCGTCCGGCCGCTTGCCGCGGCGGTAGGTGGTGGAGACTCCATCGAGGAGCTTGATCAGGTCCTCGACGATCACGACCATCTCGTCCGGATTCTTATGGGGCGCCTTGGCGACCGACGGCGGGGCCTCGAGCAGCCGCAACGACAGCGCCTGCGCTCCCTTGCGGCCCTCGGCGACGCCGAACTCCACGCGCTGGCCAGCCCGCAGACCGGCGGCGCCGGGAGGCAGAGCCGACGAATGCACGAACACCTCACCGCCGTCATCGCTGGTGAGGAAGCCGAACCCCTTGTCGGCGTCGTACCACTTAACCTTGCCAGTGGGCACAGGCATGACCTCGCGTGGATAGATCTGATGTGCGGCGCGGGAAGCGCAGCTTCCAGGCTATAGGCCGGACGAGGGCTGCGGAATCGTCCGGCTCGCCCAATCCGGCCCCGGGCATCACTCCAGAACAACGGCCGGTTGGTGAGTCCCCCAGTTGCCCAGTCCTCCAGCAGCCGAGTCCCCGTGGCCGCAATCCTGGACTTCGCCGAGGCGCGGCCCCGGCACCCCCTCCGGGGACCGGGGCCGCGTCCTCCACAGCCTCGCGCGTTTCGGATGGTGCTGGGACGGGATCACGTGCGGGGCCGGGATGCCTATGGTCAACACCCGGTCAGGCGCTGCCTTCCTGACGTCTACAAAACATGTTATCCCACGTCAAACAGGCCACCGTACCCCACCCCGGGTATTGTCGGGCGACAAAAGTAACCAGCGAGTAACGCGCTTTTGGTGTTCATCACGGCTCATCGTTGGCAAAATGTCAACAGCAGCGGCCCCGGGGGGTCCCCGTTGACACCTGCCCCCGCAGCCGCGGAAAGGGTCGCGATGGCCGACGAACATCAAAAACCTGAGCCCGTGCCGTACGGGCCCGACATGCCCTCGATCCGCGACCCGGAGACCGGCGCAACAGACGCCGACGTCCGCGTGGCGGGCAGTACCGGCACCGGCGGCCCGGTGGCTGGCGGAACGTTCGCCGACATCCGGGCGCCCCGCTATCCCGGCGGCCCACCAGCCCCCAGCACCGGAACCGGCGGCCCACCAGGCCCCAACACGGGAACGGGCGGCCCACCAGGCCCCAACACCGGAACCGGCGGCCCACCAGCCCACGACACCGGAACCGGCGGCCCGGCGGCCGGCAGTACCGACATCGGCCAGCCCGGGGGCGCCGGGGCCGAACCGGCGGCCGGCACGCTCCTGACGAGCCAGCGCCCCGTCGTGGGGAGCACGCAGGCGTCGGCGAGTGCCCATCCCGGGCGGGACGGGGCCGTCCAGTTCGCGAAGGCGGTGCGGGCCGGCTGGGCCCGTGGAATCGGCTTGATTGCCAGCGCCGTCATGATCGTCGCGGTGATCGTGGCAGTGATCCTGGCCGTGCACATCCTGTTCGCGGTGTTCAACGCCAACCCGCACAACAGCATCGTCGACTTCATCAACCACCGGGCAGCCCAGTTCGCGTGGCACTTCAAATCGCTGTTCACCCCGAAGAGCCAGCGGATTGCGACGCTGGCGAACTACGGGATCGCCGCGATCATCTACGTCATCGCCGGGCGCATCATCGCCGGCATTATCCGCCGCTTCGCCTGACCGCCCGGCGGTCACCGGGAAGCCGGTGGCGAACCGGGCGGCCGCGGCACGGGCCCGGAGGTCCCGTGCGTAAGCCGTTGTGGCTCAAACTCGCGGCACTAATGTGGAAGTGATGGACGGCGCCCCGAGCGATCACCAGCGTAAAAGCAGGCCACGCGGCTACGGCGGCTGGCTGCGCGCGCGGTCGGACCGGGAGCTTGCGGTGCTGCTGTCAGCCCGGCCCGATCTGCTGGCGCCGGTGCCGGCCGGAAGCGACGTGCTGGCCTCGCGGGCCACCGGCCGCCGGTCGCTGGAACGGGCCCTGGACGGGCTCGACCAGTTCTCGCTGCAGGTTCTCGGGTCGTTGTCCGCCGCGGCCGAGGCCGACGCGGCCGGGCTCGCCGAAACCGTCGGCGTTCACCCGGAGCCGCTGCGGCGATGCGTGGACACGCTCTGCGCCCGCGCACTCGCATGGGACGTCGGCGGCACGCTGCGTCCCGCCCCGGGCCTGGGCCCGGTCATCGGCGAGTCGGCCGCCCCCGCCGGCCCGGACCGCGCGCCGCCCGAGCCGCCGCCGCTCGGTATCCAGCACAACGGTCAGGCCGTGGTGGACCGGGCGGCCGCCGGTGCGGCTGCCGACAGCGTGCGCCGCGTCGCGGATCTGCTCAGCCTGTGGGCCGGCGACCCGCCGCCGGTGCTGCGCGCGGGCGGTGTTGGCATCCGCTCGCTGCGGCGCACCGCCGCCGCGCTGGACATCCCGGTGACCGACGCGGCCATGTACGCGGAGACGGCCCGGGCCGCCGGGCTGCTGGCCGCCTCCGGCTGGGCGGACGGCGACTGGCTGCCGACCGGGCGGTACGACGGCTGGCGCGAGCGCGGGACCGCCGAGCAGTGGACGGTGATCGCCGGCGCGTGGCTGACGATGACCCGGGTCCCCGCGCTGGCCGGGCGGCGCGACGAGCGCGGCCGGCTGCTCAACGCCCTCGGCGGCGGCCTCGACCGGACGGACGCCCCGGCGGTGCGCGCGATGGTGCTCGGGCAACTGGAGGGCGCCGGGGGATCGGTGCAGCCCGGGCAACTGCTGCGGCGGCTGGCCTGGCTGCGGCCGCGGCGGCAGGGTCCGATGTTCACGCTGCTGGCGGAGACGACCCTGCGGGAGGCGGCGATGTTCGGCGTGACCGGGCTGGACGCGCTCGCGGCGCACGGCAGGGCCCTGGCCGCGGCCGACGCCGGGGCAGCGGCGGCCGCGCTGTCTTCGGTGCTGCCGGAGCCGCTGGGCCACGTGCTGCTCCAGGCCGACCTGACCGCGGTCGCGCCGGGCCCGCTGCTCCCCGAACTCGCCGCCGACCTCGCGCTGATGGCCACGGTCGAGTCCACCGGCGGCGCGACGGTGTACCGCTTCACCACCGCCTCGGTGCGCCGTGCCCTGGACGCCGGCAGGTCCGCCAGCGACCTGCTCACCTTCCTGGAGCGGCGATCGGCGACGCCGGTGCCGCAGCCGCTGCGGTACCTGGTCGAGGACCTGGCCCGGCGGCACGGCCGGGTCCGGGTCGGCACCGCGTCGGCCTACGTCCGCTGCGACGACCCGGCGGTGATCGCCGAGATCGCCGCCGACCAGCGGGCCGAACGGCTGCGGCTGCGGACGCTGGCACCCACCGTCCTCGCCTCGCCGGCAGACCGCGATGCGGTGCTGGAGACGCTCCGGGCGCTGGGTTACGCACCGGCGGCCGAGTCGGCGGACGGGACCGTTGAGGTGAGCATCCCGGCCGCCCGCCGTGCCACCGCACCCACCTCCGTCCCGGGCGGCCCGGGCGTGAGCCCGACGCCGCGCGCTCCCGCCGGGCCGGACGACGAGATGGTGCGGGCCGCTGTCCGGGAGATCCGGGCCGGCGACGAGGCCGCGGCAGCGATCCGGCATCTGGTGCCCGGGGCCGTCGCCGGAACCATGGCCAGCAACGGAACCGGTGACCACGCTCGTTACCAGACCGGCGACCGGGCCGGCGACCGGGCGCGGGTAGAGGCCCTGGTCTCCGCGCTCAGCACCGCCGCGGCGGCCGGCGAGCGGGTCTGGGTCGGCTACGTGGACAGCGCGGGCGTCGCCCGGAGCCGCATCTTCAAGCCCGAGCGGGTCGAGGGCGGGTACATGACGGCCTACGACGCGTCCCGCGATACCGTGCACCGGCTCGCCCTGCACCGCATCACCGGCGTCGCGGTACTGAGCCCGGCTGAGGTGGACGGGCCCGGAGGTGCCCGGTGACCGACGGACCGCTGATCGTCCAGTCGGACAAGACACTGCTGCTGGAGGCCGCTCACCCGCAGGCCGTCGAATGCCGCCGCGCGATCGCGCCGTTCGCCGAGCTGGAGCGGGCGCCCGAGCACGTGCACACCTACCGGGTGACGCCGCTGGCGCTCTGGAACGCGCGCGCGGCCGGCCACGATGCCGAACAGGTCGTGGACGCGCTGCTGCGTTACGCCCGCTACCCGGTGCCGCACACGATGCTGGTCGACGTGGCGGAGGTGATGTCCCGCTACGGCCGGCTGCAGCTGGCCAGCCATCCCACCTACGGGCTGGTGCTGGTCGCCCTGGATCAGGCGGTGCTGGAGGAGGTGCTGCGCAGCCGGAAGGTCCAGCCGATGCTCGGCGAACGTGCCGACCCGGGGACGGTTGCGGTTCACCCGAGCGAGCGCGGGCGCCTGAAGCAGGCGCTGTTGAAGCTGGGCTGGCCGGCCGAGGACCTCGCCGGATACGTGGACGGAGAGCGCCACGAGATCGAACTGGCCGAGGACGGCTGGCAGGTCCGCGACTACCAGCGGGCCGCGGCGGACGCCTTCTGGCACGGCGGCTCCGGCGTCGTGGTCCTGCCCTGCGGCGCCGGTAAGACGATCGCTGGCACGGCCGCGATGGCGCTGGCGCAGGCAACCACGCTGATTCTGGTCACCAACGCGGTGGCCGCCCGGCAGTGGCGCGCCGAACTGCTGCGCCGCACCCAGCTCACCGACGACGAGATCGGCGAGTACAGCGGCGAGCGCAAGCAGATCCGGCCGGTCACGGTCGCCACCTACCAGATCATCAGCACCCGGCGTAAGGGCTCCTACCCGCACATGGAGCTGTTCGGCGCCCGGGACTGGGGCCTGATCATCTACGACGAAGTGCACCTGCTTCCGGCGCCGGTGTTCCGGATGACCGCCGACCTGCAGGCCCGGCGCCGGCTCGGGCTGACCGCCACCCTGGTCCGCGAGGACGGCCGCGAAGGCGACGTGTTCTCGCTGATCGGCCCGAAACGCTTCGACGCTCCGTGGAAGGAACTGGAGGCCCAAGGCTGGATCGCGCCCGCCGACTGCGTCGAGGTGCGGGTGACGCTGCCGGAATCACAGCGGCTCGCGTACGCGATGGCCGATCAGCCGGATCGGTACCGGTTCTGCGCGGCCACCCCGGCCAAGACCGCCGTGGTGGAGTACCTCGTGCAGCGGCACCACGACGAGCCGGTCCTGGTGTTCGGGCAGTACCTGGACCAGATCGACGAACTCGCTGCCCGGCTCGGCGCACCCGCGGTCAAGGGAGAGACGAGGGTGGCGGAGCGGGAACGGTTGTTCGCGGACTTCCGGGCCGGCCGGGTCCCGGTGCTGGTCGTCTCCAAGGTGGCGAATTTCTCGGTCGACCTGCCCGAGGCCGCGGTGGCGATCCAGGTGTCCGGCACGTTCGGGTCGCGGCAGGAGGAGGCGCAGCGGCTGGGCAGGATCCTGCGGCCCAAGCAGTCCGGCCGCCGGGCGCGCTTCTACGCGGTCGTCTCCCGCGACACGGTCGACGCCGACTTCGCGGCGCACCGGCAGCGTTTCCTGGCCGAGCAGGGATACGCCTACCGGATCATCGACGCAGCCGACCTGCTGGCAGGCCAGGAGCCCTGACGCATCTCCGGGCCGGGCAGCGCCAGCTAATCGGCCCTCGCCGCTCAGCGGCCGTGGGCCACCCCGGCGGCGAAGAGAACACCCAGGGCGAACAGCCAGCAGGCCACCGAGGCTGCCCACAGCCGGAGCCGCGCTGCCCGCACCTGCTCGTCGCTGGTGAAAACGAACCGGCTGACCACGGCGCCCACGGCCAGCAACGCCGCCAGCACGGCCATCAGGATAGACGGGCGCACCGCCGCGGTGACCTCGGCGGTGCAGCCGCCGCCGAGCCCGTGGTCGGTGCAGAACGCCGAGGCCGCCCAGCCGTCGAATGCCGAGAACAGCCACAGAACGGCGAGCAGCAGTACCCCGGTCGCTGGGATCAGGGCGGAAACGGGTTCACGTTCGCGTGCCCTGCCTCGTGCATCGGCCGGGCGGTCGCGGGGGGTATTCGCCGAGGCAGTCCGCACACCGGAATTGTTCCCTGCCGCGGCACCGTTGAAGCGCATCCGATGAGAAGTCGTCATATTTCGGGCGACGGTCTAGCGGGCCCGGATCGCTTCGGCTTCGATCTCCACCAGCCAGGCGGGGTCGAGCAGCGCCGCCACCACCACCGCGGTGGCGGCCGGCCGGACACCGGCGAACACCTCGCCGTGCGCCCGGGCGATCTCCTCCCAGTCGCGCGCGTCGGTCAGGTAGATGCGGGTCCGGACGACGTCCTCCAGGCTGCTGCCCGCCTTGCCGAGGGACTCCGCGATCAGGTCGAGGCACATCCGGGCCTGCCGGTAGGCGCCGGCCGGCGGTGCGGCGCCGTCGGCGGGGACCGGCGCGGTCCCCGCCACCAGCACGCGATCACCGGCCGCCAGCGCCCGGGAGAACCCGAAGACCTGCTCGTACGGGGAATGGCCGCTGATGTGAAGACGGTCCATCGAATCAGCCTGCCTCGGGTGGGCTGCTTCAGTCGACCAGAGCCTGGTACACCAGCTGGCGCAGCTGCGGGCGGATCGGATAGGTGCTCGACGGCAGCAGCTGGGTGAAGAAGCTGACCGTCAGCTGCTCAACCGGGTCGACCCAGAAGGTCGTGGAGGCGGCGCCGCCCCAGTTGAATTCGCCGGCCGAGCAGAGGGTCTTGGACGCGGCCGGGTCGATCTGCACCGCGAAGCCGAGGCCGAAGCCCACACCCGAGAACGGCGACTCGGCGTACAGCGGCCGGCCGAAGCTCTCCAGGTCGCTGCCGCCGGGCAGGTGATTGATGGTCATGTAGGCGGCGGTCCGCGGGCTGAGCAGCCGCGCGCCCTCCAGCTCGCCCGCCGGGCTGCCCGGCCTGCTCAGCAGCATCTGCGCGAACCGGTGGTAGTCCGCGGCCGAGGAGACCAGCCCGCCACCTCCGCTGAGACAGGCCGGCTCGCGGTACGCGGCCTTGCCCATCGCATCGATCCGGGCGGCCTTCCCATCCGGGCCGCGGGTGTACAGCGGGCCGAGCCGGCTCGCCTGCTCCGGCTCCGCCCAGAAGGCGGTGTCGGTCATCCCCAGCGGAGCGAAGATCCGCTCGCGGAAGAACTCGTCCAGCCGCTGCCCGGAGACGACCTCCACCACCCGGCCCAGCACGTCGGTCGCGACCGAGTAGTTCCACTCCGATCCCGGCTGGAACAACAGCGGCATGCCGGCGTAGGCGTCGCACGCCCCCGCCAGGTCAATGCCGGCCGGGACGCCCCATTCGAAGCCGTTGGCGCGGTAGATCCCGTCGACCGGGTGCGCGCGGTGGAACCCGTACGTCAGGCCGGAGGTATGGGTGAGCAGGTGCCAGATCCGGATCGGCTCGGTGACCGGCTCGGTCAGGTAACGGACGTCGGACCCGCCGGTGAACACCCGCGCGTCCGCGAACGAGGGGATATACGTGCTCACCGAGTCGGTCAGCTGGAAGCCGCCCTCTTCGTACAGCATCATCGCGGCGACCGAGGTGACCGGCTTCGTCATCGAGTAGATCCGCCACAGCGTGCCCGGCTCGACCGGAAGCCCGGCCTCGATGTCGCGCTGGCCGTAGGTGGCCACGTACGCGAGCCGGCCGTGCCGGCTGACGGTGATCAGCCATCCCGGGAGCCGGCCGGTGTCCACGTACCGGGCGAAGTGCCCGTCGATCCGCTCCAGCCTCGCCTTGTCGAACCCGGCCTCGGCCGGCTCCACCTCTACCTGTATTTCACCCACGTGCGCCCACCCTGCGGCTCGGTTATGTCACCCGAATCTTGCCAACTCCGGCGGGGCCCGGTCCAGCGCTGGAAGGCGAAGCGCCGGCACAGCGAGGGCGCGGCATACCGAGGTTCGGCAAGGCGAAGGGGCGGCCGCGCTGCTGCGCGGCCGCCCCTTGCCTGGGCTATGGGCTTCTCAGAAGTCCATGTCCCCGCCGCCGGGGGCGGCGGGCGCCTTCTCCTTCTCCGGCTTCTCCGCGATGACCGCCTCAGTGGTGAGGAACAGCCCCGCGATCGAAGCCGCGTTCTGCAGCGCAGAACGGGTGACCTTGGCCGGGTCGATGATGCCCGCCTTGAACATGTCGACGTAGTCGCCGGTGGCGGCATCCAGGCCGTTCGCCGGCTTCAGCGTCTTCACCTTCTCGACCACCACGCCGCCCTCGAGGCCGGCGTTGACGGCGATCTGCTTCAGCGGCTCCTCCAGCGCACGGCGCACCATCGCGGCACCGGTCGACTCGTCACCGGAGAGGTCCAGCTTGTCGAAGGAAACGCGGGACGCCTGCAGCAGCGCGACGCCACCGCCGGGGACGATGCCCTCCTCGACAGCGGCCTTGGCGTTGCGGACCGCGTCCTCGATGCGGTGCTTGCGCTCCTTCAGCTCGACCTCGGTGGCCGCGCCAGCCTTGATGACGGCGACGCCGCCCGCCAGCTTGGCCAGCCGCTCCTGCAGCTTCTCCCGGTCGTAGTCGGAGTCGGTCTCGTCGATCTCCCGGCGGATCTGGTTAACCCGCCCGGAAATCTGCTCCGCGTCACCGGCGCCGTCAACGATCGTGGTCTCGTCCTTGGTCACGATGACCTTGCGGGCGCGGCCGAGCACGTCGAGGTCGGCGTTCTCCAGCGTCAGCCCGACGGTCTCGCTGATCACCTGGCCACCGGTCAGGATCGCCATGTCGCCGAGCATCGCCTTGCGGCGGTCGCCGAACCCGGGCGCCTTCACGGCCACCGACTTGAACAGGCCACGGATCTTGTTCACCACCAGGGTCGCCAGGGCCTCGCCCTCGACGTCCTCGGAGATGATCAGCAACGGCTTGCCCGACTGCACCACCTTGTCCAGCAGCGGCAGCAGGTCCTTGTTCGCCGAGATCTTCGACTCGACGATCAGGATGTAGGGGTCGTCGAAGACGGCCTCCATCCGCTCTGGGTCGGTGGCGAAGTACGCCGAGATGTATCCCTTGTCGAAACGCATCCCCTCGGTCAGCTCGAGCTCGAGACCGAAGGTCTGGCTCTCCTCGACCGTGATGACGCCTTCCTTGCCCACCTTGTCCATCGCTTCGGCGATCATCTCGCCGATCGCGGTGTCACCGGCGGAAATGGACGCGGTCGAGGCGATCTGCTCCTTGGTCTCCACGTCCTTGGAGATCTTGGAGAGCTCTTCGCTCACCCGCTCCACCGCAGCCTCGATGCCGCGCTTGAGCGCCATCGGGTTCGCGCCGGCCGCGACGTTGCGCAGCCCCTCGCGTACCAGCGCCTGGGCGAGCACGGTGGCCGTGGTGGTGCCGTCACCGGCCACGTCGTCAGTCTTCTTGGCAACTTCCTTGACGAGCTCGGCCCCGATCTTCTCCCACGGGTCCTCGAGCTCGATTTCCTTGGCAATGGAGACGCCGTCGTTGGTGATCGTGGGGGCGCCCCACTTCTTCTCCAGCACGACGTTGCGGCCCCGGGGGCCCAGCGTCACCTTCACGGCGTCGGCGAGCTGGTTCATGCCGCGTTCGAGGCCGCGACGCGCATCCTCGTCGAACGCGATCATCTTCGATGCCATAGGCTCCAGTCCTCCGGAACTCTTGCTGGCCTAAGGCGGTCCGAGTCGACGCCCGCGACGGACGGCGCGGCGCACAGCCATTCCCTTCCTGGCTGCTTGCCGGCCTCATCGCCCCGATCCCCGCCGTAGCGTTCTGTCACTCTCAAGGCGAGAGTGCCAAAGCCCTGTTTAGCACTCGAACCCTGCGAGTGCAAGCTGCACCTGCCGGCACCAGGGCCGGTAGGTACCCCCGGAACGCAGGCATGCAACGGCCCGGCCTCCGCACCGGAAGCCGGGCCGCAAAATCAGCTCGGCAGAGCCTTACAGGGTATGGACAGAGGTAGCCTGCGGCCCCCGGTCACCCTGCTCGACTTCGAACTCGACCCGCTGCCCCTCGTCGAGAGAGCGGTAGCCATCCGCCTGGATGGCCGAGTAGTGGACGAACACGTCCCTGCCACCGTCGACCGCGATGAAGCCGTAGCCCTTTTCCGCGTTGAACCACTTGACGGTGCCCTGAGCCATTACTGACAACTCCCTTACTGCGGGCTATTCGAGCCCCGCCCTTGCAACGCGGAACCCGTTGGATCGCTGTGCGGACGATCCCGACGGCGACCACGGATGACCTTACCCCGTAACGGGAGCCGTAGGCACGAGTTACTTACCGAATGCACCCGCGCGATCCGTTGCGGTGATTCCCCTGGTGGTCCGGCTATCGCACCCGGGATCGCGGACCCTTTCCCCGCCGGCCCGCGGCCTCGCTCAGCCGCCGGCGACGGCGGGGATGACGGAGACCTGGCTGCCCGACGGGACCGGGGTATCGAGGCCGTCGGCGAACCGGACGTCCTCCTCCCCCACGTATACGTTCACGAACCGGCGCAGCTTGCCGCCGTCGTCGAGGATCCGGCCCGCGATTCCCGGGTGGTCGGCGTCCACCCCGGCGATCACCTCGCGCAGGGTCCCGGCTTCCGCCGTCACCTCCGCCGCGCCGCCGGTGTAGCTGCGCAGGATGGTGGGAATCCGGACCGACACGCTGCCCATCAGAGGTACTCCAATCTCACGCCAGGCTCGTTTTCATGATCGTTGGAAACCTGTGTGCACCATAGCGCCCACAAGTTTCCAACGATCATGGATGGCGGGCGGCTCACGCCAGGCCCGCCTGGTGGAAGGCCTCGACCGACGGGTGGATGCCCTCGGCCGTGGGGCCGAACGAGGATTCCACCGCGTCCAGGGTCTTCAGCCCGTCCCCGGAGTTGATCACCACGGTCTCGGCCTCGGGGTCCAACCGTCCGTCCGCCAGCAGCGAGCGCACGCATCCGAGGGTCACGCCGCCGGCCGTCTCCGCGAAGATGCCCTCGGTCGCCGCCAGCAGCCGGATCCCCTCCACGATCTCCGGGTCGCTGACGTCCTCGACCGCGCCGCCGGTGCGGCGGGTGACGTCCAGCACGTACGGCCCGTCCGCCGGGTTGCCGATGGCCAGCGATTTGGCGATGGTGTCCGGCCGGACCGGCTGGACCACGTCGTGGCCCGCCTTGTAAGCGCTCGCGACCGGCGCGCACCCGGTGGCCTGCGCCCCGAACACCTTGTACGGCTTGTCCTCGACCAGGCCGATCCGCACCAGTTCCCGGAACGCCTTGTCGATCTTGGTGAGCTGCGACCCGGACGCGACCGGGACGACGATCTGGTCCGGCAGCCGCCATCCGAGCTGCTCGGCAATCTCGTACCCCAGCGTCTTGGAGCCCTCGCTGTAGTAGGGCCGGACGTTGACGTTGACGAACGCCCAGTCCTCGTGGTCGGCGGCAAGCTCGGAGGCGAGCCGGTTGATGTCGTCGTAGGTGCCGTTGACGGTGATGAACGTTCCGCCGTAGACGGACGTCGTGATGATCTTCTGCCGTTCCAGACTTTCCGGCACCAGCACGACCGAGCGGATCCCGGCACGGGCGGCCGCCGCGGCCACCGCGTTGGCGAGGTTGCCGGTGGACGGGCAGGCGAGCACCTTGAAGCCCATCTCGAGCGCGGCGGCGAGCGCCACCGCGACGACCCGGTCCTTGAACGAGTGTGTCGGGTTGCCGCTGTCGTCCTTCACCCACACCCGGCGCATGCCGAGGGCGTGCGCGAGGTTGTCCGCACCGACCAGCCGGGTGTAGCCCGGCTCGGTGCTCGGACCGGCGGCCACCGTCGGCGGCACCGGCAGCAGCGGGGCGTAACGCCAGATGTTGGGCGGGCCGGACTCGATCTGCTGGCGGGTCAGCGGCGGGAACTCGTAGCTGACCTCCAGCGGCCCGAAACAGTCTTCGCAGGCGTAGAAGGGGCCGAGATCCTGGGTGTTTCCGCATTCCCGGCAGGAGAGGCCGGTGGCGTGACCGAAGCTCTCCGTGGCAGGCGGGACCGGACGACCGCTGGCGGCTGTGTTCACGAAGCGAGGCCCTTTCTCCTCATCTTCCCCTGCGGCCACCCTGACCGTGGGACGGAATTGGCACCTGTGCCGCGACGGCCTCGCCGGATTAGCTGGCCGGGCACCTGACCGGGAGTCCGGGCATCCGGTGAAACACCGGGAGCCGGGAGCGGGCAGCGCCGCATCGCGATGGTTGCCGGGGCTTCACCGGGCCGTGTCCCTCCACCCCTCTAGATGAGCGTTATGAAGTTGTGGCATTCACTGTAACCGACAGCGCGAGGTTCTCCCAGCGCGGGTTCCGCGCCCCCGCCACGGCGGCGCCCCCCCGGTTGCGTGCGGTCCGGGCCCAGACGTCCACTAGCCTCGCCGGATATGAGCGATGGCCGGGTGCTGATTGCCTCCAACCGCGGACCGGTTTCGTTTTCCCGCGGCGAAACCGGCACGCTGTCAGCCCGCCGCGGCGGGGGCGGCCTGGTTTCCGGGCTGTCCGAGGTGGCCAGCGAATCCGACGTGCTGTGGACGTGCGCGGCGCTCAGCGATGCCGACCGGATCGCGGCGGGCCGGGCGCCCGGCGGGCGCCTGGACCTGGCCGAAGGGGATGCCGACCTGGGTCCGGCGAAGGTGCGGATGCTCGACATCCCGCCGGCCACCTTCCAGCGCGCCTACAACGGAATCGCCAACTCGACGCTGTGGTTCGTGCATCACCTGCTGTACGACACGCCCAACAACCCGCAGTTCGGGATCGGCTGGCGCCGCGAGTGGGAGTCCTACCGCGCCTACAACGAGGCGTTCGCCCGCGCGCTCGCCGAAGACACCGAGGACGTCACCGACGGTGCCGCGGCCGCGAAGGCGATGGTGCAGGACTACCACCTGACGCTGGTCCCCCGGATGCTCCGCGAAGCCCGCCCCTCCCTGCGGATCGCGCACTTCTCGCACACCCCGTGGGCGCCCCCGGAGTACTACCGGATGCTGCCCGACGACGTCGGCCGGGAAGTCCTCGCCGGGCTGCTCGGCGCGGACTACGCCGGCTTCCTGGCGGGCCGGTGGGCGGACGCGTTCCTGCGCTGCTGCGCGGAGTTCCTGGATGCCACCGTGGACGCCGGGCGGGGCCTGGTCCGCTACCGCGGCCGGACCACCCGGGTGGGGGTGCACGGGCTCGGCGTGGACGCCGCGGCGCTGCGTGAGCGTGGCCACGCGGCCGACGTGGACGACCGGCTGCGCACGCTGCGCGAGACCGTCGGCGGCCGGCTGCTGATCGTCCGGGTGGACCGCGCCGAACTGTCCAAGAACATCGTCCGCGGGCTGTCGGCCTACCGTGAGCTGCTCGCCACCCACCCGGAGTGGCGGGGCAAGGTCGTCCACCTGGCCACCGCCTACCCGTCGCGGCACGATCTGCCGGAGTACCGCGAGTACACCGCCGCGGTGCAGCGCAGCGCGCAGCAGATCCGCGACGAGTTCGGCACCGCTGACTGGGATCCGCTGATCCTGGAGGTCAACGACGACTATCCGCGCTCGCTCGCGTCGTACCGGCTGGCGGACGTGCTGCTGGTCAACCCGATCAGGGACGGGATGAACCTGGTCGCCAAGGAGGGCCCGGTGCTGTCCGAGCGGGGATGCGCGCTGGTGCTGTCCCGCGAGGCGGGGGCCGCGGCTGAGCTCGGCAGCGATGCGCTGGTGGTGAACCCCTACGACGTTTCAGGTACCGCTGCGGCTTTGCACCAGGCGCTGTCCATGCACGAGTCAGAACGGCGGGAGCGTTGTGCCCGCCTGGCCGCGACGGCATCCAGCCTCCCACCCCAGCGATGGTTCGCCGACCAGCTAACCGCGCTCGACCGGGATGCCCCCGGTTAACGGGCACGGGTCACGGCGGGGACGGCGCAACGGCCGTTTCGCTTCGGGATCCGCCGACCGTCAGCCGTGCGGCACGATCGCGCCGGCGAGGGCGTCCAGCAGCGCGATGACTCCGTCCGGGCCGTCCACGACGAGGTCGGCGCGGCGTTCCAGCTCCGCGACGATCTCGGTTCCGGAGCGGCTGTAGACGGTCAGGCCGGGTGTCCCGGCCTCGCGGAGCTCGCGCACCGCGGCGAACGCGGTCAGGTCCCCCAGGTCGTCGCCGCAGAACATGACCGCATGGGCGGCCCGCTGGGTGGCGAGGCCGCGGAGCGCGCCGCCCTTGTCGACGCCGGCCGGGCGCAGTTCGATCACCATCCTGCCCGGCTCGATGGCCAGGCCGGCCCGACGGGCGAGGTTCTCCAGCGGGCCGCGGACGCGCGCCAGCGCCTCGTCCGGGTCGGCGGTTCGCCGGGTGTGCACGGCCACCGCGTGCTTCTTGTCCTCCACCCAGGTACCGCGCAGCGCGCCGGCCCGCTCGAGCAGCGCGGGCAGCTCGCCGCGGGCCTGCTGCACGCCCGGCGGGGGCGGCGGGGTCTCCAGCCGCCCGGATTCCCACCGCTGCAGGCCGTACTGGCCGAGAACGAGCAGGCCCGGCACGCCGTCGAACCCACCGAGTTCCACCGCCTGCGCGGCGGGCCGCCCGGTGATGACCGCGACGGTGCCCAGCATGGATGCAAGCCGGCGCAGCGCGGCGGCGGCGCCCGGATGCGCGGCCGCAGCGCCCGGGTCGGCGACGATCGGCGACAGCGTCCCGTCGAAGTCCAGCGCGACGAGGGCACGTCCGGGTCCCGCGAGCAGCGCGGCCAGGCCGTCCCGGCCCGCGGTGGTGGCCGGCTCGGGAAGGCGTGCGGGCTCTGCGGCGCTCATCGTGACCTCCTCGCGGTGCGCAGGCGCTTTCGTTCGGCGCGCTGCCGGCGAAGCCGCTTCACCAGGATCGGGTCGAAAGCGAGCGCCTCGGGCCGGTCGATGAGCTCGTTGAGCAGCTGGTAATAGCGCGTCGCGGCGATGCCGAAAAGCTCACGGATGGCCTGCTCCTTCGCGCCCGGATGGCGCCACCAACGCCGCTCGAATGCCAGGATCCGGATATCGGTTTCCGGCAGCGGATCTCCTGCAGCGCCCATCGGCATCTATTCTGCCGCGCTCATCGGACGTACCCTCACCTGTCGTGGCTCATTACGAATGCCTGACGTTCCTCACCGACTATGGGCTGGAGGACGGGTTCGTCGGCTCCTGCCACGGCGTCGCGGCCCGGATCGCACCGCAGCTCCGCGTAATTGACATTACCCATCTGGTGCCACGCGGAGACGTACGCCGCGGCGCGGCCGTCCTGTCCCAGACGGTGCCGTTCATGCCGCCGGCGGTGCACGTCGCGGTGGTCGACCCGGGCGTCGGCACCGCGCGGCGGGGGATCGCGGTGGCCGCCGGTGCGGCGATATTCGTCGGGCCCGACAACGGCCTGCTCTCCTGGGCAATTCAGGCGGCGGGGGGAACGATCCGCGCGTTCTCGCTGACCAACAGCGAACTTTGGCATCATCCGGTGTCACCGACCTTCCATGGCCGCGACATCTTCATGCCGGTCGCGGCACGGCTGGCGACCGGAACCAGCCTGGACTCCGTGGGCGCCAGCATCGCGCCGGCCGAACTGGTCGCGCTGCCGATGCCGACCAGCCGGATGCGGGACGGCGACGTCGAGGGGGAGGTGTTGTCGGTGGACCGTTTCGGCAACGTGCAGCTGTCGATCACCTCCTCCGACCTCGGAATGCTCGGCGCCGCGCCGGGCGGCGCGCTCGTGGTCCGGTGCGGGCAGCACCGCCTGACCGTGCCGTACCTGGAGACCTTCGCCGCTGTCGCGCCGGGCGAACTGGTGGCCTACACCGACTCCGCCGGTTTGGTCTCACTGGCGGTCAACGACGGCGATGCCGCGCAGCGGCTGGGCCTGCCGCCGGGAGCACATGTGCGGCTCGCGGTTGCCCGCTTACCTGGGCATCGGCGTGATAACCGGCGGGGACGCCGGGATCACGCCCGGGTGAACATGGCAGAATCGCCACCATTCCCCCATGCAAGGCCGTGCCCTGTGCAACGCCGTGCCACGGAAGGCCGCAGTGTCATCTAGACCCCGTCCGGGATCCCTCACGCGCTGGTTCCCGCGCCGCTGGCTGGTGCCGGTAGCCGCTGCCGCGGCTCTGGCGCTTGCCGCCACGCCGGTGGCCGCCGACCAGGTCCGCCATCGCGAGTGGTGGCTGAGCGCGATCCACGTGACCCAGGCCTGGGAATCCAGCCGCGGCAGCGGTGTGACGGTTGCGGTGCTCGACAGCGGCGTCGACCCGGCGCAACGGGACCTGGCCGGCTCCGTGCAGGCGGGACCGGACTTCACCGGCACCGGCGGGACGCCGGGCACCCCGGGGTGGGGCGTTCACGGGACCGGCATGGCCGCGCTGATCGCCGGCCACGGCCATGGCCCGCGCGAGTCCGACGGCACCGACGGGATCGCCCCGGCCGCGCGGATCCTGTCCATCCGGGTCGTCCCCGACCGCGACGATAAGGCGCTCACGGATCGGACGGTGGCTGGCCGGCTCCCGGATGCGGTCGCGTCGGGGATCAGGTACGCGGCGGACCACGGCGCCAAGGTGATCGACCTGCCCCTCGACCCGGGCGCCACCGACGCCTCGGGCCGCGGAAGTGCGCCAGCAGCCAGGGGCGGCAGCACCACCGAGCGCGACGCCGTCCGCTACGCGCTCGGAAAGGGAGCGGTCCTGGTGGCTCCGGCCGGCGACGACCGCCAGCACGGCGGGGCCGTCAACTATCCCGCCGGGTATCCCGGCGTCGTGGCGGTCGGCGCGATCGACCCGAACTTCGACCCGGCGGCGTTCAGCAGCGGGCGGTCGTACGTGTCGCTCACCGGCCCGGGCGTCGGTGTCGCGACCGCGCGGCCGGGCGCCAGTTACACGACGGTCAGCAGCACGGCGGCCGCAAGCGCGGTGACCGCCGGAGTGGCCGCGCTCGTCCGCGCCGAATTCCCGCGGCTCCAGCCCACGCAGGTCACCCAGGCGCTGACGCAGGGCACCCTGTTCCGGCACCAGAGGAGGGCGGGCTCCGGCTACGGCGCGGTGGATGCGGCGGGCGCCCTGCGCTCCGCCGCGGCGATCAACGCCGCCTCCGTCCCGGCGCAGCCAACCAGCCCGGCGGCCTCCCCATCCACGGTTCCGGCCCAGCCGGCCGGTTTCGTCGGTAACGTGCTGCGCGATCTGATCGCCGTCGCCATCGCGGTCGTGCTGATCGCGGCGGCGTTCCTGCTCTGGCGCGCGGGCATGCGGCGCCGCCGCGCGCGGCGTCCCCGGTTTGGCGCCGACCCGGACAGCCCGCTGTCCGGCGGCCTCTCCGGCCCGCCGCCGACCGACGATGAGCCCCTGGAGGGGGCCGCACTGCCGGGCCGGGGCAGGCGCCCGAGGCTGGCACCGGTCACCGGGCTGCCGGGTAACAGGGGTGGCAATCCGCGGGGCCGGAGCTCCGACCGCCCACCCTGGGAGGACGCGCCCATGCCCGCCAGCGCGCCGCCGGACTGGCCGACCGCCGCCCCCGAGCGCGGCACGCCCCGGCCCCGGCCGGCGGTGGAGCCCCCGCCGGGCACGGGGATGCCGTCCGACTGGTCGATGTCGTACCAGCCCGGGCACACCCCGCCGGCGGGCCTCGACTTCGATGACTCTCCCGGTGCGGCTGGCCTTTTCACCAGCCCCAACGGCCTGTCCGGCGCGGCCGGATCCGGAGACGGTCATCACCCACAGGCGGCGGACGAACCGGCGGGCACCGAGGACCACGGCGCTTGGCAGCAGCGGCAGGCCTCCTCGCCGGGGCCGGCCGTGAGCCCGTTCGATCACCCGGCCACCGAGGATCCGTCCTGGTACGAAGAGGACGAGCAGCCTTTCGACGACGAGGACGACCGGCACCTGTAACCGCCGCTCACCGGCCTCGCGCTGGAACCGGCTGCCCGGCTCCGCGCCGGGTCGCTCAGCCGTGCGCCTGGGCGGCGACTTCCGCTTTCCGGTCGGAGGCGTACACCGGCGCGTACTCCTGGCCGGAAAGCGCCTGGATGGCGCGCATCACCTCGTCGGTGACCTCTCGCCGGGCCCTCGCGGGCTTGCTCCCCCGCGTTTCCCCGCCGAGATGCTCATCGAAGGTCAGCGGTTTGCCGATGCGGACCTCGACCCGGCCGAGGCGGGGCCGGGTGGTGCCCGGCGGAAGCACCCGGTCGGTTCCGATCATCGCCACCGGGATGACCGGGACACCCGAGGCGAGGGCGAGCCAGCCCACGCCCGTCCGGCCGCGGTAGAGGCGCCCGTCCGGCGACCGGGTGCCCTCCGGGTAGATGCCGAAAATCTCACCGGCTTGCACCAGCCGCAGTGCGGCATCGAGCATCTCCTGCCCGGCGCGAGCGCCGGACCGGTCCACCGACAGCATCCGGGTACGCCGCAGGTACGCCGCGGTGAACCGGTCGATCAGGCGCGTCCCGGTGAAGTACTCGATCTTGGCCGGGAACGTCACCGGCCGCCGGACCATCAGCGGAAGGAACAGTGAGTCCATGATCGAAACATGGTTGGACGCGATGATGGCGCCGCCGGTTCGCGGGACGTTCTCTTCGCCTGTCACGCTTGGCCGCCACACCATATGCAGGACCGAGCCCACGGTCGCCTTCGTCACGTAGTACGGCACCGGGTCCTCCTCGTACAGGCCCGCCGGCCACGAGACGGCGGTCATATCGGGGCGCTTTGGAGCCGGTGAGCGGGATCGAACCGCTGGCCTGCCGTTTACAAGACGGCTGCTCTGCCTGCTGAGCTACACCGGCACTGCGGCAGCGCCATGCTAGCCGGCAAGATCACAGCCCCAATCATTGCCGCCTGACCTGGATTTTCAC
>JBPYFL010000037.1:0-19492 GCA_051986485.1 Streptosporangiaceae bacterium | reverse complement strand
GGTGATGTCGCCCGGATGACGGCCATGGCGACCCGGTACGCGTTCACCGGGCACAGCGCCGACGGGATCGTGCCGTCGGTGCCCTCGGAATACCCGTTCCTTTACCCGTGGCTGGTCGGCCACGCGGCGGCGCTGACGCACATCCCCGCCTGGCGGCTGCTGGGCCCGGCGGAGATCGTCACGACATCGGCTGCGGTGGTGGCCGGCTTCGTGCTGTGGCGGCGGCTGGTATCCGGCCCGGTGGCGCTGGCCGTCTCGCTTCCGGTACTGGCGGTATATCCGGCGGCCTCGCACGCCTACGAGGTCCTGGCCCTCGCGGTCTTCGCGCCGTGGGCCCTGGCGGCTTTCGGCCGGCCGCCGCAAGGGCGGCTGCACTGGCTGCCCGCCGGGCTGATCGGTGGCCTGATCGTGCTCTGGTACCAGGGCTTCCTGACGTTCGGCGCCCTGGGCATCGTCGCCCTGGTGGCGGTCACCTGGCGGGCGGCCCGGCAGCGCGGCAGGTACCTGCGGCACGTCGTCCTGACCGTCGCGGTTGCCGCCCTGGTGGGCTCGTTCTACCTGGTGCCGTACCTGGGCTGGTCGCTGTTGCACACGATCCAGGAAACGGGCGACTTGTACCAGGGCGGCGGCATCCCGGCGAGCCCGCTGCCGTTCCTGGCGCTGACGCCGCTGGGCGTGCTGGAACTCATCGGCCTCGCCGGGCTGGTCTGGTACCGGCGGCGGGCCTGGTGGGCGACGCCGCTGCTGCTGCTGACGGCAAGCTGTTACGCCTACTGGCTGCTGTTCCTGGTGGTGTTCAGCATCAACGGGCATACCGGATTGCTGCAGGACACCCCGCGGCTGATCGAGCCGCTGCTGGCGGCATCCGGCGTGCTCACCATCGTCCAGGCCGCTCCCGGCATGATCCGGCGCGCCGGTTCCGCCGTTCCACGGTCCCTGTCCGTCATCGCGTTGTGCCTCCTGGTTGCATGGGCTGGGGTCGGCGTGTGGCAAAGCTGGATGCCAGGCGGCCCGCCGCTGCCCGGCAGTCAGTTCCGGCCTGAGGTGACGGACTCCCCGAACACAGCCACCCAGGCGTTCACCGGGCCGCTGCCGGACGGGCGGTATCCCAGCTACGTTCCGCCAGGGCTGCTCACTTCGGGGCTGCCGGCCGACCGCATCGAGGCGGATGTCCGCTCAGTACTCGGACCTGGCGCGTCTCCCCCCACCCTGTCGCTGTCGGAGACCCTTTTCGACTACGTCAACTGGCCGGGCTACATCGCGGTGGATGTATCGGCAGCAGGCGGCGCCACCGACTGGTTCGCCCGGTATGCGGTGCTGGCGCGGCTGGCCCAGACCCGCGACCCGGTTACATTCGCCAGCCAGTCCGCCCACACCCCGTACGGCGCGATCAATGTATTCGTCCTGCAGGAATCCCGGCAGGGCTGGATCTGGGCTCCGGAGGACTATCCATCGCCCGCTGGGCAGTCCGGGGCGCTCGTTTTCCACCCGAACCAATTCAGCCGCTCCGATTTCACCGTATTCACGAACCTCCCCGGCCATCTGGTGGTCGCCGTGCGCCAGGCGCACTGAGGGCCGCACCGGGAACGTTGGATTCGCCGAACCCCCGGGTATAACGCCGTCACCATGAAAGTGCTGGTGACCGGGGGCGCCGGCTTTATCGGCTCGTACTACGTACGAGCCCTGCTGTCCGGTGAGCTGCCATATACAGGTGACGTCTCTGTTACCGTCATCGACAATCTCGCCTTGTCCGGAAATTGGGACAATCTCGCGCAAGTAACAAGGGACCGGCGCTTTCGGTTTTTTCGGGCAGATGTGTCGGACCCGCGCAATGTAAATGACATAATGCGAAATCAAGACGCTGTCGTACATTTCGCCGCCGAATCACACGTCGACCGGTCCATCGAGACGGGCATCCCGTTCGCCGCCACGAACGTGCTGGGCACGCAGGTGCTGCTGGAGGCGGCGGCACGGCACCGGGTGGGCCGGTTCGTGCACGTGTCAACCGACGAGGTCTACGGGTCCATCAGCCGCGGCTCCTGGACCGAGGAGTCGCCGCTGGCCCCGAACTCGCCGTATGCCGCGTCCAAGGCTGGATCGGACCTGCTGGCGCTGGCGTACCACCGGACCCACGGGCTCGACGTCGTGGTCACGCGATGCTCGAACAACTACGGGCCATACCAGTTCCCGGAAAAGATCATCCCGCTGTTCGTGACCAACCTGATGGAAGGCCGGCCGGTCCCGCTGTACGGCGACGGCGGCAATGTGCGCGAGTGGCTGCACGTGGCCGACCACTGCCGCGGTATCCAGCTGGCGCTGACATCCGGGCGGGCCGGCGCGATTTACCACATCGGCGGCGGCACCGAGCTCACGAACACCGAGCTGACCCGGCGGCTGCTCGCCGCGTGCGGAGCCGGCTGGGAGATGGTCGACCACGTCGCCGACCGCAAGGGCCACGATCGCCGGTACTCGCTCGACATCACCAAGACGCGCCGGGAACTCGGCTACGCCCCCCGGGTCGCGTTCAGCGAGGGGCTGGCGACGACGGTGGACTGGTACCACCGCAACCGGTCGTGGTGGGAGCCGCTCCGGGCCGGACCGTCGGCCGAACTGACCGCGGGAGCAGCGCCGTGATGGCGTGGCTGGTGACCGGGGCGGGCGGCATGCTCGGGCAGGAGCTTGCCACCCTGCTGGGCGAGGACCCCGGGGTGAAGCTGACGGCGGTGCCGCGCGCCGAACTCGATATCACCGACGCCCCGGCCGTCCGCGCCGCCGTCTCCGGGCATGACGTCGTCGTCAATGCCGCGGCCTGGACCGACGTGGACGGCGCCGAGCACGACGAACGGGCCGCCGCTGCCGTCAACGGGACGGGGGCGGCGAACGTCGCGGCCGCGTGCGCGGATGCCGGTGCCGTGCTGTTGCAGCTGTCCACCGACTACGTGTTCTCCGGCGCCGGCTCGCTCCCCTACCCCGAGGACGCGCTCCCGCAGCCGTGCAACGCCTACGGCCGCACCAAGGCGATGGGCGAAACGGCGGTGCGCGGCATCCTTCCCCAGGCGGGCTACGTGGTCCGCACGGCGTGGCTTTACGGCGAGCACGGCCGCAACTTCGTGACGGCAATACTCCGCCGCGCGGCGGACCAGGAGTTCCTGGATGTCGTCGACGACCAGGCCGGGCAGCCCACCTGGGCTCGCGCACTCGCGGGGCAGCTGGTGACGCTGGGCCGGGCGGCGCGGGCCGGCCAGGCTCCACCCGGGGCGTATCACGCGACGGCGGCGGGATCGGCGACCTGGTACGAGTTCGCCCGCGCCGTGTTCGGGCTGTGCGGGCTCGATCCTGGCCGGATCCGGCCTGTCACCAGCGATCGGTTCCCGCGCCCCGCCCGGCGGCCGGCGTCCAGCGTGCTCGGCCATGATGGCTGGGCCCGGGCCGGGCTCGCCCCGCTCGGGTACTGGCGGCCGATGCTGGCGGACGCGCTGAACAGTCCGTTCTTCACTCGTCTCGCGGGAGACGCGCGATGAGGCTCACCGTGCTGACCGCCGTCACCGCCGTGCTGGTCTTCGGCGTGATCGTCGAACTGCTGCGGCGGCGGCAGCTGCGGGAGAAGTACGCCGTGCTGTGGATGGTGACCGCCCTCGCGGTGGTGGCACTCGGCGCCTTCCCGACCCTGCTGGACTCGGTCAGCCGGCTGGTCGGCGTCGCCTCCGGAGCGAGCCTGGACCTGTTCCTGGGCATTGTCTTCCTGCTGATGGTCTCCATCCATCTCAGCTGGGAGGCCAGCAGGCTCGAGGAGAAGACCAGGACGCTCGCCGAGGAGCTGGCGCTGCTCCGGGACAAGATCTCGGCGGACGGCCAGCCGGTGCCCAACGGCCGTGGCGCGCCCACCGGCCAGGCACGTCCCGCCCGCCCGGTCGCGCCCCCGCGCCAGGTAGGGCCCGCTGACCGGGAAGCCCTCGCCGGCCGCGAAACCGCCGCCGGCCCGGGGAGCCTGGCCGGCCGGGAAAACCCCGCCGAACGGGAATCTCCCGCCGGCCGGGAAACGTCCGCGGGCCGGGCGAGCCCGACCGGCCAGGCGGGACCGACCGGACAGGGGGCGGTGACGTGACCAACGACCCGGCCGTGCTGCTCATCATGCCCGCCTGGAACGAGGCCGGGCCGATCGGCGACGTGGTGCGCGAGGTTCGCGACGAACTGCCGGAGACGGATGTGCTGGTGGTGGACGACGGGTCCGCCGACGCGACCACGGAGATAGCGCGGCGGGCGGGCGCGGTGGTGCTCCGACTGCCCTACCACCTGGGCATCGGCGGCGCGATGCGCCTCGGTTACCGGTACGCGCGCGACGCCGGATACGAGGTGGCCGTCCAGGTGGACGCGGACGGCCAGCACGACCCGCGTTACGTTCCCAAACTCGTCGACGGGCTTCAGGAGGCGTCGCTGGTGATCGGCGCCCGCTTCGCCGGTGAGCGCGGTTACTGTGTCCGCGGCCCCCGTCGCTGGGCGATGACGATTCTCTCGGTGGTGATCTCCTGGATGGCCGGCTGCCGCCTGACCGACACCACATCGGGGTTCCGCGCCTGCCGCCGGGAACTGATCGAACTGTTCGCCGAGTGGTACCCGGTCGAGTACCTCGACTCGGTCGAGACCCTGGTCCGCGTCATCCGGCTGGGGCACCGGGTCCGGCAGATCCCGGTGGCGATGCGGCCGCGGTCCGCGGGGAAGCCCAGCCAGTCGCCGGCCAAGTCGTTGCTCTACCTCGGCCGGGCCTTCATGACCCTGCTCCTGGCAGTCATCCGCAGATGAACCCTGCCGCCGACGACCCAGCCCGACGACCCAGCCCGACGACCCGACGACCCAGCCGATGACCCAGCCGATGACGGGATGACGATCAGGTGACCACGCTGCCGCGCCGGGCGCTCGCGGTCCTGCCCTCCGGGACCATCCCGGTCGGGGCGGGCCTGGCGCTGCTCGGGGCCGGCTCCTACGCGCACCTCGCGTTCGCCGGGCACGCCCTGGATCCCGCGGCGATGGCCGACATGTCCGTGCTCTGGGTGATCGTCTACGTCGCCGGCATCGGACTTTTCTTCCCGGTCGAGCAGGAACTCATCCGGCAGGTCGCCGCGCGTGTCACCACCGGCACCGGAATCAGCGGCGTGGTCCGGCAGGTCACCGTGTTCACCGGCGTACTACTGGCGGCCACGCTGGTGCCGCTCGCGGCCGCCGCCGGGCCGATCGCCAACGTCCTGTTCGGCGGCGACACCGGCATGGTGGCCGCGTTGGCCGGCGGGCTGGCCGCGCTGGCGGTCGCGTCGGTGAGCCGCGGTGTCCTCGCCGGCCTGGGACGGTTCGGCGCCTACGGCACCCAGCTCGCCGTCGATGGCGGGCTCCGGCTGGCCTTTGCGGCCGCGCTGGCCGCCGCCGGCGTGCACTCGGCCGTGCCGTTCGGCCTGATCCTGACCGCCGCTCCGGTGTTGGCGGCCGTCGTCACCTGCGGCCCGGCGCTGGCCGGCCTCCATCCGGGGCCAGCCGTCCGCTGGCGGCCGCTGTGCCGCGGGCTGGGCCAGCTGATCGTCACCATGCTGCTGGCCCAGCTGGTGATCAACGTCGCCGTCGTCACCGAGAAGCTGCTGCAGCCCGGCAGCCCGGCGGTCGTCGGGGCGCTGCTGTCGGCGATGGTCCTGGCCCGGGTGCCGCTGTTCGTGTTCGCCTCGCTGCAGGCCTCACTGCTGCCAGGCCTGGCGGGCGCCATCGCCGCCGGCGACCTCGAGCGTTTTCGCCGCCTGATGGTCCGCGGCACCGGTATCGTCACCGCGCTGGGCCTGGCCGGCGGGATCCCCGCGGTGGTCCTCGGCCCGAGGCTGATCCAGGTGCTTTTCGGCGCCCGGCCCGTCCTCGGGGCTGGCGACTTCGCGGTGCTGGCCGCCGGCACGCTGTGCTACATGCTGGCACTGGTGATCGGCCAGGGGGTGCTGGCGCTGTCCGGCCACCGGCAGCAGATGCTGGCATGGCTGGCCGGCGCCGGTGTGCTCGCGGTGGTCACCGCGGTGCCGGGCTCCGTCACGCTGCGGGTGGAGGCCGCATATGCGCTCAGCTCACTGACCGTCGTCGTCGGTCTGCTGGTCGCATTGTCGCTGCGGCTGGGCGCACGCGAGGGCGCCAGCGCCGCCAGCGCCTGGCCCAGCGCCGTCGGGCCGGAAGGTGCCGGCGCCGTTCCCGGCCTGTTGCAGCCGGACACAGCGGCCGCCGACCCGCCCGGCGCGGCCACCGCCGCCACGGACACCGCCGCCGCCACGGACACCGCCGCCGCCACGGACACAGCCGCCACGGACACAGCCGCCACGGACACGGCCACGGTCACCGCCGTCATCGTGGCCTACGGCGCGGAGCCGTGGCTGGAAGACGCGGTGGACGCGGTGGCCGCGTCGGCGGGTGTGATCACCGATGTCGTCGTGGTGGACAACGGCTGCACCTCCGACGCCGTCGCCCGGGTGGCGAAACGGGACAGCGTGCAGGTCATCACGCCGGGCGCCAACACGGGCTTCGCCGGCGGGTGCGCCCGCGGCGCCGCCGTGGCGGCCGGCGAGTACCTGGCGTTCGTCAACTCCGACGCCATCGTGGCACCCGGTGCGCTGCGGCGGCTCGCGGCGGCAGCCGCCGAACCGCCGGTCGGCCTGGCGATGGGATCCATCCGGCTGGCCGACCAGCCAGACGTGATGAACACGGCGGGCAACCCGTTGCACATCACCGGCCTGTCGTGGGCCGGGGGTTTCGGGGAGCCTGCGGCCCGGTACGCGCTTCGGCGCCCGGTGCCGATCGGCTCGGGCTGCTGTTTCGCGATGCGCCGCGCCGTCTGGGAGGACGTCGGCGGCTTCCCGGAGACCTACTTCCTGTATCACGAGGACACCGAGCTGAGCCTGCGGCTATGGCAGCGGGGACTGTCGGTGGAGTACATACCGGATGCGGTGGTCTGGCACCACTACGAGTTCGGCCGCAACGAGCAGAAGCTCTACCTGGCCGAGCGCAACCGGGAAATCATGCTGCTCACCGCCTACCAGTGGCGCACCTTGCTGGTGCTCGCGCCGGTGCTGCTGATCACCGAGATGCTGCTGCTCGCCGCGGCGGCCTCCGGCGGCTGGGGCCGCGCCAAGCTGCGGGGGTGGCGATGGATCTGGCAGCATCGCGGCTGGGTCCGTACCCGCCGGGAGCACCTGCAGCGGCAGCGGGCGGTGCCGGACCGGGTGGTCCTGCAGCGGGCCACCGCCCGCATCGATGCCGCCAACGTGGCGGCGCCGCGGGGAACCGCGCTCTTCAACACGGTCGTGGCGGGATACTGGTCCGTCGCCCGCCGCCTGCTGTAAGACGCCGCGGGCGCGATTCGCGGTGGTGAGCCCCGGCGTTTACCTCTCGCGCCGCCGACCGCTAACCCTCGCCCCGCCGGCCGCGCGGACAGTTGTGTTGACCTTATGTATCCGGGAATATACGGAGCGCTATAGGGCTGGTGGTGCGCCGGGGTGGCGGGGACGGGGGCCATTCATGCACGGGCGGTACACATTAAGCGACGCCATCGCGGCTGTGGTGCTCCTGACCGCGGCGGGTGTCCTGATGTACGTCGCCGAACGGCGGCGGTGGCGCCCGCCACTGTGGGCCGCGCTGGCGGTCGGGCTCGGCTTCGAGCTGGCGCTGCTCGTGCTCACCCACGCGATCAAGCCCTACGACATTTACTCCGACTATCACGCCGCGGGCGAGGCGGTGCTGCACCACCAAGACCCGATCGCCTACGTCCGGCCCACGGGCTGGAGCTTCCTGCCGCCGTACGCCTTCGTGCTGGCGGGCGAAATCGTGCTCCAGCACGCCGTGCACACATCGTGGCTGTTGGCCGGCCGGTCGTTCGCCCTGGTGGCAAACCTCGCGGTCATTGCCCTCGTCGGCGTTATCGCCGGGCCGCGCACCGGCGCGCTGCGCCGGTTCCAGTACGCGTGCTTCCCGCTGGCGATCATCGATTCCGGCGGGCGGATGGACATCACCTGCCTGGCGCTGTCGCTGGGCGCACTGGCGCTCGTGCTACGGCATCAGGCTCCGGTCAGCGGGCGCCGCGCGCTGGGGGCGGGCGCTCTGCTGGGTCTGGCCGTCGGCGTCAACACGTGGCCGGTCTTGTTCCTGCCGGCCCTGTGGCGCGCGCTGCCGTCGGCGCGCGCCCGGGTGCGGGCCACGGCGGGCCTCGTCGCGGTGGTCGGCGGGCTATTCGTGACGATGCCGCTGACCGTCGGCACACCGATCCGGAGCCTCCCGGGGGACGCGCGGACGATCATGACCTATCACGGGACGATCGGTACCTGGGGGTGGAGCGCAGCGGTGGTCAACGTCTTCCGCATCCACTCGCATAGCCCGATGGCCCTCACGATTGGCACCTTCGCGTCGGTGGTCACCATTGCGGCGGTGGTGGCCGCGGTGTGCTGGTGGCGGCGGGGCCACCCGTTGGATCTGGCCTCGGTGGCGATCTGCGCGTTGCTCGTCACCACCGCGTCGTTCGGCGGGCAGTACCTGTTGTGGCCCGCTCCGACGCTGCTCGCCCGGCCGCCGAAACGGGCCTGGTGGTATCACGCCAGCGTCAGCGCCTGGTCGATCCTCGCCCTCGGGGCCCTCGGCATCCCCGGTCACCACTACAGGCAGTCGAACACGGCCCTCATGATGGCCAGCATCCTGGTGGTCCCGGCGATTATCTGGGCGATGCCGTGGCAGCGGCGTACCGTAGCCCCGGCGCTGCCGCTGGCCGACGTGCCCCGGTCAGGGGAGCCGCTGGCTTCGGCCGACGGCGTCTAGTTCTGCGCGGGGTCTTCCGGGAAGGTGGAGACGAGGGCGACCTCGCCCCCTTGGCGCCGCAGGACAGCCGACCAGAGCCGCTCCGGCTCTGCGGCGAACGCATCGCCCGGCTCGGCGGTGACCACGTACCAGGCGCCCTCGTCGATCTCGGACTGCAACTGGCCGGTGCCCCATCCGGCGTACCCCGCGAACACCCGGAGGCTGTCCACCTCGGCGGCGAGAACCTCCGGCGGGGCGTCGAGGTCGACCAGGCCGATCCGGGACATCAGCGGCGTGCCGTTGAGCGCGTGCCAGCCGAGCGGTTCCTCGTCGCCGGGGACCCGGGCCAGCGCCAACGCGCTCTCCACGGCGACGGGGCCGCCCTTGAAGACGACGGCGGGGCCCGTTGCCAGGTCTTCCCAGGGCTCGAGGACACGGGCGACGGGGACCTCGGTCGGCCTGTTCAGCACGACGCCGAGGGTGCCCTGTTCCGGCTCGTCCTCCACGACCAGGACGACGGTGCGGCGGAAGTTCGGATCGCCCAGCATGGGCGTCGCGACGAGCAGCCGGCCGTTCAGGCTCTCGTCGTCCATGCCCCCATCATCCACCTGAAGGCTCCCCGGGATCGGCGCCACGCGCCGCTGGCTCCTCCAGGACCGCGTCGCGGACCGCGGACGCGACGGCCGACGCGACGTCGGCGTGGAACACGCTCGGGACGATGTAGTTGGGGCCAAGCTCGTCCGCGGTGACCACGCCAGCCAGCGCCCGCGCCGCGGCGACCAGCATGTCATCGGTCACCGTGCGGCTCTGCGCATCCAGCAGCCCGCGGAACACCCCCGGGAAGGCGAGCACGTTGTTGATCTGGTTCGGGTAGTCGCTGCGCCCGGTGGCGACCACGGCGGCGTGCTCCCGGGCATCCTCCGGATCGATCTCCGGGTCCGGGTTGGCCAGCGCGAACACGACCGCGTCCGGATTCATCGTGGCGACATCCGCGCCGGTGACGATCCGCGGGACGGACAGCCCGATGAAAACGTCCGCCCCCTCCAGCGCCCCATGCAGGTCACCGGCGTAGCCGCGCGGATTGGTCGCCTCCGCCATCCACCGCAGGCTCTCGTCCAGGCCCGGCCGGTCCGGATGCACTGCGCCCTGGTCGTCACACACCACCACGTCCTTGGCGCCGGAGGCCAGCAGCAGGCGCAGCACGGCGCTGCCGGCCGCGCCGGCGCCCGCCATCGTGATCCGCACGCTGCGCAGGTCCTTGCCGACGACGCGCAGCGCGTTGGTCAGCGCCGCCAGCACCACGATCGCGGTGCCGTGCTGGTCGTCGTGGAAGACGGGGATATCGAGCAGGTCCCGCAGCCGCCGCTCCACATCGAAACAGCGCGGCGCGCTGATGTCCTCCAGGTTGATGCCGCCGAACCCGGGGGCGATCGCCCGCACCGTCGCCACGATCTCGTCGGTGTCCTGGGTGTCCAGGCAGATCGGCCACGCGTCGATCCCGGCAAAACGCTTGAACAGAACGGCCTTGCCCTCCATCACCGGCAGCGCCGCGTACGGGCCGACGTTGCCGATGCCGAGCACGGCCGAGCCGTCGCTCACCACCGCGACGCTGTTGCGCTTCACCGTCAGCCTGCGGGCATCGGCCGGATTGGCGGCGATGGCCAGCGACACCCGCGCCACCCCCGGCGTGTAGGCCATCGACAGCTCATCGCGGTTGCGCAGCGGGACTTTCGAGGCCGTCTCGATCTTCCCGCCCAGATGCAGCAGGAAGGTGCGGTCACTGACCTTGTGCACCGCCACGCCGTCGATCGCCCGCAACTCCTCGACGATCACGTCCGCGTGCGACGTGTCGCGGGCCGCGCAGGTCACGTCCACCCGCAGCCGCTCGTGACCGATCGGGACCACGTCCAGCGCGGTCACCAGGCCGCCGGCCTGCTCGACCGCCCGGGTCAGGTCGCTCGCGGCCCGGCCCTGGGCCGGCGCCTCCAGCCGGACGGTGATCGAATACGAGACGCTCGGTGAGATGGTCATCGTCAACCGCCTTACCGGTGGCTCAGTCGACGGCCGCCGCGGCAACCCGCCCTGCCGTTACGCTCAGATTCGAAGCTCTTGGCCGTCAAGCGCTTACCCTTTCAGAATGCAGCCCGGAACCAGCGCCGGTACCGCCCGCCAGGATGGCGCGGCGCCGCAGATCGACGCCGCACGGCTGCGACTGGCGCTCTCCCGGATTACCCGTACGCTGCGCCGTCAGACCCTGGCCGGGCTGACACCCACGCAGGTATCCGCCCTGGCGACGGCCGGCAACAACGGGCCGCTCCGGTTGAGCGACCTCGCCGCTGCCGAGGGTATCGCGCCATCCACCCTCACCCGGTTGGTTACGGCGCTGGAGGAAAGCGGCTACCTGCAGCGCAGTGCGGTTCCCGGCGACGCCCGGTCGAGCGTGGTCTCGATCACAGCCGAGGGACGGGCGGTGATCGACCGGGTCCGGGAGGAGAGCACCACGATGCTCGCCGGGATGCTCGCGCAGCTCACGCCGGGCCAGCAGGCCGCGATCGCGGCGGCGCTGCCCGCGCTGGAGCACATGACCGGCATCGAGAACGGAAGTTAGCCCACCCACACCCGCAGCGTGGATCAGAACAGCACGCTGGACAGGCTGGCGCGTGCCTTTGCCACCCGCGGATCCTTCGGCGGCAGCACGCTGAACAGGTCGAGCAGATGCACCCGCGCCTGCTCGCGCTCGTCACCGCTGGTACGCCGGATCGTCCCGATCAGCCGGTCGAAGGCCTCCTCGATCTCGCCGGTCGCCAGCTCGACGTCGGCGACCCGGGTCTGCGCGGCCACGTCGCCCGGGTGCTCGGCGGCTTGCCGCCGGACGGCGGCGTGGTCGTACCCGTTCACCCGCTTGACCAGCTGGACCTGGGCGAGACCCAGCGCCGCGACCGGGTCACTGGGCGCGTTCGCCAGGATCTTCTTGAACGCGGCCTCGGCACCGTCGAGGTCACCGCGCTCCATCGCCTCCTGAGCCTCGGTGAACGCCGGATCGGAGGGCATCCCGCCTGGTCCCCCCGGACCCGCCTGCCGGGCTGCCCGCTGAGCCGCAGCCTGCTCGGCCGAACCCGGCGGCGTCTCCGTGTCATCGGCGCCGGGGAGCTCGTCTTCGGCCGTCCCGGTGCCGTCCGGCTCGCCGCCGACGCCGAGCTGCGGCGCCACCGACATCACCTGGTCGATCCACTGCCGGACCTGCTGCTCGGGCATCGCGCCGAGGAACCCGTCCACCATCTGGCCGGCCACCACGGCAACCACCATCGGGATGCTCTGCACCCGCAACGCGGCCGCGAGCTGGGGGTTTGCCTCGGTGTCCACCTTGGCGAGGATCCAGCTGCCGTCCGCCTCGGTGGCGAGCTTCTCCAGGATCGGGCTGAGCTGCTTGCACGGGCCGCACCAGTCCGCCCACAGGTCGATGATGACCGGTACGGTCCGCGACCGCTCCACGACCTCGGTGTTGAACGTCTCCTCGGTGACGTCGATCACCGCTGCGCCTTCGGTGCCCGCAGCGCTCCCCTGGGATGCTGGCTGCGAGCCCGCCTGCCTGCGCTTCATGGCGGCCTGGCGCGCGCCGAGGTCGACGGCTCCATAAAGGGAGAAATCGCGCGGTTGCTGCATGCCTCCATCCTGCCGCATCCGCCAGGCCGTTTTGCATGCCCCTTTCGATGCTCAACGGCTCGCGCGGCGTGCCCGCCGAAACGGCCGGTGCGGGCGGCTCATCGCCTCGCCGCAGCCCGCGGCCGCGTTCCGCCGCCTCGCCGCGTCCTCGTCGCCCGGCCCCGTCGACCGGGAACGGACGGGGGCGTTCAGAACTTGGCGGGTTCGGTGTAGCTGCCCCACTGCTCCCGGAGCGCGCCGCATATCTCGCCCAGCGTCGCCTCGGCCCGTACCGCGTCCAGCATCGGCGCGATGACGTTCTCGCCGTTGCGGGCCGCCGCGGTCATCCTCTCGAGCGCGCCGTCCAGCTCGCGCGCGTCGCGGGCCGCGCGCCGGGCCACCAGCGTGGCGACCTGGTCGCGCTCCACCTCGTGCCCGACCCGCAGGATCTCCAGCGGCTTGGCGACGGTGCCGGTAGCGGTGTTCACCCCGACGATCTTTTTCTCTTCCTTCTCCAGCTTCTGCTGGTAGACGAAGGCGGACTCGGCGATCTCCGAGATGAACCAGCCCTCCTCGATGCCGCGGAGGATCCCGCTGGTCATCGAGCCGTCGGTGCTCATCTCGCGGATCCGGGCGAAGATCTTCTCGGTCTCCGCCTCCATCCGGTCGGTCAGCGCCTCGACGTACCAGGATCCGCCCAGCGGGTCCGCGACGTTGGTGACGCCCGTCTCCTCCATCAGCACCTGCTGGGTGCGCAGCGCGATCTCGGCGGCCTGCTCGCTCGGCAGCGCCAGCACCTCGTCCAGCGCGTTGGTGTGCAGCGAGTTCGTGCCGCCGAGCACCGCGGCGAGCGCCTCCACGGCCGTCCGCACCACGTTGTTGTCCGGCTGCTGCGCGGTGAGCGACACCCCGGCGGTCTGGGTGTGGAACCGCAGCCACTGCGCCCGCTGCGACTTCGCGCCGTAGACCTCCCGCATCCACCGCGCCCAGATCCGGCGGGCGGCGCGGAACTTCGCGATCTCCTCGAAGAAGTCGACGTGCGCGTCGAAGAAGAACGACAGGCCCGGCGCGAACGTATCCACATCGAGGCCGCGGGACAGGCCAAGCTCGACATAGCCGAACCCGTCGGCGAGCGTGAACGCGAGTTCCTCCGCCGCGGTAGAGCCCGCCTCCCGGATGTGGTATCCCGACACCGACAGCGGCTTGTACGCGGGAATCTGCTCGACGCAGTACTCCATCAGGTCGCCGATCAGCTTCAGGTGCGGCTCCGGCGGGAACAGCCACTCCTTCTGCGCGATGTACTCCTTGAAGATGTCCGTCTGCAGGGTGCCGTTCAGCTTGGAAATCGAGGCGCCCTGGCGTTCCGCGGCGACCAGGTACATGCAGAACACCGGCACCGCGGGCCCGCTGATCGTCATCGAGGTGGTGACGTCCTGCAGCGGGATCCCATCGAACAGCACGTCCATGTCCGCCGCGGAGTCGATGGCCACGCCGCAGTGGCCGACCTCCCCGAGCGCACGCTGGTCGTCGGAGTCCCGGCCCATCAGGGTCGGCATGTCGAACGCGACCGACAGCCCGGTGCCGCCGGCCCCGAGCAGCATCCGGTAGCGCTCGTTGGTCTGCCGGGCGTTGCCGAAGCCGGAGAACTGGCGGATCGTCCATGGCCGTCCCCGGTACCCAGTGGCGTACAGGCCGCGGGTGAACGGGTACTCACCCGGCCAGCCGATCCGCTCGAACCCCGGGTAGACGCTCCCGGCCGGCGGACCGTACACCGGATCGACCGGAACGCCCGACAGCGTGGTGAAGTCCGCGTCCCGCTTGCGGGCCTCGTCGTACCGCCGCTGCCAGCGCTGCCGCCCATCCTCGATGGCCGCACCCCCGGCTCCCGCGCCCGCGGCTCCAGCGTCCCCGGCGTTCGGGGCTCCGGCGTCCCCGGCTGCCTGACGCACGTCTCCGTCGCCCCCGGATCCAGCGTCCGCGGCTCCGGCGTCGCCGGCTCCCTGACGCACGGCTTCGTCACGTACGGCTTCCTCACGCACGGGCCTGCCTCCTCGTATGCGGACCACGTTGTCCGCTGACCGCCCCAGATAGTAGGACGTCCTACTATTTCCGCGCCTCCAGTGTAAGACCCCCGGCAACGACAGCCGTTTGCGCCCGCTTATCCCCCGTTACCGTGCTCAGATTCATGACAAACAAGACAAATTGGGCCACTAATGGGGGGTAAGTCACCTCCGGGGGCGACAGAACAGCCGGGCGCACCCAACCGGGGCGCGCGCAACGGCGTCCTAGAAGGCGCCCGGGCGCGACGGGGTGCGCCCCGGCGCACGCCACGGGGTGCCCCACGGGCCACAGAAACCCCCGTGGCCAGCCGAAATGTGGTAGGTCTGTGGTTTACCAGCTGAAACAGGATGCCGATCCCACGGCCGGATACGCGGCCACCGCAGGGAGGTCGCTCGACGGGAGGGTTGTGGGGCCGTTCCCGCGTGCCGACAGCGACGCGTCCGCCGAGCTATTCAACAGCCAGTACCCGCGCCTGGCCGGATGGGTCCGCCGGCTGGTGGACGACGACGACACCGCCCACGAGATCGCCTCCGAGGCCTTCACCCGGCTGCTCGCCCGCTGGTCCCGGCTGGACAACCCGCAGAGCTACCTCTACATGATCGCGACGAACCTGGTCCGCGACCACTGGCGGAAGGCGGAGCGCGAACGGCGGGCGATGCGCACGGCGGCGGCTTCCGCCTCCGACGAGCAGCCGGGCCCGGACCCGGACGTGGACATGCGGCAACTGATCCAGGCACTGCCGCCCCGGATGCGCAACGCTTTGCTGCTGCACTATTACGCGGGCTTCTCGGTCCGCGAGGTGGCTGCGATGCTCGGGCGCGCCGAAGGCACGATCAAGGCGGACCTGTATCAGGCGCGCGTGCGCCTGCGTTCCGCCCTGGGGGGCACGAGTGTCTAGCCCGACCGACCGGAACGAGCCGCCGCAGGACCCGGACGGCCTCGACGGCTGGCTGCAGGCTCCGATCGAGCCGCTGCAGGCCCGCCCCGGGAGCTATGAGGCGATCGTGCGCCGGGCCCGGCGGCGCCGGCTGAACCGGGCGCTCACCGCCGCGGGCGCCGCCGCGGCGGTGGTCGCGGCAGCGGTGTTCATCCCGCGGGCGACCGGCCTGCTGACCGCGCGGGGAAACGCCGCTCAGGCCCTCGCCTCGCCCCGGCACAGCGTCCAGGCCTCGCAGCGGGAAGCGAACCAGAGCGCGCCGCCGGCCCCGGAGACGAGCGGCGGGGCACGCCCGGTCGTGCCCACCGGGCTCACCACGGCCTCGGTCACCTTCATCGGGCTGGACACCGGGTGGGCGCTCGGCCGGTACGCCGCGCCGTGCCCGGCAAGCGGCTGCACGGTGCTGGCCCGGACCGACGACACCGGACAGCACTGGCACCGTGTCGGCGCTCCGGACGCCGGCCTTCCGGACGGCGGCAGCGGGGTCAGCCAGGTGCGCTTCCTCAACCGCGAGGACGGCTGGGTGTTCGGGCCACAGCTGTGGGCAACCCATGACGGCGGCCAGACCTGGAACAAGATCAGCACGTACGGCGACCGGGTGATCAGCCTGGAGACCGCCGGGAACCGGGCATTCGCGGTTTTCGCCCGGTGCGGGGGCACCGGCTCCGGATGGAATACCGGCTGCGACTCCTACCAGCTGTACTCGGCCGCCGCCGCCGGCGGCGCCTGGACACAGGTCCCGGGCGGTTCCGGCCCCGGCACCGCCAGCCTGGTGCTGACCAGCCGGAGCGGCTACCTGCTCGGGCAGGATGCCGGAAACCTCACCCTGTCCAGCGGCCCCGTGACCGGCACATCATGGGGCGCCCCGGCTGCGCTGCCCTGCGGCCAGCAGGCCGGCACGCCCAGCAGCGGCGCCGCGCCGGAATCCGGAGGAAGCACCGGCGCAGCGGCGCGGCCGGGTCCGGCGGCCCTCGTCGCGGCGTCCTCGCCGTCGAACCTGTTCCTCCTCTGCACTGGCCGCGCCGCTTCCGGGACACCCGGGACCGTCTACATGTCCGACGACGGCGGCCAGCACTGGCAGCGGCGCGGGACCGCACCGGCCGGGGGGCCCGCCATGTCGGTGGCCGCGGCGGCAGGCCCAGGCCCCGGCGGTTCACCGGGTAGCAGCCAAACGGCCGGGGGCGGCGCACCCCCCGCCGCCCCGGCGCCCGGCGGCTCTTCCGGAACCGGCGCATCCGGAACCGGCGCATCCGGAACCAGCGCATCCGGAACCGGCGCATCCGGAACCAGCGCCCCCGGCACGCTGCTCATCGGCACCCGGTCCGGTGTCTACCTGTCCCGGGACGGCGGCGTGACCTGGCAGATCCCGCTTCAGGTGGCCGGCGGGATCAGTTACCTGGGGATGACGGACGCGCTACAGGGATTCGCCGTGCCCGCCAGCCAGGGCGCGGTCTGGTTCACCACCGACGGCGGCCAAAGCTGGCAGCAGTCGGCGATCTAGAAATCACCCGCTGCTACCCGTAGCTGCCGCAGCAAGGCGAACATCTCGCGCAATTCATCATCGTCATAACCGGCCATTCCGAACCGCGCCGCGGTCAGGTCGGCGGTGGCACGCTCGGCAACGGACCGGCCCTCGCTGGTGATCTCGGCGAGCCTGCCGCGGCCGTCGCGCGGATTGGGCCGAAGGGTCACCATGCCCTGGCGTTCCAGCCGGGCAATGATGTTGGTCACGCTGGTGGGGTGCACCATCAGGCGCTGGCCGATAACCCGCAGCGGCAGCGCCCCGGAGCGGCTGAAGTTCAGCAGCACCAGCGCCTCGTACCGGGCGAACGTCAGCTCATACGGCTTGAGGATCGCGTCCAGTTCGGCGAGCAGGATCTGCTGCGCGCGCATGATCGAGGTCACGGCGGCCATCTCCGCTGACGGCCCGAACCGCCGCCCCCATATCTCCGCGGCACGCGCGATCGGGTCGAAGGGCAGCTGGAGCGGCCTGGACACGTGTTCACGGTAACGCAGCAGGCAATGTATCCCGGCCCCTGCTCAGGTCCGGTCCGCAGCGCTCGCGCCGGCCGCGATGCTGGCGCCGGGGACATATGTCCCTTACCTGGTTTCCGATCCGCCCCCAAGCCGCCGGCGCTCCCGTCGCCGGGGCCCCGCCGTGTGCCCCAGCGCTTGCCCCGGTCTTTACCAAGCGGCCGGCAGAAACCCATCTGCCGCAGGGCCGTGACAACGAAAGCCAGGCCACGTTATATTTTTTGCCGGGGGGAAGTTAAACCGGAGTAAATCCTCCCTGCGGGACGGCTCATCCGCCATTTGTCAGGAGGCGGTAGCCGTTTCGTGTGTTCCTGACCGGGGCAATCAGGACACCGGGGGCGGAAGAGTGTCGGTAGGCCAAGTAACCACGCCGGTCGGTCCGGTCATTCATGCTGAGCGTGCCACGGTGGTGGCCGCTGGGGTGGGCACCCAGGGGGCGCTGCGGGCGATCAGCTTCCACCTGGGCCCGTTCGTCGCCGGCCGCACCGCCGTCGGCATCGCTGGCCCGCCGGGGGCGGGCAAGACAGCGCTGATCGACCTGCTGTCCGGGCTCGCGTCGCCGGCGTACGGGAAGCTCTGGGTGCTCGGCGAGAATCTCGTCGGCCCGGTCGGGCGGGCAGCCGTCCATAGCCGGGTCGGGCTGGTGCCGCAGCCAGCCGGGCGGCCGCGCGGGTTCACGGTGCGCCAGCTCATCTCGCACGCGGGATGGCTGGCGGGGCTCGACGGCCGGGAGCGGGAACTGGCCGTCGCGCGCTCGCTCGACTCACTGAGGCTGGCCGACTGGGCCAGCTTGCCGGTCCGCGCCGTGCCCGAGGTCACCGCCCGGCTCACCTGGCTGGCCGCGGCCACCGTGCACGAACCGGACCTGGTCCTGCTCGACGGCATCCTTGACGGCATCGACGGGCCGGATGCGGCCTGCGTCGCGGACGCCGTCCGGGACGCGTCCATGGCTGCCCCTCTCGTCGTCGCTGGCCGGGACCCGGAGCGGCTTGACCGCGCCTGTGGCCACGTGCTCACCCTCGCCCAGGGCGTTATCGCCGGTGGCTGAGCGCGGGTCGCCCCACGCACTGCGGACGGCGGCGAGCGAAGGGCTGGCCGCGGGCACCGCCCGGGCAAGTGCGCTGGCGGCGAGCCTGGCTCGGGGCGGCTCGCTGGCGGCAAGCACGGCGCGGGGCGGGGCGATCGCATTGATGGCCGCGGCGATGGCCGGTGGCTTGGTGCAGGCCTGGCACTCGCTTCCGCCGGGGGTCGTGAGCTGGGGCACCGCGGCCGACGCGCTACTGGCGTCGGTCCGGCTGACCGGGCCGGCGGCCGCGGGCATCGCGGCATGGATGGCTACCGCGGACCGCCGGACCGGCCTGGGCAAGCTGGAGCGGCTGGCCGTCCGCTCGGCCACGTCCCGGCCGCTCGGTCGGCTTGGCGCGGCGGTCGTTGTGGCGCTGACCGGCTACCTGGTGATCGCAGCGGGCCTGGCGGGCTGGATGACCGCGCACGGGCCGGTGGCCGGCCCGGTACCGGCCACCGAGGTGCTGGCCGGGGCCGCGGCCCTGCTGTGCTGCGTGTGCATCGGTTTCCTGGTTGGCAGCCTGGTCCCGCCGTCGGGTCCCCCGGCGCTGCCCGCGCTCGCGGTCGCGGCGGGCGCCTGGTTGATCACGCTGCTGGCCCGGCCAGCCGGCCCGGGTCAGCTCGCCGGCTGGGGCTGGTTGCGGCTGCTGGTAGCGCCAGCCCTGCATCATCCGCTGTTCACGCAGTGGCGCCCAGCGCTGTTCGGCGCGGAACTGGCGTGGTTCACCGGCCTCGCGTGCTCGGGGATGCTGGTGTTCTGCTGGACGGTCGGGCGCCGGCGGCGGTACCTGGGGGCGGCGCTCATCCCGCTCGCTGTCGCCGTCGCCGGCGCGGGCTGGATTCACGCGGGGCGGCAGCGCCCGGTGGTGCCGGAAAATTCGCGGCTGGCATGCCAGAGCTGGCCGCTGGTGATCTGCGTCCACCCGGCGCTGGCCGGTGCGCTGCCACAGCTGGAGC